>DASSVR010000024.1:0-20976 GCA_035705945.1 Solirubrobacterales bacterium
AAGGGCGGGATGGGTCGGGATGAACGAGGATCCCCCAAGCACCCGACTCCAAGTGGCGGAGCTCTCCTTCCCGCTTTGGGTCCGATCGGGCGGTGCTAGCCCAACGCGGGTTGTGGTCCTCTCCCACGGGCTTACGAACGACCACCGGGACGCGCCTCTCTTCGACGACCTCAGGCGGACGTTCATGGAGGGTGGGGACACCGTCGTCGTCGATTTCGATTATCCCGGCAGTGGCAGCGCCGACGGGGAACTCGTCGACAAGCGCCTCTCGATCCTGCGTGCCGCGCTTGTCGGGGTCTTCGAGTTCACTCGGGAACACGTCGACGACCAGTTACCGATCGCCTTGGTCGGGCGCTCGATCGGCGGGACCGTTGCTCTGTCGGCGTCCCCTGAGGTGAGGCCAGCCCGGTTGGCTGTGATGTCGCCCCCGTTCGAACTGAGCACGAACCTTGGCGCGCTGCGAGGCGAGCGGAGCCCAGACGGCTCCTACCCACTGCCGGAGTGGGCGCAGCCTTCGGGGCAGGTGAAGGGTGAGGTGGCTCTCTCTTCGGCCTTCTACGACGAGCTCGAGGACGAGGAGAAGAGGTTGCGAGAATCGGTGAGAGGAGCCAGGAACGTGTTCCTCATCTCATCGACCGAAGATCCGAAGGTCCGGTCGGGCGAAATGGACGCACTTTGGGAGCTCCTCGCGAGCGATCCGACGAATCAGCGCGCGGTCCTCGCCACCGACCACAACTACAACTCCGTCAAGGGCGAAGTAACCAGAATGCTTGCTGAGTGGTTAAGGCGATAGGATCGGATCGTGGGGGAGAGGAACCCTGAAAGGTCGATGTTGAGCCCGATGGACAAGCAGTGGGTCCTCTACGTGCTGCTCCTCTCGCTCATTAACGTGTGGATTGCCGGCACGATCTTCTTCCTTTCGATCGAGGAGCCGCTCCACATCATCTTCACCGACGGCAGCCTCGTAGTGTTTTGCATAGTAAGCGTGTGGCTTACCTTTGCGGGATTCCGCCAGGAGCTGATGCGGGGCCGTGAAGAGCGGCCGCGGGGAGCAAGGTTCCAGCCGGGAGCGGAGTCCCGGTTTTGGCAGTACTACGACTTCCACATGGCCGCGTCCGTGGTGGTGACCGCGATCGGTTCGAGCGCCTACACCGCGTTTCTCCTAGCCGGCCATGACATACCCGACGCGCACCGAATCGTGGTTTCCATCGCCGCGGTGGCCGTTGGAGCAGGGATGTCACGTCGCTTCATCGTCCTGACCCACGAAGCCGGGATGGTGGCCGATACCGAGCCCGCGCCTCGACTCGAGCCTGAGACGCCGTGAGTGCGGTAATCCTGGGATTGGCGGTGGCCATGCTGGTCGCCTACGGCGTCGCCGAAGTGCTGGGGAGAAGAATGCAGTCCGAGCTGCGAAAGGGTTTTCCACCACCGCGGGAAGCGGAGGCAGATGCTGCCGGCCAAAGCCATGCCGATCCATCGCGGACGACGCGGGCAGAGCTGCCCTCTGCGCCCAACACAGGAGCAGATCCCGTTGCCAAGCCCCCCGCGGAGGTCGTGATCATGACCGAGGTACTGGCGGAGGGCCCGCCAGTCCGACAGCGGCTCGGCTACCCAGCGGTCCTCGAACCCCTCTATGAGGGGCTGCGACAGATTCCGGGGAGCGGTTGGGACTTCGAGATCGAGGCCGTGGGAATCGAGCAGTTCGACGATCCGGATGAATTGCTGCGGATGGCGGACACACTACCCCTGATGGAGACGCCGATCTTCGCGCTCTTAAATGCACGCAGAAAGCACCCGGGGAAGTTCAAGGTTCTGACCCGGAACTTCTCGGCCGGTTCTTCTACTCACCCGCCCTTCCGCTTCGTCGGGCGGCGCAATGGACGCCCCGCCGCGGCGCTCGACATCGAGGATCTCTGCGGCAGGACGATTGGTGTCATCGGCCACTATATGTCTCCTACGGTCACCCTGTCCGCCGCCCTTCGCAAGCTGGGTGTGGATACGAAGATCTGGCGGACCTCCGACTGGTCGGAGCGCACGCCTTCGGATCAGCGGCTCGACTTGCTGGTGAGCGAGACGATGGCGGGACAGCACCACGCGCTGAAAAGCAAGCAGGTGGACTGGGCCTTGGTGATCTATCCCTATACCCATGATTCCTACGCCTCACGGTTTGCCGACCCCACGATGGAGCACGTGAAGATCGAGCCGTTGGAAAGTTTGATGAGCCAGCTGCTCGCCAGTCAGACCCTCAACGTCTTGGTTACGCGCAGTGACTGGTACGAAGGCAACCGGCAGTGGCGCGTCGCGGTCGACGGACTAATGGAAAACGTGCTCTGGAAGAACAGGATCCTCGAGGAGGACGAGGACGCGAAGCTGATACACGCGGCTGGGCAATCGGTGGAGGAGACGGTGTTGAGTGGCGAGATCGAGTTCGACACTCGGACCGAAGGCATTCATTCCGGCGAGCTCAGGAAGCTGGACTCGGTGGGTGCCGGTGCCGGGCTCTGGCCGGAGGCGGCTTAGGGAGCGGGGGAGTCTTGGAGCCTGTCATCTTGGAAAGTAAGAGCACGTCCGCCGCCCCCCGAGATTCAGGATGGGAGACGGGAAGGGTGTATGACCTCGTGCCGCGGTCGTTGAAGGAGGCGAATGCCGGGTATCGCGATGTGGGCGAGATCCTGCGTCTCTTCGCGGCCGGCTCGCCAGTGCACATCGCAGCCCACTGGATCGAAGGGGCATCTGAGGTGGGCAACCGTGACTACAGCTGCGATCACCGGCACAACGACCTGATCGAGGTAAACATCCTTCTGGGGGAACCAGGCGGGCTCGTGTACAGCGTCGTCCTGGCCGAGGGGGCGGAGCCGACTGTGGTCGAGTCCCCGCGCGCCGTCGTCGTTCCCCCGGGCGTGGTGCATTCCGCCAACGTGTTGCGGGGTAGAGGCTGGTTTGTGGTGCTGCGACTGCCGGTGGTGGGATTCGAGGAGTGCCTCGGGACCGATTCCGCCGGGCTCGTCTAGGTCCAGCCCTCTCGCAGCACGCGCCGCGCGTTACCGCCGAGGACGGCCTCGACCTCGTCGCGGGAGAGTCCTTTGGCCGCGAGCAACTCCTGGACCCGCGGCAGCTCGGCGGCGCTCTTGCAGTCGTCCGGCGGGTCGGTGAAGCCGTCGAAATCAGTGCCGATCGCGACGTGCTGCCATTCGCCGCCGCTCCAGCCGTTGATCGTCTCCATCGTGTTCCAGATCGCCTCGAGGCCGGGGCCCGGATGAGAGCTTTCCAGCCAGTAGGGCATGAAGATCACTCCCACGACGCCGCCGGAGGCTTTGATCGCCTTCACGTCATCCTCGCCGAGGTTGACCGGGATGTCGTACAGCGTCCGTACCCCGATGTGGGTGGCGACGATCGGGATCTTGGCGCCGACGAGGTCGTAGATCCTTTTTCGTGAGACCGGAGTGCAATGGGTGACGTCGGGGACGATCCGCAGCTTCGCCATCCGGTTCACCACCGCTTCGCCCGCTTCGGTCAGGCCGCGGGACTCGTCGACTTCCGTATCGAGGCGCCAGAAGAGGATCTTGTGCTGCTCGGGTGGGATGCACTCGCTGTGCCCGGCGAGGTCGTTGCGGAAGAGGTGGGCGATCGTCAGCGAGCAGACACCCCGCTCGGCCAGTTCCTCCAGCCGCCCCAGACGGCTTTTGATATCGCCCTCGGCGAGGCCGGCGTCGAGTATGTGGCCGCCCTCGACGGTGTGGACGAACGCCCTCTTCCCGGCGGCGAGCGCCGCGTCGAGCTCGGCATTGGAGTGAGCGACCGCGAAGCCCTCCGCCCGTCCCACCTGCCGCTCCATCTCGTCGATCATCCGCAGCGCGCAGTCCCACGCGTTCAGCTTCAGCATCGTGCGGCCGCCCCTGGTGACGCGGGCGAGGAGCTTGATCGCCGGGTTGCGGAAGTAGTTCTCCTCGGGGACGTGGACGACGGACCAGACGACCCGCACGTCTCCCCGCTCCAGCATCTTGAAGTCGGTGAGGCTGGCGAGCGGGTTGAAGGTGCTGCCGGTGAAGTAGTGCTTGCGCAGATCCCGGTCCCAGAAGAACGCGTTCATCGCCGGGTGGGCATGGATGTCGGAGAGGCCGGGGAAGGGGACGCCGCCGTTGCTCATGATTCGGGCAGCCTCTTCGCCAGGTAGTCGTTGATGAAGATCGGCGAGATGAGGGGCTGGAAGGACGCGAAGTCGTGGTTGTCTCGTACGAAGTCGGGGTCGATGAAGTTGACCTTCCCCCAGTGGGCCTTGAAGGGGACGCCGGCTGATCGCAGGTGCTCCCACAGCCCCCGCAGGTGGGCGTGGATTTCCTCCTTCTCGCCGGGCGATTTACAGACCTCGGTCAGGTACATCCAGTTGAACTTGACCACGTAGGACAGGTCCTCCCAGTTCCAGGCCGACATCAGGGCGCCGTCGACGCGCGTCAGCTCAATCTCGGTGGGGACGTTGGGCCAGCCGCGCCCACCGAAATACTCTTCGCACTCGCCCAGCACCCGGTGTAGGTCCCGCGGGCGGAAGCTCCACTCGGCCATCGCCACCCGCAGCGGCGCCCGCCTGTCGACCGGGAGCATGTTGCGCAGGGGGCCGGTGAAGCGGTGCTCGCCGTAGGTGAGCGCGAGCGTGTTGAAGACCGCGTCGAGGACCGGGTTCAGCAGCGGCCCGGTATCGGCGATCTGGTCCATCACCCGGAAGGCGAAGTCGAGCACCTGCTCGGCCTGTTCCTCCGGGTAGTCGCCGTCGGGTTTGGAGTTCTCAGGCGGCACCGCGGTGGCCGCCCAGAGCAGCGCCTTGTCGCTCTTCTGCATCCAGTTGACGCGCCAGAAGTCGTACTTGGCAGAGGTGGCGTCGAGGTCGGTCAGCACCTCATCGAGGCGGACCACCTTCATCACTACGTCGAAGAAGAGCTCGTCGACGAGGCGGAAGTGGACGCGGGTGATGACGCCGAGCAGGCCCAGCGAGCAGATGACCGCCGGGAACTCGGGATCGCCGCGGGAGATGCGCCGCTCGACCGCACGGCCGGAAGAATCGACGGTGACGAGCTCCGCCCACTCGAGCAGGTCGTAGAGCGCGTGCCGCGAGCTGGCCGGCGCGGTGCCAGTCGAGATCAGCCCCGCCAGCGTCTGGTGGTTGGTGCCGCCCGTCGCCGTGACCGATTTCCCGTGCCGCCCGAGCTCGGCGAGGAAGTCGCTCAGGGAAACATTCGCCGTCGCCGTGACCGCCGCGTGGCCGTCCTCGAACTCGATCGCCTTCGGCAGACCCGAGGTGTCGAGGATCGCGTCGCTGACGACGATCTCCGAACACGAGTGGAGGCTCCCCGGCACCCGGACCCGCCCGTTCCCCACCTCCCCCCGGTGGACCCGCTCCAGCAACTCTTTCAGCTCGTCGATGCTCTCCGGCCGCAAGACCAGGTCCGGCCGGAAGGAGACGAGTTGCCCCCAGTCTTCGAGAACGGTGGCTGAATGGTCGGGCATTTCCGCAGCGACCATATCCGTTGGGCGGCTCCACGGTGCTTCGATCGCCGCAAGGTCGGCGGCCAGCGCGCGACGATCACATTCACCCATCTAGGCTGCTCGCGTGACGGGATACCTGCGGCGACTCGCGACGACCGGGGCCGCCTACACGGCGGCGAGCATTCTCTCGAAGCTGATCGCGGTCGCGCTGCTGCCGCTCTACACGCGGTACCTCAGTCCGGGGGCCTACGGTCACGCCGAGGTCCTCTTCGCCGCCGTGGTCTCGGCCAGCATCGTCGTCCGGCTCGGCTTGATCGAGGCAGTCTTGCGCTTCTACTACCGCGAGGACGAGGATCCCGACCGGATCGTCGGCGCCACTTTCTCGGGCCTAATCTGGTGCTCGACGATCGGCGCTCTTATCGCGCTCCCTTTCGCAGGGCCGCTCTCGCAGGCGTTGTTGGACCCGCAGCATCCGGCCGAGCAACACCAGGCCACGGAACTCATGCGGATCGCGATCGGCGGGCTCTGGGTGGCGACGATGTTCGAGTACCTGTTGACGCTCTACCGGCTCGACGAGCGCGCCCGCGCCTACTTCGTCACCACGATCGCCAACGTCCTCGCGACGATCGGGCTGACCGTCATCCTCGTCGTGGGGGGCGACGAGGGGGCGCGAGGCCTCCTCCTCGGCTCCTACGTGACCGGCGCCGTCTTCGCCCTCGGGATGATCTTCGAGCAGCGCCGCCGCCTCACCTTGGCGGTCGACGCTCCATTGCTGCGCCGGCTCCTGCGCTTCGGCCTACCGACGATGCCCGCCGAGGTCAGCCTCTACCTCCTGAACTTCGTCGACCGGCTGATCATCCTCCGCACGGTCGGGGCCATCGAGGCAGGGCTCTACTCAGTGGCGGTCAAGTTCTCGCAGGCGGTCAACGTGCTGGTCCGCGGCTTCCAGCTCGCCTGGCCGCCGCTCGCCTACTCGATCCGCGACGACGACGAGGCCGGCCGCGCCTACGCCACCGTCGTCACCCTGTTCGTCGCCGGCTGCGCCTTCGTCGTCACCGGGATGTGGCTATTCAGCCGCTGGTTCGCCCGTGTCCTCGCCGATTCGCGGTTCTACGACTCCTGGGAAGCGGTCGGGCTGATCTCCACCGCGATCACCCTCTACGCCCTCTACATGGTGATGGTGGTGATCCTCGGCAGGACCGGCCGCACCGAGTTCAACTTCCCAGCCGCCGCCGTCGCGCTTGCCACCAACGTCGCCCTCAACCTGCTTCTGGTGCCTTCGCTGGAGATCGTCGGCGCCGGGATCGCCCTGGTCGCCTCCTACGGGGTAGTCGTGGCGCTGATGTATGTCTTCACCCAGCGCCTGTTCCCGGTCCCCTACCAGTGGGGTCGCCTCGCCCGCGTCGTTCTCACCGCCGCCATCCTGGTCGGGCTCGGCGAGCTACTGATGCCGACCGACGGACTGACCGGCCTGGTCGGCCGCGCCGTGCTACTGGCGCTCTACCCACTCGGCCTGCTCGCGACGGGCTTCTTCACCCCCGAGGAGCGCTCCTGGCTCGCCAAGCTCCGCCACCCCCGCGAGATCGCGGCGGAATTCAAACGCATGCGCGAAGCCCCCGCGGCGGTCGACGGTCGCTTGCCCGAGACCTACGAGGTGGAGCGCAGGGACGAGGACTCGAGGTTCTAGAGGGCTGTTTCCCACCGCAAGACCATGCCGGAGGAGGGACTCGAACCCCCGACACGCGGATTATGATTCCGCTGCAAGAGTTGCGGGGTTTTGCGGCTGTTCGGGGTTTTTCCCATCATAGAGCCAATTAAGGGGATTCAGGCGACTCATTGTTTTCGCCCGTTTCTGGGTCCCTCCTTGCCACCCCCTTGCCACCTCGCAGACGAGCTACGCTCCACTCGGCTCGGAGCGAGCTTCGAGGAGCCGCCGTCCAAGACTGATTGACGGGGGTCCATCGAGCGGCGGCAGTGTCCCGGCCTCCGAGACGAATTCGTCAATCACGTCGCGGCCGAACCAGATCAGATCGGTCCAAAGGTCCAGGTGATCGGGACCATAGGTCTCCTTGATGACCACGAACCCAGCGCAGGCAACAGCGACCAGGTAGTCGGCCACCTGCCGACTAGCAAGCTGTTCCTCAAAGGGACCGAGAGGGCCTAACATCGGCTCAGGGCCAAAGCCCGGCTTCGGATGTACCAGACGATCCCTGAGCTTGAAAAGGTCTTTCAGGACGGGAGTTGGCCATCGGTCCCGCTTGAATGGGTCTTTAGTTGAGCCGATTCGGAAGCCGAGGACATACTTGCTGACAGTGGGGAGCCGGTCCAATGCCTCGCGGTCTTGCCGCGAGAAGCGAGCCTCTAGGAACTCGTTGATGTAGCTCTCTGCTGCTAGAGCGGCAAAGAGAACGGCACGCATTGAGCATTTGACGCGGATTCGACCCGCTTCGATCTGCGCTAGTGCGCGTCCAGTCCGGCCCAAATCGCGTTGACCGTGTAAGTAGGCATACAGCGTCGGCGGATCGTTGGTGAGGCTAAACGCTTCCACCGCCTCGCTGAGATAGGTCGCCGACAGCGTTGCTGGCCGCTCCTGATAGTCGGGGATCTCGTCTCGGCCTATCTCGTCAGTGGGTCCGTGCATCTGCGCGGTGGGATCGGGATTAACGCCTTGCGATGGCGGCACGGTGGCCAGATGCTTCTTGCGCTTCCCAGGACACGGCCTGATCGAGAAAGTCAGCGTCACCCACGCCGGAATCCATCAAGTGGATGTACGTCTTGAGCGTGAAGCCGGGATCGGCGTGGCCTAGCCACGCTTGAACCTGCTTTACGTTCCGGCCCGCCTCAAACAGCAGGCTGGCGCAGGTGTGGCGGAACGTGTGAAAGGAGACAGCCGAGCGCACCTTCCTCTTGCCCTCGACCTCCACCTCGACCTTGAAGCCAGCCCCGATGGCGGCGGGAGCCAAGGCGCGCCGATAGACGTTTTCGGGCCGAAGAGGAGTGCCCGCCTTCGACGCGAAGACAGGTGACTCCGGGCCTCGGTATTCGTCGCGCCGCAACTTGAGCAGCTGCTGCGCCATGCCGGGAGAGAGGGGAATGTCACGCCTGCCATTCTTGCTCTTGAGGCGCTTGCGCTGGCCTTTGTAAAGCTGCTCCCGCACTCGCACTATTGGATGCTCGCCGAGGTCAAGGTGTTCCCAGCGCAGCCCAATCGCCTCGCTGATCCGCAGGCCGGTGTGAGCAAGGAAGGTGCAGAACAGCCGCGACTCGCTAGGGATCGCGGCTAGGAGGATCGCAAGCTCGGCTCGCGTCAGCGCCTTGGTTTTGTCGTCGTCCGGAGCCTCATCCCCGCTCGACGGTGGGATGCGAACGCCGAGGACCGGGTTCGACTGGACAATGCCATCCTCAAGCGCCGTGGCGAACATGACCGACAGCGCCGCACGCGTCTTCTTGATTGCGGCCGTGGTGTGGCCTTCCCGCCGCATCTGCCCGAACAGGTCGCGGAGGTCGGCGGGTTCGACCTCGCTCATTCGCCAGGTGTTCCACCGTTTGATCGCGTGGCCCTCGATCGGCCTCCTGTACTCCTTCCGCGTCGTCTCCGAAAACCCGCGTGAGGTTCGACCCGCGTAGTTCTCAATCCATTCGGCGAAGTACTCGCCGAACCGAATCCGCGACTTCGGCCGCTTCTCGCCTGAATCGCGTTTGCCCTTGGCCTCACGCGCCTCGGGGAGGGTGCGGAAGGATTCCTTGTGCTGCTTTCCTCGGTGTTCCCAAATGACTACGTAGCGGGAGCCCCGCTTGTAGATGCCGGGATACCTCGTTTTCTCTAGCTTCGCTGCCATTCGGCGCCTCCTTGACCGGGATTGAAAGTACTTCGCAGAGCGGCGGGACTCAGGCAATGGGGACGGGGCACGGTCATGGCCTGCGCCCGCCGCCTTGCAGCAGCCACTTGTCAAGCTCCGAGCGACGGGCGATCAGCGCCGAGCCGTCATGGTGGACGGGAATGCGCTTGGCCGAGACAAGCGCGTAGACGCGGGAGCGCGGAGCGTCGATGTAGGAGGCGATCCGCTCAGCGCCGCGCAGCCAACCATCGTCAGCGGGCTCGCTCGATTGCGCGGCCACAAGTTCGGCGGCGCGTTGGGCGAGCCGCTCGAACAGCTCATCGCCGACGTTGAAGCTGATCGCGTTCAGTGCCGTATCCCCTGAGCGACGGCGCGGTTGGGCGATATGCGCCGGGGAGGCAGGCGAACCGTCATCCCTGACGGACGCGGCGCGGGTTTTTACACCCTTGACTATTTCCCCCCTGGCTCCCATACCAATGAGTAAGTCACGTTTCATGAGTAATGTCAAGAAAACTTTTTAACCATTTGAAGCGTGATTGTTACTGTGTGTTGGCGCGATTCGTGACTGTGTGTTCGTCCCCATCCCGCGCAAGAAGGAAAGAAAGACACGTAAGTGACTTTCTTTGTGCGTCGCCCTCCCGGCCTTGACGGCTATCTCCGTTGCGCAGAACCCCGCGTGTGCGGCGGCTACTGGCCATAGCTTCACCTGGCCGACCTACTCGCCAGCGAAGCGCAGCGCCGCTCGGCAGTCAACCCCTAAAGGGGTCGGGCGCGTTGCGCCCTTGACGACCGAGCGGCGCGGCGCTAATTGCTGGGTAGGTCGGCGAGGACGAGTGGGGCACATGGTTCAACCCCGGCCAATGGGAATCCTCGGAACGAGGCCCTTCTGTAGATGCGCGGCAACGATCCAGCGAGTGAACATGAACGCTCCGAACGCCCCTGGGAAGCTGGCCGGGTATTTGTCCGGCCTCCAGAAGTGCATCGCCCACTCCATCGCTGCGCGCTGGTCGTGAGTCCAGCGACGACGAGCGCTTTCCATCGCTTCACAAACGGGCGAAAGCGAACACTGAGCAACTATCGGGGGACCGAGTCTTTCCCAGACGGGCCCGCAGCCGGTCAGTAGGTAGACAGCCGCATGCCACTCGCCAACCTCATTGGGCAGCAGGATCGACGCCTCCGCGAAGCGCGGCTCGGCTGCGCGGAGTTGCGCCAGGAGGACGGCGAATTGTCTCCGTTTGGCGGCAACGTCCGCATAGATGTCGTTCGATCCGTGGGGCATCCGTTCAATCCTTCGAGCATCGCCCCCTAAAACGCCGCTCGAAGCAGAAACGGTCCACCCCTCAGACCAATTTCTCGAGTGCTGTCCTCTCAGCGTCCCGCTCGAAACGCCGGCGATCATCCGCCGGCACTCATTTCGTCCCCCCATTCGGCTAGGCGCTTAACGGTGGCAAGGTCCTCTTCGAGTTTCTTCTTGACCTGCTTCTGAAACTCCGGGTCGCTGGCCCGAGTGGCGATGTGTTTGCCGATTGCCTCCCGCACCACTTCGGAAATCGTCGTTTCATCCGCCCTGGCGACGGTGGCGAGTTCCTTCCAGAGGTCTTCGTCCAGACGAAGGCTCGTCGCTTTGGTCGATTCGCCGTTCTTTTTGCGGCCGCTCATTTGGAGACCCTCGCGGCAAGTTGCTGTGCGGCCTTCATATCGTCTTCCAGCCGCTTCTTGACCCGCTTCTGGAAGGCCGGGTCTTTGACGTTCTTGTCTACGGAGTCTTCGATTGCGATCCGAATCGCCCTGGAGACCGAAACGCGGTTGGCGTGGGCGACGGCCGCGATTTCCACGGCCAATTCCTCGGGGATGCGGAGGCTCAAGACCTTCGTCGGGATTGGACTCATGCTGGATCGCCTCCCAGCCCGAGAGCGGCCCGCCCCCAGGGCACTTCGTCAACAAGCGGCGTCGCCTCATAGAAATGCTCAACCGCGCCCCGCCGTGGCTGTTCGGCAACGATCTCAACCGCGCCGTGTTCGGCCAAAACGCGAACGTGGTAGCCGACCAAGGTCACGGTCTTGTTCACCGGCACCGTCAGTTCCTTCGGACTCAGCATCCCCTTCGCCTCGACGTAGAGCCTCAGCAGCCGTTTCCGCAACGGATGTTGGATCAGGAAGATCAACGCCTGCTCGGCGTCGCTCCCTGCCCCGCTGTCGCCGCCCACTACTCGCCCCGTAGGCGCTCGAAGTAGAGCGCTGCCCGTGAAGGGGCGAGAAAGCGGCCGTCCTGGTGGATCAGGCCCGCACCGACCAATTCCCTAACGGCACGCTCCGCAGCGTCGTCGGGATCGCTAAGACGAGGGTCGGCGTTCAGAACCAGGGACAACTCCCCCAGCGTCAGCCGGGTCGGATGTTCATCGAGCAGGAACGTCAAGACCGCGTTCTCGGTCCTTGCGTCCCTCGCTGCGGCGTTATCGGGGTCAGGCGCAGCTGCGCCGTGATCCGTAGGGTTTCGATCAGCCATGAGGAGCTAGGTCTCCTTGTGGTCAGGCCCTCGGCTGGTGTTTGCGCACCGCCGGGGGCCGCTTCGTTTGAACGGCCGCAGCCTAGCAGCTTTTAGGGGGGTACCTAATCTCTGTCGAGAACTTCCCTGACCCTGGTCAGGTGCAACCCGGCAGCTTCGCCAATCTCGCGGAGCGTTAGGCCCGCCTCTCGCGCACGTTCAAAGGCTTCTCGGCGGGCGATGCGAGCCTGATCGCGCTCACTGTCGAGACTGGCAAACCGTGATTGGGCGCGTTGCACCTCGGCACGAACCGCTTTGCGTTCGGCGTCATCGGCCATCGACGCAGCCTATTCGAGCTCGGGCTCGATCCGAGTTGCAATTGAAGACGAGCGGGCTACGAACAAGGCTGCGATTGCAGCGTGTGGAGCCGCCTCGCTTCCCTGGGCCAAATGAGGGCGCTTCTTGCATCTGACCCCACCCGCTCACGATGTGATCGACCGGGGTCAGATGCAAGAAGCGCGGGAGGCCCAGGGAAGCGAGGCGGCTCCGGTCTGTGGTGGGGCCACATGTCTTTCTTTCCTTCTTGCGCGGCATGGGGCCAGGGGGAGAAGGAGAACTTCCCCCCCACCGGAGGAGCCTCGTTTTGCTTGATAGCTGAGTAAATGAAGGGTGTAGGCAGATTCGGGGAATCTGCCTAAAGCGCCTATATCGGCTCTGCGTCCCTGATCGGGATCGCCAACAGCGGCGACTGTCGGCGGCTGGCCTTCACGTTGACCACCCCCCTTTACGCCTGGTGTCAACCCCCCTAGACTTGGGGTATGGCAACGGCAGTCAGGAAGCTTGATCTACACGCGGGTGAGCTAATCGAGGTCGCCGGTCGTCGTTACGAGGTCGTCCCGGACCGAAACGGCAGCTTGGTCCTTGAGCCCGCCATCACGCCGATGGCCGAGCTTGATGAGATGTGGGGCACGAAACCTGCCTCTGCTGAGGATTTTGAGCGGCTGACTGCCGACGATCCAACTGACGGCGAGGGTTAGGGCGCGGCTCCGTCCGCCTTGCGGTAACGATTTCAGCAGGCGCTTATCCTGCGCGGGTGGCCTCGCCAGGGCAAAACCTGCCGTCCGTTTCAATCGAGTTCCGCGAGCCGGTCTGGGACGAAGAGGTACGGCGCTTGGACGAGCGATCCCCTGCCCGCCTCCAGGCCGAACGCGCCCGCAAGGAAATCGAAGCTGGCGGAACCGCGCTCGACTGGAGACGGTGCGAGTCGGAGGGCGCCGACCGGACGATCCTTCCGGGTTGTCGCAAGCTCTACGTCCCTCTTGGACAGGAGGGCGCCAGCTCCGCTCCGTACGGGTTTGTCTTCCGACTAACCCAGAATGAGGGAGGTCGGCTGTCGTGGAACATGATCGCCTTCGGCGAGCGCCATCCCGACAACACGGCAACCCGCAGCGTGTACGCGCGCGCCCACAAGCGTTTGCACGGTCGCTATCCCGAGTGAGTTGCGGCTGTTCGCCGGTAGACCCTTGCCACTTTCCTTGCCACCCCCACGAAAATCGGGCCGCCCAGGGCGGCCCGATTGCGCGCATCCCGCTTGTTAATGGGATGCCGGAGGAGGGACTCGAACCCCCGACACGCGGATTATGATTCCGCTGCTCTAACCAGCTGAGCTACTCCGGCGGGGAGGGGGATGGTAGCGATGCGGCTGTGGGGGCCTGGGTGAGCCCGCCAGGAAACTGGACAGGTTCGGCTAGGAGCTGACCCTTCCTGTCGAAAGTTGATGTGATTCACTCCATCAATCAAGATCGAGAAGGGGCCGGTTGCAGGGGAAATGAATCCGTCGGATGTGCAGCATGAGTAGGGTGGCCCGATGAGCGCTGAGCTGGACAGGGCGGTGAAGACTGTCGTCCGCCAGTGCATGGGGGTTCAGCCGGGCGAGGACGTGCTGGTGATTTGCAACCCGGTGACGGAAGAGATCGGGGCGCTGATGCGGATCGAGGCGCAGGGGGACGGCGCCGACGCGACGCTGGCGGTGATCTCGGAGCGGGACTCTGCGGCGGCGGAGCCGCCGCGGGCGGTCGCGGCGGCGATGGCGGCGGCGGACGTGGTCCTGGCGCCGACGATCCAGTCGCTCTCGCACACCGCCGCCCGCAAGGCGGCGACCGAAGCGGGGGTGAGGATCGGGACGCTGCCCGGCGTCACCGAGGAGATGCTCTCCCGCCTGATGACCGGCGACCTGGAGGAGATCCGGCGCCGGGGCTGGGCCGTCGTCACCGCCCTCAACCGCGGCTCGGAGGCGCGGATCACCTGCCCCAACGGCAGCGATCTGCGGATCGGGCTCGAGGGCCGGCTCGGCATCGTCGACGCCGGCGAACTGGGGAACCGCGGCGCCTTCGGCAACCTGCCCTGCGGCGAGGGCTTCATCGCCCCTCTCGAGACCACCTCGGAGGGGACGCTCGTGGTCGACGGCTCGATCGCCGGCGTCGGCCTGCTCGACGAGCCGACCTCGCTGAAGATCGAGGAGGGACACCTGGTCGACGCCTCCGGCGCCGACGGCAGCGCGTTGATGGAACTGCTGACCGCGCACGGCTCGGACGGGACCAACGTCGCCGAGCTCGGGATCGGGACCAACGAAGAGGCGGTTTTGACCGGGAACATCCTCGAGGACGAGAAGATTTTCGGCACCTGCCACGTCGCCTTCGGCGCCTCGGCCGCGATCGGCGGCACCGTTCAGGTGCCGGTCCACCTCGATTGCGTCGTGCTCGAGCCGACTGTCGAGATCGACGGCGAGACGATCGCCAGCGGCGGCGAGCTGCTGCTCTAGTCCGGCTAGGCTGCGGGCATGCCGCCGCTCCTGGCTGTGCCGAACGTCTCGGAGGGGGCGAACGCCGAGCGCTTGTCGCATCTGGAGGCGGCGTTCACCGGCGGCGTCTCGCTGCTCGACCGCCACGCGGACGCCGACCACGGCCGCGCCGTCTTCACCCTCGCCGGCGGGCCCGGCGATCTGGCGGCGGCGCTGGCCACCGGCGCCGCGGAGGCGGTGGAGGCGATCGACATGAATTCCTACCGTGGCTCCCATCCGGCGATCGGGGCGCTCGACGTCTGCCCGGTGGTCTGGATCGCCGGGGGCGATCGCGACGCCGCCCGCGCCGAGGCCCTCGCCGTCGCGGAGCGGATCGGCGGGCTCGGCGTCCCGGTCTTCCTCTATGGCGAGCTAGCGCGGGACCCGGCACGGGTAGAGCGCGCCTTCTTCCGCAACGGCGGCCTCTCGGAGCTGTGGCTACGGATGGAGGCGGGGGAGCTGCGGCCGGATTTCGGTCCCCCGCTGCCGCACCGCACCGCCGGCGCGACGCTGGTCACGGCGCGGCCGCCCCTTGCCGCCTTCAACGTCGAGCTCGACACCGGCAACGTGGAGATCGCCCAGGCGGTCGCCGCCGGGCTTCGGGAGGCGGGGGGCGGTCTCCCCGGGGTGCGGGCGATAGGCCTGCCGCTCTCCAGCGGCCGGGCCCAGGTCTCGACCAACGTCCACGACCCGCTGGCGGTGCCGTTGGGGGAGGTGGTCGAGCGGGTGCGGGAGCTGGCGGCGCCGCTGGGGGCACGGCCGATCGAGGCGGAGCTGGTCGGGCTGATCCCGCGGGACGCGGTCGCCGCCTACCCCGAGGACGTGCCGATGCGCGGCTTCGATCCGGAGCGCCACGTGATCGAGGCGCGGCTCGCCGACCCGAACGGCTAGATTCCGAGCAGAGATGGCTCAGGCCAGGAAAAAGCGCCAGCGCAAGCGCCGCGGCACCCAGGGGGGGCGGATCGATCCGAGCCCCCGCCGCGGGCGCCCCCGTACCCGCGAGGAGGCGAAGGCCCAGGCTCGGTCACGCCGTAAACCCGCCGTCCGCGAGGACCTGCCGCCGACCTGGCGGAACTCGCTGCTCCGGGGCCTGTTCGCCGCCGTGATCTTCGCGGTGCTGCTGATCCTGCTCTTCAAAAAACCGGTCGGCGCCTCGCTCCTCTTCGGCGCCTTCATGCTGGTCTTCTACGTCCCCGCCGGCTACTACATCGACATGGCGCTCTGGCGGCGGCGCGAGCGAGCTCGGATCCGCGCGCGGCAACAGGGTTGACGGGCTGATGGCCCTCGAGGTCGAGATGCTCACGGTCGGCCCCGTCGCCGAGAACTGCTTCCTGCTCCGGCGCGCCGGCTCGGACCGCCTGCTCGTCGTCGATCCCGGCGAGGAGGAGGAGCGGATCCTGGCGGCGATCGAGGCTACCGGGGCGACGGTCGAGGCGATCCTGATCACCCACTGCCACTTCGACCACATCGGCGCGGTGGCGCCGGTGGCGAAGGCGACCGGGGCGCCGGTCTACTGCCCCGAGATCGAGGTCCCGGTGCTCGCCGACATCATGTCCTTCGTCCCCTGGGAGGGATTCGGACCGTTCGAGAGCTACGAGGCCGACGAGGTGGTGCGGGGTGGCGAGCGGCTGGAGCTGGCCAGCCTCGAGCTGGACGTCGTCTTCACCCCTGGCCACAGCCCCGGCCACGTCACCTACGCCGTGCGGGACGAGCAGGCGCTCTTCTCGGGCGACGTGCTCTTCCAGGGCTCGGTGGGGCGGGTTGACCTGCCGGGGGGCGACGGCCCGACGCTGCTCGCCTCGATCGGCCACCTGCTCGAGAGCTTCCCCGACGAGACCGTCGTCCACCCGGGGCACATGGGGCAGACGACGCTGGGCGCCGAGCGGGCGACGAACCCGTTCCTCGGCTCGCTGTCCCGGTAGCGGCGCGGGACGAGGTCGGGGTCCGACCGGTTGGACTAAGGTCGCCGCACGATGGCGAGCAAGTTCCAGGCACCGCGCGGCACCTTCGACGTCCTGCCTGAGCAGGCGCGAGCACGGGCGCGCCTGGAGCGGGCCGCCGCGGGGATCTTCGCGCGCGCCGGCTACGAGCCAATCGCCACCCCGGCCTTCGAGGACACCGCCCTCTTCGAGCGGGGAGTCGGCCAGTCCACCGACATCGTCCGCAAGGAGATGTTCACCTTCGAGGACAAGGGCGGGCGCAGCCTCACCCTGCGGCCGGAGGGCACCGCCTCGATCTGCCGCGCCTACCTCGAGCACGGCATGCACAAGCAGGCGCAGCCGGTGAAGCTCTCCTACCTTGGCCCCTTCTTCCGCCACGAGCGCCCGCAGGCCGGGCGCTACCGCCAGTTTCACCAGCTCGGCGTCGAGTGCATCGGCAGCGACTCACCGGCGGCGGACGCCGAAGTGATCGTGCTGCTGAGCACGCTGCTGGAGGAACTCGGCGTACCGGGCGTCGAGCTGCGGCTCGGCAGCCTCGGCTCGCTCGAGTCGCGTCGCGCCTACCTGGAGGACCTGAAGGCGCACCTGCACGCTCATGAGGAGGAGCTGTCGAAGGACGTGCGCGAGCGGATCGACCTCAATCCCCTGCGCGCCTTCGACTCCGAAGACGAGGGGACGCGGGGGGTGATGGCGAGCGCGCCGACGATCGTCGAGCGACTGGAGGGCGAGGACGCCGCCCACTTCGCGGCGGTTCGCGCCTATCTGGACGTCAGCGGCGTCGACTACACGATCGATCCGACCCTGGTCCGCGGGCTCGACTACTACACGCGGACGATCTTCTCCTTCGTCTGCGACGCGCTCGGAGCCCAATCGGAGATCGGCGGTGGCGGGCGCTACGACGGGCTGATCGAGCAGCTTGGCGGTCAGCCGACGCCGGCAGTCGGCTGGGCCGCGGGAATCGAGCGGATCCTCCTGGCACTGGGGGAAGAGACGCCCGCGGCCGGCCGCGACGCCTTCGTCGCCGTCGTCGAGGAGGGGCAGCTGGAGCGGGCGATCGCGGTGGTCGGCGAGCTGCGGCAGGCCGGCCTCTCGGTCGAGATGGACCTTGCGGGGCGCGGGCTCAAGGGCCAGCTCAAGCACGCCGACCGGATCGGCGCGCGTCGGGTCCTCATCCTCGAGGCCGACGGCACCGCCCAGTTGCGCGACATGTCGACCGGAGAGCAGCGGTCCGCCGATCCCGGCAACCTTGTCGGCGAGATGACGGGAGGGGAGTCGTGAGCGAGGCGCTGAGCCCGATCGTCTCCAATGCCTATCGGGACACCTGGTGCGGCCAGGTGTTGCCGGAGAATGTCGAGTCGGAGGTGCGGGTGGCCGGCTGGGTCAACCGCCGCCGCGATCACGGCGGGCTGATCTTCATCGACCTGCGCGACCGCACCGGGATCGTCCAGCTCGTCTTCAACCCCGACGTCTCGGGCGAGTCCTTCGAGTTGGCACACAGGTTGCGGGCCGAGGACGTGCTGAGCGCGAGCGGGACCGTGGTGCGGCGCTCCGAGGACACCGTCAACCCCGAGCTCGCGACCGGCGAGGTGGAGCTGCGCGTCACCGGGGCGGAGCTGCTCTCCGGTTCGGAGACGCCGCCGTTCCAGGTCGAGGGCTTCAGCGGCGAGGTGGGAGAGGACACGCGGCTGCGGTATCGCTACCTCGACCTGCGCCGCGAGCAGATGCGCGAGGCGCTGATGCTGCGTCACCGGGTGGTGGCGGCGATGCGCGAGTTCCTCGACGCCGAGGGCTTCGTCGACGTCGAGACGCCGGTCCTGACCCGCTCGACCCCCGAGGGCGCCCGCGACTTCCTCGTCCCCAGCCGCCAGCAGCAGGGCTCCTTCTACGCGCTCCCGCAGTCGCCGCAGCTGTTCAAGCAGCTCCTGATGATCTCCGGCTTCGAGCGCTACTACCAGGTGGCGCGCTGCTTCCGCGACGAGGCGACGAGGGCCGACCGGCAGGCCGAGTTCACCCAGCTCGACATCGAGATGTCCTTCGTCGAGGCCGACGACGTCATCTCCGTCAACGAAAGGCTGCTGGCGCACGTCTTCGAGCGCGCCGGGGGGCCCGCGGTCGAGACGCCGATGCAACGGATGCCCTACGACGAGGCGATGGACCGCTTCGGCACCGACCGCCCCGACCTCCGCTTCGGGCTCGAGCTGGTCGACGTCGGCGACGCCCTGCGCGAGACCGAGTTCAAGGTCTTCCGCTCGGTCCTCGACGGCGGCGGCGCGATCCGCGGCATCAACGCCGGCCGCCGGGAGCTGCCTCGGTCTGAGCTCGACGGGCTGATCTCGCGCGCCCAGGAGTTGGGGGCGAAGGGCCTGGTCTGGGCCTTCCGCGAGGGCGACGGCTGGCGCTCGCCGACCGCGAAGTTCCTCAGCGAGGGGGAGCTCGCCGACCTCAACCAGCGGCTCGGCGCCGAGGAGGGCGACCTGCTGCTGCTCGTCGCCGACAAGCGCCCGGTCACCGACGCGGTGCTCGGGCAGATGCGGATCGACCTGGCGGAGAAGTTCGGGTTGATCGACGCGAACGAGAACCGCCTGGTCTGGATCGTCGACTGGCCGCTGATGGAGTGGAACGAGGATGAGAAGCGCTGGGACGCGCTCCACCACCCGTTCACCGCGCCCGCCGGCGAGTTCGATCCCGACAACCCGGGGGCGGCGCGGGCGCAGGCGTATGACGTCGTCTGGAACGGCCAGGAGCTCGGCGGCGGTTCGATCCGTATCCACAGCGCCGAGACGCAGGAGGCGGTTTTCGGCGCCCTGGGGATCGACGCGGAGACCGCGCGGGCGCGGTTCGGGTTTCTGCTCGAGGCGCTTCGCTACGGGGCGCCGCCGCACGGCGGCATCGCCTACGGCATCGACCGCATCGTCCAGCGCCTCTGCGGCGCCGAGACGATCCGCGACGTGATCGCCTTCCCGAAGACGGCTTCGGGCTTCGACCTGCTCACCGGCGCCCCGGCGCCGGTGGAGGACATGCAGCTGCGCGACCTCGGCATCGGGATCCACAACCCCAACAGGCCCGGACATTGAGATGGGCCTGCGGGACTGGATCCCCCGCAGGTGGCGACCGCCCCCCGGCCCGGGGCAGACGCCCGTCCACGTCGACGATCCGAGCTACGACAGCTGGGATGTCGTGCGCGACTTCGGCGACCTGAGGACCGCTCGCGCCTGGCACCAGGCGCTGGTCGAGGCAGGGATCGAGGCGGCGCTGACCGCCGACTGGCCCCTCGACCGCTTCGGCCGCGGCGACATCGCCCTCCGCGTGCCGCCGGAGAGTTGGAGCGAGGCCGAGTGGCACCTCTCGAACCTGGACTGAAAAAGGCCCCAACCCGCCGGTCCCGCCTCTGGCTTTGATCCCTTCAAGTGAAGGTGGGTGCCTGCCCCAGATCCCAAGAGACCCGGAGACTTCGGCTCCCGTGCCGTTTGTGTTGGGTCAAACGGTGAGACGGTTCTCGTACGGGTTCGAGCCTGGTGCAAAACCTACCACCGCGAGCGCCTTCGCAAACCCGCGTGTCGGATGTGACCCAATCGGCACGAACCGCGCGCCATAGGCGCGTGGCGCCGCTGCACCATCAGCGGTGTGAAGCACGAGGCGTCGATAACCCCCGCCATAGGAGGGGAATTGACGCCTCGCCATTGGGATCAGGTGATCGCCGACCTTGGGAAGCGGCAGCACGGCATCGTCAGTCGGGCGCAACTGGTGGAGGGCGGGATGGGGGAGCGCGCGATTGAAGGGAGGGTTGAGCGCGGGCAACTGCATCGCATCGATCGCGGCGTCTACAAGGTTGGCTACCGGCGGATCAGCCGGAAGGGACGGTGGATGGCGGCGGTCCTGGCGTCGCCATCGGGGGCGTGTCTCAGCCACCGGTCCGCCGCCCGGCTGTGGGGGCTGCCGCTGGCTGGGGAGGGGTGGGTGGAAGTCACCTGCCGACGTGGCCACCGGGCTAGACGCCGCAGGATCGTGGCGCATGAGGGGGTGGTCGCGGAGGACGAGCGGGGGGTGGTCGACGGGATCCCGGTCACCTCGCCGTTCCGGACGATCTTCGACCTTGCCTCGGTGCTGAAGATGCGTGAGCTGGAGCGGACCTTTCACGAGGCGGAAGTGCGGGGGCTGCGGGACCGGGTGTCGTTGCCGACGCTGTTGGAGCGGTACCCGGGGCGGAGGGGTGTCGCCAAGGTGAGGGCGCTTATCGGCTCGGACGAGCCGGTTGGGATCACCCGCAACGACTTCGAGGAGGGATTCCTGGCGCTGGTCGACGCGTACGGGCTGCCGCGGCCAAGGATGAACGCACCCTTGGCCGTGCGCGGGCGCCTCTTCGAGATCGACGCGCTCTGGGAGGAGCGGCGGGTCG
>DASSVR010000025.1:0-77551 GCA_035705945.1 Solirubrobacterales bacterium
CGAGCAGGCCTTCGCGGGCTACTGCTACGGCGACTCCACCTACGGCCAGCGGGCGCTGTACCAGCTCGGGCTGACCGGGATCCCGGTTGTCAACGTCAACAACAACTGCTCGACCGGCTCCTCGGCGCTGTTCCTCGCCCGCCAGGCGGTCAAGGGCGGGCTCGTCGAGTGCGCCCTGGCGCTCGGCTTCGAGAAGATGGAGCCCGGCAGCCTCGGGGTCAAGTACACGGACCGAACCAACGCGCTCGACAAGCACGCGATGCGGATGTTCGAGATCCGTGATCCCGAGCAGTCGCCGCCGGCGCCGCAGATGTTCGGCAACGCCGGCCGCGACCACATGGAGAAGTACGGCTCCAACCCCGATCACTACGCCTGGATCGGCTGGAAGAACCACAAGCACTCGGTCAACAACCCCTACGCCCAGTTCCAGGACGAGTACTCGCTCGAGGACATCAAGGCGGCAAAGATGATCCATGACCCGCTGACCAAGCTGCAGTGCTCGCCGACCTCCGACGGCTCGGCCTGCGCGATCGTCGCCTCCGAGCGCTACGTCGATGAGCACGGCCTCTGGGGGCAGGCGATTGAGATCGCCGGCCAGGCGATGGTCACCGATCTCAGCTCGACCTTCGACGAGAACGCCGACTGCATGACGATCGTCGGCTCCGACATGTCCCGCACGGCGGCCGACGCCGCCTACGAGGAAGCGGGAGTGGGGGCGGAGGAGGTCGACGTCTGCGAGCTCCACGACTGCTTTAGCGCCAACGAGCTGATCACCTACGAAGCGCTCGGCTTCGCCGCGGAGGGGGAGGCGCATAAGCTCGTCGACGAGGAAGCGACCACCTACGGCGGCAAGGTTGTCGTCAACCCCTCCGGCGGCCTGATCTCCAAGGGCCACCCGCTGGGGGCAACCGGCCTCGCCCAGTGCTCGGAGCTGACCTGGCAACTGCGCGGGGAAGCGGACAAGCGACAGGTGGAGGGAGCGGAAGTCGCGCTCCAGCACAACATCGGCCTCGGCGGTGCCGCCGTGGTCACCGTCTACAAACCGGCGGCCTAGTAGTCGCCACCCCGGGGTAAGGAGGAGGACGATGGCAAAAGAGCGACGATTGCTCAGCGGCAAAGTGGTGGCGATCACGGGCGGCGCCCGCGGGATCGGCAAGGCGACGGCGGCCGCGCTGATCCGCAGGGGGTGCCGCGTCGCCCTCGGCGACCTCGACCCCGAGCTGACCGAGAAGACGGCGGCCGAGCTCGGCGGCCGCACCGTGGCGCTGCCGCTCGACGTCACCGACCGTGGCTCCTTCCAGCGGTTCCTCGACGAGGCCGAACGCGAGCTCGGACCGCTCGACGTCCTCGTCAACAACGCCGGGGTGATGCCGGTGACGCCGCTGGTCGAGGAGCGAGACGACTCGATCCGGCGCCAGCTCGACATCAACGTCTACGGGGTCATTGTCGGCACCCAGCTCGCGCTTGAGCGGATGCGCCCGCGGGGCCGCGGCCACATCGTCAACATCGCATCCTCGGCTGGAAAAGCGGGCGTGCCCGGGATCGCCACCTACTCCGCGACCAAGCACGCGGTGGTTGGGCTCACCGAGGCGGTCCGCGCCGAGTGCCGCGATGACGGCATCGATTTCTCATACGTGATGCCAATCACCGTCAACACGCAGCTGATCGAAGGCCTGCAGGACCAGCGGGGCGTGAAGCGGGTCGAGGCTGAGGACGTCGCCGCCGAGATCCTTGCTGCGCTGGAGACCGGGAAGGTCGACGTCTACGTGCCGCGGCAGCTCCGCGCCTCGGTGGTGCTCGGCACGCTGCTGCCGCGCCGGGCGCGCGAGGCGCTGGGGCGTTTCATGGGCGTCGACAAGATCATGACCCAGGCCGACCCGGCCTCTCGCCGCGCCTACGAGGAGCGCGTGGCCGCCAGCGAGCCGAGTCAAGAGACTGCCGAGCAAGACACGCCGGCGCCGCAGCACGACACTGCCTGAGGACGATTGGTGATTTAGCCCGTCTATAGCCGGGTCAACTCGCCAAAAGGAGGACCAGTCATGGGAAGGATCTACGACGCGACGTGGGGCCGGCTCTGGTCGGCCGTCTACGACCGCGCGCTCAAGTCCACCGAGGAGGCCGGGCTGCGGGAGATGCGCCGCGACCTGCTCTCGCGGGCGCGGGGGAGGGTGCTGGAGCTGGGCGCCGGCACCGGCCTCAATCTCGAGCTCTATCCGCAGGAGGGGATCGAGAGCCTGACCCTGACCGAGCCCGACCCGCATATGACTAAGCGGCTGCGGAGGAAGCTGGAGGAGCCGTTCCGTTCCGTCGAGCTGATCGAAGCGCCCGCCGAACACCTCCCGTTCGACGACGACAGCTTCGACACCGCCGTCGTCACGCTGGTTCTGTGCACGGTTCCGGACCAGGCAGCCTCCCTGGGGGAGATCCGCCGCGTCCTCAAGCCGGGGGGCCAGTTCCTCTTCCTCGAGCACGTCCGCTCCCGCAACCCGAGCCTCGCCAAGTGGCAGGACCGCCTCGAGCGCCCCTGGCGCATCCTCGGCGACGGCTGCCACTGCAACCGCGACACGGTCTCGGGAATCAGCGCCGCCGGATTCCAGCTGGGGGATGTCGAGCGTCCAGAGCTGCCGAAGGCTCCGCCGATAGTGCGGCCGATGGCGGTGGGGAGCGCGGAGCCGGTCGGCTGAGGTTATGTCTACTCGTCGGGGTATTCGGTGGTCGCCGCGTGCGACCATTCGTAGATCAGAAGCGGCTGCAGCGCCACGAGTGCCCCCAGCAAACCGATCGCGGAAAGAGAAAAGGCAGAGGCGACCAGTTCAAGCGTGCTGAGCCGCCCGCCGTGTTCGGAGAGCATGAGTGATATGGCGACTCCGATCATGCCGCTGAGACCCAATGCGCTGATGAATCCCACCAGCATCTCCTGATTGCGGCCGCGCCTTCGGAGCGCCTTGATCATGGCGCCGGACTCCAGCGCATAGGCCACGAGGAGAGTTGCGCCCAGTTGGGCCGCGGTCGCGAAGAAGTCGCCGGAGAGGCGGACCGCGTAGCGGCTGCTCGCGGGGATCGCGGCGAGCGTCATCACGCCAAGCGGTAATGCCGGCACCAGGGCGCCGCGCCAGAGCGGAGACGGCTTACGCAGAACCGGCAACTTCCACAAGAGGCCCTTCACAGGGCGCGGAAGGCTAAGGGGAGCCGAGGACGCCCTGTGTGCGTACTCAACGCACGATAATGGTGGTTATGTCAACTCGGTGGGAAAGGGGCTCGTGCGAGGCGGTCAGCGCCCCGCACCTCCCCTTCCGACCAGCCTAGCCGGCTCAGCTAGCGGCTTTGATCGCTTCTTCGAGCTGAGCGGCCGTGCCGGCGCTCCCAAGGAGTTCCAAGCCGTTCGTGCTCGGGCCTTTGATCGCGAACGACGGCGTCCCTTCGAAGCCGAGGGTCTGGGCTTCCTGGGTGTCTTTTTCGATTTCGGTTTCGCGCTGTGCGGCCTCGCGGTCCTTGTTCCATTTAGCGAGGTCCTTGATGCCGGCCCCTTTGGCAACGGCTTCGAGGAACTCGTCGGTCACGTAGCCCGAGCGCTCGATGCCCTGGTTCTCGTAGAAGAGGTCGAGGTAGGTCCAGCCCTTGCCCTGTTCGCCGGCGGCGATCGCGGCGGCGGCGGCGGGAATCGATTCTTCGCTGATGACAATGAAGTTGCGGAAATCGATCTTGACTTCGCCGCGCCTGACGCTCGTCTGGATGATCTGCGGCAGGGTGGTTTCGGCGACGCTCTTGCAGACGGGGCACTGCAGATCCCCGTACTCGATCAGTTCAACCGGCGCGTTGGGGTCGCCGAGGACGAGGTCTTGCTGCGGAATGCCCTGCAGCAACTGGTTGACCTCCGCCGTCTTCTCGATCTCGGTATCTCCGCCGCTGTCGCCTCCGGCGTTGACGATGATCAGCACCGCGACCGCGGCGATCGCCAGGAACACGGCACCGGCTGCCATCTGCAGAAGCCGCTTGCGGCGGTCGGTCGTACCCACCTGGGCTTCCGCCTGAAGCCGTTCTTCGCGGCGCTTTTCCCTCTCGCGCTTGTTGCTCATCTCACTCCCCGTGTCTCGTTGGTATTCGCTTCGGCACCCCGCCCTGCCATCCAGATGGCGCCAGGGAAGCTTTCTACGCCGGTTCCGCTCCGCCCTCGGCCCGTCCCGGCACAACCTTATCCGCGCCGCCGGGCCTGTCCTCCTCCGAGAGGACCCGCCCGCCTTCGTCGGTGCCCGCGTAGGTGATCAGACGGGCCGCGTTCAGCAGGAAGAGGATCGTCATCAGGACGGCGCTGGCGACACACCACTGGCAGATCGCGTCGATCACGTAGAGCTCGAGGTAAGTGAGGTAAACGCTGAAGCCGAAACCGCCGAGCGCCACCGCGAAGCCGCCGAAACGCGCGGCGTCGTTGGCGAAGAAGGCGCTCGCCAGGATCAGGACATAGCCGACGATCCCGAAGATCGCGATGTTGATGCCGGCGATGTGCGAGTAGGAGCTTTCAGCGACGGTCTTGCAGCCTCCCCCGCCCGCAAGGCAGGCGGGTGCTCCTCCCCCGGACTCGACGATCGTGATGTAGGTGGCGACGCCGATGCCGATCGCGGCGAAGAAGGCGATCGCTCGCCGCAGGTTGGCCTCGCTCGGGATTCTCATCGTCATCAAGATAGAGCCTTTGATTGAACGCCGCTGACTGGTGGGTCAGGGCCAACCCAGCGCTGGCTGGGCGCAGAAAGCGGCAATCTCCCTGGACAACTTCCCTCCCTGCCAGGCTAGCGGGGACTCGCCTTCGGCCTCGCTCACCAGTCGCGCCTCCGGCAGCGCCTCCGCGTACGCCTCGGCGGCGGCATAGGGGTGGCCGGGGTCCGCGTCGTCACGGCTGGCGACGACCAGCGCCGGCACGGCCAGAGCCTCGAGCTCGTCCATGGACTCGAACGGCTGCGACCTCGGCACCTCGCGCAGGGCTTCGACCACAGCCGGAAGGTGCTCGTGACGCAGCATGCGCTCGCGAGTAAAGCGCAGGACGGTTTCCCGCCAACCCGGGTCGATTCCCTGCCGTTCGCCGATGTAGGCGACGAAACCATCGACGCCTCCCTCCTCCAGCGCGGCCGCCAAGCCGTCCCAATACTCCAGCGAGGCCGAGTCGGGCGGGCCGGTGTACACGGTGCCGATGAGGACGAGCCCTGCGAGGCGCTCGGGATGGCGGAGCGCGTAGGCGGTGGCGGTGTGCGCCCCCATCGAGTGGCCGCCGAGCACGAACCGCTCCTCCCCCACCCGCGAGGCGACAACCCGCTCGAGGTCGTCCACCAGCCGCGGGTATCCATAACCCTCGCCCGCGGGTGCCGGATCGGACTCGCCGTGGCCTCGCGCGTCGTATGAGACGACGGCGTGACCGGCGCGGGCAAGCGCCCGCGATCCGTGCAGCACGTAGCGGCGGGTGGCAGTGATGCCGTGGCAGAGGACGACGGTCGGTCCCTCCCCTTCGCTGTCGCCATGGAGCCGCGGCTCGGGCTCGACGGCGAAGGAGGTCTCGCCGGCTGCGCTCGCCATCGGCCGAGCTTAGTGGTCGCGGTTCTTTCAGGGCCTACGATCAATGGGTGCCCTCCTCGCCCCACCTGACCCCGCTGGCGGCGGCGGTCCTCCACGTCGGCCAGCCCGAGCGGATCCTCGAGCTCGAGTGCGGCGAGGGCGATGGAGCGTTGTTCCTGGCGCGCGAGTTTCCCAGCGCCCGAGTCCGCGGGGTCGATCGCTCCGCCGACTCGGTCCGCCAGGCCAGCGGCCGCGTTGGCCTCGACCCCGAGGGCCGGATCGCCTTCAAGTACGGAAGCCCGCGCAAGCTTCCCTTCCCCGCCGATAACTTCGACCTTCTCGCGGTGACCGACGCGCGCCCGCACGCCGGCGAGGCGGCGCGGGTTCTGCGACCGGGGGGATTCCTGGTTCTGGCCGAGACTCGCCGGCGCGGCGCACCGGGCGGCATCGGCGGCAGGCTCCTGCGTTGGCGGCTCTCGCGCCTCGGATTCGAACCGATCTGGACGGAACCGGCCGGCGACGGCAGCTTCTCTGTCGCCCGCCTGAGGGGCGCCGAAACCGGGAGGCGGTCCGTCTAGGCTGGGCGCCGCATGGAGTTAGCGGCCACGCCCTTGACTCTGCTCGTCAACCCGTCCTCGGCGGGCGGGAAGACCCTGCGGCTGCTGCCGCGGGTGGAGGCGGCGCTGGACGCGCGCCGGGCGGTCTTCAGGGTCGAGAAGACGAAGAGCCTCGAGCACGGCGTCGAGTTGGCGCTGCGGGCGGTGGAGCTGGGTGAGGTCCCGGTCGTGGTCAGCGGCGACGGCTTGCTGGGGGCGGTCGGCGGCGCGATGGCCGGCTCCGATACCCCCCTCGGGCTGATTCCCGCCGGGCGCGGCAACGACCTGGCGCGGTCGCTTGGCATTCCGGAGGAGCCGGAGGCGGCGGTCGACGTCGTCCTCGGCGGCGCGACCCGCCGGATCGACGTCGGCGAGGCGAACGGGAAGCGCTTCCTCGGCATCGTCAGCGTCGGCTTCGACTCCGAATGTAACCGGCTCGCCAATGAAACCCACTTCCTCCGCGGCAATCTCGTCTACGTCTACTCGATGCTCCGCACGCTGATCGGCTGGCGGCCCGCCCGCTTCACGATCGCCGACGGCGGCTCGCGCAGACGGATCACGGGTTACTTCGTCGCCGTCGCCAACAACAAGGTCTACGGCGGCGGCATGTACATCGCCCCCGACGCCGAGCTCGACGATGGGCAGTTCGACGTCGTCTCGATCGGCGAGGGCAGCAAGCTCAGCTTCCTGCTGGGGCTGAAGGACGTCCTCAGGGGAACCCACCTCGACAAGGCGGAGGTAAACGTCTTCCGCGCCTCCCGTCTCGACATCGACGCCAGCCGGCCCTTCCCGGTCTATGCCGACGGGGACCATCTGACCGACCTGCCGGTCTCGCTGCGGGTCCTCCCCCGCTGCCTGTCGATCCTCGCCCCGCCTGAAAGCGGAACCGATCGCGATGGCGGCTGACGGCGGCTCCTCGGCGCTCTTCGGCGCCAAGGTCGCGCTTTCGCGGGCGATCGGCAGGGCGAGCCGGGCCAGCGGCCGCGGCGGTGGCACGACCCTGCCCGGGCGTGTGCTTCTCCGCCTCGCACCCGGGGCGATCGGCCGGCTCGGCGCCGGACTGGACCACGGCATCACCGTCGTCAGCGCCACCAACGGCAAGACCACCACCGCCGGGATGGTCGCCGCGATATTGGAGGCGGACGGCCGGCGTCCGGTCCACAACCGCGCCGGGTCGAACATGACCTGGGGCGTGGCGACGGCCCTGCTCGAGCAGCGCGGTCGCGAGGGGCTGTTCGAGGTCGACGAGGCCTGGCTGCCGCGCGTCGTCACCGAGCTGCGGCCGTCCCTGATCGTCCTCGGCAACCTCTTCCGCGACCAGCTCGACCGCTACGGCGAGATGGAGGCGCTGGCCGACGACTGGGCGAGGACGATCGCCGCGCGGGCCGGCCGCAGCTGGTTCGTTCTCAACGCCGACGACCCGCTGATCGCCGACCTTGGGCGCGCGCCGGACGGCGGTCGTCGCGACGGCGTTTCCTTTTTCGGGATCGAGGACCCGGCGCAGGCGCTGCCGGAGCTGCAGCACGCGTTCGACGCCAAGCACTGCCGGCGCTGCGGCCACCCCTACTCATACGAACGGGCTTTCGTCGGCCACCTCGGCCACTACTCCTGCCCGAGCTGCGGGGCTGAGCGGCCGCAACCCGACGTTGCGGCGACCGAGATCGAGCTGCGCGGGATGGCCGGGTCGCGGGTCAGCGTCCGGATCCCCGACGGAGAGCTCGAGCTCGAGCTGCCGGTTCCCGGTCTCTACAACGTCTACAACGCACTCTCGGCGGTCGCCGCCGGCCTCCAGCTCGGAGTGACCCCGGAGCGGATCGCGGCGGCGCTTGGCAGTATGCGCGCCGCCTTCGGGCGGGTGGAGACGATCTCGGTCGCCGACGTGCCGGTTTCGATCCTGCTGATCAAGAACCCAGCCGGCGCCAACGAGGTGCTGCGCACCCTGCTGCTGGAGAGCCGCGGCGACGAGAGGATCGACCTCTGGATTGCCCTCAACGACCGGATCGCCGACGGCCGCGACGTTTCCTGGATCTGGGACGCCGACTTCGAGCTGCTCGCCGGCGGCGTGCGGCGCGTCGTCTGCACCGGCACCCGCGCCCCGGAGATCGCGCTGCGCCTCAAGTACGCGGGTTGGCCGACCGAGGCGATCGAGGTAGTTCCCAAGATCGAGGCCTCCCTCGACGACGCCGTCGCCAACTCGGACGGTCGCCTCTTCGCCCTCCCCACCTACACCGCGCTGCTGGAGCTGCGCAAGCTCCTCGCCGATCGCGGCCTGGCGGAGGAGTTCTGGCGATGAGCGCGACCGCGGTGATCTGGCAGGACGTCGAGTGCGGCGGCTACGACGCCGATCTGGGGCTCTGGGAGGAGCTCGCCGCGCCACGCGGCGGGCTGGTGCTGGAGCTGGGATGCGGGACCGGCCGCGTCGCTCTCCACCTCGCCCGGCGTGGCTTCGAGGTGGTGGGCTTGGACCTCGATTCGAGGCTGATCGAGGCACTTCTCGAACGGGCCGCCTCGGACCCGGCGGTGGCGGCGCGGGTTCGGGCCCTCGTCGCCGACGCCCGCGATTTCGCGCTCTCTGAGCCTGTGGCGCTCGCCCTGGCGCCGATGCAGCTCCTGCAGCTGCTCCCAACCCGAGCCGATCGCATCGCCTGCCTGCGGCGGGTCACGGCGGCGCTGGAGGTCGGAGGCCTGCTGGCGGCCGCGATCGTCGAGCGGGCGCCCGCCGTCGTCGAGTCGTTCGCTCCACTGCCCGACGTGCGCGAGGTGGACGGCTGGGTCTACATGAGCAGCCCCGTCGCCGTGCCTCCGAGCGACGGGCGGATCCTCCTGCGGCGCCGTCGTGAGACCGTCTCCCCCAGCGGCGAGCGGGGCGAGGAGATCGACCAGATCGAGCTCCGCGTCCTTACCGCCGAGCGGCTCGAAGACGAGGCGGAGGAGGCGGGCCTGCGGGTCGTCGGCCGGCGCGGGATACCCGAGACCGAAGCGCATGTCGGCTCGACGGTGGTCCTGCTGGGAAGGGGCGCCTGATGGAGCTGCGGGTCCTCAGCCTCTACCCGGAGCAGATGAACATCTACGCCGACCGCGGCAACATCATCTTCCTGCGCCGGCGCTGCGAGTGGCGCGGGATCAAGTTCCTCCACGAGGGCGCCGGGCCCGGGGAGCGGGTCGACCCCTCCGCCCACGACCTCTTCTACATGGGCGGCGGCCAGGATCGCGACCAGCGGGCGGTCGCGGCCGACATGGTGGCGAGCAAGCAGCGCGAGCTGGCGGCGGCGGCCGACGACGGCGCGGTGCTGCTCGCGGTCTGCGGCGGCTACCAGCTGCTCGGCCACAGCTACCAGCTCGGCGACGAGCGGCTCCCCGGGATCGGGATCGCCGACCTGGAGACTGTCCGCGAGCCGGGGCCGCGGCTGATCGGCAACGTCGCGATCGAGGCGGACCTCGGCGGCGGCACGCGGCTGATCGCCGGCTTCGAGAACCACGGCGGCCGCACCTACCTCGGCCCCGACGCGCAGCCGCTCGGGCGGGTGATCTCGGGACACGGCAACAACGACCGCGACGGCTTCGAGGGGGTCAAGCGCGACAACGTGATCGGCACCTACCTGCACGGCCCGCTGCTGCCGAAGAACGCCTGGCTAGCCGACCACCTGATCGCCCTGGCGCTGGAGCGCCGCTACGGCAGCCGCCCGGAGCTCGAGCCGCTCCCAGACGAGCTCGAGGCCGCGGCCCACAAATCGGCGCGCCAGGCGGCCGAGCGAGGCTAAATCAGAAAATCGGTGGGAGTTATGCCCTCTATAGGGGCCATAACTCCCACCGCTAGCGCCCGCTGGAGCCGAATCCGCCCTCGCCCCGCGCGGACTCGCTGAGTGCGGTCGCCTCGACCGGCTCGGCGATCGCGATCGGCGTCAGCAGCAGCTGCGCGATCCGATCGCCGGGCTCGACCCTGAAGGTCTCGGCCGGGTCGGTGTTGAGGAGCAGGATTCGCAGTTCGCCGCGGTAGCCGGAATCGATCAGCCCCGGCGCGTTGACCAGCGCGATCCCGTGATCCCGCGCCAGCCCTGACCGCGGCAGCACCAGCCCCGCATGTCCCTCCGGGATCTCAACCCCCACCCCGGTCCCAACACTCCACCTCTCCCCAGGCCCGATATGCGCATGCTCACAGGCGTACAGATCCAACCCCGCGTCTCCCTCGTGCGCCCGCGAAGGAAGCACCGCCTCCTCTTTCAGCTTGACGACCGGCAACTCCACGGGCGGCAGCCTACCGAGCCCAGCGTACGGCTCGCGGGGCCCGGTGGGGAGCCCGGAGGAACCTCCCAAATCGTGACGGAGGGTTCCCCACCGGGCCCCTCACGCCCACCTAAGCAACCGCCAGATCGCTGAACCGATGCAGCTCCGCCGAAGGCACCTTGGCGTGCACCAGCACTCCGTCCTCCCGGTCCTCCCGCTCCAGATCCCCCGCCACTTCATGCAGCTCGTGCAGCCGCCCTCCCTCGGAGTACGGGATCAGCAGCTCCACCTCGGTCAGCGTCTCCTCGAAGGCCGCCTCGATCCGCTCGCGGAGCGCCTCCAGCCCCTCCCCCTCCTGGGCCGAGATCAGCACCGCCTCCGGGTGGTCGAGCGCCGTCTCCTGGCGCTCGTCCCCGCTCAGCAGGTCGACCTTATTGAAGACGAGCAGCCGTGGCTTGTCGCCCGCTCCGATCTCCCCCAGGACCGCGTCGACCGCCTGCATGTCGCGCAGGCGCCGCTCCTCCGAAGCCGAGGCGTCGACGACGTGCAGGACCAGGTCGGCGAGGACGGTCTCCTCGAGGGTCGCTTTGAACGCCTCGACCAGCTGATGGGGCAGCTTCTCGATGAAGCCGACGGTGTCGGTCAGCAGGTAGTCGCGACCGGATAGCTCGAAGGTCCTCGTGGTCGGATCCAAGGTGTGGAAGAGGCGATCCCGCACCTCCACCTCGGCACCCGTCAACGCGTTCAGCAGCGTCGACTTGCCCGCGTTGGTATAGCCCGCCAGGGCGACCCGTGGCAGCGATGAGCTCTCGCGGCGGGCTCGCATCACGCCGCGGTTCCCCTCCAGCCGGACAAGGCGGCGGCGCAGAGCCGCGATCCGGTTGCGGGCGAGGCGGCGGTCCGTCTCGATCTGGGTCTCTCCCGGCCCCCTGGTGCCGATGCCGCCGTCCATGCGGCCGGCGCCGAGGCGCTCGAGGTGGGTCCAGAGCCCCCGCATGCGGGCCATGTTGTATTCGAGCTGGGCCAGCTCGACCTGGAGCTTGCCCTCGGCCGAGTGGGCGTGGTCGGCGAAGATGTCGAGGATCACCGCGGTGCGGTCGATAACCGGCACCCCCAGCGCCGCCTCCAGGTTGCGCTCCTGACGGGGGGCCAGCTCGTCGTCGCAGGCGACCAGGTTGGCGTCGCAGGCGGTGATCTCACGCTTCAACTGGTCGAGGCGGCCGCGCCCGAAGTAGCGGTCCGGGTCGGGCTGCGATCGTTGCTGGGTCGCCACTCCGGCCGTTGCCACACCCGCCGTGCGCAGCAGCTCCTTCAGCTCCGCTAGCGGCTCGCCGTCCTCGTGCCCGCCGACGATCCCGATCGCCAGCGCCCGCTGGCGGGCGCGTCGGCTCGCTGCCCCGGCACCGTTCACCGACCCCGCGTAGCGGGTCTGCCGCTGCCTGTCGTTTCGCGAACCCTTCACTCAGGGGAATTGTATGCGGCGCTCCCCGCCCGTTAGGGTTGGGAGCCGTGAAGGTCTTCGTGACGGGAGGGACCGGCTTCATCGGCGGCGAGGTCGCGCGCCAGCTGCGCGAGCGGGGTGACGAGGTCGTCTGCCTGGTCCGCAGCCCGGAGAAGGGCGAGCGCTTGACGCAGCTCAGCTGCGACCTCGTCGCGGGCGACCTCGGCGACGAGCGCGCGATCCGGCGGGGGCTCGAGGGGTGCGACGCCGTCATCCACGCCGCCGCCGTCTACGAGGTGGGTATCCCCGCCTCGGAGCGCCAGGCGATGCGCGAGGCCAACGTCGGCGGCACCGAACGGGTGCTGGGAGCGGCGCTGGAGGCACGGGTTCCGAAGGTCGTCTACGTCTCCACCGTCGGCGTCTTTGGCAACACCCACGGGCGCATCGTCGACGAGTCGTACGAGCACCCCGCCCAGGACTTCACCTCCGCCTACGAGGAAACGAAGTGGGAGGCCCACCAGGTGGCGAAGCGGCTGATCGGCGAGGGCCTTCCCTGCGTGATCGCCCAGCCGGGTGGCGTCTACGGCCCCGGCGACACCTCCTCAATCGGCCGCCTGCTCGATCAGTACCTGTCCGGGAAAATGCCACTGGTGCCGTTCCCCGAGCTGGGGATCTGCCTCACCCACGTCGAAGACATCGCCGGCGGCATCCTGCTCGCCCTCGACAAGGGCACGCCCGGAGAGGCCTACGTGATCAGCGGCCCCACCACGACCGTACGGGAGGCGCTCACCGTCGTCGCCGGCCTGACCGGCCGCAAGCCACCGAAGCGGGCGCTGCCGACGCCGTTGCTGAAGGCGATGACCCCGATCGGCCCGCTGGTGGGCAAGGTGATGAACCAGCCTCCGAACCTCCGAGAGATGATCTCCTCGGCCGACGGCGTGACCTTCTGGGCTTCCTATGACAAGGCTCAAAAGGAGCTGGGATACGAACCACGGGGCCTCGAGGAGGGCCTGCGGGCACTGCTCATTGCGGAGGGTCGGATTTCTGCGAGCCCCACGGGTTACGGTAGGTCTTAATTCGGGGCGGACCTTACCTTTAGAGGAGGAGCCGCCCCCCGAGGGGGCGGCTCCAGTTGCTGGTTGGTCTACCTGACCCTCAGCGTCTGCTTAACTCGATACGCCGAGACCATGCGGGCTTGTGACTGTGTATGTCGCTTCCCATTTTGCGGAGGGAATCGCGCCGCAGTCGATCACGGCGTCGACGTGCAAGGTCGCGTGACCTGAAGCGACTCCTGTCAGTTCGCCGAGGTGCGTTTTTTCAACGGTAGTGCAGTGTACGTACCCGATTAGAGGCACTCTCACTGTTACTGTTGCATCCTTAGACCACACTGTTCCGTTTGTGCCGGAGGTCCATTCAACTGTAAGTGTGCCCGGATCGTGGACTGTGACCAATCTCGTGCAGCCACTGAAGCTGAGGCCTGCTTCGGGATTTGGGCCCCCGTGTTCTGTGCCTTCACCCTGGATATGGGTCCCGGTGAAGGTCGTCGTGACTCCATGGACATGCGATGCGGTGCATGTGTTCTGGACGCTGCCCGATGTGTTTTTCAGGACTGCCGTGGTTTCTGGAGTAAGGCTTGCTGTGATTGTGACGGAGTCGTGTTGTGTCACCCCTGTTTCCTCGAGTGTCGTCGCCGAGGCGGTGCTGGCGAATGCCATGAAGGCCATCGCCGACACGGCGGCGAGGCCGAGCATCTTCAGATACTTCATGTGATTTCTCCTTTGTCCGCCCGGGTAAGAGCCCGGGTCCTACTTGGGTACGAGGAGAGTCCTATCATCCCTGGGGCGCCATAGTCAAGGGGATTTGAGTAGTTTCTCGAGAGGAAGCGGCGTCCAGTCAAGAACGCCTAGGTATTCAGAGGGCCCGCCCTAGCAGGGCAAGCCGATCCGCGGCTTGCTCAGCTGCGTGCGCCCGTTCTGGGCGCGGAGGCGGATCTCGACGCGTGGTCTGACCTTGCAGAGGTTGCGGCTGTTTTCGATCAGGCCGCGTTTGCCGCCGAAGAGGTTCATCTGGAAGCTGGTGACGGGGGCATCGGGGAGGCCGAGGAAGCGGGTGCGGACCCTCGAGGTGCCTTTCTTCTGCACCGAGTCGATGAAGCCGACGAGGATGATCCGCAGCTGGCCGCGCAGGTCGGCGACGATGTCGGGTAGTTCGCGGGCGCCGCCGTTACTGCGGAAGTAGACGTTGCCGCTCAGCGGTTGGTCGAGCAGCGGGCTCTTCGCGGTGACCCTGCCGAGGATCGATTTCGGCGGGCAGGCCTCGGCCGCGAACTGCACCCGGGTGCAGGGGTTGTTGATGTGGGCGTTGTCGATGAACTGTGAGGCGGGCAGGCTCACGGTGGCGTGGGCGGTGTTGGCCTGGCCCGGTTTCTGGGTCAGCTTCGCCCGCACCGCCGGGTTGCCGGTGCGTTTGGTCGAGCCTTTGAAGGCGAGGCGCAGCTTCGGTTTGTAGGGGAGCTTGGCGCAGTCGCTGGCCCGGAAGACGCTTGAGGGCTCGGCGATCGCGCCGGTAGTGGCGGTGACCGTGGCGGTGATCTTCTTGGTGGCGCAGCTCGTCGGGTTGAGGGTGAATTCGGGGCGGTCGACCAGGACCCGGATCTCGCGGTAGGCGATCGGTACCCCTTCGAGGATCTGCGGCAGCGGATCGGTGGTGATCGTCGCCAGGGCGGTTTCGGGGTCGACGTTGATCGCGGCGCGGTTGACCACCACGCCGAGGTCGAAGGGTCCGGCCTGGGCGGGGACCACCGAGACGACCGAGTAGGGCGCTCCTTTGTAGGGGCCGGCCAGGTAGGCGGTGGGGGTGGGCTTGCCGGGCTGCGGGATCCAGAGCGGCGCACCGCCCACGCCCGAGGAGGCGGCGAGGCTGCCGAGCCTGGAGCCGAGCGGGCAGGCGCCGGTGGCCGCCGCGACCTCGGGGCAGAGCTCCACCCCGGCGAGCTTCGCGAGGAGGCCCTTCGGCATGTGCAGGGCGATCGTCTGCGGGTTGGCTTCGCCGTCAGAGCGGGTCAGGGTGAAGGCGAAGGGGGTGTATTGGCCGCCGGAGGGGACGAGGCTGCCGGCGGCGAGCTGCGGGGAGAAGCCGCCCTTGCCGCAGCCCTGGGTGACGTGCAGCGGGGTCTGGCCTTCGAGCGGCGGGGTCCCCGACCAGGGGGTGAAGGAGTAGTCGATCAGGTAGGTGCCGCAGGCGGCCGGGGTGGCGATCGGCGCCCGCGGCCCGCCGAAGACGTTCAGCCGCAGCGCTGAGACCGGCACCTGGGGCAGGCCGCCGAGGGTTTCGATCCCGTCGAAGACGGTGGTGATCTGGCCGCTCAGCGGGTTTGCTTCGATCTCCGCCGGCAGCTTCAGGTGGACGCCCTGGTCGTCGGCGACGACCCAGAAGCCGAAGAGGCGCCCGGGCTCTGGGGTGCGCTGGTAGACCGAGCCGTGCAGGGTCTCCTCGAGGGCCGGCACCTCGGCTTCGATCGTGCCGATCTTCGCTGCATCGGGGCACTCGGCGGCGACGTTCTCGCCGAAGTGGACCTCTTCGGCCGAGCAGGCCTCGAGGCCGTCGGCGGCGGCGGGGTTGATCGAGAAGCCGGCCGGCAGGCTCACCCGGGCGCTCTTCAGGGTCGAGGTGGCGTTGCCCTGGGGGGATTCGTTCTGGGGGATCACGAGTTCGGTGTCGATCCCCGTGGGGGCGGCGGCCTCGGGGTTGGTCAGATGGGCGCTGAAGGTGGGGGCGAATTTGACGTTGCCGCAGCCGGTGATCTGCGGGAAGGGGGCGCTCATCGTCGAGGGCTGATCGGGCAGCTGGTAGCTGCGGGCGGTGACCACGACTTCGCGTTTCAGGCTGCAGTCGGTCGGGTTGGAGATGAACGGGACTTCCGGCGTCGATACCGGTCTGCCGCCCGGCGGGGTTTCCCCGTTCACCACCTCCATCGGGGTGACCCGCTCTTCGTCGTGCTCGGAGGAGGCGGGGATCCCCCAGACCGTCGTCGTCGCTTCGGAGAGGCCGGTCACCGAGGGCAGGCTCTCGGCGGTGGCGATGACGCTGTAGTCGGTGGGGTCGATGCGGACGTTGACGAAGGCCGGGTAGGCGCCGGCCATCAGGCCGAAGCGGGCGACGATGTCGGTGCCTTTCGGCGCCACCATGTTGTAGAAGGGCTCGTTGAAGACGAAGACGTAGGGCTGCAGGGTGCGCACCGCGGAGATCCCCACCTGGGACTCGAACGGGCAGGCGCTGGTTTCCGGCGCGGTGCCGAGCTGCTCGGCGGTGCAGCGGGGGATCGCCTGCGGGTTGCCGATCACCCCGGGCGGCAGCTCAATCTCGATGTCCTTGGCGGCGGCGTAGGGGCTGTTGCCTTTGCGGGTCAGGGCGACGCCGATCGTCATGTCGGCGTGGGCGCCGGCCTGTTTGTCGCTGAGGCTGACGAAGACCGATTCGATCGCGAATTTGTCGAATTCGTCTTCGCCCGAGGCGGGCGCGGCGAGGGCGGCGGCGAGGGCGAGCGCCGTGGCAGCGAGGACGGCGATCCGGCGCGCGGCGCTCATCGGCGGCCCCCCTGCGCTCGGCGCTGGCGTGGTTTGTGTTTTTTGACGCAGATGACCTTGCCGGCGCGTTTGACCTTGCGCTTGCCCTTGCCGCAGCGCTTGGGTTTGGGACTCGGCTTGGCGCCCAGCGCGAGGGTCTGCACCGCGAAGGGCGCCGGCGGCGGGCTCATCCCCGGGCGGCAGCCTTCGCCCGCGCATTCTTCTTTCACCGCTTCGGCGAAGCCGCCGCCGACCCGGGCGTCGTAGATCGAGGGCGTCGCGTCGACGTCTGAGCCGGTCAGGAGCTCGGCGCTGAAGAAGAAGACGTCCTCGCCCGTCGGGCTCACCGCCCAGAGGAATTCGTTGCGAAGGCTCTGGGGGGAGGAGATCAGGTAGAGGCAGCCCTCGGGTGCCGGCGGAGCGCAGCTGCCGACGCCCTCGGCCTCCCACTCATAGACGTCCTTGAAGCCGTCTGAGTCGCCGCCGACCAGGGGCTCGCTCGACTCGAAGAAGGCGCGCTGGCCGTCGGCGCGCAGGTTCTCGATCCAGGCCTGCGAGAAGGAGAGGGGGATGTTTTCCTCCCGTCTTTCGGTCTGCAGGGTCGCGTCTTCGTTAGGCGGGGCGCCGGTCGGGTTGCAGGAGAGGCACCAAAGCTCCCCGGCGGCGGAGTCGTAGCGGTAGATCTGCGCTTTTTCGGCGGGGTCGTAGTCGCTCAGCTGGGCGCGTGATTTGAACAGGAGGACGCTGCCGTCGGCGCTGGCGCGGGCGGGGACCTTGCCGAAGCGCCCGGGGAACTGGGGGTTTGCGGCATCGACCCAGAGGCCGAGCCCGTCGACGGTTTCGATCCCCGAGAGGACTTCCCCTTCGACGTCGCGGTCGGTGAGCGTGGCGACGAAGCTGACCTGCCCCTCCTCGGAGAGGTAGAGGTTCTGCGCCGCGGCCTGGGGTTCGTCGCCCTCGGGGTTGGGGCCCGATCCCGAGATCGCGGTCTCCGAGACGAAGTAGGCGGCTGACCCCCCCTGGGCGAGGAAGACCGGGACGGCGTCGCCCGTTTCGCTGAACTCGATCACTTCCTCGCTGCTCGCGTCGAAGGCCTTCAGGTCGCCGTCTTCATCGACATAGAGGATCCGCCCGCCGCCTTCGGCGAGGCCGGCGTAGGTGATCCCTTCGCCGATCTCGAAGGTCTCTTCGTTTTGGTAGCGCAGGTAGAGCGTCGTGCCGACTTTGAAGGCGACGAGCTCGCCGTCGAGCGAGGCGCCCATGTAGAAGGCGTCTTCGCCGGCGCCGAGGGGGACCTCGCCGGGCAGCAGCGAGACCACCTTGGTTTCCCGTTCGCCGGCTTCGGGGCCGGGGACGCGGTCATAGATCGCGATCGTGCCGTCCGGCGCGGCGGTGGGCTCGAGCTGGATCGCCGGCGTGTTGCCGCCCGAGGTGAAGACGATGTGGCCGCCGCCCCCTGAGATCAGCCGGCCCACCGCCCGGGGGTCGGTGCCGAGGCTGCCCTGGCCGATCAGCTCCGAGTGGCCGTCGGGGAAGCGCACGTAGTTGGTCGGCTCCCCTCCCACCACCGCCGTGCCCGCCACCTCCGCGACCCAGAAGCTGTGGCCCTGGTCGGGCGAGCCGGTGCCGGCGATCACCGATTTCGCCTCGGCGCCGGTGGGGCCGATGTAGGTGGTCTGCCAGCCCGCTTCGGTGCGGGTCGAGAGGTAGGGGTCGCCGAGGAAGGAGCCGGTGCCGGGGAAGCCCGGGATCGAGCCACCCTCGACCTTGAACGGCACCGCTTCGCCCCCCGGGGAGACCTGGCGGATCGTGAAGGAGTTGATCTCGCGGGTGGTGCCGATCGGCGCCCGGCCGTTGGTGTCGGGCGGCGTCACCAGCTCATAGGCGCGGCAGTCGGGCAGAAGCGCCGAGAGGCCGGTGCGCAGCAGCGGGTTCGGGCAGAATTCCGGCGGCTCGACGGGGAAGCTCGGGTAGGTGGCGAAGCCCGCCTGGGCTTCGTCGTCCCCCAGAGAGTTCTCGGCGAAGACCCGGAAGCGGTAGCTCCTCCCCGCTTCGAGGCCCGTCAGCGCCGCCGAGACCTCGAGGTCGAGGTTGCCGGCCGGGAGCGTCCCTTCGCCGGCGAGCGTCGCCCCTTCGAAGGGGTCTTTGGCTTCTTCTTCGTTTTGCGCCGCCAGCTGGGCGGTGATGTAGTGGAGGGTGTAGGTGGTTTCGAGGTTGCGGGGGTTGACCTTGGCCACCAGTTCGGCTTCGGTTTCGCTGACGTTGGTGGCTTCGGGCGCTTTCACCTCCGGCTCGTCTTCGGTGACTTCCTCGAAGGCGAAGGAGTGGCCGGTCCCGGTTTTGTGGGAGGGGACGTAGAGGTTGCCCTTGCTCAGGCTGGTGGACCCGTTGTCGACCCCGATCTGCGCCCCGATCTCCCCGTCGAAGCCGCCTTGGATTTTGATCTCCGTCACGAATTCGCCGTCGGCGGTGAACTCGTAGAGTTTCTTGTTTTCCGTGTCGTGGGCGAACAGGTGGCCAGTGTTTTCGTCCACTGCCAGCGAGATGAAGTTGCCGATGTCTTCCCCCGGCAGCGCCGACTCTTCGATCGTGTCGACTTTTTCGTATTCGCCCGGCGGCGGCCCCACCACGCTCGTCAGGTCGAAGATGTCGATCCGCCTGATTTCGAGACCGCCCGGTTCGAAGCTCGCGTAGAGCCGGCCGCGTGAATCGTCCACCGCCACCCCGACGCCCCGCGCCAGAGCCGTTCGGACTTTTACGTTCCCTTCGGCGGCGGAGGTGTACTCGGTCACACCATCGCCCCTGGAGTTGACGAACAGGTGGTCGTTATCGGCGTTGATCGCCAAGGCGGACGGTCGCTGGCCCGGGTCGGGGGCGAAGGCCACCGGATCGCTGCAGTATTCGATGTTGCCGGCTTCCGGTTCGTAGGGAGCGCACGGCGTGTAGCGGAGGATTTCCTTGCCGGGTGAAATGAAGACCCCGGCATATAGAACACCCTGGCTATCGACCGCGAGCGACATCGGGCCGAAGTTGAACGGGGCGTCGAGCACGATCTCCTCGATGAAGAGGCCGGACGGGTCGAAGATGTCGATCCGCCCTTGCGTGCCTTCGTCGTTTTTCCCGAAGACGCCGACGTAGATGTTGCCGTGGAAGTCGGTGGCCACCGCCCTCGGGTCGTCGAACTTTTCGAGAGGATGATCGACCCCCGCCACCCCGGGCGGAATTGGACACAGCCCGGGGTCGGGGACTTCGTCGATCGCCGAGGTGCTGCAGTCGCCGGTCAGAGAGAGTTCCGGGTCGAAGACGCGTTCGCCTTCCGCCGCCAGCGCGGTCGGAACAGCCATGACCGCAAGCACGAGCCCGACCGCAAAGGTCCAGCGCAGGATGAAAGAACTTCTCCCGCCGCTCTTGCCTATCGCGTCCCGATTCAATGTAAGCCCCCCAATGATTCGTTCCCTGATAAGACCTCTGCTATTCCTCGTCAGCACCTTATCTCATTGCCCAAGCTGTCTAGGCCCCGGAGAAGGATCCGGTCCGCTGTCGGCGGTGCAGTCAAGAGCAGTTGAGTTACTAAAAACTGAACTATCGTTGCGGCGGAGTGAGTCTAGAGCTCCCTTTCAGCGGAATATGCTGCCGGCCGTGCGTTTGATCGACGTGATGCATCTGGGGCGGCCGCATGTGATCGGCTGCTGGGAGGTGGATGGGGTCCTGGTCGATCCTGGGCCCGAGCCTTCCCTCTCGACGGTGCTGGAGGCGCTGGGCGACGAGCGGCCGCGGGCTGTGCTCTTGACCCACATCCACCTCGACCACGCCGCGGCGACCGGCGCCATGGTGCGGAAGTGGCCTGGGCTCGAGGTCTACGTCCACGAGCGCGGCGCTCCGCACCTGATCGACCCCTCGAAGCTGCTGGCGAGCGCGGAGCGGCTCTACGGAGACAAGCTCGGCTACCTCTGGGGGGAGATCGTGCCGGTGCCCGAGGAGAACGTCCGCACTTTGAGCGGCGGCGAGACCGTGTTGGGGATGCGCGTCGCCTACACCCCCGGCCACGCCTCCCACCACGTCTGCTACCTGCACGAGGAGAGCGGCACCGCCTTCGTCGGCGACGTCGCCGCCTGCCGGATCCCGCCCTCGGGCCTCGTGGTTCCCCCCACTCCCCCGCCCGACATCGACATCGAGACCTGGGAGGAATCCTTGGACCTGGTCGCTGCCTGGGAGCCGGAGCGATTGGCGCTGACCCACTTCGGAGCCATCGAGGGCGACGTCCCAGGTCATATCGCCCAGGTGCGGGCGAAACTGCGCGAAGAGGCCGAGCTAGCCCAGCGGATGGAGAAAGACGCCTACAACGAAGGTCTGGAGCGCCGTATCCGCGCCCATCTCGCCGACGAAGGAATCGAGGGCGACACCGTCGAGGAGCTGCTGCAGGCCGTGCCTACCGCCTACCAGTGGGGCGGCCTCGATCGCTACTGGCGGAAGAGGGCGGAGCGCGCGGCCGCTGGTGCTTGAGGAACCGCTGCGCGGGTAGGGGTCGGACGATCGTCTGACGACAGGGGAGGTCCCTCATGAGCACCCGTCCTGGTTACGCATCGCGCGGCTGCGCTTGCCTGGCCGCTTTGGCCCTAGCCGCAGCGGTGGTTTCGTGCGGAGGCGGCGACGACCCGCAGGAACTCGACTACACCGCCGAAGCGGCGGGCAAAGCCGTAAGGATCGCGGCACCCGAGCAGGCCGAGGCGGGGCTTGCGGAGATCACCTTTAACAACGACAGCGATTCCGAAGCCGACCTGCAGCTGATCCGGGTCGAGGGCGATCGCACCCCGGAGGAAGTGGTCAAAGGCCTCGGAGAAGCGATTCGGGGCAAAGCCTTCCCTGACTGGCTCTTCGCCGCCGGTGGAGTCGGCTCTTTGGGCCCGGGCGAGACCGCCACGGTGGAGCAGGTGCTGCAGCCTGGCGACTACTACGCCTTCAACACCGAAGGCGGCCCGCCGGCAGCGAAATCGGCTGCAACGACCGAAGTGACCGGCGAGAAGTCCGACACGGAGATTGGGGAAGGCGATGGCGCCGTCGAGGCCGCCGAGTACGTCTTCAACGCCGACACCCTCCCCTCCGGTGAAGTCGAGATCGCTTTCGACAACATCGGCGTCCAGCCCCACCACCTGATCGCCTCGAAGATCAAAGGCGATGGCACCGTCGAGGAAGTCGAAGCGGCCTTCAAGGAAGAAAAAGGCCCGCCGCCGCTGATTGAAAAAGGCACGCAGGCGACCGCGGTCCTCGAAGGCGGCGAAGGCCAGTTGGTCACGCTAGATCTCGAGCCCGGCCGCTACGCCCTCTACTGCTTCATCACTGATCGCCAGGGCGGCCCCCCGCACGCGCTGAAAGGGATGGTCGACGAAGTCGAGGTGGAGTAGACCTCAGGCGAGGTGCTCGCGCATGCGCTCGACGGCCTCTTCGATGCGGTCGTCGGGCGCAGTCAGGGCGATGCGGAAGAAGCCCTCGCCGCTCGGCCCGTACATCGAGCCAGGCGAGATGACGACAGCTGCCTCCTCGAGGACGAGCTCGCAGAAGGAAGTCGAGGTGTGACCCTCGGGGACGGGAGCCCAGACGTAGATCGTGCCTTTCGGCGTCGCCACCTCGACGCCGATCTCGCGCAGGGCGGAGACGACGCGGTCGCGACGGCGGGCGTAGGTCTGGTTCATCCGCTCAAGCGGACCGCCTGGGCCCTCGAGAGCGGCGACGCCCGCCATCTGGATCGCCTCGAAAAGCCCGGAGTCGACGTTGGTCTTGAGGCGCCAGTAGGTCTGGATCGCTTCGGCGTTGCCGAGGATCGCCGCGCAGCGCCAGCCAGTCATGTTGTAGCCCTTGGAGAGGGAGAAGACCTCGACGCCAACCTCCTTCGCCCCTGGGGTGGCGAGGAAGCTCGGAGCGACGTAGCCGTCGTAGGTGGTCTCCGAGTAGGCGTTGTCGTGGACGACGAGGATTTCGTGCTCGCGGGCGAAGGAGACGACCATCTCGAAGAACCCGTCCGGGACGATCGCGCCGGTCGGGTTGTTCGGGTAGTTGACGAACATCAGCCGCGCCTTCGCGGCGACGTCGGCCGGGACGGCGCTGAGGTCGGGGGCGAAACCGAGTTCGGGGACGAGCGGCAGCAGCTCGGCCCTGGCGCCGGCGAGGATCGGGCCGCCGGTGTAGACGGGGTAGCCGGGATCGGAGGCGAGGGCGACGTCACCAGGGTCGAGGAAGGCGAAGCAGAGGTTGTAGATGCACTCCTTGGCGCCGATCGCCGGGATCACCTCGGACTTGGCGTCGATCTCGACCCCGAAACGGCGCCCGTAGAACTCGGCGAACGCCTGTCGGAACTCGTCGCGGCCGCGGTTGCTCGGGTACTGGTGGTAGGCCGAGTCGGCGACCGCCGCCTGCATCGCCTTGACCACGTGCGGATAGGTCGGTTCGTCGGGGTCGCCGATCCCGAGGCTGATCACGTCGATCCCGGCGGCGCGCTTGTCGGCGATTTGCTGCTCGAGTTCCTGGAACTTGTACGGCGGAATGGCCTCGAGGCGCTTGGATGGGGCGGCGATACCCATGGGCGCGGGAATCTATGCGATGGCGGCCGCTACTCGCCGTCCAGCTCGGTGAGCGCCTGAACCAGCTCCGGCGAGAGCTCACCGCGGAAGACCGGCTCCGCCCAGCCGTCGAGCCGCACCCCCAGGTCCTCGGAGATCTCGACCTGCAGCTCCCCCCCTTCGAGCTCGACGACGATCGGGCTGGGGGCGCCGCGCAGGTAGGCGGTTACGGCGGCGCCGCTGGCGCCGGTGCCGGAGGAGAGCGTCTCCCCCACCCCGCGCTCGAAGATCCGCGCCCGCACCCGGCTGCCGTCGATCGCCAGGAAGGAGACGTTGGTCCGGTTCGGGAAGAGCTGGTGGCCTTCGATGCCGGGGCCGATCTCGCCGAGGTCGAGCTCATCGAGCTCCTCGCCGACGACGATCGCGCACTGCGGGTTGCCGATCGAGACGTGCTGGAACTCCCACTCACGTCCGGCGGCCTCGAGCGTGCCGCGGCCGTCCTCGCCGCCGGAGGGAAAGTCTTTCGAGCTCGTCGAGGCCCGCCCCATGTCGACCGAGCAGGTCAGCTCGCCGGTGATCGTCGGCCGGATCGGCCCGGCGACGGTGCCGATCGCGAACTCGTCCTCCTCCGTCCAGCCGTTCCGCCGCAGGAAGAGGATCGCCTCGCGGGCTCCGTTGCCGGAGAGCTCTGCCTCGGAGCCGTCCGGGTTGAAGATCCGCAGCTCCGCGACCAGCTCCGGGTCCTCGCTGCGGGAGAGCAGCAGGATCCCGTCGGAGCCGACCCCGAAGTGCTGGTCGCAGAGCCACTCGACTCGAGTCGGCGTCAACTCCCATGGCAGGAGCTCAGACTCGATGATCAGGTAGTCGTTGCCGAGGGCCTGCCACTTCTCGAATTTCACGGGCCGGACCCTATCCCGATGAGCAACCGCTCGGCGACCTCTTCGTCGGTGAGGTCAGCGCGGTCGATCAGACGGAGGTTCGGGAGCTTGCGCATCCAGGTCAGCTGGCGGCGGGCGTAGTTGCGGGAGCGCTTCTTCATCGTCTCCAGGTCGCCGGCGAGGAGCTCGTCGAAGCCGAGGGCTTTGCGGGCGGTGCGGCCGGGGCCGAGGGCGTCGGCACGGCGGGCCTCCTCGGCGGCGCCGGCGGCGACGATCGCCTCGACCCGGGCGTCGATCCGCTCGTAAAGCTGCTCGCGGTCCATGTCTAGGCCGAAGATCGTGGTCGGGTGCCGGGTCTCGGGCGACCAGAGCTCGGAATCCTCGGTTTCGGGGGGAACCTTGTTCAGCGACAGCTCGGCCAGCGCCGCGCGCAAGTAGAGCCCGGTCCCGCCGACGACGATCGGCCTCCTCCCCGCTGCCAGCGCCGCGTCGATCTCGCGGTGGGCGAGCGGCATGTAGTCGCCGACCGAGAAATCCTCGGTGACCGGCACAAACCCCAGCAGCCGATGCTCGAGGCGTTCCTGCTCCTCCGCGGTAGCGGCGCCCGTCAGTGCCTCCAGCCCCTCGTACACCTGGAGCGCGTCGCAGTTGATCGCGATCGGGTCCTGCCCCCGCTTCCGCAGCAGCTCCGCCAGCGCGATCGCCACCCCGGTCTTGCCGACCCCGGTCGGGCCGAAGATGGCGATTACGTTCAAAGAAGTGGGGTGAGGGGGCGCGTCAGGACCCCGCTCAGCGTCTGCGAAGTCGCCGCTTCGATCTCGACGGGGACGACCTCGCCCGCCTCCGCGATCCCGTCGAAGTTGACCGCCTTGCCGTGGCGGGTGCGCCCGCGCAACCTAGTCTCGTCGGTGCGGCTGGTGCCTTCGACGAGTACGTCGAGCGTCCGCCCGACGAAGCGCTGGGCACGCTCCGCGGCTCGGCGCTGGACGACCTCGACGAGGCGTTCCAGGCGCTCCACCTTGACCGGATGCGGCAGCTGCCCGTCCATCGTCGCCGCCTCAGTTTCCCGCCGCGGCGAGAAGATGAAAGTGAAGGCGCCGTCGTAGCCGACCTCCTCGACCACCTCCATGGTCTCCTCGAAATCGGCCTCGGTCTCGCCGGGGAAGCCGACGATGACGTCCGTGGTGATCGCGCAGTCTGGAACGTGCTCGCGGATCAGCGCCACCCGGTCCAGGTAGCGCCGGCGGTCGTAGGTCCGGCGCATCCGTTTGAGGATGGTGTTGGAGCCCGACTGCAGCGGCAGGTGGATCTGCTCGCAGAGGGCCGGCAGCTCGGCGTGCGCGCGGATCACATCCTCCTTCATGTCCTTCGGGTGGGGACTGGTGTAGCGGATGCGCTCGATCCCCTCGATCGCGTCGACCCGTCGCAGCAGATCCGCGAAACCGATTCGCTTCTCCAACGACAGGTCGCGTCCGTAGCTGTTGACGTTCTGCCCGAGCAGCGTCACCTCGCGGACGCCGTCGGCGGCAAGAGCCTCCGCCTCGGCGATCAGCTCGTCGGGGTCCCGGCTCACCTCGCGACCGCGGGTTGAGGGGACGATGCAGTAGGAGCAGACGCAGTTGCAGCCCTGGGAGACCTGCAGCCAGCCCTGGAACTCGCGCTCGCGGCGGGTCGGCAGGTGGCCGGAGAAGTCCTCGAACTCGAAATAGCCCTGGGCGGTGATCGAATCGGAATTGAGGAACTCGGCCAGCTTGTGGATCTGCCCCGGCCCGAAGGCGACGTCGACGAAGGGGAAGCGCTGGAAGACCTCCTCCTTGACCGATTGCGCCCAGCAGCCGCCGACGCCGACGACCCGCGCTGGGTCTTCTGACTTAAGCCTCTTCGCTTGCCCGAGGTGGGCGATGAACCGGCTGTCCGCCGACTCGCGGATCGAGCAGGTGTTGAAGAGGATCAGGTCAGCTTCGTCGCGCTCTGCTGCCTCCTCGTAGCCGAGCGAGGCCAGCATCCCCCGCATCCGCTCGGAGTCGTGCACGTTCATCTGACACCCGAAGGTGGTGACGTGGAACTTCTGCGCCATCAGACGCAGAGTAGCGGCGTGCAGACCAAGCAGGTCGGTGGACGCAGGGAGCGTGGCGTGCTCCGCACGCGAGCGACCGAGGACGCCGAGATGCGCAGTGTCTGCGCGTCGCTACTCGACGGTGAGCGTGCCTTCCATGCCCGCTTGGGCATGCCCCGGGACGGTGCAGAGGAAGGTGTAGGTGCCGGCCTCCAGCTCGGCGGAGACCGACTCACTGCTTTCGCTGATCACCGCCGTGCCGGCGATTTCCTCACCGTCTTTCTCGATCACCGCGTTGTGCGGGATCGCGGACGGGTTGTCGAAGTCGATCGTGACTTTGCCTGGCTTCGCACTCAGCTCGGTCGTGTCGAAGGCGATTGCCGCCGGGTCGGCGGCGAGCTGCAGGGTCGTGGCGCCTTCTTCGGCCTCCTCGGGTTCGCCGCCGGGGGCTCCCCCTTCTTCTTCGTGAGGCTGTTCCTCGGCCTCTTCGATGTGTTCACCGGCCTCGTGGAGCTCGGCGGCGTGCGCCTCCTCGTGTTCCTTCGCCTGGAGGACCGAGTAGGTGGTGGCGCCGCCGACCAGGACGACGAACCAGAGGACGATCACGGGGAATGCCCGCCCCGGGAAGTTCTTCAGCTTCAGGCCGGCGAAGGTGAGGACCACGGCCGAGACGGCCAGGGCGATCCCGAGGATGTAGAAGACAGTCTCGTCGCTCATGCAGAGGCCGTGATCCTATAGAGGTCCCGGCGCGACCCGCGTCGAGAGAAGGGGGCTCTACGCCGCCTTCGCCTCGGCCGCCGGCGCGGCGCTCTCAGGCTCGGCGGCAGGCGCCGCGGGAGCCTCGCCGTCGATCCCCAAGGCGGCCCTGACCCTGGTTTCTATCTCCAGGGCCAACTCCGGGTTGTCGACCAGGAACTGTTTGGCGTTGTTGCGCCCCTGGCCGAGACGGGTCTCACCATAGGAGAAGAAGGAGCCGGATTTCTGGACAAGGTCCTGCTCCATCCCAAAGTCGAGCAGCCCGCCCTCGCGGGAGATCCCGACCCCGTACTCGATGTCGAACTCGGCCTGGCGGAAGGGCGCGGCGACCTTGTTCTTGACCACTTTGACCCTGACCCGGTTGCCGACCGCCTCGGTGCCTTCCTTCAGGGTCTCGATCCGGCGGATGTCGAGCCGCTGCGAGGAGTAGAACTTCAGCGCCCGCCCGCCCGGCTGGGTCTCCGGCGAGCCGAACTGGACGCCGACTTTTTCGCGGATCTGGTTGGTGAACAGGCAGACCGTCTTCGTCCGGTTCAGGCTCCCGGCCAGTTTCCGCAGCGCCTGCGACATCAGCCGCGCCTGCAGGCCGACGGTGGTGTCGCCGATCTGGCCGTCGAGCTCTGCTTTCGGCGTCAGCGCTGCGACCGAGTCGATCGCGACCACGTCGACCGCCGCCGAGGCGATCAGCCGGTCGGCGATCTGCAGCGCCTGCTCGCCGTAGTCGGGCTGGGAGACGAGCAACTCGTCGGTGTCGACGCCTATCGCCCGCGCGTACACGGGGTCGATCGCGTGCTCGGTGTCGATGAAGGCGCAGACGCCGCCCAGCGCCTGGGCCTGGGCGATGATGTGGTTGATCAGCGTCGTCTTGCCCGAGGACTCGGGGCCGAAGATCTCGACGATGCGCCCGCGCGGCACGCCGCCGATCCCCAGGGCCAGGTCGAGCGCCAAGGCACCGGTCGGGATCGCGTCGACCTTGACCGTCCCTTTGTCGCCGAGGCGCATCAGGGATCCCTGGCCGAAGTCGCGCTCGATCTGCGTCACCGCGGCCTCGAGAGCCGCGTCCTTCGCCTTCGCCTCTTTCGCCGAGGCCTCTTTCAAGTTCACTTTCGACATCTCGATCACCTCACTGCCGCCCTGCTCCGGGCAGCTCGACTTGGGCCAGGGGTACGTACTGCGCACCCGTCGGCTTGAGTTCAGAACGGTAAAGCGTCATCCGGCGGCAAATCCGTGCCTCCGAGAGGGTCTCCGGCAGCTTCCCCGGAGGCTCGCCGACGACCGCCGGCCGCCTCGATCCACGGGCCTCGGAGCGAATCCGAGCCACCGTCACATGCGGCCAGAACGGCCGCTTCTCCGGCTCGTAGAAGCCCTCCTCGGCAAGGCGCCGCCCAACCCCCGCCTGCAGGGCCTCCGTCCCGGGCGACAGCGCCGGCAAGGCGTAAATCCGCGCCCTGCCCCGCGGCGGCCTCTGCACCGGGTCGAGCAGCTCGACCCAGGGCGCCGGGCCGGCGAATCCACGCACCGCCTCGGCGATCCGGCCGATCTCCTTCTCCGGCCGGTAGCCGAGGAAGGCGAGGGTGATGTGGAGCGACTCCGGCGCCACCGGGCGCAAGGCGGGATCGGCCAGCGCCTCCCGCCCCCACGCCACGATCCCCTCCCGCACCTCGTCGGGAAGATCGAGCGCTACGAACAGGCGCGCCCGCGGGCTTTTCAGTCGCTCCTTTGCCACGGCCGCCACGCTACGGGGCCGGAACGCGCGAAACAACGCGCTAAAGCAACTTTTCCGTCAACTCTCTGCAACCTCTTCGCCACCGAGCAGCATCCGCAGCAGGTGCATCCCGACCAGCGACGAGCGCTCACGCACGTCTTGCCTTCCCCCGGGGATCACGGGGTCGCGGGCGATCGCGGTTCCGTCCGCCAGCCGGGCGTTGAAGCAGACGTAGCCGACCGGCTTCTCCTCGCTACCGCCCCCGGGTCCGGCGATGCCGGTGATCGAGACCGCGACGTCGGCTGCGAAGCGCTCGATCGCCCCCGCCGCCATCGCCTCCGCCACCTGGGGCGAAACCGCCCCGTGGGCCTCGATCAGCCCCGCGTCCACGCCGAGCAGCTCCACCTTCGCCTCGTTCGAGTAGGCGACGACGCTCCCCGCCATGTACTCCGAGGCGCCGGGGAGATCGGTGACCCGCGCCGCCATCAGCCCGCCGCTGCAGGACTCGGCGAGGCCCAGCCGCCGCCCTCGCAGCAGCGCCGCCACCTGCTCGTCGATCGTCTCGCCGTCGAGGCTGAAGGTCTCGCGTGGGTGCCGTTCGGCCAGCCCCTCCCGCACCGCCGAAGCGACATCCAGGGCCTCGTCCCGGTAGCGGACGTCGATCTCGATCTCGCCGCGGCGCAGGCAGGTGGTGATCTCGACCGCGCCCAGCTCCACTCCACCTGCCTCCATCTCGCGCAGGCTTTTGGCGATTTCCGACTCGGGCACGCCGAACATCCGCACCGTGTAGCCCCGCAGCGGCGTCGCCCGGCTCAGCAGCTCCCGCACCGGCTCCGTCTCCAGCGCCCGCGGCCACATCGGCCGCAGCTCGCGCGGCGGGCCGGGCAGGACGATCACGGTTTGTCCATCGGCGGGGACAACCAGCCCCGGCGCCGTCCCCACCGGATCGAGCGGAACGGCCCCCTCGGGCACCATCGCCTGCTTGCGGTTCGCCTCCCGCAGCGCCGCTTCGTCGAGCTTGAACCGCCGCGCGAAGCCGCTCAGGATCTCGGCGATCTTCGCCTCTATCTCCTCGTCGAGTGCCATCTCCCGGCCGGCGAAGCGCGCCACCACCTCGGCGGTGAGGTCGTCGGCGGTCGGACCCAAGCCTCCGGTGGTGACGATCAGGTCCATCCCCTCGGCGGCCATGAAGCGCAGGGCGGCATCGAGGTCGCCGGGGCGGTCGGCGACGACGAGGATATGCGCCACCTCGACACCGAGCTCGGCCAGCCTTTCCGACACCCAGGGGCCGTTGCTGTCGGGTATCCGGCCGGTGATGACCTCGGTCCCGGTGACGACGATGCCGGCCCGGATCACGTGCAGGTCGGCCGTTCGCCTTCGGGCAGCTCGCGCACGGCCCCCCGCGAATCGACGGTGAACCCGATCGGGCTCGCCGGTTCCGAGAGGTTCTGCTCTTTGCCGTCTACGGTCATCGTTACCGCGCCGTTGCCGAGCGCGACGGTGAAGCTATCGGACCGGAAGGGACCCTCGGCTTCGCCGGGCAGGAGGATCGCGCCGTCGACCAGCGGCACCCCCCGCCCATCGAGCAGGCAGACCCAGACTTCCCCCGTCGCCACCAGCTCAAGCGAGTGACCCTGGGGAGCGGCATCGCTCCGCGGCGAGTCATTGGCCGGGGTCGCGGCCCCGAGCTTTCCGTCGGACTCTGGCTGCGGGCCCGTACTCGCTTCCTCGTCACTTCCGGTTGAGAGGCCGATCACAACCAGCGCGGCGACGACGAGCGCCGAGACGCCCACCGTCGCCAGCCGTGGGTCGATTCGCCGCCGCTCGCGCCTACGGACGACCCGCCGCGGGCGCGGGTCGACGCGGGGAAGCCCCTCCCCCGGCCGCGCGGCGCCGCGCTCGTGCCGCTGTTCCTCCGCCAGCCGCTCGCCGTCGAGTCCGACAAGGCTGCCGTAGGTGCGGATGAAAGCGCGGGCATAGGTCTCGCCCGGCAGCTGGTCCCAATCTTCGTTCTCGATCGCCTGCAGGTAGCGGCCGCGGATCTTGGTCGCATCCTCGATCTCCCCCAGGCTCAGCCGCTTCCGCGTACGCGCCTCACGCAGCTTGGTTCCGACACCATCGGCCACGCCTTCATTCTGCGGCCCCCGAGCCCCAGAAGCAATGGATTTTCGCTGCTAATCCTCCGGCTCGGCGTCGACCGCAACCGGCTCCTGCGCCGGGTTGCCGCCGCTAAGCACGCGCGGAAGGTCAGCCTGCGTGATCAAGACCTGGCGGGGTTTGGAGCCCTCGTAGCCGGAGATCACGCCACGCCGCTCCAGCATGTCGATCAGCCTGCCGGCGCGGGTGTAGCCGACCCGCAGGCGCCGCTGGACCATCGACACCGAGGCGGTCTCGGTCTGTACGACCAGGCGTATTGCCTCGTCAAGCAGGTCGTCGCTGTCCGGGTCGAAGTCGTCGTCACGACCTTCGTCGGCGGCCTCCTGTGGGGTCTCCAGCAGCTCGTCCTCGAACTCAGGTTCTCCCTGCTTCGCCCAGTGCGAAGTGATGCGGGCGATCTCGTCCTCGGTGACGAAGGCGCCCTGGACGCGCTGTAGCTTCGAGCTGCCGGCGCCGCGGAAGAGCATGTCCCCCTGCCCGAGCAGGGTCTCCGCCCCACCCTGGTCGAGGATCACGCGGGAGTCGGTCTGGGAGGAGACGGCGAAGGCGATCCGCGAGGGGATGTTGACCTTGATCGTGCCGGTGATGATGTCGGTCGACGGTCGCTGGGTCGCCAGCACAAGGTGGATCCCGGTCGCCCGTGACTTCTGCGCCAGGCGGATGATCGAGTCCTCGACTTCAGCCGGGGCGACCATCATCAGGTCCGCGAGCTCGTCGATCACGCAGAGAATGTGCGGCAGCGGCGCCTGGCCCTGCCGGTGGCGGACGCGGTTGAGCTCGTTCAGGTTGCGCGCCCTGGCCTCGCTCATGATCCCGTAGCGGCTCTCCATCTCGCCGATCAGGTTGGCGAGGACGTTGGCCGCCAGGCGCGGCGAGGTGACGACCGGCGTCAGCAAGTGCGGGACGTTCTCGTAGTGGTTGAGCTCGACCTGCTTCGGGTCGACGAGGACGAGCCGGACCTCGTTCGGCGAGGCCTGCATCAGGATCGAGGAGAGGATCGCGTTGACGCAGCCGCTCTTGCCCGAGCCGGTGGTGCCGGCGACGAGCACGTGCGGCATCTTCGCGAGGTCGGTCCAGACGGCGTTGCCGTCGATCCCCTTGCCGAGCCAGGCGACCAGCGGCGAGGTCTTCTCGGGACGGCCGGCGTAGATGTCGCCGAGGCGGACCATGCGGCGACGGCTGTTTGGGACCTCGACTCCGACCGCCTGCTTCCCCGGGATCGGAGCGAGGATGCGGATGTCGGTCGAGGCGAGCGCGTAGGCGATGTCGTTGGCGAGCTCGGTGACTTTCTTGACTTTGGTCCCCGGAGCGAGACGCAGCTCGAAGCGCGAGACGTGGGGACCGCTGACGATGCCGACGATCTTCGCCTCGACGCCGAAGTGGCCGAGCGTCTCGACCAGCTTGCGACCGACCGCTTCGTGGTCGCGTGGATCCGGCCCTTTGTCGCCTTTCCCGCGCTCCAGCAGCTTCGGCGACGGCGACCGGTAGTCGATCTCCTCGGACATGGTCACGCCGCGCTTGTTGCCCATCGGCGTTAGACCGGCGTGCGCCCGATCGCCCTCGTCGACCACCGCGACGGCGTCCTCGGAGTTGTAGTTCTGCAGCTCCACTTCGGTCTCGGTCTCCTGTTCGTCCCCTTCCTCGCTCTCGGCGTCGAACATCTGCGCGTCGTAGTCCTCGTCCTCCGCGAGCGCGACGGTGGGTTCGAAATCGTCGTCGTGCTCTGGGTATGAACTCATCACGTCGGTGGGACCGGCCAGGGTGGCCGCCTCGGCGCGCGCCTCGCGGTGCTCCCGCCAGTCGGCGTGGGTCTTGGCCACCGTCCGCGCCGCCGCATCCCCGCCAACGAAGATGCCGCGGAAGATCGCCCGCAGGCCGCGGCCCAGGCCCCGCGCCAGCGCCGAAACGGAGGTCCCGGTTAGGAGCATGCCGCCGACCACGAGCAGCAGGACGGTGAAGATCCGCGCCCCGACCTCCCCGAACAGGTAGGTCAGCGCGGTTTCTGCCCCGTAGCCGACCTTGCCCCCCTCCCAGCCAAAGAAAAGGACGAAGACGAGGTAGACGCCGAAGGCGACGAGGAAGAGAGCGATCAGGTCGAGGTAGCGTTGCTCGAGACCAGCCGGCAGGTGCAGGCCGACTCTGGCCTTCGGCTTCCGCTTCGATGCAGCCTTGGCCCTCCGCGCCGCGCCGGCGCGCTTCTTGCGAACGAACATGGTCTCCCGTTCGACGCCGAAGCCCGCTCCCCTGCGAGCCAAGGGCCTGTCCTAAATTCGCGGTAAATACTGCGCGGAGCGGCGATTTCCGGGGCTACCATCGCATTGTGCTGAGCGAGGTCGATCATCTGGGCGGTCGCGTCCTCGTAGTCGAGGACGACGCGGACATCGCCGACGTCCTCCGCCGCTCCCTCCGCAACGCGGGGTACGAGGTGCGCACCTCCGCCGATGGGGCCGAGGCGTTGGACGTCGCCGCCGGGTTCGTGCCGGATCTCGTCGTCCTCGATCTCGGCCTGCCTGGCCTCGACGGAGTCGAGGTCTGCCGCCGCCTGCGCCGGGACGGCGACGTGCCGATCCTGATGCTGACTGCCCGGGCCGAGACCGAGGACCGAGTCGCCGGCCTCGACAGCGGCGCCGACGACTACCTGGTCAAGCCGTTCGAGCGGCAGGAGCTGCTGGCACGGATTCGCGCGCTCCTGCGCCGCCGCCCTCCGCGCGGTTCCGCTTCCCTGGAGGTCGGAGACCTGACACTGAACCCAGACACCCGTGAAGTGCACCGCGGCGAGCGAGAGATCGAGTTGACCAACCGCGAGTTCGAGCTGCTCGAGTTCCTGATGCGCAACGAGCGGCTGGTGGTTTCGCGCGAGCGGCTGCTAGACGAGGTCTGGGGATACGACCCGATGGCCGCGACCAACACGATCGACGTCTTCATCTCCAACCTGCGGCGCAAGCTCGAGGGGGGCGGGGAGTCGCGCCTGCTCCACACCAAACGCGGCGCCGGGTATGTCCTCAAATCTTGAGCTGAACTTGGGGCCCCATCCGCTGAGCCCCAAGTCCTGGCCGGTCCGCTGGCAGCTGGCCGCGGTCTCCTCGGGGCTCACCCTCGTGATCCTCGTCCTCTTCGGCGGCGCGATCGGCACGATCGCCACCGAACGGATCCGCGACGACTTCAACGGCGAGGTCAGCAGCGCGGCGAAGATCCTCGCCGGCCAGTTCCAGGTCGTCTATCCCCCCTTCGGCGATCCGGAAGCGATCGAAGGCCCGCAGCTCAACGCCTTCGTCCTTCCCGACGACGCCTCGGCGCGCGTCTACGACAGCAGCGGCAACCTGATCAATTCCAGCACCGACGCCGCCGTGCTCGGCCCCCTGCAGGAAGGGCTGACCGACTTTCACGGGCTGCGCGTGGCCACCGAGCCGATCCTGAGCGAAGCAGGCGTGGTGACCGGCTACGTCCAATATGGGCGCAACCTCGACCACGTCGAAGCGACGATAGACCGAGTCTGGCTCTTGATTTTCGGCGGGATCCTCGTCGGCACGCTGTTGGCCGTCGTCGCCGGCCTGGCCATCGCACGCCGAGCGATGCGGCCGATCGCCTCGCTCACCGCCACCGCGCGTGAGATCGCCGCCACCGGCGATCCCTCCCGGCGGATGCCGCAGCCGGCGCTCGAGGATGAGGTCGGCGAGCTGGCGCAGACGCTGGAGAAGATGCTGCGGTCGCTCGACGCCGCCCGCGCCGAACGGGAGGGGCTGATGCAGAGGCAGCGGGAGTTCGTCGCCGACGCCTCGCACGAGCTGCGTACGCCGCTGACCAGCATCCTCGCCAACCTCGAATTACTGCAGGCTTCGCTTGCGGGGCAGGGGCAGTCTGAGGATCGGGAGATCGTCGACTCTGCGCTGCGCTCCTCGAAGCGAATGGCCCGCCTGGTCGCCGACCTGTTGCTGCTGGCGCGTGCGGACGCCGGGCGGTTGGAGTCGCATCGCCGCGTTGACCTCGCCGAGATCGTCGGCGAAGCCGCCGCGGAGGTCGCGCCACTGATGGGCGATCGCGAGCTGGTGATCGAGAACGAGCGCCCGCTGCCCGTGGAGGGAAGCCGCGACGAGCTGCACCGCGCGCTGCTCAACCTGCTCGACAACGCGGTCCGTCACACCCCGTCCGGCTCGCGGATCGAGCTCAGCCTGAGCGAGGAGGACGGGCGAGCGGTCGTCGAGGTCGCCGACGACGGTCCGGGAATCCCCGAGCCGATGAGGACCCAGGTCTTCGACCGTTTCGTGCGCGGGCGGGGATCGGCCGACACCGCTCGCGGTGCCGGCACGGGCCTGGGCCTGTCAATCGTCAGCGCGGTCGTCGATTCCCATGGCGGCCGCATCGAAGCGGGTCAGTCCCCCAGGGGCGGCGCCCTCTTCGTCCTCCAGATCCCCCTCGCCGGAAATCCCGGGAAACCGATCTCCAAGCCTTTAGAGGCGCTTTAGGGCGAGCGCCTACCGTCCCTCGCGGACGAGACACACTACGCCCGCCGGAGCTTCTCCCCAGACATTGGCTCCGGCGGGCCTTTTTCGTCTCAGACCTCGATCACCACCGGCAGGACCATTGGGCGGCGGCGCAGGCGCTGCCAGACGAACTTGCCGATCCCCTCATGCAGGTCCTCCTCGATCAGGTGGGTCTCGCGGCGGCCCGCGGCAGCGGCCTCGTCGAGCTGGTCTTCGACCAGGTCCTTGAGGTCCTCGACCAGGGCGTCCGCCTCCTCGAGGAAGGCGACGCCGCGGAAGATCACCTCGGGATCGGCGACGATCGCGCCGTCATCGGAGGAGACCGTCGCGACGACGATGAAGATGCCGTCGGCGGAGATCTCGCGGCGGTCGCGCAGGGCGGCGTCGTCGGGCTCCCCGATGTTGACGCCGTCGACGTAGATGACGCCGGCGTGGATGTCCTCGCCGAAGCTGGCGCCATCGGCGTCGATCTCCAGCGGCAGGCCGTTGCGGCCCTGGAAGACGCGCTCGCGCTCGATCCCGACCGCCTCGGCCAACTCGGCGTGCAGGCGCAGCCGCTTGTAATCACCGTGGACCGGCAGCACGTAGCGGGGTTTGGTCAGGTTCAGCATCAGCTTCAACTCCTCCTGCCAGCCATGGCCGGAGGCGTGGATCGGCGCGTCCTTGGCGGTGATCACGCTGGCGCCGATCTCATAGATGCGGTCGATCGTCTCGTTGACGGCGCGCTCGTTCCCGGGCACCGGGGTCGCCGAGAAGACAACCGTGTCGCCCGAGTGCAGCCGCACGTCGCGGTGGTCGTTGTTGGCCATCCGCCGCAGCGCCGAGAGCGGCTCCCCCTGGCTGCCGGTCGAGATCACGACGACCTTCTCGTCGGGAAAATCCTCGATCTCCCGGGGCTGGATGAAGATCCCCTCCGGCGCCTTCGCCAGGCCCAGGTTGGAGGCGATGTTGAAGTTCTTGCGCATCGAGCGCCCGACCAGGGCGACTTTGCGGTCGAGCCGGTCGGCGGCGTCGATCACCTGCTGGACCCGGTGGATGTTGGAGGCGAACGAGGTGACGATGACCCGGCCCCTGCAGCGGGAGAACTCCTGCAACAGCGCCGGCCCGACCGCTGACTCCGACGGGGCCACTCCGGGGCGATCGGCGTTGGTCGAGTCGCCGCAGAGCAACAGCAGCCCTTCCTTGCCGAGCTCGGCTAGGCGCGAGACGTCGGCTGGGCGCCCGTCGACCGGGGTCTGGTCGAACTTGTAGTCGCCGGTCATCAGAACCGAGCCGAGCTCGGTGTTCAGCAGCACCCCACGCATGTCAGGAATCGAGTGGGCGAGGTGGATCAGCTCGATCTCGAACGGGCCGCGCCGAACTTTCTCCCCCGGCGGCAGCTCCTGCAGCGGCGTCGACTCCCCCAGCTTGTGCTCGTCGAGCTTCGAGCGGACCATGCCGATCGTCAGCAGGCCCCCGTAAATCACCGGCGGGATGCCGATCTCCCTCAACACGTAAGGCAAAGCGCCTACGTGGTCCTCGTGCCCATGGGTGAGGACAATCGCCTCGATGTCCTCGGCGCGGTCGCGCAGGTAGGAGAAGTCCGGCAGCACGAGGTCGATTCCGTGCATTTCGGCGGTCGGGAACATCAGCCCGGTGTCGACGACGACGATTCGTCCGTCGTACTCGACCACGGTCATGTTCTTGCCGATCTCGCCGAGGCCGCCCAGGGGCAGCACTCGAAGTTTGCTTGGCACTAGTTACTCACTCTCTTTATGCGGTGTCTAACTGGCGACCGCGACACCGGCAGCGTCGAGGCCGGCCTTGATGGCGGCTCGCTGCTCGGCGTCGGCGGATACCAGGGGAAGTCTCAGCCGGTCCTCGCACAGCCCCAGCATCGCCAGGGCCGCCTTCAGCGGGATCGGGTTGGTGGTCACCGAGGTCGCCTCGTAGACGGGCGTGATCTCGGCGTCGATCTGGCGGGCGCGCTCGACGTCGCCGGCCTCGGCTGCCTCCCACATCTCGCGCATGCGGTCTCCGACGATGTGGGAGCTGACGAGGATCCCGCCCCCACCGCCGAACTCGAGCACGCGGAGGAAGACGTTGTCGTTGCCGGCCAGCACGGTTAGTCCCTCGATCGGCCCGAGCTCGTCGTCGTTGGCCTGCTTGACGGCGACGATGTTCTCGACCTGCCCCAACTCGGCCAGCAGCTCGGGATCGGCGTTGACAATCACCCGTGAGGGGATGTTGTAGATCACCATCGGCAGGTCGGGGACCGCTCCCGCGACGGTTTCGAAGTGGGCGCGGATCCCTGCCCGGTTCGGCTTGTTGTAGTAGGGGCAGACGACCAGGGACGCATTCGCCCCCGCATCCGCCGCCATCTTCGTCAGTTCGCAGGAGTGTCGGGTGTCGTTGGTGCCGGTGCCGCAGATCAGCAGGGCCTCGTCCCCCACCTCGGCTCGCACCGCCCGCAGTAGCTCGATCTCCTCGCCGTCGGTGAGGGTCGGGCACTCGCCGGACGTCCCCGCGATCACCAGCCCATGGGAGCCGTGCTCGAGGAGGTGAGCAGCCAGTCGCCGCGCCGCTTCGTGGTCGACCGCGCCGCTCTCGTCGAACGGGGTCGCCATCGCGGTGATGACTCCCTTGATCTCCTTCACCATGCCCAGGGTATCCCGTCAGTCGGCCGCCGCGCGACTAGAGCAGCTTCTCCAGCCCGACCGTGAATCGATCGGGGAGGTCAGCCACCTTCCGGCAGGCAAGGACGACCCCTGGCATGAAGGAGCGGCGGTCGATCGAGTCGTGGCGGATCGAGAGCGTCTGGCCGACGCCCCCGAAGATCACTTCCTGGTGGGCGACGAGACCCGGCAGTCGCACCGAGTGGATCGGCTGGTGGACGTTGCCGCCCGCCGCGTCGATCAGCTCCTGGGTGCGCTTCGCGGTGCCCGAGGGCGCATCGAGCTTCTTGTCGTGGTGGAGCTCGACGATCTCGCACTCGGGCATGTGCCTGGCGATCGCCTGCGAGGCCTCCATCATCAGCACCGCGCCGATTGCGAAGTTGGGGGCGACAAAACAGTTGGCCCCGGAAGCCTCGGCCGCCTCGCGGGCTGCGGCGAGGTCGAAGCCGGTGGTGCCGACGACGGCGTGGACGCCGGCTGCGAGGCAGGCGCGGACGTCGTCGAGGGCGGCGTCGGGACGGGTGAAATCGACGACAACGTCCGCGTCTCCCAGGACCTCGCTCAGCTCGGTGCCGAGGGCCGGGTCGGCGCGGCCGCTCAGCTCCAGGCCATCGGCCTCTTCGACCGCCTCGCAGACGGTCTGGCCCATTTTCCCGGCGGCGCCGGCTACGGCAACCCGGATCACGCCGCCACCAGCGCTTCGCTGACCGGGGCCAGTGCCGAGCGAAAGCGGCCTTCGTCGGCGCCGACGCAGGCGGCCGAGAGCCGCTCCGCGCCGTAGAGCTCCGCGGCGAGATCGGTCAGATCGCCGACCTCTATCGCGTTCACTTTGGCCAGCATCTCATCGAGGCTTTCGATCGGCAGCCCGAACAGCGTCGCGCGGGAGATTCGCGTCATCCGCGCCGCGGTCGACTCGGAGGAAAGGACGAGGCGTCCCTTGACGCTCTCCTTCGCCCGCGTCAGCTCCTCCTCGGAGACCGGCTCGGAGCGCAGCCGCGCCATCTCCCGGCCGATGATCGAGCAGGCCTCCTCGACGTTGTCCTCGCGCGTGCCGACGTAGGTGGCGACGAGTCCGTTGTCGGTGAACTGCTCGTTGTAGGAACCGACCGAGTAGGCGAGGCCGCGCTTCTCGCGCACCTCGCGGAAGAGCCGTGAGGAAGTCGAGCCGCCGAAGATCGCGTCGAGCACCGCCAATGGGAAGCGGCGCTGGTCGTCCCGCCGCAGCCCCGGCGCCCCGAAGCAGATGTGGTACTGCTCGGTGTCCTTCTGCAGGAAGCAGAGGCGCGAGTCGGCCTCGACCTGCACCTCCGAGATCCCCCGCCCGTCTTCGGCGGGAGCCTGAATCAGCCGCCCCGCCAGCTCGACGATGCGCTCGTGCTCGAGGCTGCCGGCGGCGCCGACGACGATCTGCGGTGCCGCGTAATGGGCGCTGCGGTAGGCCTCGATATCGGGAACCGGAATCGAGGCGATCACCTCCGGCTCACCGAGCACCCGCCGCCCCAGCGGATGCTCGCCGAAGACCGCCTCGGCCAGCACGTCGTGGACGCGGTCCTGCGGCTCGTCGTCGTACATCGCGATCTCCTCCAGCACCACCTGGCGCTCGGAGTCGATGTCGGGATAGGTGGGCGCGAGCAGCATCTCCGCGAGCAGGTCGAAGACCGCCTCGGTGTGCTCGTCGAGAAAGCGGGCGTGCAGATGGGTGGTCTCCTTGCCGGTGGCGGCATTGACCGAGGCACCGAGCCCGTCGAAGTGCTCGGAGATCTCGATCGCCGAGTAGCGCGCCGTGCCCTTGAACAGAAGGTGCTCGAGGAAGTGCGAGACCCCGGCCTGCGCCGAGGTCTCGTTCCTGGACCCGGTCCGGACCCAGAGCCCGAGCGCCACGGACCGGACCGAGGGAACCTCCTCGGTCACGACCCGGACGCCCGAGTCCAGCTCGGTGAGCCTGGCGCCGCTCAATTAGCCGCGGCGCTCGCGTTCACGCCCGCGACCGCCGCGGTCGCGATCCCTACCGCGGCCACCTCGGTCGCCGCCGTTGCGCCGTCCCCCGTCCCCGGAGCCGACCGAAGCCAGCTCCTCCGGCGATTTGCCGGCAATCGAGGGATCATCGGAGAGGCGCAGGCCGATCCGGCCGCGCTCCTTGTCGACCTCGACCACGGTGACGTCGATCTCCTCGCCGGCCTTGAGGACGTCGTCGACGGAGTCGACCCGCTCGCCCGGCTTCACGTTGGAGATGTGAAGCAGGCCGTCGGTGCCCTTGACCAGCTCGACGAAGGCGCCGAACGTGGTCGTCTTCACGACCTTGGCGCTGTTGTAGCGATCGCCGATCTCGGCCTCCTTGGTCATCGAGTTGATCCGGGAGACGCAAGCCTCGACCAGTTCCCCGGTCGGCGCGTAAATCCGCACGGTGCCGTCGTCCTCGACGTCGATCTCGGCCTCGAACTCCTCGCAGAGGGCGCGGATCGTTTCGCCGCCTTTACCGATGACCGCACCGATCTTCTCCGGGTCGATCTTGATCGACTCGATCGCCGGCGCGTGCGCGGAGAGCTTCTCCCGCGCCCCGTCGATCGCCTCGGCCATCTTGCCGAGGCTGAACTGACGGCCCGCGTTGGCCTGCGACAAGGCGTCGCGGAGGATGTCGAAGGTGACGCCGGTGATCTTGATGTCCATCTGCAGGGCGGTGATGCCCTCGGCGGTCCCGGCGACCTTGAAGTCCATGTCGCCGAGGTGGTCCTCGACGCCGGCGATGTCGGTGAGGACGATGTAGTCGTCGCCCTCCTTGATCAGGCCCATCGCCACACCGGCGACGGGAGCGCTGACCGGGACGCCAGCGGCCTGCAGGGCCATAGAGGAGGCGCAGACCGACCCCATCGAGGAGGAGCCGTTGGACTCGAGGGTCTCGGAGACCACCCGGATCACGTACGGGAACTCTTCTTCACCCGGGATCGTCGCCTCCAGGGCGCGCTCGGCGAGGGCGCCATGGCCGATGTCGCGCCGCTTCGGGCCGCGCATGAAGCCGGCCTCCCCGACCGAGAAGGGCGGGAAGTTGTAGTGGTGCCAGAACCGTTTCGTGGTCTGCAGGCCGAGCGTGTCGATCCGCATGTCCATCCGAGTCGTGCCCAGCGCCACGTTGGAGAGGATCTGGGTCTCGCCGCGGGTGAACAGCGCCGAGCCGTGCACGCGCGGTGAGATGTCGACCTCGGTCTCGATCGGCCGGATCTCGTCCTGGGCGCGGCCGTCGGGGCGTTTCTTTTCGACCGCGATCGCCTTGCGGATCGTGTCCTTCTCGATCGAGTCGATGGCGGCCTTGACCTCGGCCACCCGCTCCTCGTCGACCTCCGAGTCGTCGTCGGAGAGGGCGTACTTGCCGACCACCTCGTCCTTGACTTTGTCGATCGCCTCGTAGCGCTCGAGCTTGCCCTCGGTGGCGATCGCGTCGACCAGGGCTTGGCCATGCGAGGCGCGGATCTCGTCGAGCAGCGCCTCGTCGATCTTCGGCGCCTCGACCTCCAGCTTCTCCTTGCCTGCCTTCTGCTGCAGCTCCTCCATCGCGGCGCAGAGCTTCTTGATCTCGGCGTGGGCGATGTCGAGGGCGTCGAGGATCTCGGCCTCGGTGACGCCGCTGGCGCCGGCCTCGACCATCAGGATCGCCTCCTCGGTGCCGGCGACGATCAGGTCGAGTTCCAGCTCCTCGTGGGTCTCCTCGGCGGGGTTGACAACGAAGTCCCCCTCGTGTTTGCCGATGCGGACCGCGCCGACGTGGGCGGCGACCGGGACCGGCGAGATCGCCAGCGCCGCGGAGGCGCCGTTCATCGCGAGGATGTCGTAGGGGTTGACCTGGTCGACCGACATCGGGATCGCGACCAGCTGCGTCTCGTAGTGCCACCCCTTCGGGAAGAGCGGACGGATCGGGCGATCGATCATCCGCGCGGTCAGCGTCGCCTTTTCGCCGGAGCGCCCCTCGCGGCGGAAGAACGAGCCTGGGATCTTGCCCGCGGCATACATCCGCTCCTCGACGTCGACGGTGAGGGGAAGGAAGTCCACGTCGCGAAGGTTCCCGACGGTGGCGGTGCAGAGGACCATCGTGTCGCCGCTGCGGACGACGACAGCGCCGCTCGCCTGCTTCGCGAGTTTGCCGGTCTCGAAGGAAATCTGGCTGTCGCCGACATCCGCCGAGACGCGGGTAACGTCAAACATGCTCATTTAGTTGTCTACCTCCGGCCGCCCGGTTGGCGGCCCATTGCGTTCAGAACTCTCGTTCTCTAACTGCGACAAGGGTACATGCATCGAAAAGCGCTGGAGTTCCAGCTACTCCGCCGCGAATGCCCGATTCGAAATCGCGCCTGACCCTGGCCTCCACCTCCGCGGATCGGCGATCCGCCTCGAAACGCTCCGAATCAAGCCCCAGCTGCTTCGCCCGCTCCCACAAATGCGGGTCATCGACCCGGCCGCGGTCGGCGTAGAGGGAGTCGACCATCGCGAAGAAGCGACCCTGGAGCCCGGCCGCCTCCGCGGCGGCGTGCAGGGCCGGCGAGCGGGGGTGCTTGCTGGTGACCGGGAAATGGCGGAACACAAGGCGCCCGGGCCGCTCGCTCAGCCGCGGCCACGCCCCGGCGCAATGCGGGCAGCCAAGGTCGGCGTAGACGATCAGTCCCTCCTCCCCCGCGCCGCGCACGTGATCGTCGGTCCCGACGGGCGGAATCGGGGCACTGCTTAGGTCGCTCATGCGCCGAGTCTGCCGAATCCGGCGATATACGCCGGTTTTCGCAGACTCGCGTCAGGAGAGGGCGTCGAAGATGACGTTGGCGCCGGGGAACTCGCCGGGGTTGGGCGATTTGTAGGTCCAGGTGACCTTGCCCTCCTCGTCGACGAGGATGAGGGTGCGGTCGGCGATCCCGATCTTCTCGATGTATGAGTCATAGGCGCGCGCGACCGCCCCCTTCGGCTCGAAGTCCGAAAGCAGCGTGGTGTCGATGCCGAGCTTCTCCTGGAAGGCCTTGTGGGCGAAGATGCCGTCGACGCTGATCCCGAGCATCTCGACTCCCTTGGCGGTGATCTCCGGCTTGACCTCCTGATAGATCGAGAGCTGGTCGCCGCAGATCGGGCTGAAATCGCCCGGGTAGAAGACCAACAGCACCTTGCGGCCGCGGTAGTCCGAGAGGGAGACCTTTTCCCCGTCCTGGTTGCGAAGCGTGAAGTCGGGGGCCTGCTCCCCGACCGCGATCATCGCCGCAGGCCGAGCTCTTTGACCAGCGCGCGGTAGCGCTCGAGGTCGGTGCGTTCGAGGTAGCGCAGCATCCGGCGGCGCTTGCCGACCAGCATCAGCAGGCCGCGGCGCGAATGGTGGTCTTTGGCGTGCTCGCGCAGGTGCTCGGTGAGCTCGTTGATACGGGCGGTCAGCAGCGCGATCTGGACCTCGGCCGAGCCGGTGTCCTTGTCGCCGCGGCCGTATTTGCCGATCAGCTCGCTCTTCTTCTCTTTGGTCAGGCTCATCTCGCAAAAACGCCGCACACTCGGGTGCGACGGCTGCTGGAAGCTAGCACAACCGAGCCGGTTCGATTGACTTCCGCCGACCCCTTTGAAAGGGTCGCGTCCGTGATAGTGCATCGAGTTTTTCTATCCGTCGGGATCGCCCTGCTCGGAACCCTTGCCTGGGCCGTTTCACCCGCGCAGGCAACGACCAACGTCTTCAGCCACACCGGCAATGAGCAAACCTTCGTGGTGCCGAGCGGAGTACATCTCCTGCACGTCCTGCTGATCGGCGGCAGCGGCGGCCAGGGAGGCGTCGCCGCCGAAGGTGGCGCCGCCGCCGAAGTCATGGCCGATCTGGAAGTCACCCCCGGGGAAACCCTCTACATCGAGGTCGGCGGCACCGGTAAAGACAACAGCGAGGGTGGTGCGGGCGGCTTCAACGGGGGCGCAAATGGCGGCGGTGGCGCTGGGGGCGGCGGCGGCGCATCCGACATCCGACTCGTGCCGGGCTCGACGCTGCTCTCGCTGGAAAGCCGCCTTGTCGTCGCGGCGGGTGGAGGCGGCGGTGGAGGCGATGGCGTAACCAGTCCGCCTGGCGACGGCGGCGACGCCGGGAGCGCCGGCGAAAGCAACGAAGCCGGCAACGAAGGCGGCGGCGCGGGAACCGAATTCGGCGGAGGTGGCGGCGGCTTCGGCAACGGCGAATCCGGCGACAGCGGCGAACTGGGCTCCGGCGGTTCCGGCGGCAACGGCGAAGTCGGGACCAATGGCGGCGGCGGAGGCGGCGGAGGCCTCAACGGAGGAGGCGGCGGAGGCGGCGGCCTGAACGCCGGCGGCGGAGGCGGCGGAGGGGGTTCGTCCCTCGTTCCGGCGGAAGGGGAACTCGAAATCGCCGCCCCCAGCGCGTCGCCCCGGATAGTGATCACGTACGCCCCGCCTCCCGACATCAACATCACCTCCCCCACCGGCGGTGCCACCTACACCCTCGGGCAGGCGGTCACCGCGATTTACTCATGCACTCCGCAGGTAGGCGTCGGCCTGGTCAAATGCGCCGGGCCAGTGGCCAACGGCGCCCCGCTCGACACCTCGACCCTGGGCCAGCACGCCTTCACGGTCAACGCCGAAGACACGGATGGGGGCACGAGCTCGAAAACCGTGGGCTACACGGTACTCGCAGCAGCCCCAGTCGGCCCGCCGAACACGACAATTGCCTCACACCCGCGGAAAGTGATCAAAACGGCGGCTAAACGGGTCAAAGTCAAATTCACCTTCCACTCGCCGACGGCGGGCGCGAGCTTCGAATGCAAGCTCGACAAACGTGCCTACGCTGCCTGCACCTCGCCCAAGCGCTACAAAGTCAAAGTCGGGAAACACAAATTCTCAGTGCGGGCGGTCAAGGGCGGCGTCGCCGACCCGACGCCGGCCAGCTTCAAATTCAAAGTCGTGAAAAAAGCTGCCTGAGGAAGCGCGCTGCCTCTCAGGTGAAGGCGCCGCAGACCCGCCGCGCGTCCTCGACGTCGCGGTGCATCTGGGCGATCAGCTCGTCGACCTCGTGGTAGGCGCGCTCGCCGCGGAGACGCTCGACGAAGGCGACCCGCAGGGTCTTGCCGTAGAGGTCCTCCTCGTGGTCGATCAGATAGGTCTCGATTAGGACGCCCCGGCCGCTCTCGAAGGTGGGCCGGATACCGACGTTGACAGCCGCTGGGACGCCGTTGGCGAAGGCCGCGTAGACACCGTGGCCGGGAATGACCAGGTGGTCGTCAGGAACGAGGTTGGCCGTGGGGAAGCCGAGTGTGCGGCCGCGCTGGTCGCCCTGCACGACGGTCCCCTCGACCATGAAGGGCGAGCCGAGGCAGCGCCGGGCCTGGGCCATCTCGCCCGCGGCCACCAGAGCCCGGATCCGCGTCGAGGAGACGGTTTCGCCGTCGACCTCGACCAGGGGAACCACCCGGGTCTCGAACTCCGGGTGGGCTTCCAGCATCGCCGGGTCGCCTTTGGCTTTGGCGCCGAAGCGGAAGTTCTCGCCGACCGAGACCTGCTTGGCGCCGAGCTTCTCCACCAGCACGCGCTCGATGAAGTCCTCGGCGCTCCGCTGGGCGAAGTCCCGGTCGAAGGGGATCACCACCAGCTCCTCCACCCCCAACCCTTCAATCACGTCGCGCTTGACCTCGAAGGGCATCAGCAGCTTCGGCGTCGCCACCGGGTGCAGGACCTCGAGCGGGTGCGGGTCGAAGGTGAGGACGGTGTCGGCGCCCTCGATCACCGCCCGGTGCCCGAGGTGGACGCCGTCGAAGGTGCCGATCGCGACGTGCCGCGGCCGCGGCTCAACATCCGGCAGAGCGGTTACGGCGAGGCTCACCGCAGCGCCTCCGCAACCGCCGGGACCAGCTCTGCCACGCGCTCGGTCGGGATCTCCTCCCCGGCGTCCTCGACCCGGAAGGGGCCGACGGCGGTGCGGCGCAGGTCGGAGCAGTAGGCGTCGTCTAGCGTCTCAACCAGCGTCCGCACATAGGTGCCCGCCGAGCATTCGATCTCGTAGTGGGCGCGCTCGCCGTCGCTGGAGAGCAGCTCGGCGCGGTGGACCTCGACGTCCCGCTCCGGCGTCTCCACGACCTCCCCCCGGTGCGCCTTCTTGTATAGGCGCTCGCCGCCGACCCGCACCGCCGAGGTCATCGGCACCCGCTGGCGCACGGTCCCGGTCGGCAGTTCCAGGGAGCCCGGGATCCGCCCCGTCTCGGTCAGCTCGCCGTCGGGATCGCCGGTGCTCGACCGCCAGCCGAGGCGGGCGGTCGCCAGATAGGTCTTCGGCAGCGCGACCAGGAAGCGCTGCAAACGGGTCGCCCGTCCCAGCAGGATCAGCAGCAAGCCCGTGGCAAAGGGATCGAGCGTCCCCGCGTGGCCCGCTTTCGCGTCGCGTTCGCGGCGGACCCTGGCGACGACGTCGTGCGAAGTCAACCCGGCTGGCTTGTCGCAGAGCAGCACCGTGCCCGCGTCGGCGCTCATTCTCAGAGGCCGAGCTGGGCCGAGACCTCGCGCGAGAGGAACTCGACCAGTTGCTCGAACTCGAGGTCGGTAGAAAACCCGGCGGCGCGTTTGTGCCCCCCTCCCCCGTTAAGGCGGGCGATCGCCGAGACGTCGACCTCGCCGGCGCTGGAGCGCAGGCTCACCTTGCGGGCGGCCCGCCCGCGGTTGCCCAGGTCTCTGATCACCGCGGCGACCTTGACCCCCTCGATCGAGCGCAGGTGGTCGATCAGGCCCTCGGTCATCTCCTCGCCTGCCCCCGTCGCCTCGTAGTCGGCCATCGTGATGTAGCTGATCACGAGCGCGCCTTCGCAATGGCTGGAGACCCCGTCGAGGGCGCGCGAGACGAGCCGCAGCTTCTCCAGCGGGACGTGCTCGTAGAGCCGGCGGTAGGTGTCGTCGACGTTGACGCCCGCTTCGATCAGCTCCGCGGCAATCCGGTGGGTATGCGCGTTGACGTTCTCGTACATGAACTTGCCCGTGTCGGTGATCAGGCCGACGTAGAGCGCCGAGGCGATCTCCGGCGTGATCTTCGCCTCGAGCAGCAGCGCGAGCTCGTAGACGATCTCGGCGGTGCAAGAGGCGCCGACGTCGACCAGGTTGATGTCGCCAAAGCAGGTGTTGTCGTGGTGGTGATCGATGTTGATCACGTCGTTGTCGCCGGCGGTCAGCCAGTCGACCGGCATCCGGTCGATGTTGCCGCAGTCGAGGAAGATCACCGTGCGGCAGCCCATGTCGGCCGGCGGCTCGTGGAAGACCTCCTCCAGGGGCAGGAAGCGGTACTCGACCGGCAGCGGGAACTCCTTCGCCGCCATGAACATCACCGAGTCCTTGCCCAGCTGGGAGAGGATCTTGTGCAGCCCGAGCAGCGAGCCGAGGGCGTCGCCGTCGGGCCCCTCGTGGGCGGTCAGCAGGAAGCGGTCGCGGGCGCGCAGCTCGGCGCCGACGCGCTCCAGGTCGGAGGTGGCGATGCCGGGGGCCGAGGTCATTCTTCGTCCTCGAGAAGTTCGGAGATCCGCGCGCCCTTCTCGATCGTGTCGTCGTAGTGGAAGGTCAACGTCGGCGTCCGCTTCATCCGCGTCTCGGCGGCGATCCGGGACTGGATCACGCCGTGCGAGGAGCGCAGGCCGCTCAGAGTCGCCTCCCGCTCCTCCTCGTCGCCGAGCACGCTGACGAACACCTTTGCGGTGCGCAGGTCGGGGCTGGTCTCTACCGAAGTCACGGTCACGAAGCCGATGCGGGGGTCACTGAGCTCACCTGCGATTGCCGCCCCCACGACCTCGCGAAGCACCTCGTTGATGCGCCGCATGCGGGGGCCGGCCATGCTACTCCGAGTGCCTGTGCGGATGCCCGCGCGTGCAGCTGGCGAGAACCGGACCGAGCGGGGATAGGACGCAGGGAGGTCGAATGGCATCGCCATTTGGCCGACCGAGGACGACCACCCGCGAAGTGTGTCCGGTGCCGCCAGATGTGCGTGGGGGCATCCGCACAGGCACTTACTCGAGGGTCTGCTCGACCTGTTTCGTCTGGAAGAACTCGAGCACGTCGTCCTCCTTCACGTCGGCGTAGCCCTCGAGGACGATGCCGCACTCCTGCCCCTCCTCGACTTCCTGGACGTTGTCTTTGAAGCGGCGCAGGGATCCGAGCTCGCCGGTCCAGATCACCGTGCCCTCCCGGATCAGCCGGACGCTGGCGGTGCGCACGGCTTTGCCCTCGGCCACGATGCAGCCGGCGATGCGGCCGACCTTGGAGGCTTTGAAGGTCTGTTTGACCAGCGCCTCGCCGATCGTCTCCTCGACCTCGACGGCCTCCAGCAGACCCTCCATCGCGTTGCGCAGGTCTTCGGTGATTTTGTAGATGACCGAGTAGGTGCGGACGTCGACGCCCTCGCGCTCGGCGGCGCGTTTTGCGTCCAGCAGCGGCCGCACGTTGAAGCCGATGATGATCGCGTCGGAGGCCGAGGCGAGCATCACGTCCGACTCGTTGATTCCGCCGGTCTGCGAGTGGATGATGTTGATCGCGACCCGGTCCTGCGGGACCTTCGCGAGCTCGTCCTGCAGCGCCTCCAGGGAGCCGGCGACATCTGCCTTGAGGACGATGTCGAGCTCCTTGATCTCGCCCTCCTGGGCGCGGGCGAAGACCTCGTCGAGGCTGACCTTGCGCCCCTGACGACGGGCCAGCGCCTCGGCCTTGAGCCGGTTGCCGCGTTCCTGGGCCATCGAGCGCGCGCGGCGGTCGTTCTCCACCGTCTGCACGAACTCGCCGGCGTCGGCGACGCCGTCGAAGCCGAGCACCTCTACCGGCATCCCCGGCACAGCCTCCTTGACCGCCCTGCCGGTGAAGTCCTGCATCGCGCGGACGCGGCCCCACTGCGGCCCGGCCACTAGCGAGTCGCCGACCCGCAGCGTGCCTCGCTCGACCAGGACGGTCACCACGGGGCCCCGCCCGGGGTCGAGCTGGGACTCGATTACGTGCCCGGAGGCGGGGGCGTTCGGGTTGGCGGAGAGCTCCTCCAGCTCGGTGACCAGGAGGATCATGTCGAGCAGGTTGTCGAGGCCCTGCTTCGTCTTCGCCGAGACTTCGCAGAAGACGGTGTCGCCGCCCCAGTCCTCGGGAGACAGCCCTTCGGAGGCCAGCTCGCCGCGGACTTTTTCGGGGTTCGCCCCCTCTTTGTCGATCTTGTTGACGGCGATCAACATCGGCACGTCGGCGGCGCGAGCGTGGTCGATCGCCTCTTTCGTTTGAGGCATGACGCCGTCGTCAGCGGCGACGACAACGACGACCACGTCGGTGACCTTGGCGCCGCGGGCCCGCATCGCGGTAAAGGCGGCGTGGCCCGGCGTGTCGAGGAAGGTGATGGTCTTTTCGTCGTGGTGGACCTGGTACGCGCCGATGTGCTGGGTGATCCCGCCCGCCTCGCCGGCGGCCACCTCGGTCTCGCGGATCGCGTCCAGCAGCGAGGTCTTGCCGTGGTCGACGTGGCCCATGATCGTCACCACCGGCGGCCGTTCGACCAGGTCCTCGTCGGCGTCGGAGAACTCCGGCTCCTCCGGCTCCTCGTCGGCGGCGTGGACGATCTCGATCTTGCGGTCGTACTCCTCGGCGATCGCCTTTACCGAGTCGTCGGTGAGCGTCTGGGTCAGCGTTGCCATCTCGCCCATCATCATCAGTTTTTTGATCACCTCGGCCGGGGCCAGGCCAAGTGACTCGGCCACCTCGCGAACCGTCACCCCGGAGTTGACCTTCGTCGCCTCGGGCTCAGCGGGCGTCTCCGGTTTCGCCGGCGGCTCCTCCAGCAGCGGCCGGCGGCGGCGTCCCCCTCGGCGGCGCGGCGGCCGCTGCGGCGGCGGACCGCCTGGCTGCTCGCGGCGCGAAGCCTGCGAATCGATCACGACCCGGCGTTTTTTCGATGCCGCTCCTCCACCCCCGCCGCCTCCGCTCTGCTGGGCTCCGGCGGCGCGGACGGGTTTGGTCGACGTCTGCGACCCTTTGGACGCAGCCGGTTTGGCGGCTCCTTTCGGCGCCGCGGCTGCTGCCGGTTTGTCGGCTTTCGGGACCGGGGCCTTCTTCGTCGCTTCGGCCCCGCCATTCCCTTTCGCGGCCGAAATCGCCTTCAGCGCATCGGCCTCCTCAACGCTCGAAGCGGCGGCTTTCGCTTCCACCCCGGCTGCTTTCAGGGCGGCCAGCAGCTCTTTCGAGCTGACGCCCTGCGCTTTGGCGATCTCGTGAACCCGTTTCTTGGCCACTAAGCCTGCTCCGCCTCCTCGGGTACCTGTTCAGCCTGCTCCGCCTCCGCGGCTTCCGGGTCGTCGCCGAGCGTCTCACCCTCGACCTCCTCAGCTTCCCGCGCCTCCTCGGCAATGTCCTCTTCGATCTCCTCCTCGGTAGCGGCTTCATCTGCCGACTCTTCCGGGGCGGCCGTATCTTCGCCGTCCGTCTCAGCCGCCTCTCCAGCGGGTGGCGCGGATGAGGGGTCCTCGCCCGCAGCTTGCGAGGACGAGGGCCCCTCGTCCGCGACAGGACCCGCTGGCCCGGCGTCCTCAGGCTCGGGCTCTACGAAGTTCGCTTCAGCACGGGTCACGATCTCTTCGACCTGCCCCGCATCGGCATCCGGATCGGCCAGGATCGCCACCTCCGTCTCCGACACGTCCGTCAGCACCGCCACCTGGCTCGTCTCGAATCGCGAGAGCGCCTGGTGCTGCGGCAGCCCGCAGTAGGTCGACCCCGGCAGCGCCGCGTTCGGGCAGCGGCGGCCGGTCGTCAGCACCGCCATGCAGCGGCCGTCGAAGGTTTCCTCGCCCTCGATCTCGATCTCCTGTTCTTCGGAGGCGAACTCGGTCTCGGACTTGATGTCGACGCGCCAGCCGGTCAGGCGGGCGGCGAGGCGGGCGTTCTGGCCGTCGCGACCGATCGCCAGCGAGAGCTGGTCGTCGGGCACGATCACCGTCGCCTGACGCTCCTCGTCATCGACGATCACCTCGCGCACCCGCGCCGGCGAAAGCGCTTTGGCGACGAAGCGGGCGGGCTCGTCGTTGTGGGGGATGATGTCGATCTTCTCGCCGCGCAGCTCGGAGACGACCATCCGCACCCGCGAGCCGCGGGGGCCGACGCATGCGCCGACCGGGTCCACCCCGTCGGCGTGCGAGACGACGGCGATCTTCGAGCGGTAGCCGGGCTCACGGGCGACGCCGACGATTTCGACCAGCTTGTCGGCGATCTCCGGCACCTCGAGCTCGAACAGGCTTTTGATCAGCTCCGGGCTGCGGCGGGAGACGACGATCGCCGGGCCTTTGGTCGAGTCGGAAACGTCGGTGATCACGGCCTTGACCCGCATCCCGTGGTCGTAGCGCTCGTTGTAGACCTGCTCGGACTTCGGCAGCAGCGCCTCGACCCGCTCGCGCAACTGGACTAGCGTGTAGCGCTTGTCGGACTGCTGGATGATCCCGGTGATCAGCTCGCCGACCCGGTCCTGGTACTCGTCGTACATCATCTGCCGCTCGGCCTCGCGGATCCGCTGCAGGATCACCTGCTTGGCGGTCTGGGCGGCAATTCGGCCGAAGTCGTCGGGGGTGACGTCGCGGGTGGAGATCTGGTCCTCGTAGGGGGCGATCATCTCCGGGTCGAGCTCCGGCTCCTCGGGCTCTTTCATCTCCCCCGTCTCCGGGTCGATCTCCGGCTCCTCCTGCTGCTCGGCCGCTTCGGCCAGCAGCTTCTCCTCCAGCTCGGGAGGCAGGATCAGCTCGAAGACGCGGAAGTCGCCGGTTTCGTGGTCGAGATCGACGCGCGCGTATTTGGCCGCCCCGGGAGTCTTCTTGTAGGCAGAGAGGAGCGCGTCCTCGAGGGCATCCATCAGCGTGTCGGCCGAGATTCCCTTCTCCTGCTCGAGCGCTTTGACTGCGTCGACGATCTCCTTGGTCACTGAGGCGACTCCTTGCTTTCGGAAGCGGTGGCGTTGCGGTACTTGGGGCCCGGCGAGGAAACCTCGAGCGAATAATCAACCAGCAGGTGCCTCAGGTGCCGGGTAACTCTTTCGCAAAGAGCGAGATCGACCCCCTCGGGATGGTCGACGAAGAGGCGGAGAGCGTCGTTCCTGGGCTGCTCCAGGGCAACCAGGTGGATCTCCGTGTCCAGTTCGGATAGGTGCTGCTGGATGTTCTGCTCGAGGTCGTTCATGGGGGATTCGGCCGTAAAAAAAGTGGGCCAGGCCCACTTCTCGACACGAATAGGGGGACAGAAAAGCTTGCGACCAGTATAGCCCGCTCAGGCTCGTCGCTGCCCGGCTTTTTCCCGCAAGCGGGCAACTTCGTCCAGGATCGCCTCGGCGATCGCCTCCTTGGAGGCGATCGGGACCTCGGTCTCGCCCTCGGCACGGATCAGCGTGACGGCGTTGTTCTCGCTCTCGAAGCCGATCTCCGGGTCGGAGACGTCGTTGAGCACGATCATGTCGGCGCCCTTGCGGATGAGCTTGCCGCGCGCGCGCTCGAGTGCCTCCCCCCCGTGCTCGGCGGCGAAGCCGACGATCGTCTGTCCCGATCCGCGCTCCGCCGCGAGCGACGCGAGGATGTCCTCGGTCGGCTCAAGCGATAGCTCCAGCGCGCCGGAGCGCTGCAGCTTCCCCGCGGCCGCCTCGGCGGTGCGGAAGTCGGCCGGAGCCGCGGCCATCAGGAGCACGTGCGCCTGCCCGAACTCGGCGGCGGCGGCCGCGGCGAGCTCAGCCGTGGTCTCGAGGTCGATCCGCCGCACCCCCGCGGGAGCGGGCAGGGCGACGTTGGCGGCGAGGAGCGTCACCTCGGCGCCGCGCTTCGCCGCGGCCGCCGCGAGGGCGATCCCCATGCGGCCGCTGGAGCGGTTGCCGATGAAGCGGACCGGGTCGATCGGCTCGCGGGTGCCGCCAGCGGTGACCAGCACCCGCAACCCGTCCCAGGGACGGTTGCCGGCCGGCAGCGCCGCTTCGACCCGGGCGAGCAGCGCCTCGGGATCTGGCAGGCGGCCGCGCCCGTGCTCGCCGCGGGAGGCGAGCCTGCCCTCGTCCGGCTCGATCACCTCGATTCCGCGACCCCGCAGCGTCTTCAGGTTCGCCTGGGTGGCCGCGTCCGCGTACATGCGGTCGTTCATCGCCGGCGCCACCAGCCGCGGCGCCGCGCAGGCTAGGAACGAGGTGGTGAGCATCGACTCGGCGGCGCCGGCCGCGAGCTTGGCGATCGTGTTGGCCGAGGCGGGGGCGATCAGGTAGACGTCGCAGCGGGCCGCCAGCTCGAGGTGCCCGATCGGGTCGTGCGCCGCCTGCTCCTCGCCAGGGAAAGCGCCGCGCATCGGATCGCGCTCGAACTCGGAAGTCAGGACGGGCGCGCCGACGATCCCCTCGAACGAGGCGGCGCCGACGAAGCGCGTCGCGGTTTCCGTCATCAGGACGCGGACGCCGTGGCCGCCGAGCGTGGCGAGTCGCGCCAGCTCCAGGGCCTTGTAGGCGGCTATGCCACCGCTGACGCCAAGCAGAAGTCGAGCCATACCGGCTCCAAATTACGCCCTCGGGTCGCCCGGCGGGGGCGGCGCGCTAGGCGCGGTACTCGTATTTCAGCTTGCCCTCGGCGAGCTCTTCCAGCGACATCGAGAGGTAGTTCCTCTCGGCGTTGGTCTCGACCATCGGCGGCGGGTACTCGCCGAAGCCGCCCTCTCCGAGGTTGTGGAAGTAGCTGTTGATCTGGCGAGCGCGCTTTGCCGCGACGACGACGGCAGCGTAATGCGAATCGGCGTGCTCGAGGAGCTTGTCTACGCGTGGCTTGATCATCGACGCGCGAGTCTAGAGGATCGGCCCCTCGGTCAGGGCTCAGGCGCCTCGCCCAGCTCCGCGCGCACGATCGAGACCAGCTCGCCGGCCGCCCGTCCCAGGTCGTCGTTGACGACGCGGTAGGCGAACTCGTCCTGCGCCGCCATCTCCTGCGCCGCCACCTCCAAGCGCGCATCGATCGCTTCGGCGGAGTCGGTCCCCCGCCCGTGCAGGCGGTCGCGCAGAACCGCCGGATCGGGCGGCGCGATGAAGACCTGCACGGACTCGCGCATCGCCGCACGCACCTGCCGCGCGCCCTGCACCTCGATCTCGAGCACGACCGAGCGGCCCGCCGCCAGGCGCCGCTCGACCTCGCTGCGAAGGGTTCCGTAGAGGTTGCCGCTGTAGGTGGCGAACTCGAGGAAGTCTTCGGCGGCGATCCGCTCGTCGAACTGCTCCGGTGTGAGGAAGTGGTAGTCACGCCCGTCGACCTCCCCCTCCCGCGGCGCCCGCGTCGTCGCGGAAACCGACAGCTCGAGGTCGGGAACCCGCTCCAGGAGCCCCTTGATCAGGGTTCCCTTGCCGACCCCGGAGGGCCCGGTGATGACGAAGACTTTGGCCATGGGGGCGGCATCATTACCGCCGCGGCGGTCGCTATCGACGGAGCTGCGAGACGAGCTCTGCGCGCTGGCGCTCCGAGAGGCCGCCGATCGTCTTCGAGGGCGAGATCCGGCACTGGTTGAGGATCCGATTCGCCTTCACGCGGCCGTACTTGGGGACCGCCAGGAGCATGTCGAAGACCTTCGCCGTGAGGACGTACTCGGGCGGGTCCAGGAGGATCGCTTGGATGCTGGCCCGGTTCGCCTTCAGGTCCTTCTTCAGTTTGGCGCGGGCGGTGCGAATGTCGTTCGCCCGTTTCAGCGCCTCCATCCTCTGGTCGAGCGACCGCTCGGGGGCGGCGAGCGAGGGTTTGACTGGGGGGGCCGGCATGTGGGCGGCGAGTATAGCCGCGCTTCAGCGGCCTGCAAGGCCCTAAACCCAGATTGTCTGGAAATTCATCTCAACCTCTAGTCGAGGTCGAGCACGGGAAGGGGGAGCGAACCGGCGCCAGCAGCGATTTGGAGCTCCTTTGCTATGCGGGAGCCCGCCCGAGGATCTCGGAAGTTCTCAGTCCCCACCGCGACGAGACTCGCCCCAGCCGCGAGGAATTCCCCAGCATCGGCGCCGCTGGAGATGCCCCCCATGCCGATCACGGGCAGGCTTGCAACGGATCTGACAGCTCGCAGCTGCTGCAGCGCAATCGGCCGCACCGCCGGTCCCGAGAGGCCTCCGTGACCGGCGGCCAGAGCAGGTGCGCCGGTGCTTGGATCGATCGCGGACCCCTTCAGGGTGTTGATCAGCGAAACCGAATCCGCCCCTCCCTCTTCGGCTGCCACCGCAACCGAGCCAGGATCGGCGATGTTGGGGGTGAGCTTCACGATCAGAGGCTTGTCGGTCAGGGGCCGCAGCGTCTTCATCAGCGCTTCCGTCTCCGCCGGCTGCTCGCCGACGATCAGCCCGGAGTGGACGTTGGGGCAGGACACGTTCAACTCGATGCCGGCGACCTCGTCCCTCTCTGCCACCGCCTCGACCATGCGCGCAAAACCCTCACGGTCGGTCGCCATGACCGAGACGATCAGCGGCACTGGCAATTCCGCCAGCTGCGGCAGGTCCTCCGCAAGGAACCCCTCCAATCCCTTGTTCGGCAGCCCGATCGAGTTGAGCATCCCCCCCGGCGTCTCCCAGATCCGCTGCGGTTCGTTGCCAGCCCGGGGCTCGGGCGTGATCGTCTTCGAGACGAATGCCGAGAACGGGAACTCCTCCAGGAGCTGGTCACCGAAGACCTTGCGCGCCGCGATCGCGTCATACGTCCCCGACGCATTGATCACTGGATGCGCCAGCTCGATCCCGCAGAGCTCAGGCATGGGCAACCTCGGCAACAGCGTCGCCCCGCACAACCGGGCCGTCCACGCACAGCCGCATATAGCCACCGTCCGGCTTCGGGACCGCGCAGCCGAAGCAGGCGCCGAAGCCGCAGGCCATCGGCGACTCCATCGCCAGCTCGCAATCCACACCGCCGTCGTCGCACATCGCCCGCACGGCCTCCAGCATCGCCGGTGGGCCGCATGAGTAGACGACGGCGGTGCCGGCGTCGTCGCCGGCGAGCATGGTCGCGAGCAGGTCCGTTACGTAGCCCTGGTGGCCGGCGTGGCCGTCCTCCGATGCCAGGCGTACGTCGGGACAAAGCGAACCGCCTGAGCAGAAGAGCTCGTTCAGGCCCCCTGAGTGCTCCTGGTTGCGGAAGCCCAGGAGGACTCGCAGCGGGATTCCCTGCTCGACCAGGTGGCGGCGCCAGATGGCGAGGGGGGCGATGCCGATGCCGCCGCCGACCAGAATCGCGCCCGCCGAGTCCGGGTTCACCTCTTTCGGCGTCGAGAAAGAGTTGCCGAGGGGTCCGGTGACCCACACTCCCTCCCCCGCCTCCAGCTCGCAGAGCCGGTCGGTGCCCGGGCCTACGCCCTCGATCAGGAAGTCGAGACGGATGCCTGCCTTGGCCGGCGCCGTCTCGGCGACGGAGATCGCCCTGGGCAGGAAGGGCCGGCCGCCGCCCTCGCCCCAGCTGTCGGCGGTGGCGAGCATGTAGAACTGGCCTGGCTCGGGAACCGGGCCCGCGCGGTCGAACAGGGAGAAGATCCGGTATCCGCCGGAGGGCTTGCTCTCGGCGACCTCGCAGAGCCGGCGGCCGAATGGCGCGGTCATCGCGGCTCTGCAGCCCGCACGGCGCTCTGGTGGATCTCCTGGAGGGAGCGGACCTCCGCGGCGCCCTGCTTGCCGGCGGCGATCGCGCGGACCGCCGCCGTGGCGCCGGTCATCGTCGTCACGCAGGGGATCCCGTGGCGGACGGCGGCGGTGCGGATCTCGTAGCCGTCGGTGCGGGCGCCGGATCCCGTCGGCGTGTTGATCACGAGGTCGCATTCACGCTTGCGGATCAGGTCGAGGACGTGCGGCGATCCTTCCTGCAGCTTGTTGATCCGGGTCACCGGCACGCCCATCCGCTCAATTGCCTGGGCGGTGCCGCCGGTGGCGATCACCTCGAAGCCGAGGTCGTGGAAGCGGGCGGCGAGCTGGGTCGCGGCGGGCTTGTCGGTGTCGGTGACGGTGATGAACACCGAGCCCTCCTGCGGCAGGCGGACCCCCGCCGCCGCCTGTGCCTTGCCGAAGGCGGTCGGGAAGTCGGCGGCGATCCCCATCACCTCACCGGTGCTCTTCATCTCCGGCCCCAGCACCGAGTCGGCGCCGGCGAAGCGGGCGAAGGGCAGCACCGCCTCCTTGACGCTGACGTGCTCGAGCGGCCCCTCCGGCAGCTCCTGGTCGGCCAGCTTCTCGCCCAGCATCAGCCGGCAGGCCAGCTTCGCCAGCGGCACCCCGATTGCCTTAGAGACGAAGGGGACGGTGCGGGAGGCGCGCGGGTTGGCCTCGATCACGTAGAGCCTCCCGCCGGCGACCGCATACTGGATGTTGATCAGGCCGACGACGCCGAGCTCGAGCGCGATCCGCTCGGTCGTGGCGCGGATCTCCTCGAGCATCGGTTCGCCGAGGCTGAGCGGCGGGATCACGCAGGCCGAGTCGCCGGAGTGCACGCCCGCCTCCTCGACGTGCTGCATGATCCCGGCGACGTAGACGCCCTCGCCGTCGCCGAGCGCGTCGACGTCGACCTCGATCGCGTCCTCGAGGAAGCGGTCGAGCAGCAGCGGATGCTCCTGGTCGGCCTTGACGTTGGCCTCCAGGTAGGCCTTGAGGTCGGCAGTCGAGTAGCAGATCTCCATCGCCCGGCCGCCGAGGACGTAGGAGGGCCGGACCAGCAGCGGGAAGCCGACCTCGGCGGCGATCACCTCCGCCTCCTCGGCCGAGAGCGCGGTGCCGTAGGGCGGATGCTCGACCCCGAGGCGGCGCAGCAGAGCGCCGAACCTCCCGCGGTCTTCAGCGAGATGAATCGCGTGAACAGGGGTCCCCAGCAGCGGCACCCCGGCTTCTTCCAGGGTGCGGGCGAGCTTCAGCGGCGTCTGGCCGCCGAACTGGACGATCACGCCCTCCGGCTGCTCCTGCTCACAGACGGCGAGCACGTCCTCGGCCGTCAGCGGCTCGAAGTAGAGGCGGCTGGAGGTGTCGTAGTCAGTCGAGACCGTCTCTGGGTTGCAGTTGATCATCACCGCGTCGCGGCCGAGCTCGCGCGCGGTCATCGCGGCGTGGACGCAGCAGTAGTCGAACTCGATGCCTTGGCCGATGCGGTTCGGTCCGGCGCCGAGGATCACGACCGAGGCGTTGTCGCCGCGACGGATCTCGCTGGCCGGCGGCGACCCGTCGTGGCGCGGGCGCTCGTGACCGGAGTAGTAGTAGGGCGTTGCCGCCTCGAACTCGGCAGCGCAGGTGTCGACCGCCTTGTAGGCGCGGGCGAGGCCGTCGGTGCCGTCACCCTCGGTCGCCAGCCCCTGCAGCTCACGCAGGAACCAGCGGTCGACCTTGCAGGCTTGGTGGACGGCCTCGACGTCGATCCCGCGCTCGAAGGCGGCGAGGATCTGGTCGAAGCGCTCGGCGCAGGGGACCTCGATCGCGGCGAGCAGCTCCTCGTCGCTCTCGGGAATCTCCGCCGGGGAGTCCAGCTCGCGCGAGCGCATCGCCTTGGCGAAGGACTCGCGGAAGGTCCGGCCGATCGCCATCGCCTCCCCCACGCTCTGCATGTAGGTCGAGAGGCGCCCCTCGGAGCCGGGGAACTTCTCGAAGGCGAAGCGCGGGATCTTGGTGACGACGTAGTCGATCGTCGGCTCGAAGGAGGCGGGCGTGGCGCGGGTGATGTCGTTGGGGATCTCCTCCAGCGCGTAGCCGACCGCCAGCTTCGCGGCCATCTTCGCGATCGGGAAGCCGGTCGCCTTGGACGCCAGCGCCGAGGAGCGCGAGACGCGCGGGTTCATCTCGATGACGACGATTTCGCCGCTCTCCGGGTTGACCGCGAACTGGACGTTGGAGCCGCCGGTCTCGACGCCGATCGCCCTGATCACCTCGATCGCCTGGTCGCGCAGGTCCTGGTAGAGCGGGTCGGTCAGGGTCTGGGCGGGGGCGACGGTGACCGAGTCGCCGGTGTGGACGCCCATCGGGTCGACGTTCTCGATCGAGCAGATGATCACGACGTTGTCGTTGCGGTCGCGCATCACCTCGAGCTCGAACTCGCCCCAGCCGATCACCGACTCCTCGACCAGCACCTGGTTGATCGGGCTCGCGGCAAGGCCCTCGGAGACGACCTGGCGTAGCTCGGTCTCCGAGCGACCGACACCTCCCCCCTGGCCGCCCATCGTGAAGGCCGGCCGGACGATCGCCGGCAGGGTGACGCGGCCGTCGGCAAGCGCCTCCTCGACCTCTCCGAGCGATTCCACCGTCATCGACCAGGGGATCCGCAGCCCGGCCTCGGTCATCGTGCGGCGGAATTCCTCGCGGTCCTCGGCCCGCCGGATCGCCGCCGCGTCGGCGCCGATCAGCTCGACCCCGAAGCGCTCCAGCGTCCCGTCCTCGAACAGGGTCATCGCGATGTTGAGCGCGGTCTGGCCGCCGAGGGTCGGCAGCAGCGCGTCGGGGCGCTCCTTTTCGATGATCTTGGTCACCGGGCCGGGGAGAAGCGGCTCGATGTAGGTGGCGGTGGCGAACTCGGGGTCGGTCATGATCGTCGCCGGGTTCGAGTTGACCAGCACCACCTCGTAGCCCTCCTCGAGCAGGACCTTGCAGGCCTGGACGCCGGAGTAGTCGAACTCGGCCGCCTGGCCGATCACGATCGGCCCCGAGCCGATCAGGAGGATCTTCTGGATGTCGGTGCGTTTGGGCATCGGTCCTCCGTCAGGCGGCGAGAGCGAGGAAGCGGTCGAAGAGGTGGCGGGCATCGTGCGGGCCGGGGCCGGCCTCGGGGTGGTACTGGACGGTGGCGCCGGCGACGTCGCGCAGGACCAGGCCCTCGACCGTGCGGTCGTAAAGGTTCAGCTGCGAGAGCTCGGCGACGCCGAAGTCGGTGTCCCAGCGGACCGGCTCGTCGCCCTCGATCTTCGGCTCGCCGCCTGGGCCGACGACGGCGAAGCCGTGGTTCTGGGAGGTGATGTCGATCCGACCCGTCTCCAGGTCCTTGACCGGGTGGTTGGCGCCGCGGTGGCCGAAGGGAAGCTTGTAGGTCTCGAGGCCGACGGCGCGGCAGAGCAGCTGGTGGCCGAGGCAGATCCCGAAGACCGGCCGCTTTCCGACCAGCTCGCGGACCGTCTCGACCACGTAGTCGAGGGCGGCCGGGTCGCCGGGGCCGTTGGCGAGGAAGACGACGTCGGGGTCCTCGGCGAGGACCTCCTCCGGCGTGCTGGTGCAGGGAAGGAGGGTCAGGCGGCAGCCGTGCTCGCGCAGCTGGCGGACGATGCTGAGCTTGACGCCGGTGTCGATCCCGACCACGTGCGGGCCGTCGCCCTCGAAGCGGACCGGCTCGGCCGGCGTCACCGTGCGGGCGAAATCGGCGCCGGCCATCGAGGGCTCGGCGGCGATCCGTTCGCGCGCCTCCGCTTCCCCCGTCGCCGCCGGGAAGATGCCCCCGCGCATCGCCCCCTTGTCGCGGAGGTGGCGGACCAGCGCCCGCGTGTCGACGCCGCTGATCCCGGGGACGCCGCAGTCGCCGAGCCAGTCGAGCCAGCCGCCCTCCGCGGTGGCGACGTCCTCGCGGTTCTTGGCGTCGCGCATGACGACGCCGCGGGCGTGGACGCGGTCGGACTCCATCGCCGCCGCGGAGACGCCGTAGTTGCCGATCAGCGGATAGGTGAAGACGATGATCTGGCCGGCGTAGGAAGGGTCGGTGACCGACTCCTGGTAGCCGGTCATCGCGGTGTTGAAGACGACCTCGCCGGTGACCGCTCTTTCGTGACCGCAGGCGAGGCCGTCGAGGCGGGTTCCGTCCTCGAGCAGCAGGTAGGCGCTCAAGCCGCCACTCCCAGGGAGAAGCTGCGCAGGCGGAAGGCGACCTGGCCGGCGGCGACCGTGATCAGGACCCGGCCGGTGAGGGAACGGCCGGCGCACCAGGAGTTGGCCGAGCGGCTCTCGTAGCCGTCCTCGCCGACGGTCCACTCGGCACCGAGGTCGCAGAGGGCGACGTTGGCCTCCGACCCCGGCGCCAGGCTCGGGCGCTGGAGGTCGAAGGGCTCGGCGCCCCCGCTCATCCGCTCGACGAGAAGGGCGAGGTCGATCACGCCCGGCAGCACCAGCTCCGTGTGCAGCGCGGCGAAGGCGGTCTCGAGGCCGGTCACCCCGAACGCCGCCTGCTCGAAGGGAACGTCCTTTTCCTCCGGCTGGTGCGGGGCGTGGTCGGTGGCGATGCACTCGATCGTGCCGTCGCGCAGCCCGTCGATCAGGGCCTGGCGGTCGCGCTCCTCGCGCAGCGGCGGATTCATCTTGAAGCGGTGCGGGTCGAGGCTGCGCACCGCCTCGTCGGTGAGGCAGAGGTGGTGCGGGCTGGCCTCGGCGCTGACCCTGACGCCGGCCGCCTTGGCGGCGCGGACGATCCCGACCGACTCGGCGGCGGAGAGGTGCTGGAGGTGGATGCGAGCCTGCTCGTATCCGGCCAGGGCGACGTCCCGCCCGACCATCGTCGACTCCGAGACCGAGGGGATGCCGCCGACCCCGAGCGCGGCGGACGCCGGCCCCTCGTGCATCGCCCCGCCCTGGGTGAGCCGCGCGTCCTCCTCGTGCAGGGCGATGTTGCCGCCGCAGAGGTGCTGGTACTGGAGGGCTCGACGCATGACGCCGGCGTCGGCGATCGGCAAACCGTCGTCGGAGAACCCGACCGCGCCGGCTTCGCGCAGCTCGACCATCTCCGTCAGCTCCCCGCCCTGCATCGCTTTGGTCACGGTCGCCAGGAAGCCGACCGGGACCGAGGCGCTCGCCCTCGCCTGCTCGCGCAGGGCGGCGATGTCGGCGGGGGTCGAGACCGGCGGCTCGGTGTTGGCCATCGCCAGGATCCCGCAGTAGCCGCCCGCGGCGGCGGCGCGGGTGCCGGTCTCGACATCCTCCTTGTGCTCGTGGCCGGGGGTGCGGAGGTGGACGTGCGGGTCGAAGAAGGCGGGGAAGGCGTGCAGGCCCTCGGCCTCGACCACCTCGGCCCCGTCGGTGTCGGCCTCGCCCGGTGAGGCAAGGGCGGCGATCTCGCCGCCGCGGACGACGACGTCGTGGACCGAGTCGATGCCCGCCACGGGGTCGAGCACCGTCGCCCGGCGCAGGACCAGGTGCGCGTCCTCTCCCGGGCGCACGTCGAGCAGGTCGGCGAGGCTCACGCTGGCGTTCCGATCGGGGTCGGGCGACTGCCCTCGCCCTCGGCGGCGGGAGCGGTGCCCTCGCCGCCGGCGAGCAGCTCGTAGAGGATCGCCATCCGCACCACCAGGCCGGCGGCGACCTGCTCGGCGATCAGCGATTGCGGCGAGTCGATCGCCTCGCCGGAGAGCTCGACGCCGCGGTTGACAGGGCCGGGGTGCATCAGCAGCTGGCGCGGGTTGAGGCGCCGTGTATCGATCTGGAAGTTGGCCGCGTACTCGCGCAGCGAGGGGACGAAGCTCTCGCTCATCCGCTCCTTCTGCATCCGCAGTGCGTAGACGACCTCGGCTTCCTCGAGCCCCTCGAGGCTGTAGGAGACCTCGCAGCCGAGCTCCTCGATCCCGCGCGGGATCAGGGTCGGCGGGCCGCAGACCGTGACCTCGGCCCCCATCCGCGCGAAGGCGATCAGGTTGGAGCGGGCGACGCGACTGTGGAGGACGTCGCCGACGATCCAGATGCGGATGCCGTCGAGCGAGCCGAGGCGGCGACGCAGGGTGTAGACATCGAGCAGCGCCTGGCTCGGGTGCTCGTGCTTGCCGTCGCCGGCGTTGACGACCGCCGCGGTGGTCCAGCCGGCGACCATCTGCGCGGCACCGGCGTAGGGGTGACGGATCACGATCGCCGCCGGGTCGTAGGCGGAGAGGGTGGCGACGGTGTCCTTCAGCGACTCGCCCTTCTCGACCGAGGAGCCGGCGGCCTTGACCGAGACCAAATCGGCGGATAGGCGCTTGGCGGCGAGGTCGAAGGAGCTCGAGGTGCGGGTGCTCGACTCGTAGAAGAGGGAGACGACGGTGCGGCCGCGCAGCGTCGGCACCTTCTTGATGTCGCGGCGACCGACCTCGGCGAAGCTCTCGGCGCGATCGAGGATCGCCTCGATCTCCTCGCGGGAAAGCTGTTCGATCGAGAGCAGGTGCTTCATGGCGTCACCTCCACCGGGCTGGGCTCGGAGATCGTCACCTCGTCGGCGCCGTCGATCTCCTCGAGGCGGACGTTGACCCGCTCCTCGCGCGCGGTCGGCAGATTCTTGCCGACGTAGTCGGGGCGAATCGGCAGCTCGCGGTGGCCGCGATCGCAGAGGACCGCAAGCTGCACCCGCTGGGGCCGGCCGTAGTCGAAGAGGGCCTCGATCGCGGCGCGGACGGTGCGGCCGGTGAAGAGGACGTCGTCGACAAGGACGATGGTGCGCTCGCTGAGGTCGAAGTCGATGTGGGAAGCGTGGACGACCGGCTGCGAGGCGGGCGCCTTGGCGCCGACGTCGTCGCGGTAGAAGGAGATGTCGATGTCGCCGATCGGCAGATCGGCGCCGGTCAGCTCGGCGAGGAAGGCGTGGAGGCGACGGGCAAGCACCGCGCCCCGGGTGTGGATGCCGACTACCGCCAGATGCTCCGGCTCGGGGTTCTTCTCGGCGATCTCGTGGGCGATCCGCCGCAGCGTCCGCCTCAGATCGTCGTGCTCCAGCACGACCTTCTCGTTCACTTCGATTGCTTCCTTCCTGGCCTCACGGGACCGGGTTAAAGGACGTCCTCACAGTAGCAGTGGTGGTGGCGGGAGGGGTAGGCCCTCTCCTCGCAAAATGGGGAGGCTCGTCGAGGGCCTACCCCTCCCCGTCTCGATCCACGGCTCCGTTCGGTACGAGATGGGGCTCGCCTCGCTCGGGAAACGGCAGTTCGATGACGTCGAAGTCTTTGGGGGCGATCGTCGGTTCGAAGACCTTGCGCGCCTCCTCGATCACCTTGCCTACGTGATAGCGGGAGGAGATGTGGACGAGGGCGAGCAGCTTCACGTGCGCCTCGGCGGCGACAGCCGCGGCCTGCCCGACGGTGGAGTGCCCGGTTTCAGCCGCCCGCTGGGTCTCTTCCTCGGCGAAGGAGGCGTCGTGGATCAGGAGGTCGGCGTCGGCGGCGGCGGAGACGGTGGCGGGGCTGGGCGCGGTGTCGCCGGTGACGACGATCGTGCGACCCGGGCGGCTGGGGCCCATCACCCGGTCGGGGGCGACGATCCCGGCTTCGCCCTCGACCTCCTCCCCACGCTGCAGCGCCGCGTAGGCCGGGCCTTCGGGAACGCCGGCGGCAGCGGCGGCGTCCGGGTCGAAGCGGCCCGGACGCTCGGCCTCGACGAGCGCGTAGCCGTTGGCGCGGGCGCTGTGGGCGCCTTCGAACGGCCGCACCTCATATCCGTCGTGCTCGACCACGTCACCGGCCTTGAGCTCGATCAGGTCGACGGTGAACCTCAGCCTGCCGACCAGGGGCGAGAAGATCTGGAACAGCTCCGAGAGCCCCGGCGGCCCGTAGATCTTCAGCGGCACCTGCCGGTCCGTGAGGTCGTAGGTCTTCAACAGCCCCGGCAGCCCGAGGATGTGGTCGGCATGGAAGTGCGTCAGGTAGATCTCGTCCACCTGCACCAGCCCCAGCGACCGCTGCATCTGCCGCTGCGTCCCTTCACCGCAGTCGAACAGCAACCGCTCTCCCCCACGCGCCACCAAAACGCTCGCGGTAGAGCGCCGCGCCGAGGGCACCGAGCCGCCCGTCCCGAGAAAAGTCACAGCCAAATCCATCGGCGGCGAGCCTACGTCAGTTACCGGTTAATCTGCCGACTGGGCGCCCGTAGCTCAGCTGGATAGAGCGCTTCCCTCCGGAGGAAGAGGCCACAGGTTCGAATCCTGTCGGGCGCGCTTCTTGTTGTTCAGGCTTCGGCGGCCTTGAACCTCGCCCGCCACTCGTCGCGGTCGAACTGGGCGGGCTCGGTCTCGGCGAGGAAGCGTTCGAGGACGGCGATGAAGCGGCCGGGGCGCTCGAGCTGGGGGATGTGACCGGTGTTCTCGAAGATCTCGAGGCGGCTGCCGGGGAGCTGCTCGTGGGTGGCACGGCCGTGGTCGGCGGGGATGATCGGGTCGTTCTCGCCCCAGACGATCAGGAGCGGCAGCGCCTCGGCGAGGTAGAGCTTGTCGAGGGCGGCGACGCGTTGGCCCTCGGTTCCGACCACCGATCGAAGGGTTGCGATGAAGGCCTTGCGGCGGGCCGGGTCGGTCAGCGTCCCAAACCCGCGCGTCACCTCCTCGAGGTCCGCGTTCGGGCGCAGGCCGGCGAGGCCTAGCCCGCGGCCGATCACCGATCCGATCCGGCTTCCCACGTTCGCGGTCGCCGTGATGAACAGCTCCGCTCCGGGCAGCGCCGCCGCCCGCAGCACGGGGCTCACGTCCCGCCCGAGCCCGCCGCTGGAGACGAGCGCCAGCCGCTCGACCATCTCCGGGAACTGGTAGGTGAACTGCATCGCGACGCCGCCGCCGAGGGAGTGGCCGACGAGGGTCGCCCGGTCGTGCCCGAGGGCCAGCATCAGATCCCGGAGGGAGCTGGCGAGGGCGCCGAGCGAGTAGTCGCCGCCGCCGGGCGCCGATGCGCCGTGGCCGGGGAAGTCTGGGGCGATCACCGTGTGGTTGATCGCCAGCGGCTCGATCACCGCTTCCCAGTTGGCACACGTCCCCGCCATCCCGTGGATCAGGAGGAGAACCGGGCCTGAGCCGGCTTCGACGAAGTTCATCGGCCGTCCGTGGACATCGATCGTCCTCGACCTCGGCTCGGCCATGTTCAGCCGCGTCACTTTCCCTGCCACGGGTGGAACGTACACCTCCTGCCGGTTGCGGTATCCCAGCGGGGCGGATCTTTGACGAATTTCAATACTGTCGCGCTGTGAACGAGGCCCAGGGAGGCACCACGCAGGACAAGCGCCCGCCCCGCGGCGCCCTGATCGTCGTCGCGGTCGGTCTCGTCGCCTGCGTCGTCGCCGCCCTCGCCGCCACCGGCAAGGGAGAGGGCGAAGCGGCCCCGCTCGAATGGGTGCAGGCGGGCGAGGGACCCGACTCGGGGGTGGTGTCCATCCCGGGCGGCAACGGCGAGATGCGGCTGACCGATACCCGCATCCGCGCCACCGGCACCAACTTCAGCGGCTACTCGCTGTTCATCGTCGGGACCCGACTCACCGTCTCGGCTGGCTCGTTGATCGCCGACGGCCGCGTCCTCTGCGCCGTCAAGGCCCGGAAAGGGACCGAAATCGGGCAGAGCGGCGGCGACTTGAGGGGGACCTATCCGCGCTCCTCCGACGCCGGCATCTACAGCCAGGAAGTGCCGGACACCGTGCTGATGCAGTTCAGCGCCCGTGGCGCGGAAATGGCCTCGCTCGAAGTGCCCGACCGGCCGCAGAGCTTCACCACCGAAAAGGGCGTCAAGCTCGAATGGCCCGAGTACCGGGTCGGCGAAGAGCGCCTCAAGTACCTCATCACCGGGAACCCGAAGCAGGAGCTGGTGCTTCCCTTCTTCACGGTCTGGAAGACGACCGACATCCCCTCTGCCAAGCTCAGATGCACGCTTGAAACCAGCGCCGGCACCTCGACCGTGCGCACCGAGGTCGCGCTGGCGAAGCGCTCGCCGCCGATCGACGAAGAGGCCGAAGAGCAGAAAGCCCAGGAACGCGACGAACGGGAAGAGGAAGAAGGCGAAGGGGGTTAGGCGTCGAGCGTCGCCTGCGGCGCGACCAGCAGCTCCGGCCCCTCCGTCATCCCTTTCCCCACCTTGTTGAGCGCCGGGTTCGCGGGGGCGCTCGACATCCGCCCCGCGTCGAGCGGCCCGCACATCGCAACCGCGTCCTCGGCGCTGAGGTCCGGCCGCAGCCACGCCGTCTCCGCCTCGGGGGTCGGCAGGATTGCCGGCATCCGATCGTGGACCGGCGCCACCACCTCGTTCGGCGTCGTCGTCACCAGCGTGCAGGTGTAGATGTGGCCGTCGTCATAGCCGCGCTCATCGGGGTCCCCCCACTCCTTGCGGGTGCAGAGGCCGGCGAAGGCGAACGGCTCGCCCCCGTCGACCTGGAAGTGCCAGGGTTGGCGCGGCTGCTTCGGGTCCTCGGCCTTCATCCACTCGAAGAAGCCGTCGGCGACGATCAGGCAGCGGTGGCGGAACTTGCCAACCAGCGGACCGTAGGCCCGGCTCTTCATCAGGTTCTCTTTTTTCGCGTTGATCATCCGGTAGCCGACCTTGAGGTCCTTCGACCAGACCGGGACCAGGCCCCAGCGCATCAGCCGCGCCTCCCGCTCCCCCTGCGCCGCCTCGTCAGGGTCAGGCGAGGCACGCACGACGAGTACCTCCTGCGTTGGCGCCACGTTGAAGCGGCCGAAACCGGGCGGACCTTTCTCTTTACCGCCGTCCTCTTTCCCGCCGTCCCGCGCGCTCTCTTTCGCCGCACCCGCGGCAAGCTTGCGTTCCAGCGCCTTCTCCAGGTCGACCTGAAAGCGGTCGGCGACCTTCTTCGTGTCCTTGGTGGTGACGGTGAAGCGCCCGCACATGGGGTCAGCCTAGCGGCGAAGCCTCCTGGCCCCTGGGGCGCAGCTTGGGGTGCCCGCGATACCAGTCGAGGGTGCGGATCAGCCCGTCACGCAGCTCGATCTCGGGCCGCCATCCGGTCTGCTCCCGCAGCTTCGTCGAATCGACGAACTGGCGGTCGATCTCGCCGTCCGGGTTGCCGGTGCCAAGGAATTCGGGCTCGAGATCGGCTCCTGAGACCTCGACCACCGTTTTCAGCACCTCCGCCACCGAGTAGGGCCGCTCGCCGCCGGCGTTGAAGGCCTCCCCCGCCCCCGGCCCACCGGCGCCGACGGCGTGCTCGACCGCGAGGTAGGCGGCCACGGCGTCGGCGACGTAGAGGAAGTCCCGTTCGGGGCTGCCGTCGGAGCGGATCTGGGGGCGGCGGCCGTCGAGGACGGCGGCTATCGCCTCGGGAATCAGGCGCGAGAAATTAGGGTCGCCGCCGCCGTAGATGTTGGCGAAGCGGGTAACCGCGACCGGCAGCCCGTAGGCGGGGTGGTAGCTGAGGGCGATCGCGTCTGCCGCCGCCTTGCTCGCCTCATACGGAGAGGCCGGCTGCAGGCGCATGTCCTCGCGGTATGGCAGCTCATCGCTCGGGCCGTAGGCCTTGTCGGAGGAGGCGACGATCACCGCCGAGACGTCGGCGCGGCGGCAGGCCTCAAGCAGGCTCCAGGTGCCGCGGACGTTGACTTCGAAGGTCTGCGCCGGATCGGCCATCGCCGGGCCGACCAGCGTCTGCGCAGCGAGATGGAAGACGACGTCGAACTCGCCGGCGGCGATCGCCGCGTCGACCGCGGAGACGTCGCGGAGGTCGATCTGCAGCAGCTCCACCTCCGAGTCGATCCCCTGCAGGGCCAGCCCCGAATGCGGCGGCGGCGCCAGGTCCAAGACGCTGATCGCGTCGCCTCGTTCCAGCAGCGCCCGCGCCAGGTTCGAGGCCACGAAGCCGTGGCCGCCGGTGACCAGAGACCGCTTCATGAAATTTCCGTCGCGGCCGCGTCCCAGATCCGCCAGGGCGCGCGACCGGCCGTCCAGAGATCGTTGAGGACGATCGCGTCCTTGTAGGTGTCCATGCAGTCCCAGAAGCCCCCATGGCGGAAGGCGCGCAGCTGCCCTTCGGCGGCCAGGCGCGCCAGCGGCTCCCGCTCGAGCACGCTGCTCTCGCCCAGGTGGTCGAGGACGCCCGGCTCGAAGCAGAAGAAGCCCCCGTTGATCCAGTGCTCGCTGCGCGGCTTCTCGACGAAGCCGGTCACCTCGTCGCCATCCAGCTCCGCGACGCCCCACTGCAGGTCGGGGCGGACGACGGTGACGCTGCCAAGCGCACCATGGCCTTCGTGGAACTCCAGCAATGCGTCGAGGTCGACGTCGGCGACGCCGTCGGCGTAGGTGGCGCAGAACCGCTCGCCGCCAACTCGCTCGGCCAGCGCCGCCACTCGCCCGCCGGTCGGCGTGTCGAGCCCGGTGTCGACGCACTCCACCCGCACTCCATCCGGCCACCGCTCGCGCCCCGCGAATTCCTCGATCGCCTCCCCCATGTAGCCGGTTGCGAGGAGGAAGCGATCGAACCCCTGCGCGGCGTAGATCTGGATCACATGCCAGAGGATCGGACGCCCGCCGATCTCGACCAGCGCCTTCGGCACCGACTCGGTCCGCTCGCGCAGCCGCGTCCCGCGACCGCCGCAGAGGATGACTACCGGAGGTTTCAGCAACCGCCGGCTACCGCGGGGAGGATCGTTACCTCGTCGCCATCGCTGATCGACGTCTCGAGGCCGTCTTGGAAGCGGATGTCCTCGCCGGAGACGTAGACGTTGACGAAGCGGCGCAGGTCGCCGTCCTGGGTGATCCGGTCGCGGAGGCCGCCGTGGGCGTCGAAGACCGCGTCGAGGACCTCGCCGACGGTCGCGCCCTCGACCTCCAGCTCGGCCTGGCCGTCGGTGGCGGCGCGCAGCTGGGTCGGGATCTTCACGGTGACTGACATTGGCCGCCGATTCTACGACTGAGTGCGCCTGGGGGCGCGCAGGGTCGAGCAGATCGAGGACGCAGGGTGCAGCCCTTGCTGGAGGCAAGGGCAAACCCGAGGACGATGAGATGCGAAGGCGATGCGCGTCATCCAGGTGTGCTCAGTCGTGGGATTGGTGGCCACTAGGCGGGTACCTCCTGGCGGAACTCGGCCTCGAAGCTGTCGAGGCTGGGGTCGATCTCGTGCATCTGGAACGTATCGCGGGTCGCGTCCAGGGTCTTCAGGCCCTCGCCGGTGATGTAGACGACCACCTTCTCGCCGTCTGCGATCTCCCCACGTTCCGCGAGCTTGCGAAGAACCCCCACGGTGACGCCGCCAGCGGTCTCGGTGAAGATCCCGGTGGTCTCCGCCAGCAGCTTGATCCCTTCGCGGATCTCGGCATCGGTGACGGCGTCGATGCCGCCGCCGGTACGGCGCGCCTGCTCGACCGCGTAGGGACCATCGGCTGGGTCGCCGATCGCGAGGCTCTTGGCGATCGTCTCCGGCCGCTGCGGCTTGCAGACTTCCCAGCCTTCGGCGAAGGCGGTCGCCACCGGGCTGCAGCCGTCCGCTTGGGCGCCGTTGAAGACCGGTTGCGACCCGGAGACGAGCCCGAGGTCGAGCCACTCCTGGAATCCGCGCCCGAGCTTGGTGAAGAGCGAGCCCGAGGCGATCGGGCAGACCACCCGGTCCGGCAGCTTCCAGCCCAGCTGCTCGACGGTCTCGTAAGCGAGCGTCTTCGAGCCCTCCGCGTAGTAGGGCCGCAGGTTGACGTTGACGAATGCCCACGGGCGCGTCTCGGCGAGCTGGGTGCAGAGCCGGTTGACGTCGTCGTAGTTGCCGCGCACGCCGACAAGGTTGGTGCCGTAGACGCCGGTCGCGAGCAGCTTCTGCTCCTCGAGGTTGGCGGGGACGAAGACGTAGCTCTCGAGGCCGGCCGCGGCGGCGTGGGCGGCAACGGCGTTGGCGAGGTTGCCGGTCGAGGCGCAGGCGACGGTCTCGAAGCCGAGCTCCTTAGCCTTGGCGATCGCCACGGCGACGACCCGGTCCTTGAAGGAGTGGGTCGGGTTGGCGGCGTCGTTCTTGATGTGGATCTCGGCGTCGACCCCAAGCCGCTCGGCGAGCCGGTCGGCGCGCAGCAGCGGCGTCAGGCCCGGCTCCAGCGGATCGCCAGGTCTGCCGGCGAAGGGCAGGAAATCTGCGTATCGCCAGATCCCCTGCGACCCGGCCTGGATCCGCCGCTTCGCCGACGCCGCGTCGAGGTCGCCCAGGTCGTAGGAGACCTCGAGCGGGCCGAAGCAGTTCTCGCAGACGTAACTGGCGTCCAGCTCGTACGCCGTCCCGCACTCCTTGCACTTCAAGCTCTCAACTGACATCCGATCCTCTCTTCGACTCTCAACGAAAAAACCTCCGCCTTTCGTGGGGCAGAGGTCCGATCGGACGTCCCCCACATCTTCCAGGCCTTCAACTGCACCTGCTGGAGTTGGCACCTGCCTCGAACTTGCGTCCGAGATGGTTGCCGGGGCTTCACTGGGCCAGTCCCTCCACCCCTCTTGATGTGGCGCTTATGTGGAGGGGAAGATACTTGACAAACCGCAAGTTGTCCATCTCCGAGACGCATCGCACACGCTCTTCCGCACGCCCGTCTAACCTAGGCGCACGATGAACCCGCTGCGCGACGAGACGATGGGCCGAAACGATGCCGAACCTTCCGAAACCGAGGCTGCGGCGGCCTGGCCGGCGCGGCGAGCTCGTCTCTCGGCCGGCGGCGCCTGAGCCGCAGAAGCCCAACGTCGAGCAGATCGATTCGCACGGACTGCGTTGGGTCAACATCGAGTGGCCGGGATCGCTGGAGCGGAGCTGGCTGGAGGAGCACTTCCAGTTCCACGCTCTCGACCTCGAGGACGTGCTCTCGCGCAATCAGCGGCCGAAGATCGACGTCTACGACGACTACCTCTTCATCGTCCTCCACCTGCCGGTCTTCGACCCCCAGGCAGGTCGGCTCGGGGCGGGCGAGCTCGACGTCTTCGTCGGCCCCGACTACGTGGTGACGATCCCCAACCTGCCGCTGCAGCCGGTCGAGTACCTGTTCGAGCGTTGCCGGGCCAAAGAGGAGCTGCGCGAACAGCTCTTCTCCCGCGGCTCGGGCTACCTGCTCTACCGCCTAGTCGACGACAGCTTCGACTACTGCTTCCCGATGCTGCGCAAGATCGGCAACAAGCTCGACGCGCTCGAGGACGACATCTTCGAAGAGCGCGCCGAGGAGGTGGTCCGCGACATCTCCAACGTCAAGCAGGAGATCATCAACTTCCGCAAGGTGATCCGGCCGCAGCGGCCGGTGCTGCGCGACCTCGAGAAGGTGAAGCAGCGCTACCTCGCCTCCGACCTCGACCTCGAGATCTACTTCGACGACATCGTCGACGCACACGAGCGGATCTGGGACATGCTCGAGAACTACAAGGAGGTCGCCCAGGCGCTCGAGGAGACCAACGAGTCGCTGATCTCCCACCGCCTCAACGACATCCTCCGCGCGCTGACGGCGATGAGCGTGATCATCCTGCCGCTCACCCTGATCGCCAGTGTGATGGGGATGAACACCTGGGTGCCGGACGAGGGCGAGGAGACCGGGTTCTTCGTCGTCCTCGGGGTGATGGCGCTGGTGCTGTTCGGGCTCGTTGCCTACTTCCGCAGGCGCCGCTGGCTCTGAGCGCTCAGCCCGCTCAATAGGATGGGCGGCCCGTGGCAAATTTCCGCATCTGGGCGCCCTGGCGCCTCGCCTACGTGAAGGACGCATCGAAGGACATCGAGGAGGAGTGCATCTTCTGCGCCAAGCCGGCGGCGGAAGACGACGAGACGAGCCTGATCGTCCACCGCGGCGAGCGCAGCTTCGTGATCCTCAACCTCTTCCCCTACACGAACGGCCACTTGATGGTGGCCCCCTACGAGCACACGGCGCGTCTGCAGGACCTCCCGGCGGAGACGGTGGCGGAGATGATGGCGCTGGCACAGCGGGCGATGGACCGCCTCGAGCAGGTTTACGAGCCGCACGGCTACAACGTCGGCTTCAACCAGGGCCGCGTCGCCGGCGCCGGGGTCGAGCACCACATCCACATGCACGTCGTGCCGCGCTGGGCCGGGGACAACAACTTCATGCCGGTGATCGCCGACACGAAAGTGATGCCGCAGTCGATCGAGCAGAGCTACCAGGCACTGAAGGGAGCTTTTTGATGACGCGATTTACGCCCGGACGCGGAGTGGAGGACGTAAATCCCGACATTTTCAAGGCCTATGACATACGGGGCCTCCATGGCTCGGAGATGGACGAAACGACGGCGCTGGCGATCGGCCGCGCCTTCGCCCGGGTTCTCGGGCGCCTGCGCGCGAAGGAGCCAAGCGAGCTACGGGTCGGCCTGGGCCGCGACATGCGACTGACCGCGCCGGCGTTGGCGGAGGCGATGCGCGATGGGCTGATCGCCGAGGGGGCCACCGTGATCGACGCCGGCATGGTCGCCACCGAGATGCTCTACCACCTGGTCGGCTCGCGCGAGCTCGACGGGGGCGCGATGGTCACCGCCTCCCACAACCCCAAGGCCTATACCGGCGTCAAGCTCGTGCGCGAGGGGGCGCTGCCGCTCTCCGGCGACGCCGGCATCGGCGACGTCAGGGCCGAGATCGAAGCCGGGCTCGGCGAGGCGCCCGGCGGAGGATCGGCGGAGGAGGTCGACGTATGGGACGAGTTCCGCGCCCACGCCCTCTCGTTCATCGACCCAGGGAACGTGAAGCCGATGCGGGTCGTCGTCGACGGCGGCAACGGCATGGCGGGCCCGATGGTGGGCCCGATTCTGGCGAAGCTGCCGCTGGAGCTGGAGGAGATGTACTTCGAGCCGAACGGCGAGTTCCCCGACCACGAGCCGAACCCGCTGCTGGAGGAGAACCGGCGGATGATCATCGACCGGGTGCGGGAGACCGGCGCCGATCTCGGGATCGCCTGGGACGGCGATGCCGACCGCTGCTTCTTCATCGACGGGGAGGGGAGCTTCTGCGACGGCGACTTTATCTGCGCCCTGCTGGCGCGCTCGGTCCTGCGCAAGAGCCCCGGGGCGACGATCCTCTACGACCCTCGCTCGAGTCGTGCCGTGCCCGACCTGGTCGCCGCCGAGGGCGGTTGCTCCGACCTCTCGCGCGTCGGTCACGCCTTCTTCAAGGCGAGGATGCGCGAAGAGGACGCTGCCTTCGGCGGCGAGGTTTCCGGCCACTACTACTTCCGCGACTTCTGGAACGCCGACTCCGGGACGATTCCGGCGCTGCTCGTGCTGGAGCTGCTCTCGCTCGACGGCCGCGGCATCGCGGAGCTGATCGAGGAGTTCCGCTCCAAGTACTTCATCTCCGGCGAGATCAATTCCGAGGTCGACGACCAGGAGGCGAAGATGGAGGAGATCGCCGCGCACTACGCCGACGGAGAGATCACCCGGCTCGACGGGATCTCGGTCGACTACCCCGACTGGCACTTCAACGTCCGGCCTTCCAACACCGAGCCGCTGCTGCGGCTCAACCTCGAGTCGCTCGTCTCTCGCGAGGACATGGAGCGGCGGCGCGACGAGGTGCTCGGGCTGATCCGGGCGTGACGGCAACCCCGGAGCAGGCGCTCGACCAGGCAGCGCTGGCGGGCATCCACCGCTTCGCGATCCCGACCCCGTTCGCCGTCGGGCGCGTCAACTGCTACCTGATCGAGGACGAGCCCCTGACGCTCGTCGACACCGGGCCGAACTCCGGCAAGGCCCTCGACGAGCTGACCGCCCGGCTGGCCGAGCGGGGCCACGCGCTTGCCGACCTCGAGCAGATCGTCGTCACCCACCAGCACATCGACCACCTCGGCCTGGTCGAGATCCTGGTCGAGCACTCCGGCGCCGAGGTGGCGGCGCTGGGCGCGGCGGCCCAGCGCCTCGCCGCCTTCCAGGAGGACGCCGAGCTGGAGGACGAGTTCGCCGTCGAGGTGATGCTGCGCAACGGCATCCCCGAAGACGTCACGGTGGCGCTGCGCAGCGTCTCCCGCAGCTTCCGCGGCTGGGGCTCGCACGTGGCCGTCACCCGTCCGCTGGACGACGGCGGCGTCCTCGAGCTGGCCGACCGTCGCCTCGAAGTCCTCCACCGCCCCGGCCACAGCCCCTCCGACACTGTCTTTTGGGACGCCGAGCGCCGCATCCTCATCGCCGCCGACCATCTGCTGCCCAACATCTCCTCCAACCCGCTGATCTCCCGCCCCCTTGACGGCTCATCGCGGCGGACGCAGGCGCTGGTGACCTATATCGAGTCGCTGGAGAAGACTCGAGAGATGCCGGCCGAGATCGTCCTCCCGGGTCACGGCGAGCCGATCACCGACCACGCTGCCCTGATCGACTCCCGGCTCGCCGGCCACGAGCGCCGCAAAGAAAAGATCCACCGGCTGATCGCCGAACGCCCGCGCAGCGGCTATGAGCTGGCCCAGGCCCTCTGGGGCAACATCGCCGTCACCCAGGCCTTCCTCACTCTCTCCGAGGTGATCGGCCACGCCGACCTGCTCGTCAACGAGGGGCGCGTGCGGGAAACGGACGACGGCGCGGTGATCCGCTACGAAGCGACGTAGCGGCCGAGCGCGACAGCGGCCAGCCCGATGGCGATGCTGAGGAGCAGGTTGGCGACCGCCAGGTGCCGCTTGCCCGCCTCCCCCAGCAGCTGCGTCTCCAGCATCCAGGCGGAGAAGGTGGTGTAGGAGCCGAGCGCGCCCGCGCCGAGCAGCAGGCGCGCATCCCCGCCGGGCTCCGTCCCGGCCAGCAAGCCCAGCAAGAAGGCGCCGCTGATGTTGACGGCAAGAGTGCCGAGCGGGAGGTGCGGATGCAGCCGATCGGCGACGAGCAGCGTCAGCCCGAACCGGGCCAGCGCCCCGCAGCCGCCGAACAGGGCGACCCCTACCCACGCGGCCGCGCTCATGCCGCCTCCGCTCGCCGCGGGACCGCGATCGCCGCCCGCGCAGCCAGGAGACCGACGGCGACGCTGACGGCGAGGTATAGGCATGCGGGGCCGACCCTGCCAGCGTCGAGCATGTCCAGCAGCTCGAGCTGGACGGTGGAAAAGGTCGTCAGCGCTCCACAGAACCCCGTCGTCAGCAGCGGTCGTCGATAATGCGTATGCGGCAGGGTCACGAACCAGTAGCCGAGCAGGGCGGTTCCGGTCACGTTGACAAGGAAGGTTGCCCACGGCCACCCCGTCCCAGGAGCGGGAAACACTTCCGCAAGCACTGCCCGCAGCAGCGCCCCGATCGCCCCGCCGAGAAAGATCGCGCCCAGCTCCCGTCGGTCGATCATCGGCGGCAGCCTAGGCGAAGCGTCTCGGCATTAGGGTGCAGCGTCCGTGACCGCGCAGCTTCGCTCCCTCCGCCGCCGCAGGCCCGCCAAGAAACGGATGCTGATCATCGTCAATCCCTATGCGACGACGGTGTCGGATCGGCTGAAGAATCTGGTCATCTACGCGCTGCAGGGGCGCTTCGAGGTCGAAGCCGTATCGACGCAGGCGCAGAACCACGCGACCGAGATCGGGCGCGAGGCGCGGGATGGGGGCTATGACGTGGTCGTCGCCTTCGGCGGCGACGGGACTTTGAACGAGGTCGCCAACGGGCTGGCGGGCACCGATCTACCGGTGGCGGTGCTGCCCGGGGGCTCGACCAACGTGGTCTGCCGGACGCTCGGGATCCCCAATGACGTCGTCGACGCGACCGAGCACTTGCTCTCGCTCGCCGACGATTGGCGGCCGCGCAAAATCGATCTCGGCATGGTCGACGGACGCTACTTCGTCTTCGCGTGCGGGGTCGGGATCGACGCTACGGTCGTGCGGCGGGTCGACTCCAACCCGAAGCTAAAGGCCAGCGCCGGTCCCTACTACTACAGCTGGGCGGGCATCTCCGGCTTCTACCGCAAGTACCTCGTCAACCCGATCCAGGTGCGTGCGACGGTCGACGGCCACGAGCCGGTCGAGGGCATCACCGCGATCGTCCAGAACTCCGACCCCCTCACCTACTTCGCCAGCCGCCCGATCCGCGTCTGCGAGGGGATCGCGATCGACGACGGCACCCTCTCGATCGCGGTCCTAAGGCGCGCGGCGCAGCGTGACATGCCGACCCTGATCAGTCGCCTCTTCAGCGAGAGCAGGCCCGCCGCCCGCCATAAGCAGGTCGCCCACTTCGACGACGTCGCCCATGCCGTGGTCGAGACCGCCTCCACGGCCAGGGACGGCAGGCCGCGGCCGTTCCCACTCCAGGTCGACGGCGATTACATCGGCGAGCGGGACCGGGTCGAGCTGCGCGCCGCCCCGAGCGCGCTGACGATCGTCGCCTAGTCCAACAGCCCCTTCGCCCGGGCGCCGGTTGCGGTCTGTTCCAGAGTCTCCAGCGCGTCGAAGCGCGGTTTCCATCCCAGGTCGCGGCGCGCTTTCGTCGTGTCCATCAGCACCGGAGTGTCCAGGGCCGTCGCCCACTCGAGCTTCGGCGAGGCGAAGGTGAGACGCCTGGCGGCGGCGGTGCCGACGCTGACGGCCGGGCCGGGAACCGAGATCGAGCGCCAGCCGATCGAGTGGGCGATGTCGCCGATCCCGATCACCCCTTCGCCGGCCAGGTTGTAGGCGCCGGGGGAACCGTCGCCGCAGATCGCAGCCGCCATCGCCCGCGCGACGTCGTCGTGGTGGACCAACTGGATCGGCATGCCGGGGTCGGGTAGGACAGGCCGGGCCAGGGGCAGCCGTTCGATCCCGCGTCGGACGAGGGGAACCGGGTCGCCGAACCGCACCGCGTCGACAACCTGCTCAATCAGCATCGTCGCCCGTGGCCCGGCGACGATGCAGGGCCGGAAGACGTAGGCCTCAACCCCGCTCCCCGCCAGCAGCTCGTCGAGCAGGCCCTCCAGCTCGGCCTTCTGCGCGGAGTAGTAGAAGGCGTCGCTGCCACGGGCGGGGACGTCCTCGGTGAGGGGTTGCGGATTCTGGGGGTGGAAGCCGTAGGCGGCGACCGAGGAGGCGTAGACGAGGCGCGTGACCCCGGCCCTGAGCGCCGCCTCGAAGACGTTGCGAGTCCCCAGCAGGTTCACCTTCCGCGTCTCCTCTCGGCTCCCGAAGATCGCGAAGGCGAGGTGGACGGCAACGTCCGCGCCGTCGAAGAGCGCCGCCAGAGCGCCGCGGTCGAGGATGTCGCCGCGCCGGTAGGCAACCTTCCCCCACCCCTCCTCAGCAGGATCAAACGCCCCCCGCGCCATCCCCAGGACCTCACCCACCTCAACTCGCCTCTCCAACTCCGCCATCAAAGGCTTCCCGATCTCGCCGGTAGGGCCGGTGACCGCGACCTTCAACGCCATTCGCGAATGTTAGGAGGGGTGGGGACTCCCGCGCCAGACACTC
>DASSVR010000026.1:0-38435 GCA_035705945.1 Solirubrobacterales bacterium
CCGGTATCCGGGTCAAAGCTCAACCACACCCCTGGAGGGACGGGGCGGGGGCGGCGGATTGGCCTGGCATTGGGCGGCTTCGTGGTACTGACCGGCGTGGTGGCGCTGATCCGCGCGACCGGTTCGGAGCCCGACGCGCCCAACCGCTGGAATATCTCGGCGCTTCCGTTCGTGACGGTCGACCTCGGGCCGGCAATCCTGATCGGCGCGGCGGTGATCGCGCTGGCGGGCGCGTTCGTGCTAGTCCACGCCTCCCAGGTGGGCCACCGGATCCTCGGGGTGATCGCGATCGCCCTCTTCCTGCCGGTGATGGCCTACGGCGCATGGAACCCGGTGCGCAGCTCGCAGCGGGCGGTTTATCCCTCCGGCTGGCAAAGTCCGCAGGCGGTGGTCGATGATGCAGCCACCGTGGCCTACGACCTCGACCACTACGACACGATCGGCCTCTACGCCGTGCAGTGGTTCCTCCCCGACAGCCGGCTGGTCCTCTTCGAGGGCAACAGCGAGCCCCCGCCGTCGAACCTCGTCCTCAGCGACGGCAGCTGGAGCGAGGAGCACCCGGCGGGCGGGCCGCGGCTGGTGTGGACGGACAACGGTCGCGACCAAGCTCTCTGGCGGCTGCGCAAGCCCTGTCCCGATGCCGGCTGCTGATCGCCCCTCGCTGCAGGGACGGCTGCGCGGCGGGGCCTACCTGCTGCTCCACTCGGCCACCGGCAGCAGCCTCCCGAAGCACTACCGGGAGTTCCTGCGCCAGGACCGGAACCGGTCCTACCCCCCGGCCGGGCAGCTCCTCGCAGCAACGCTGGAGCACGCGGTCACCACCGTCCCCCACTACCGCGGTGTCGCAGCGGCCACCGAGATCCGCGCGGACCCGTTCGCGGCGCTGGCGCAATTTCCGATCCTCACCCGCGACGCCGTTCGCGCCGGCTGGCGCCAGATGCTGAGCGAGGTCGGCGATCGCGAGAAGTGGGTCGAGAACACCTCCGGCGGCTCGACCGGCGAGCCGGTGCCGCTGCGCCAGGACCCCGAGCACTTGGCGCTGACGGTGGCGATCCGCCAGGTCTACTCGACCTGGGCCGGCGGTTCCCTCGGTGAGCCAGAGCTCTACATCTGGGGCTCGGCGCCGGACCTCGAAGCGACCGTGGCACCCCGCAACCGGATCGGCAACCGGCTCCTGCGGCGGCGGCTGCTGAACGCCTTCCTGCTCACCGACGAGACCATCGAGGCAATCCTGATCCGGCTTCGCGAGGGTCCCCCCCACCTCGTGGTCGCCTACGCCCAAGCCGGCTACGAGGTCGCCCGGTACGCCTCCCGAAAGGGGATCGAGGTGCCGCCCCAGCGGGGAACGATCTCGACTGCGGGGACGCTTCACAGCTTCATGCGCGACCAGCTCGAAGAGAGCTTCGGCTGCGCGGTGCTGAACCGCTACGGCTCGCGCGAGACCGGCGACATGGCTGGCGAGTGCGAGCACCAAAGCGGGCTCCACGTCCTCCCCTGGACCTGCCACATCGAGGTCCTCGGGCCCGGCGGGGAGCCGGTCGGCCCCGGCGAGGAAGGCGAGATCGCGGTGACCGGCTTCACCAACAGGGCGATGCCGCTGATCCGCTACCTGATCGGCGACCGGGCGCGTCTGCCGGAGCGGGAGGTCGCCTGCCCCTGCGGCCGCCGCACCCAGATGCTGGCCGAGGTGACCGGGCGCAGCGTCGACACCTTCCTCGGCCCCGACGGGCGCATGGTCGACGGCGAGTACTTCACCCACCTGATGTACTTCCGGCCCTGGCTGCGGCAGTTCCAGGTCGTCCAGCGGTCGCCCGACGACGTCCTCTTCCGCGTCTCGCTCGAGGACGAGGTGCCGGCGGCTGACCGCGAGGAGATCGTCGCCAGGACCCGCAGGGTGATGGGCGACGGCTGCGCGGTCGAGTTCGAACAGGTGGAGCTGATCGAGCCCAGCCCGTCCGGCAAGCTCAGGTACACGATTCGCGAGTTCTGAGCCAGCAGCGATCACGAGAGCGTGAGCTCCTGCCTCGGAGCCGAAGCTTATTCAGACATTTCGGGAATATCTTCAATAGCCCCGACCCCCTTGGTAAGACATTCAAGAGAGCTTTGATTAGCAGCCGCGCTCCGCGCAGTTATTAACGTTTCTCCCGCATAGCTATAATAACTGCGTGGTTTCCTCCTCGCCTAAGGACCGGGCCGGAAGGTTCGTCGGGCACCCCGACGGCTATGCGGCGTTCGTCCCAAAACCGCTCCCGCCAGATCCTCCGCTCGCCCTCGGAGTTGATCTTCTCGCCCTGCTGGAGGAGGCAGTCGCGGAGCTGGGCCGTCTCGATGGGGTGGCGAAGGTCATCCCGGATGCGGATTTTTTCGTTTCCATGTACGTCCGGCGAGAGGCGGTGCTGAGCTCGCAAATCGAGGGCACGCAGAGCACGCTGGAGGACCTGCTCGAACTCGAATTGGAGACCGATCCCAACGACTCCCTGTCCGATGCCTATGAAATCGCCAACTACGTGAGGGCGATGAACTTCGGCCTCGAGCGAATCCGGGACCTCCCCCTTTCCCTGCGGCTGATCCGTGAAATCCACAGGGAGCTGCTGCACGACGGGCGGGGCTCGAAGGCCACCCCTGGGGAATTCAGGCGAAGCCAAAACTGGATCGGCCCGCAGGGGGCTTCGCTGAAGCAGGCGACCTTCATACCTCCACCGGTTCCCGACATGAAGAAGGCCCTCCACGACTTCGAGGGCTTCCTGCATGCCGAGGGGCGGTACCCGACGCTGATCGAGGTCGGCTTGACCCACGCTCAGTTCGAGACGATCCATCCCTTTGTAGACGGCAACGGCCGCGTCGGTCGGCTGCTGAACATCTTCCTCCTGGTCCACCGGGGGATCCTGCGCCAGCCCCTTCTGTATCTGAGCTACTACTTCAAGCTGCATCGAACCGAGTACTACGACCGCCTGATGGCAGTCCGACTCGAGGGGGATTGGGAGGGATGGATGCGGTTCTTTCTCCGCGGAGTCGTCCAGACCGCGCGTGAAGCGACCGAAACGGCGGAGAATCTGTTCGAGCTCCGCGAGCTGCACCGAAAAGTGATCCTCGACAACCTGGGTCAGAACGGGCTGCTGCTTCTGTCGCACCTTTTCCAACGGCCTCTGGTCAACATCAACCTCGTCGCTTCGATGCTGGGATCGACCTTTCCGACGGCGAGCCGCCTCGTCGCGGGCCTTCAGGATCTGGGTCTGCTGAAGGAGATCACCGGACAGAAACGCTCCCGGGTGTACCGCTACGAGCCTTACCTGGCTCTGTTCGAAGACACGATCGACCCCGGCGACGAATCCGAGACGCAGCCGGACGTCACCGGCCCTGCGGCCGAAGAGGCCCGAGCTTAGGCGCGCGCAGCAAGAAGGCAGCGGCGCATGCGACCCCGACCACCTTGCCCAGCGCCCAGCCGATCCCCGCGCCCTCCAGCTCCAGCGGCGGCAGCAGGAACCAGGTAGCTGCGATCGCAACGACGAGGGTTGCCCAGGTGACGAGCGCCGCGTCCTGGAGGCGGTGTTTGACGCGGAGGACGGCCAGGAAGATCTGCAAGACCGCGTCGAAGGCTGCGGCCGCGATCAGGATCAGGAGCAGCGTTTCGCCTTCCTCGGCGTAAGCCTCGCCAAAGAAGCCGAGGATCGTGGGGCCGGCGAGGAGCAGGACGAGCGCCGGCGGCCCGGCCAGCAGCAGCACCTGCCGGGCGGCACGGCGGACGTCGCGGCCGAGCCGCTCGGGCTCGTGTGCCCCCTCGGCGAAGAGCGCGTTGCCGATCGCCGGGGCGATGAAGAAGAGGGCGCTGGCGACCATGAACGTCGTGTAGAAGTAGGCGTTCTGCTCGGGCCCGAGCCGGGCTGAGACGAGGACCGGCAGCAGGTAGCTGGAGGCCTGCGCGCCGAGGTTGATCGACTGGTGCCCCGCAATCAGCCCGCGCACCTCGGCGAGCTCTTCGCGCCATCCGGCCAAGTGGGGCCGGAAGTCGTGGCCGAGGGCCGGCAGCTCGCGGAACACCGCCACCACGTCGATCAGGAGGAAGGAGGCGGCCCAGATCGCGAGTATCCAGGTGGTGCCCTCGACTGGGACCACCTCGACCAAGGGGATCAGCGCGATTCGCAGCAGCGCCGCCGCCGTGTTGCGGGTGAAGGCGAGCTTGGCGTGGCGCTCGGCGATGCAGGCGTAGTCGATCACCAGCGAGCAGGCGGCCCCGGCGACGCCGAGCGGCAGCAGCAGGAAGGTGGCGGGGCTGAGGCCGCCCTTCAAGGCGGGGATCAGAATCGGCAGGAGGACCGCAGCGATCGCGCCGCCAACCAAGCTGGCGAGCGCCGCCAAGGAGATCGCGGTGCTGACCGCGACCGACCAGTCGCGGCCGGCGGCGCGCGAGGCGAGCCGCGAGACCAGCACCTGCCCAAGGCCCAGGTTGGTGAAGACCGAGACGAACAGCATCGCCGAGATCAGCGCCGCCGAGCGCCCGACTTCGGTCGCCGACAGCGTCCGCGCCGCGATCAGCCAGAAGAAGAAGCCGAGCAGCGAAGTCGCCGCGGTCGTCCCCATGATGTAGAGGCTGTTGCGGAACAGCGACTGCTCGCCGAGGCGCCTCAGCCGCTGCCGGCCCCGGGCGAGGCGGGAGGCATGCATGATCGCGGGCGATTCTGTCACCTGACGGGGCCGGAACCGATGCTCTTCCTATGCTGCGGCCAATGGAGCAGGCGACCGTGCCAGAGACGATCCGTCTTCAGCCCACGCGCGGCTTCAGCCGCGTGCTGGCGCCGAAGGAACTCTGGCGCTATCGCGACCTGGCCGGGCAGATCGCCTTGCGCGACATCACGGTTCGCTACCGGCAGACGGCGCTCGGCGGCATTTGGGCGGTGTTGCAGCCGATCGGCTTCATGGTCGTCTTCTCGCTGATCTTCGGCAACGTCGCCGGGATCGCCTCCAACGGCCTCCCCTACCCCCTCTTCAGCCTCGCCGCCCTGGTCCCCTGGACCTTCTTCGCGACCGCGGTCCTGCTCGGCTCCGACAGCCTCGTGGCCAACTCTGCGCTGGTCTCGAAAATCTACTTCCCGCGGATTTTCATGCCGACCGGAGTGATCGTCGCCGGCTTCGTCGACCTCGCGATCTCGCTCGTAATCCTGTTGATCATCGTCCTCGCCTGGGGCTATGTCCCCTCGCTGGCGATCCTCACCCTGCCGCTGCTGGTGGCGATCGCGGCGGTGACGGCACTCGGCGTGACCGCCGCCCTGTCGGCGATCAACGTCCGTTACCGAGACGTTCGCTACGTCGTCCCCTTCGGGATCCAGATGTGGCTGTTCGCGTCCCCGATCGTCTACCCGAGCAGCCAAATCGATGAGCCCTGGCAGACGCTCTCAGCGATCAACCCGATGGTCGGCGTGGTCGAAGGTTTCCGCTGGGCGACCCTGGGAACCGGCGAGGCCCCCTGGGACCTGATCGGGATCTCGGCGGCCGCCGCCGTGGTCATCCTCCTCACCGGCCTTGCCTACTTCGACCGCGTCGAGCGCGCCTTCGCGGACTTCGTCTGAGCCATGGGCGAGATCGCAATCGAGACCCACGAGCTGGGCAAGCGCTACACCCTCGGCGTCAGGGGGGGCGGCTACGGGACGCTACGCGAGGCGATCGTGGAAGCGGCGCAGCGACCGTTCCGACGGGAGCGGCGCGATGTGGCGCCGAAGCGCGACCTCCTCTGGGCCCTCAAGGACCTCTCGCTGACCATCCGCAGCGGCGAAGTCGTCGGGCTGATCGGCCACAACGGGGCCGGCAAGAGCACTCTGCTGAAAATCCTCTCGCGGATCACCGAGCCCTCGGCGGGCTACGCCGACGTCACCGGCCGGGTCGGCTCACTGCTGGAGGTCGGCACCGGCTTCCACCCGGAGCTGACCGGGCGCGAGAACATCTTCCTCAACGGCTCGATCCTCGGCATGCGCCGCTCTGAGATCCGCGCCCGCTTCGACGAAATCGTCGAGTTCGCCGAGATGGAGCGCTTCCTCGACACGCCCGTGAAGCGCTATTCGAGCGGGATGTCGGTGCGGCTCGCTTTCGCCGTCGCGGCGCATCTGGAGCCGGAGATCCTCCTCGTCGACGAGGTACTCGCTGTCGGCGACGCCGCCTTCCAGCGCAAATCGCTGGGCAAGATGAACGAGGTTGCCAAGGAGGGCCGGACGGTTGTCTTCGTCTCCCACAACCTGGCGATCATCCAGGCGCTCTGCAGCCGCGGCATCCTGCTCGAGCGGGGTGAGGTCAAGGCCGACGCCCCGATCGGGGAAGCGATCGACAGTTACCTGCGGACGCTGGAGCGCGCCGCCTCCGACGACCTGCTGGAGCGGACCGACCGCGACAACCGCGCCTACGACGAGACGCTCGTCCGCCGGCTAGAGATCCGGGACGAGAGCGGCGGTCACCCCAACACCGTCGTCGCCGGCCGGCCGGCGACGATCATCGTCGACGTGACCGAGCGCCTGCCGGCGATGGAGTGCCAGCTCACCATCGTCAACAGCCTCGGGCAGCCGATCTGCACCCTTGACAGCGAGATGGCTGCGCCTGGCGATGTCCGCGACCCCGAGTTGGGGCCGCGGCTGGAATGTCATCTCGACTCGCTGCCGCTGCTGCCCGGCCGCTACCGGATCGACGTCATCGTCAAGGCCAAGCGCCACATCCAGGACGGCCTGCAGGCGGCCGCGTTCTTCGACGTCGAGCCGGGGATGGTCGGCGAGCGGCCGATCGCCGCCGAGGCCGACGGCGACGTCTCCCTCTCCCACTCCTGGCGACTGCCGTCATAGGTCCCACCCGCCCGACGGACGGCCACCCGAGGTGACTCAGCGTCGCGCGTCGAGCAGGCGGCGGACAAAACGCCGCGGGAAAGCCCGCAGAAGGGCGAAGGCGTCGGGGGCCGAGGACCGCGGCGCCAGCCGAACGGCGCTAATCAGGTGGCCAGCCGAGGAACCGAGCCGCCCGGCATGCGTCATTCGCCTCGCGGCGCCGATGTGGAAGTGGGCGCGCGCCTTCCGCTCGAGCCTGGTGCCTTTCAGGTCGGGCCTGCGCTCGAACAACTTCTCGAGGGCCCGCCCGCTGCGAACGTCCCCGGCGTCCTGGCGGCCGGTGACCGAATCCTCGTGGCGCCGGTAGCGGGACGCGGGGAAGGCACCGCCGCGCACGGGTGCGTGCTCGAGCGCGCGCAGGACGTAGTCGTAGTCGCCGTTGGCGTCGAACTCGGTGTCGAACTCGCCGGCGGCCTGGATCACGGCGCGCGGGAACAGCATCCCGGTGATGTAGACGAAGAAGCCGCCCAGCAGGCAGGCTTCCAGCGCCTCCCCCTCGACCGTCGCGCCGACGCTCTTTTCCGGGCGGAGACCGTCGTCGCAGACGAGCGTTTCGGCGTAGGCGATCGCGCCGTCGGGTCGGCTCAGCTCGAGCAGCCTGCCGGTGCTGCCCGGCTCGACCACGTCGTCGGCATCGACAAAGCGGATCGCCTCCCCCCGCGCCGCGGCAATGCCGGCGTTGCGGGCGGCGCTGACACCGCCGTGGGGGATCCTGATCACACTCAGTCGCCGGTCCTCCAGACCGTCGAGCAGATCGGCGACCGGATCCGGGCTACCGTCGTCGACGACGATCAGCTCGACCTCGCAGTCGTCCTCGTCGAGGGCGCTGCGGACCGCCTCCGTTAACCAGGCGCGGTTCGGCTTCCAAACCGGCATCACCAAGCTGACCATGAACGGAAAGGTATCGGTCGTCGCGAGCGCCGATCGACGGGTGATGCCAGCTCTAGGATGGGCCGATGCGCATCCTCGCTCCGCCGCCGCGGACCCAGGTGGAACCGCTGGCGGAGCCGCCGAAGCTCTCGATCGTGATCGCCACCTACGAAGCCGCGGACACGGTCGCCGCCGCCGTGCGCAGCGCTTTGGAGCAGACGCTTCCCGCCCACGAGGTGATCGTCGTCGACGACGGCTCGCGAGACGACGTGGCGGGGGCGCTGTGCGACTACCGCGATCGGATCGAGTTGGTCCGCAAGGAGAACGGCGGCGGCGCCTCGGCGCTGAACGCGGGTGCCGGCGTCGCCAGCGGCGACTTCCTCGCGATCCTTGACGCCGATGACGCCTACGACCCGCGGCGGGTTGAGGCGCTGGCGGAGATCGCCGGCAAGCGCCCCGACCTCGACCTGATCACGACCGACGCGGCGTTCATGGTCGACGGTGAGCAGGTGGGGCGGTTCAGCGACTACACGCCGTTCGTGACCGAGGGGCAGCGCACGGCGATCTTCCAGAGCTGCTTCGCGGGGGGATGGCCGGCGATCCGGCTCGACAGTCTGCGGGCGGCGGGGGGATTCGACGAGAGCCTGCGCACCGGCTACGACTGGGAGTGTTGGGCGCGGCTAATCCTCGGCGGCAGCCAGGCCGGCATGGTCGACGAGCCTTTCTACCTCTACCGGCTCCACTCCGGGACCCTCACCTCCAGCCGGGCCTCGAGCCTTTGGGATCGGGTCACGCTGCTGGAGAAATGCGAGGACGCGCCGTCGCTGAGCGGCGACGAGCAAGCCGCCCTTAGAAGGGCTCTGCGCCTCCACCGCTCGCGCGCGGTCGAGGCGGAGGCGCAGGACGCCCTCTACGGGACGGCGCCGCGCGCGAACCTGCTGAGGCGGGCGCTGCTGCCGGGGATCCAGGCACGCGCCCGCGCTGTCGCCCTCGCCACCGTGCTGGCGCCGCCGCTGGCCCGGCGCGTCGTCCCCGAGTACTACCCGGCCGAGGAGCGCCTCGGGGCGGAGGAACCAGCGGGATGAGCGACTCCTCCACGGGGACCGGGGCGCCCCGCTTCAGCATCGTCATCCCCACCCACGAACGGCGCGAGACGGTGGTCCGCAACGTCCGCGCCCTCGACCGACAGACCTTCCGCGACTTCGAGGCGATCGTCGTCGTCGACGGCTCCACCGACGGGACCGCGGCGGCGCTTAGGGAGCTCGACGTTTCCTTCCCGCTGACCGTGGTCGAGCAGCCCAACCGCGGCGTGGCCGAGGCGCGGATCGCTGGCGCGGCCGCCGCCGGCGGCGAGATCCTCCTCTTCGTCGACGACGACATGGAGGCCGACCGGGAGATGCTCGCCGAGCACCAGCGCTCGCACTCGGAGGGCTACGACTACGTGCTGGGCGACCTGCCGCTACACCCCGCCTCGCCCCGCAACCTGCTCAGCTGGGGGGTCGGTTACTGGGCGAACTCACGTCGGGAGCGGCTGGAAGCGGCTGGCAACGAGCTCGGCCTCGAAGACCTCCTCACTGGGCAGATGTCGGTCTCCAGGCGGGCCTTCGAGCAGGTGGGAGGGTTCGACACGAGCTTCACCCGCGAGGACGGGTTGGTGCCGAGCGGCGACGTCGACTTCGGCTACCGGATCCTCAAGGGCGGCTTCCGCGCTGCCTTCAACCCCAAGGCGATCAGCTACCAGTACTACGACGTCGACCCCGGCGATTACCTGCGGCGCGCCTTCGACATCGGCAGCTCCGAGCAGGAGCTGGTGATCAAGCACCCCGAGCAAGCGCAGAAGCTCGAGCGGGCGCCGGCCTTCCACACCCGCCGCAGCCGCTGGACCTTCGGGGCGCTGGTGGCGGCGCCCGCTGCGCTGATCCGCCCGCTGCGCGGGGTCGTGGTGAGGATCGTGCGCGGCGGCCGCCAGGACGAGCGCCTGCGCCGTCTCTTCTTCGCGCTGCGGACGCTCGAATACCAGCGCGGGGCGCGCGCCGCCCGCCGCGCCCACTCGACCTGCGAAGCGGTGGTTCTGGCCTACCACGCCGTCGGCGACCTCACCGGCGACCCGCTGCAGGAGTACGCGGTCCCCCCCGAGCGGTTGGCCGAGCAACTCGACGACTTCACCCGCCGCGGCCACACCTTCATTAGCCTCGGCACGCTGCTGCGGGCGCTGGCGGGCGAAGAACAGCTGCCGCCGATGGCCGTCCTCGTCACCTTCGACGATGCCTACGTCGATCTCTTGCGCGACGGATGCCCGGTGCTCGAGGAGCGCGGGGTCCCGGCGGTCACTTTCGCCGTCGCCGGCTCCCTCGGCGGGGTCAACGACTGGCGCCGGGAGGGGGCGCGGGAGCTGCCGCTGCTCGGCGCCGAGGGGCTGCGCGAGCTGGTGGGCCGCGGGGTCGAGGTCGGCTCCCACTGCATGACCCACCGGCAGCTGCCCAAGGTGCCGGCCGAGGAGCTGGAGCGCGAGCTGCAGGGATCCGCCGAGGCGCTGGAGGAGCTCGGCCTGCCGCGGCCGCGGGCGCTGGCCTACCCGCACGGCGAGTGGTCGAACGAGGTCGCCGCCGCCGCCCACCGGGCCGGCTACGAGGCGGCGTTCACCGTCGAAGCGGGCCGGGTCGAGCGCTCCCGCAACCGCTACGCGCTGCCGCGGATAGAGGTGCTGGCGAGCGACACGCCGAAGACGATCCGGGTGAAGATCGCGACGGCCGGCTGGCCCGACAAACTGCGGACCCGCCTCTTGCGGCGACTGGGGACCCGACCGTGAGCCGGCTGCGGCGAAGGCTCGGGGCGCTGCTGCAGGCCGGGGTCCGATTCGCCGGCTGGCGGGTCGCGGTGCCGCTGCTGCGGGCACGGGCGCGGCGGCGCATCCCCCGCCTCGAGCCAGGCGCGGCGACCGTGGTCACGGTCAACTGGAATTCCTGGCCGCACCTGCAGGTGCTGATCGACGTCGTCCGTCGGCGCAGCCCGGCGACGACGCGGATCGTCGCCGTCGACAACGGCTCCAAGGACGGCTCCCGGCAGCAGATCGCCGCGCGCGGCGACGTCCGGGGACTGCTGCTCCCGGTCAACGTCGGCCACGAGCTGGCGATGGACCTGGGCGTGCTCCTCGCCGAGACCGAGTATGTCGTCGCGCTCGACGTCGACGCCTTCCCGCTCCACGACGACTGGCTCGAGCGACTGCTCGGGCCGCTTTCGGAAGGAGCCCAGGTCTCGGGCGCGCGGCTCAACCGCGAGTACGTGCACCCCTGCTGCTGGGCGATGCGCACGGCCCGCTTCGTCGAGCGCCGGCACTCCTTCCGCTCGCACTACAGGCCGCGGGAAGAGGGACGGGACGCCTCCGGCGACGTCGGCGAGGAGATCTCCGCGGCCGAGGCGCCGAACCTCCACTTCTTCGAGGTGACCAGTCAGCGCGGGCCCGGCGACGTCGGCACCGTCTTCGGCGACCTCGTCTACCACAACTTCTACGCGACCCGGTTCAACACGACCTCCGAGCAGACGCTCGACGGCGTCGTTGTCGCCGACGACTCCGCCCAGGCGTGGGACGAGGCCCTGGAGCTCTACGTAGATTGACGCGGGCGCCGCGCCAGCACCAGGGTCGCGCTGGGACTGCCCCAGGTGAGGCCGAGGCGCTCGAGCCGCACCGCCGCGGCGAGGAACGGGAAGGCGAGCAGGCGCAGGGGAAGGGGCGAGTCCTTGATTCGGTCGCGGACCTCCTGCGCGGCGGCGGCGAGGCTGCGGTAGGTCGGCCGCAGTTCGAGCGGCTCGAGGCCGGCGGCGCGGACGGCGGCGGCGATCTCCTCGCGTCCGTAGCCGTGGCGGACCTCGTCCCGCCAGATACCCGTGCTCCCGGGCAGAACGGGCCGCCAGTCCCGGTCCGGGACCTGCAGCGCCAGCAGCCCACCCGGCGCCAGCGCGCCGGCCATGCTCCGCAGCGCCGCGGCGTCGTCGGGGATCTCGTGCAGGCACTCGAGGGCGACGACGGCGCCGAAATCCGACCCCGGAAGCGGCTGGGTCAGGTCGCCCAGCTCGAACGCCACGTTGCCCAGCGACCGCGCTGCCGCCCGCGACCGGGCGCCGGCGAGGAAGTCCTCGCGACGGTCGACGCCGACCAGCGCCCACTCCGGGTGCCGGTCGGCGAGGGAGAGCGTCAGCAGCCCGTCGCCGCAGCCCGCATCCAGTACCCGCAGCGACTCGCCGGCGGCCTCCTTGGAGAGAACCTCGTCGGCCAGCGCCAAGCGCAGCCGCCGCGAGGGGGCCATCAGCGCCAGCCGCTCCTCGAGGACGGCCCGCAGCTTGCCGAGGACGCTCATCCCCGCATCATTTCCAACCCGGCGGCGGCGCATCCGACTTTGACCCCACCCCGCTGTGGCGAAAGTCGGAGGCGTTTGTCATGACGCCGAAACGCGACTGGTGCGATGCCCCCTGGCGCACCCGCCTACTGCGCCGGCTGCATATTCCCGCCGGACTCCTGGCGCCGCTGGCCTCCCGCTCCCCAAGGTGGTCGCAGCTCGCCGGCGACTTGGCCCACTGGAGGGACGTGCGGGCGGAAGCCACGCCAGCGGAGTGGCGCCGCCTGACCAGCTCCTACGCGGTGCTGGTCTATCACCGGTTCGCCGGCGAGCTGAAGCCCGGGCAGGAGCGGATCGACATCGCCCCGCGGCGGTTCCATCGGCAATTGCGGGTGCTCCGCCTGCTGGGGTTCAAGCCACTGCCCCTGGACGAGCTGGTCGCCTTCCACCGCGGCGAGCGCAACGACCTGCCGCGCCGACGCTACGCGATCACCGTCGACGACGCGATGGCCGACGCGGTCGAGCCGCTGAAGCGGGCCGCCCGCCACTTGCCGCAGCTCTACGTGCCGACGGGTGAGCTTGGCGCCACCGCCCATTGGATCGGCGGCGAGCCGGTGGCGAGCTGGGACGAAGTCCGGGAACTGGCCGCGGCCGGCGTCGCGATCGGCTCCCACACCCGCCACCACCACCGCCTCACCCAGCTGACGCCTGACGAGCGGGACGCCGAGCTGACTGACTCTCTAGCGGACCTACGGGAAAACGTGCCGGAGGCTTCACCGGTCCTCGCCTACCCCAACGGCGACCACGACGACGCCGTCTGCCGCGCCGCCGCCGAAGCCGGCTACGAACTCGCCTTCACCACCGACAAGGGCCGCAACAGCGCCGGCACCGACCCCTACCGTCTCCGCCGCGTCAGCGTTCACGGCGCCGACGGCGTCCTGGCGGTGCTCTGGAAGGTCCTCACCGGCGAGGCGCTGCCCGGCTGGTGGCCGCGCCCACGAAGCTAACCCCGCTCCAGCTCCTCTTCGATCAGACCGAGGAACATCGACTCCCGCAGCGCCTCCGGCGCCGGCTCGCCGCGGGACTCGAGTTGGAGGTGGCGGTAGTCGCTGCGGCTGTGGACGACCCAGCAGAGGAGGCGGAGGCGGCGGAAGTCGTCGTTCGAAATACCGAGGGCACTGGTGTACTCACCGATCGCTCGGGCGGCAACGCGGCCGTGGACCGTGGCCGGGTCGAGGAGGCGGGCGTAGGTCTCGCGGGTGCGGTCGCTCTCGATCGCCCCATCGAGGACAAACGCGCAGTTGGCGAGGAAGTAGACGAGATCCATGCCCGGCAGCCCTTCCGGCTCGGCGGACTCCCAATCGAGAAGAATGGGTTCCCCGCTCAGGGTGATGAGGATGTTCCACGGAGAGCAATCGCGGTGCTCGACAGCCGAGGGGAGATCGCCGAGACCGGCTAGAAGTGCCTTCGCCTGATCGAAATAGCCGGGGTCGACCACCGAACCGAAGTCCCGACTGAACCGGCCGAGAGCGCGATCGACGACCGACGGATTATGAGTCCGCCGGTCAGCCGCCAGCTCGACCAGCGCCCGCGTTACGCGCATCGCTATCACCTCGAAGTTGTCCGGTTGGAGGGTGTCGAGCAGCGACCGCCCCTCGATCGCCTCGCTGACGACAGCTAGGTGCCCGGCGCGCCGCCCCTCCCCCAAGAGGCGCGGGATCCCAGTCAGCTCCGGTCGCTCCTCCCGGAGGCGGCCGAGAACCGCGGCCTCCCGTTCGAGGCCCGGCTCCGCCTCGGGCACGCGCGCGAATTTCACCGCCTTCGTCGGCCTCTCCCCCTGCTCGAAGGCCAACGCCACCGCCTTGTTGATGCTGCGGTGGCCGGTGGTGAGGAGAAGCAGTGGCACCGATGGGGCCAGCGGGAGATCGTCGGGATCAGAGCCGTTCCGGCAACGGCCCACGACGTAGAGCGGCGCCAGCAGACCCGCGGCGCTTGCGAGGCGCCAGAGCCATCGCAGGACAATCCCCGCCACCGAACGCGATCGGCGGCTGTCGAGCAGGTACTCGACCGCCTCTGGCGAGTCCAGCGGCAGCCAGAACCGCGGCAGCCGATGCGGCAGCGGCCCTGCCCAGTACACCCGCACGTCCGCGTATCCCAACTTCTCGAACCGGCGCTTCGCACGGCGCGCTCCGCCCGGTCGCGGCAGCCGCCAACGAGCAAGCAGCTCGGCGCCGGGCGAGAGGAAGCGCCAGTCCTCCCGCCGCAAGACCGGATTGCGCCGCGACTCCGGCAGCCGCTCAGCCTCCGCGAGCAAATCGCCGTAGACCTCCGTCACTCGCTCCGCCATCTGCTCCCGGGTCAAGCCTGCCTCCACCCGCTCCCGCGCGTGCGTCGCCAGGCTCCGCCGCAGCTCCTGGTCCCCGAGCAGCCGCCGCAGCGCCGCCGCCAGTGCCTCGACGTCGCCGGGCGGCACGAGAAGGCCGCTGCGGCCGTCCTCGATCAGCTCGTCGGTGCCGCCGATCGCGGAGCTGACGATCGGGATCCCCGCGGCCATCGCCTCCAGCACCGCCAGCGAGGAGCCCTCGTAGAGCGAGGGCAGGGCGAAGACGTCGCAGGCGGCGAGCAGCTGCGGCACGTCCTCGCGGCGGCCGAGGAAGCGGACGCGGTCGGCGATTCCCAGCTCCTGCGCCAGCGATTCCAGCCGCTCCCGCTCCGGCCCCTCGCCCGCGAGCAGGAAGTGCGCGTCGGCGACGCCGGCGATCGCCTCGAGCAGGACGGCATGCCCCTTCTGCTCGTCGAGGCGCGCCGGGGTAAGGACGAGCGGGTGGGTGTCGCTTCCCCCCAGCGGCTCGCGCAGCCCCGGCGGCGCCTCGACCTCGAAGCGCGCTGCATCGACGGCGTTGTAGACGACCTCGATCTTCTCGGCGGGCCATCCCAGTCGCTCGATGAGTTCCGCGGCAATGTCGCGTGAGACGGCGAGGTAGCGGTCGACCCGGCGCGCCAGGGTCCGCAGCTGCCAGTAGGCCGAGCGATCGGGTGGCTCGTATTCCCCTACCTGCACGGTCCCCACCACCGCAGGCACCCGCGCCCACACCGCCGCCGCCAAGCCCCACTTGCAGGCCACGGGCGAGCTCATGTGGGCGTGGAAGACCTCAGGGCGCTCGCGCCGCAGCAGCCGCGCCAGCGCCGGCACCCGCCGCGCGCCGGTCAGCCCCAACGGCAGCGGCGCGATTCGCCGCACCGGCACCCCCAGCGCCGCCGCACGCTCGGCCAGCGGCTCCACCTCGGGCGCGTCCTCGAGCAGCAGGGTGGGGGCCCACTCCGCACGGTCGAGCGACTCGAGCAGCATGAACATCGCGTTCTCGGCACCGCCGAGAACGCGGCTATCGGTGTAGAAGAAGATCGATCGGGCCACGCCTCAGCTCACTCGCCAGTTTCGACAGCTCGCCCTCATCGTCTGATTCGCCCAAGGCCACCTCGACCCCTGCCCAGAAGGCGTAGTCGAGTACGGGCCGGTAGAAGAGCGGGAAGCGCCAGAGGCCGGCCCGCTCCAACAGCGAGGCGAGGGCGAAGACGAAGCCGCTCGTCGCCGGCAGCCGCCGCGTCAGCCACAGCAGCACCGCTCGCGCCGCCAGCCAGGGCCGCGAGCTCTCGTCCGGAGCCGACAGCCGCAGGTCGTCGAAGACCTCGGGATGGCTGCGAGCGAGTGCTACCGTCGTCCGCCCTTTCTCCAGGGTGTCGCGCTGGAGGCCGGCCAGGTCCTTGCCGTAGGTCTGGTAGGCGAGCGCCTCCGGGTCGTAGCCCAGCTCGACACCGGCCTTGCGGAGCCGCAGCGCCAGCTCGACGTCCTCGTTGCCGTAGATCCCGAAAGAGTCGTCGAAACCGCCGACTTCGCGCATCACCTCGGTCCGCAGCGACGCGTTGCCCGAGTAGAAGGAGCGCGGCAGCTCGAGGTGGGCGGGGTCGGAAAGCCGCGAGAGGTGCAGGTCGAACTTGTCCTTGACGTACCGGGCGGCATGGGTGCTCCCCTCCCCCAGCTCGACCGGTACCGCGCCGAGCACGCAGCGGCGGGAGCCCGGCGGGTGGTGGGACCGGTGGCGCTCGACGAACTCCTCGACCACCCGCATGTCGTCGTCGAGGACGATCGTCGCCTCGCCCCGCGCCTCGGCGATCGCGGCGTTGCAGGCCGCGGCCCGGCCGCGGGCACGGGGGGAGACCCAGCGCAGCTCGTAGGGAGCCTCGAGCGCCTCCAGCATCTCCAAGGTCCCGTCAGTCGAGGCGTCGACCGAGACGATCACCTCGTAGGAGCCGGTCGAGGCGCTCTGGCGCGACAGCGACTCGAGCGCCGCCCGCAACGCGTCCCGCCGTTGGTGGGTCGGGATGACGACGCTGACCGCCGGAGCCTCAGCCACGCCCTGCACCCTCCCGCTCGGCGATCGCCTCATCGAAGACGGCGGTCAGCCGCTCCGCCCACGCCTCCGGGCTGTGGTGACCCTCGGCGAACTCGCGCGCCCGCTCACCCAGCCGCAGCCGCCGCTCGTCGTCCTCCAGCAGGACCGTAGTCGCCGCGGCGATCTCCGCCTCGCTCTCGGCCACCGCAAGGGGCGGTTCCACACCGAAGCCGGTGTAGCCCTCGGTTCCGCGTGGGGTCGTCACGACCGCCTTGCCCGCCGCCATCGCCTGCAGCACCTTCATCCGCATCCCGCCGCCGGTGCGCACCGGCGCCATCACCACCGCGGCCTCCTCCAGATGGGGCAGCACGCTCGGCGCGTCGGCCACCACCTCGACGTGCGGCCCGGCCAGCGCCCGCACCTCAGGCGGCGGCGCCGTGCCGACGATCCGCAGCCGCGCATGGGGAGAGCGCTCCAGCACCTCCGGCAGGATCTCGCGCGCCAGCCAGATCGCGGCGTCGCGGTTCGGCGGATGGGCGAAGTTGCCGACGAAGAGGACCGTGCCTGCCACCTCCCGCGCCGGGTTGGCGCGCGGCGGCAGGATCAGGCCGAAGGGGTTCACGCGAACCCGCGGCGCCACGTCCGGCGCCAGCGAAGCTACCGCGTCGGCGTCCCGCTCGCTGAAGACCTGGACGCGGTCGAAGCGGCGCCAGGCGTTGCGCTGGAAGCGCGGCCAGCGGCGCCAGTCGAGCTCCCCGAAGGCCCAGGAGGGCCAGCGGCGCGGCGGCCCGGCGCGCCAGTCGAGCGGCCGCGGCCGCAGCACCTCGTGATGGGTGAAGACGGCCGGCAAGCCCTCCGGATAGCGGAAGACCGACATCGCGCTGTCCTCGACCGCGACGACGTCGAAGCTCCGCTCGGCGGCCAGGCGGTCGAGGACCCGCTGGATGCCGGGATCGGCGAACCAGACGGTGCGCCAGGGCCAGCGCCCTCGCGCCCAGGTCGCGGCCAGGCGCAGCTGCCGGCGGCGCCGGCGCGGCCCCGCGGGTGGCCGGCGCCGGTCGGCGACGTGCACCTCGCCTTCGTTCCGCAGCCGCAGCACTGCCTCCTCTTCCCCCTCCTCGTCCCCGATCGCCGTCACCAGCGTCACCTCGTGGCGCCGCCGCAAACCCAGCAGCTCGGCGTGGAGGAGGACGGGGATCGCCCCCGCGCCGTCCGCCGCAGGCGGCACCGGGGCGACGAGCAGGACCCTCATCCCGCGGCTAGGACGTCGCGGTAGGCCTGCTCGAAGCGCGGGATCACCGAGCTCGCCGCGAAGGAGCGGGCACGGTCGCTGGCCGCCCGCCCGAAGCGGTCGCGCCGGTCGGGGTCGCCGATCAGCTCCCGCATCGCCGCCTCGAGCGCGCTCACGTCCCCCTGTGGGACCAGCATCCCGGCATCGTCGCCGATCATGTCGACGTGACCGCCGAGGGTGGTCCCGATTACCGGCTTGCCGCGGTTCATCGCCTCGGCGACGGTGGCGCCGAAGGGCTCCGGCCACAGCGACGGCATCACCCCGAACATCGCCCGGTCCCAGGCAGCCATCACCGCTTTGTGGGGGACGTCGGTGAGGACCACGGCGTTGGGGGGGAAGCCGTCCGGCGAGTCGCGCTCATACGTTCCCATCAGGACCAGCGGCGGCGGCGCCTCCAGCCGTTTGTAGGCGTCGAAGAGGGTTTCTAGCCCCTTCACCTTGCGGAAGGCACCGACGTAGAGGATGAAGGGCTCCTCGGGAAGGCGCGCCAGGTAGGCGCCGACTTCTCCGTCGGAGCTGTCGACGGGCTCGTCGGGGGCGACGTCCTGGAAGCTCGGGATCGTCACCTGGACGAGCCCGTCAGGCGGCCCGCCGGGGCCGAAGAGGTAACGGGTGGTGACGTCGTGGACGAAGGTGCTGACGCTGTGCAGGCCGGTCATCTTTCGCGCCAGCAACGGGCGGCAGACGTAGACGCCCGCGGTCGCCGCCAACCCTTTCGGGGCGCTGCCGTAGTACTCGCGGGCGCAGGTGGCGCACTTCAGCGGCGCCGGCCCAGCGCAAGGCTCGCCCTTGCGCAGCAGGGTCCGGTTGGCGCAGAAGTATCCGTAGTCCCGAGCGGAGATCAGCAGCGGGATCCGCCGCCGTCCCATTGCGACCGCCACCGAGAAGGCGAGCCAGCCGTAGGCGTGGATCACGTCCGGTTCGAAGCCGTCGATTAACCGCCGCAGCCCGAGCACGGTGACCGGGTCCGGGAAGGGCGGCTGGTGGCGCTGCTCCTCGTCGCGGATCAGGAAGCGAACGGCGGTCCGCAGCTGCCGCAACCGGTGGACGGTGACGTTTTCTTCCCACTCGAGCGGCGGCAGACCGCCGTGCCAGGTGGTGGCGACGGCGACGTCGTGTCCGCGCTCGGCCATCCCGGCGGCGAGCAGCCGCGCCTGCCGGTGGGCGCCGCCGATGTAGGGCGGGTAATGGTCGGTGGCGATCAGGATGCGCATCAGGTGGGCTCTACCGTGCCGTCCCCCCCGCGCCGGCGCTGCAATCTTCCCAGCACGCGGTTGAACGTGCTCCGCCGCCCGGGGAAGAGGAAGAGCTCGGCGAGCGGCCGCGCCAGCCGCCGTGGCGCCAGGGCCTCCAGCGCGAACCAGGCGACCAGCAGCGCCTTCATCGGCAGGGAAACGTCGAAGCGGCGGCGAGTCGCGCGAAACGCGTCGAGCAGGAGTGAGCGCCGACGGTCGCCGGCGACCGGGTGCCGCTCCGGCTCCAGCCTCAGCGAGACGAGGCGATTGGCGAGGTCGGCGCAGGAGAGGACCCGGCCCGGGCGCTCCAGCCCAAGCTCGTCGGCGAGCGCTTCCAGCGATCGAGTCGTAGCGCCCGCGAAGACGATCGACTCGCGCACATGGTCGAGGTCGATCTCGTCGTTCTCGAGCTCATAGGCGTTGCCGCCGTGGACCCTGTACTCGGCGCAGACCTCGTCGAGCAGCGCCGCCTCGCCGATCAGGGCGGTGAGGTGGACGAGGTACCAGTCGGCGCCGCTGCGCGGATAGTCTCGTGCGGGGATCGGCAGGATGCGCCGCACGGCATCCATGCGGAATCCCGTGCCCCCGCCCGGCAGCCAGGGCAGGTCGAAGGGGAAGGCGAGCTCTGCCCGTCGCTGATCGCCCACCGGCGCCCGCAGGTGGCCGCCCGGCTTCACCGCCCCGGTCGGCGTGCCGTCGGCGTCGACGATCGCCATCGGGAACTGGACCTTCGACAGCTCGGGCCGGGCAGCGAAGGCAGCCGCCACCCGCTCGGCCGCGTGCGGACGGAGGACGTCGTCGGCGTCCAGCAGCATCAGCACCTCGCCGCGGCAGCGCTCGACGCCGGCGTTCAGCGCCGCGGCCTGCCCACCCCGCTCCTGCAGTACCACCTCGACGCGATCCTCATAACCGCTCAGCACCTCCCGCGAGCCGTCGGTCGAGCCATCGTCGACGACGACGACCTGGACATCCGAATGGGTCTGCGCCAGGGCGCTCTCGATCGCCGGCGGGAGGAAGCGAGCGTAGTCGTGGTTGGTGATGACGATGTCTACTGAGAGCGCGCTCGTGCTCAAGGGAAGGTCTTCTGCCTCGGTAGCCAGCTCGTCACCCGGCGGTAGAGGTGCGTGGGCTGCTCCTCCCTGTAAAGGGAGGCGACCACATGCGTCCGACCGCTCGCCCCGCGCGCGACCCCGATCTCGTAGGTCCGTTCTTCTCCCGGGTCGAGCTCGACCCGGTAGGTCCTCGCCCGCTTATCCTCCCCTAGCCTCACCTTCAGCCGGTAGGAGGCAGGGTCGTGTTCGTTGTTGATCACTCCCACCACCGCGGTTTCTTCCTCGGCATCGGCGGGCAGCATCCAGAGCGCGGCATAGCCCTCGGCGTCCTCGGCGGGGAGTGGCTTCTGGGCGAGAGCCAGCGCCCCGGCCCCGATCAGCAAGGCGATCGAGACGAGCGCGATGCTCCCCGGCTGCGGGCGCGGCAGCGGTGAGCGCCGCGAGCGGCGGCGTGCGGGACGGTCGCGTCGAATTGCCGCAGCCCGACAGGCGGCGATGACGACCATTGGCAGCAGCACCGCCCAACTCGCGGTCGTCAGCCCGAACGGGAAGACGTTGAGGACGAATGCCCCCAGCACCAGAACCATCAGGCTGGTGCCGACGCTGAGAGTCAATCGCTTCGGCGGCGCCAGCTCGCGCGAGGCGAAGGCGGCCGCAACCAGCGCATAGCCGGGAAGGAACAGAGTCAGCGGCAGCGCCGCAACCAGCCGGATCAGCTCCAGCGGCACCAACGCGGCGATCACGGCGCAGGCGACGGCCGCGACGCTCACCCACTCCAGGTCGCGGTGTCCCCTCAAGGCCGGTCCCTCAGGTTGAAGAGCACGAGGCGACCGCTGTGCCAAACGCGGCCGACAGGGATGCGCGAGAACTTGTGGACGACCCCTTTCTCCCGGTAATCGTCGCCGTACTGCCCCGGCACCGTGAAGTACTGCCCCCGGAGGTTGTCCTCGGAGTTGAGGCGGCGGTCGGCCACGACGAAAGGCAGGTGGTGCCGCTCCAATAGCGGGAGCTGCCAGGGTGCCAACTGGGGTTCGTCGACGATGTGCTCGATGTCGGGACCCTGGCCGGCCAAGGCGATCTGGCCCCCGGGTTCGAGCAGCGCCCTTGAGTCGGATCCCGGCGCCGCAAAGCGGCTTCCGTCGAGGCGATCGCCCGCCCACTCGGCGAGGGCAAGCGGCTCCGACTCGATCTCCCGCCCCTCCGCGGTCGCCCGCATCGGCCGCTGGAGCTGAATGTCCCACGGCCAGCCGGAGATCGCGCCACCGACGAGGATGACGCCGAGCGCCCCGGTCAGCAGAAGGCGTCGGCGCAGCAGGTTGGGACCACCGGTCAGGACCTCAGCGGCTCCGTAGATGCCGACGAAGGCGAGGCCGATGAAGAGGAAGCCGGCGGCTCGGTTCCCGGTCTCCCAGGCGGCAGGCGCGAAGCGCAGCGTCAGCGCCGCGAAGAAGACGACCGCAGCGGCGCAGAAGAGCAGGACCAGGGGCTTGCCGCGCTCCCTGCGCCAGACCTGGCGCAGGCCGATCAGCGTGAGCACGCCGAGGACGGCAACGGCGAGCAGCGCCACCGCCCGCGCCGCCAGCGGCGTCGAGGCAACGGTTTCCGCGGTGGTGGAAGCCTGGTGGAAGAGGGTCCGCGGCGCGGACTCGCCGGAGGCAGTCTTGATGATCGCCTCCACCGCCTCCTCGAGGACCGGGAAGAGGTAGCCGACGGTCGAACGGGCCGCGATCAGCAGCCAGCCCACCGCGACCCCGGTCGCGAGCAGGGCGAAGGGCCAGGGGTTCGGTTTCTCGATCTTCATTACCCGGTAGAGGACGGCGAGGGCGATGAAGATCGCGGCGAGGGCGTAGGAGGTGAGGTGGTGAGTGATCGCGATCGCGAGGATTCCGAGCACGATCGGCACTGCCCAGGCCTTGCGCCCCGCCGGCGGTGAGGCCTCGCGTTCGACAAAGGACATGAGGACCACGACCATCAGCGGCAGCGAGAGCGACTCGTAGGAGAACTGGGCCCCCCAGAAGAGAAAGTTGGAGGTGCCGGTGTAGATGGCAACGCCGAGCCCGGCGCCGCGAGCCGAACCGCTGAGCCGGGCGAAGAGGAAGAAAAGCGCCGCCATGAAGGTGAGGCGGGCGGCACCGACGAGGAGGATCCCGGCTCCGTAGCTCGACATCCCGGTCAGCATCATCAGCGCCGACGTCGCACCCTCCAGGCCGGGGTAGTAGGGCGTCGTCGGGATCGCGGGGTTGAAGTGGTAGAGGTGGTCGTACCTCTCGATGTTCTCGGCGTTGAAGGCGTGGACGAACTCGTCCGGGAAGGTGTAGAGCGGCGAGTCGTGGACGAGCTTGACGCAGTAGAGCGCCAAGCCCAACAGCAGGATCAGGCCGAGCCGCTCGCGATAACTCGGCCTGGTCGAGCTGAGCCGGAAGAAGATCGGCAAGGCGATGATCAGGAGGCCCAGCCAGTAGATCAGCACGGGCGCCGACAACGTCGCCCGTGAGAGCGCGTTGGTGAGGGAACAGAGGAAGAGCCCGAACGCGGCCAGGAGCGCGATTACTGGCAAAGATTCGAGCCGGGCCGCCACCATCAGATCTTATGGTCGGCCCTCGGCCGTCAAACCCGTAGCCCTGCACGGGAGTGGGCGAAGCGTCGCAACGCTCCGCTCCACCACGGCCGCGCTTAGGAGAGCCGCTGTTCGAGAGCCTCGAGCTGGGCGCCGACCTCGGCCGGCAGTCTGTCGCCGAATTTGGCCAGGTGCTCCTTCACCTGCGGCAGCTGCTCCTTGACCAGCTCGAGGTCGACGCTGAGCAGCTCGCGCATCGCCTCCTCGGTGATCTCGAGCCCTTCGGTGTTGATCTCACCCTCGGCCGGCAGCAGCCCGACCGGCGTCTCGACCGCCTCGGCTTCGCCTTCGCAGCGACGGAAGACCCACTCCAAGACCCTGCTGTTCTCGCCGAAGCCGGGCCAGAGGAACCTGCCGTCGGCGTCTTTGCGGAACCAGTTGACGTAGAAGACACGCGGCAGCTGGGCGCCCTCGCGCTGGCCGGTCTTCAGCCAGTGGGCGAAGTAATCGGCCATGTTGTAGCCGCAGAAGGGCAGCATCGCCATCGGGTCGAAGCGGAGCTGGCCGACGGCGCCGGCCGCAGCGGCGGTCGTCTCCGAGGACATCGTCGCCCCCATGAAGACGGCGTGCTCCCAGTCGAATGCTTCCTGGACCAGCGGCACCACGGTGGCGCGGCGGCCGCCGAAGAGGAAGGCATCGATCGGGACGCCGGCGGGGTCCTCCCACTCCGGCGCGATCGAGGGGCACTGCGAGGCCGGAGTCGTGAAGCGGGCGTTGGGGTGGGCGGCAGGACTCTCGGAGTCGGGGGTCCAGTCGTTGCCGTGCCAGTCGATCGCGTGCGCCGGCGGCTCGCCGGTCATGCCCTCCCACCAGATGTCGCCGTCGTCGGTCTTGGCGCAGTTGGTGAAGATGGTGTTGCGCTCGATCGTGTCCATCGCGTTCGGGTTCGTCTTGTGGCTGGTGTTGGGGGCGACGCCGAAGAACCCGGCCTCGGGATTGACGGCATAGAGGCGGCCGTCCTCGCCGAACTTCATCCAGGCGATGTCGTCGCCGACCGTCTCCACCTTCCAGCCCGGCAGGGTCGGAACCAGCATCGCCAGGTTGGTCTTGCCGCAGGCAGAGGGGAAGGCGCCGGTCACGTACTTGACCCGGCCGTCGGGCGCGGTGAGCTTGAGGATCAGCATGTGCTCGGCCAGCCAACCCTCGTCGCGGGCCATCGCCGAGGCGATCCGCAGCGCGAAGCACTTCTTGCCGAGCAGGGCGTTGCCGCCGTAGCCGGAACCGAAGGACCAGATTTCGCGCGCCTCCGGGTAGTGGACGATGTACTTATTGGCCTCGTTGCAGGGCCAGGGGACGTCCTCGACGCCGTCGCCGAGCGGCATTCCAACCGAGTGGACGCAGGGGACGAAGTCGCCGTCGGCGCCCAAAACGTCGAGGGCGGGCTTGCCCATCCGGGTCATGATCCGCATGTTGGTAGCGACGTAGGCGGAGTCGGTCAGCTGCACGCCGATTTCGGAGATCTCCGAGCCGAGCGGGCCCATAGAGAAGGGGACGACGTACATCGTCCGGCCCTTCATGCAGCCGTTGAAGAGCCCGTTGAGGGTCTCGCGCATCTCCGCCGGGTCGCGCCAGTTATTGGTCGGGCCGGCGTCCTCCTCCCGCTCGGAGCAGATGAAGGTGCGGTCTTCGACCCGGGCGACGTCGCCGGGATCGGAAAGAGCGAGGTAGGAGTTGGGGCGCTTGGCTTCGTCGAGGCGCTGGAAGGTGCCGGCTTCGATCAGGACCTGCGCGAGGCGGTCGTACTCCTCAGCCGAGCCGTCGCACCAGTAGACGGAGTCCGGCTGGGTGAGGGAGGTGATTTCATCGACCCAACTGAGCAGTTTGGCGTGGGTCGTCAGCTCGTCTGGGGTAGTCGTCAGGTCCCTCATTCGCCTCTAATTCGCCTCTTTCTAATTCTTCGGTTTGAGGCCGACCATCGAGATATCGGCCTCCTCATTGCGGATCTTCAAGGTCGCTACTTCCCGTCTGTCCCCCGGGAAAATCACCTCGCAGGTGAACGTCGCACCCGGGTCTACAGCCTGGTCTGAAGGGCATTCGACGCCCTTGATCTTCTCACGAAGTGAGTCTTCGAGACTGGCCTGAACGGTGTCCTGGAGCTTCACGCGATCGATCACGGTGCCGCATCCGGCCAACATTCCCATCAGAAGAAGTAGGCCAATTGCAGGGAAAAAGCGTCCTCGCCCCCGGAGCCGGTCGCGCATTGCAGCGGGTCGCACCGCGGGGAGTAAAGCAGGGGGCGTCGACAGGAAGCTGGGGACCTCGTTAGGGTTCCGCGCCCGATGCGGTTCTACGAGTACGAGGCACGCAAGATCGTCGAGCTGGCGGGGGTTCCCGTCACCAAGTACGGCTTCTGCACCAGCGCCGAGGAGGCGCGCCAGGTCGCCGAGGAGATCGGCGGGCCGGTGGTGATCAAGTCCCAGGTGCTGACCGGGGGCCGGATGAAGGCCGGCGGCGTCAAGTTCGCCGATACCCCCGAGGAGGCCGCCCAGCACGCCGAGGAGATCCTCGAGCTCGAGATCAACGGCCACATGCCGCGCGGCGTCCTCGTCGACCCCAAGGCCGAGGTGAAGCAGGAGTACTACGCCGGCGTCGTCTGGGACGGAACCGCGAAGAAGCCGCTGATGCTGTTCAGCGACATGGGCGGGATCGACATCGAGGAGGTCGCCGAGACCCACCCCGACCACGTTGGCAAAGGCCACGTCTCCAACCTCCTCCCCATCTCCGACTTCGAGGCGAAGCAGGTGGTCGCCGCGACCGGCGTCACCGGATCGCAGCTGAACCGCGCGACCCCGATCCTCGCCCGTCTCGCCCGCCTCTTCCGCGAGAACGACATGACGCTGGCCGAGATCAACCCGCTGGCGGAGCTCGCCGACGGCACCTTCGTCGCCCTCGACGCCCACATGGAGATGGAGAACGAGGCAGTCGGCAGGCAGAAGAAGCTGCTGCGCAAGGAGCTCGAGATCGCCGAGGACGACACCCGCGAGACCTACGAGCCCTCCGACTTCGAGCGCAACGTCGCCGCGATCGACGCCGCCGACCACCGCGGCGTGATCCAGGGCAAGGACCACGGCTTCACCGGCAACCTCGGGCTCGTGATCGGCGCCGGCGGCGGCTCGCTGACGCTCACCGACGCGGTCCGCAGTCAGGGCGGCAAGCCGGCCAACTACTCGGAGATCGGCGGCAACCCGTCGGTCGCCAAGGCCTGCGGCCTTGCCAAGGAGGTGCTGGAAAAGGACGGCGTCGAGAAGATCGCGGTGATGATGTCGATCGTCTCCAACACCCGGGTCGACATCGTCGCCCGCGGGGTGATCAAGGCCTGCCTCGAGCTCGGCAAGGACCCGGGCGAGACGATCGCGATCTTCCGCATCCCAGGCGCCTGGGAGGAGGAGGGCTTCAAGATCCTCGATAAATACGGCGTCGAGTACTGCGACCGCTCGGTCTCGATGTGGGAGGCCGCCGGGCGCGCCGTCGCCAAGATCCAGGGAGCGCCGGCGTGAGCATCCTCCTCGACAAGGACACCACCTTCATCGTCCAGGGGATAACCGGCCGCGAGGCGGTCAACCTCACCCGCGAGTGCCTCGACTACGGCTCCAAGGTCGTCGGCGGGGTGACCCCGGGCCGCAAGGGCCGTGAGGTCCACGGCGTCCCGGTCTTCGACACCGTCGCCCAGGCGGTCGAGCATCACGGCGGTCCGATCGACGGCTCGGTCGTCACCGTCCCGCCCGCCTTCACCAAGGACGCGGTGCTGGAGGCGATCGAGAACGGGATCAAGCTGATCGTCGTCGTCACCGAGCGCGTCCCCCGCGGTGACGTGGCCCAGATGGTCGAGCTGGCGGAGATGCGTGGCGCCCGGATCATCGGCCCCAATTGCCTCGGTCTGATCGTCCCCGAGGTTTGCAAGATGGGCGGCATCGGCGGCCCCGCAAAGGACGCCGCCAAGGCCTACGCCCCCGGCCGCGTCGGCGTGATGAGCCGCTCGGGCGGGATGACGACCGAGATCTCCTCCTCGCTGACCGCAGCAGGCCTCGGCGTCTCCACCGCCGTCTCGATCGGCGGCGACGCGATCATCGGGTCGACCTACGCCGAGCTGATGCCCTACTTCGAGGCCGACGAGCAGACCGAGGCGATCGTCATCTACACCGAGCCGGGCGGCCGCATGGAGGCCCAGCTCGCCGAATGGGTCAAGGACAACAACAGCCGCCTCCCGATCGTCGCCTTCATGGCCGGCAAGTTCATGGACGACGAGGAGATGAAGGGCATGTCCTTCGGCCACGCCGGCACGATCGTCGAGGGCAAGGAGGACACCGCGACCGAGAAGATCGCCCGCCTCGAAGCCGCCGGCATCCGGGTCGTCGAGCGCATCGACGAGATTCCCGACGTGGTCAAGGAGAAGTTGGGGGTGGCCGCCTGATGCCCGAGCAGATGAACAAGGTCTTCATCGACGTCGAGGTCGACGACTCGATCCGCAACGACGCCGCGGTCGCCGCCAAGCTTGAGGAAGTCTGCCCCGTGGACATCTACAACGACGCCAGCGGCAGCGTCGAGATCGTCGAGGGAAACCTCGACGAGTGCGTCCTCTGCAAGCTCTGCATCGAAGCCAGCCCGCCGGGTACCGTGCACGTCAAGAAGCTCTACGACGGCACCGAGCTGGCGTAGCGGCCGGCGCCACTGCCTTGAATCACGAAGACCCGCCGAAGCGGGTCTTTTTCGTGCGGGGGAGCTACCCCCGAACCGATTGACACTCGTGCGCCGAGGCTAGTCCTCAGGACCCGATCCGTCAACGGGGGGCGAATCCGGGCGGCTCTCCACTTGTAGTCGCGGAGGATGAAGCGGCGAGGTGCCGCAACCGATTGACACTCGGGAGTCCGGAGTAGCACTCCGGATGGGGGTTCGAGTCCCCCGTCCTCCGCACGATTTGCCGCTGGGGGTGAGGGAAACAAATGGAGAGGCTGCCAACGTCACGCGGCCTACGGCACGCACATCCCTTCTCTGTAGAAGCGATTTCGCTGCTACGGGCAACCGACCTTCCTCCCGGTGGCCCCTTATTTAGAGCCCGCAATCTGCGGCGAATTCGGCGTTCGGGATTTGCTCGGGAATAGCCATCCAGGGGCTTCAAGAGCTGAAATCGAAGTGGTCCTGTGCAGGCATTTTCTGCCGAATTGACCACTTCCTAAGCGAAGAAGTGCTCACCCTGAACAGGGCGCTATTCCTCTGCATACCTTCGCCGGCATGCACATCGTCATCGATCTGGATTTGGGTGAGCTTACGAGGCTGGTTTGGGCGCTGGTGGCGCTTCTGGCAGTCTCCATTCGCCGAGGCGGGCACCGAGCGCCTCGCAGGCGGCCTGACGAGAAAGGCCGGTCTCAAACTGCGCGTCGGCGCAGCGAGCCGCTGGGCTGAGGCCGGAGGTCGAACGGGAGCTACCCGGAGGCCACGCATATCCCTTCTCTGTAGAAGCGAAGAGGCGTTGAGGCCATGCCGCCTCTAGCCCCTTGGCTCTCAGTCGAAGGACTCCTCGAAGCCGCGAATGACCTCGGAGACGCAGCCGATCATCATCCGCGTCCGCGAAAAGAGCGTGTCCCCATCGTGCAGAGGCGGACCGGCATCCTCGATGGCTACGTCAATGGCGCAGTTGGGATTGGCTTCGAGTTCATGCTCAGGGAGCCAACCCCTGATCTTGAAGCTGGCCACTTCGCCTTCCTCTTTCAAGAGGCCATCCTCCGTGACTTTGAGCCACTCCAAGCTGCACCCGGGCGGGAGGGTTTCGATGCTGGGGTTCTTGTTGGAGATCCACGAGGCGATCACGCGAAGCCCCCGGTGTCGGTCCTTCCTGGCGAGATCATTGAGTTCGTTGAGGGCACTGGCGACAATCGCTTCCGCCTCACCCCTTTGGTCAATGTCGTACGGCTGTACCGAGTGGATCATCGCCCGGTGCTGATCCGAGAGTGGCTTGATCTTCCAGGCTGCGTTGTCGAACTTCTCGGCGGAGTCCCGGATGATGAATTCAAGCTGTTCCTCGTTGGGCGGCGGATCGCAGCCGCTGTCGAGAATGGCGACTTCGTAGACGAGCGAATCCAGGGCCGCCCGCAGCTGGTAGAGCATCTCGCCGAAATGGAGCGAAAGCTGCTCGCCCGGAAAGGAATTGGAGGCCCTGACGAAGATCGTTCCTTCCCCATCGTCGTCGGTGGTGACGATCGGGTAGTACGGCTCCTCTTCCTTGACGAAGGAGTGCCAGACCTCTCCGAACTTCTGGCTATGCACCTTGGCCCGGTCGAGTCGGACGCGTGGCCTGCTCAGATCCTTCACGAGCGCGCAGACTAGCAATGTGTAAAGCTGCTTGACAAGCGTTCGTCTGTCAAGTAGCTTTACATCCGTGCCACCGGCCAACCGCCACAACCCCCGCCGCGCGAAGTCCTCCACTTCGGCGCGGCGTGGCGAGCCCTTAAGTGACGCCGTGCGGGCTAACGTGAGCCCGGAAGCGATCCTCTACACGAACGATTGGTGGTCCTACCGGCCGCTGGCTCGCGAGTACGCAGGGCACCGGGTGATCAACCACTCCGCTGGCTCCTACGTCGAGGGGCGCATCTACACGAACACCATCGAGGGCTTCTTCGGAAACCTGAAGACGGGGATGCACGGCACCTACAAGTTCGTCTCCCGGAAGTGGTTGCAGTCCTACCTGGACGAGTACGCCTGGCGCTACAACCACCGGCACTCAGGACAGCGCTCGATGTTCCACGCCCTCGTCAAGGAGGCGGCGAGCCAATGAGCGAGGCGATGATCCTGCGAAGCATCCGAGGCGCGGCCAAACGTCGCGAGCGGGCAGACGCGGCAAAACGACAGGCGACGGAGGATCTTCGCGGCTTCTGTCAGCAGGCGCGAGAGGCGAACGTCCCGCTTACTCGGATTGCTTCTGAGGCCGGTCTTTCCCGTCAGGGCGTTTACGACCTACTGGGGGAGCGACCTTCCGCATAGCGGCGTCAAAGTCGCCTTTGGTGGGGACCGGAATCTCGAGTCCTTTGTCGGTCTTCTGCTTGCGCTTGGTCATAGACCCAGCTAGTTCGGACTAGCCCACGTGCTGGTAGAAGCGGCCGTGATGGCTTTCCATCTGGTTGCTGCGAAGCAAGTCCGTCTGGATGCGATCAGATGCTCGCGCGAGAATCTTGGGACGACCGGAGTCGCGCATTGCGGAGTAAAAGACAAACGGAGTCAGCACAATGGTGATCACCCAGCCGCTGACACTGCCGAGGAGAGTTTTTGCCAAAAGCGCAGAGTGAACGGCTTGCAGGCGCTCAGCCAACATTCGGTCATCGTGCGGACTCAACTCTCCGAGTTCCAACGGGTCCTCAGGAATGTCCTTGGTGCCGACGACGGTCCAAGCGAACAAGATCATGTTGAGGGCGCTGAGATCGTCGGCATCCTCAATCGCCAGATCGATAAGAGCGAGCACCTTTCTCGGTCCCTCCTCTTGATCAAACTTCCCGTGACGGATGTCGTCAGAGAGGTCGTCACGAAGTCGCCAGAGTCGGTAGCGATAGCGACTCGTTGCATAGGAAGGGACGATCTTGGTGATGGAAACCCAGGCGAAAAGAGCTAGTGCAACCAGAGTGAGGGTTAGTAGCGCGGTCACGATCCTTTTTCGTCCAATTCCTTTTCAAGGTTAGCGATGCGCCGGCGCTGCCGCCGTAGTTCCTCGGCTTGTTCCCGCAACTTCTTCAATTGAGCCAGGAACCCTGCGGCAATCGCGAGGCTGAAGACGAGCGTGATTGAGATCGTGAGCGTGAGATGAGTGTTCTTCCCCGCGAGATCTGAGGCAATCGGCTGCGTAGCCTTGATCGGAAAGTAGAGCGCTGCAATGTAGAGAATGGGCACGAAGGACTTGGCAAGCGCGTAGCGCTTGAGCTTGACCTCGTTATCACTCGGCTGTTCTCCTGCCACTGATGGGACCCGCTTTGCCACACGGCAGGGCGGCAGGCTATCGATTCCTGGGGACTCTTTGCGGCAAGATTCAGGAACCGGCATGTTCACCCGCTGACCCATCTACGGCAGATCAAGCCAGTCCATGTGACGTGCTGGGAGCGTCGGCGTCACGTAGTCGCCCTCGCACCAGACCAGACCCGCCGCGTGGAGTTCCTGGATCGGCACATCGACGGGCCCGCCGAAGTTGTAGCGGCGTTCGAGGTCCTCCCGCTTCATCTTGCGGGGGAACTCGTAGAGCAGTAGCGCGAGCAAGGCTCGCTGTAGCTGCTGCTCTACTCGGGCAGGGTCGTCACCCGAGTTCCAGTTCGGCCACGTAGAGCGCCGCTCGGGTCGGCAGCACCGCTCCCTCGCAGCGGAACAGCAACCCGCCCTTGACGAGTTCCCGCACGGCCCTTTCGATCCCATCGCGTTCGCTGAAGTCGCTGGGGATCGCTTAGCTCCCGGATCAGGTCCGAGAGCAGCATCGTCGCCGGGTGCGCGTCGATTACGTGAGAGAGAACGGCCCTCTCGGCCTGCCTGTCTTCGCTGGCCGGGCTACCCATTGCCCTTCCTCCAGACCTCGGCGCTCACCACAGCCGCCCTTGAGGCGAAGAGGTAGCGGTTGGTCTCGTGGATCAGCCCGGCTTGCTTCAGGCGGTCGAGCGCATCTGCGGTGATGACGACCCTTTCGCCTGCGGCTCTATTGACCTCGCCGAAGGTGAATAGCCCTCGGTCCTCCAGCAACAACCGCATGACCGCCTGCTCTGCCTTTGCGATCTCCTCGGCCAATGAGGGCGAGGGAATACCTTTGTCCTGCATGGGAAGCACCACCTTCCTGTGCCAGGCCGGGGGCCGTTTCGGCGGTGCCCCGGCCGCTCTTTGATTGTGGCCGGGGAAGCTAGGCGTGGTGCTGGGCGGAATTCGCTTCTACAGAGAAATATGCATGCGATGCATCACGCTACGCCGATATAAATTTATATTGCGGTAACGTCTACATCGATGGATGCGTCGATACGCACCCGGCTCTCGCGGGATGACCGCATGGAGCAGACGCTGGAGGCGGCACACTCGCTCTTTGCCGAGCGCGGCTATGCGGTGGTGACGATGGATGAGATCGCCGCCGCAGTCGGCGTCACCAAGCCGCTGCTCTACAACTACTTCGGCAACAAGGAGCGGCTCTACATCGCCTGCATGGAGCGGGCGGGAGATGCGCTGCTGGCGACGATCGCCGAGGCGGTGAGCAAGACCGCCAACCCAGGCGACGCGCTCGGGGCCGGCGTCCACGCCTTCTTCGCCTTTCTCGACACCGACCGGGCCGCCTGGGCGGTCCTCTTCGACGAGACCCTCCCCCAGGCGGGCGAGGTCTTCGAGCGGGTTGCGTCCTACCGCGGGCAGATCCTCGACCTGGTCTCGGCCTCGCTGCTGGCGCAGCTGCCGATGCGGCGCCGCGAAGCGACGAAGGTCGAAGTCGAGGCGCTCTCGACCGCCCTTCTCGGCGCTTCGGAGGCGCTCGCGCGCTGGTGGCTGCGGACCGAGGCGATCAGCGCCGAGGAGGCAGCCGAGCTCCTGATCTCCACCGTCGAGCCGGGGCTGCGCGAGCGCTCCGCCCCTCACCCAATTTCCCAATCACCCCAAGGAGGACCCACCCCCCGATGAACACCGAGACCCGCAAAGTCGCCATCGTCGGCGGCAACCGGATCCCGTTCGCGCGCTCCAACAGCGTCTACTCCCACGCGAGCAACCAGGACATGCTGACCGCCGCGCTCGACGGGCTGATCGACCGTTACGGCCTCGCGGGCGAGACGATCGGGGAGGTCGCGGGCGGCGCCGTCCTCAAGCACTCGCGCGACCGCGACCTGACTCGCGAGAGCGTGCTCAGCACCCGGCTGGCGGCGGAGACCCCCGCCTACGACGTCCAGCAGGCCTGCGGCACCGGCCTCGAGACGACGATCCTCGTCGCCAACAAGATCGCCCTCGGACAGATCGATTCCGGCATCGCCTGCGGCGCCGACACCACCTCCGACGCGCCGATCGCCCTCAACGAGGAGCTGCGCGAGACGCTGCTGGAGGCCAACCGCGAGCGCTCCACCATGGGGAAACTGAAGACGCTCACCAGGGTCCGCCCCGGCCACATCGTCCCCCAGATCCCCCGCAACGAGGAGCCCCGCACCGGCCTCTCGATGGGGGAGCACTGCGCGATCATGGCGACCGAATGGGAGGTCGGCCGCAGCGAGCAGGACGAACTGGCGGTCAAGAGCCACCAGCACCTGGCGGCCGCCTACGAGCGCGGTTTCTTCGACGATCTGATCACCCCCTACATCGGGCTCGACCGTGACCAGAACCTTCGCCCCGACTCCAGCCTGGAGAAGCTGGCGAAGCTGAAGCCGGTCTTCGGCGGCCCCGAGGGGACGATGACCGCGGCCAACTCGACGCCGCTCTCCGACGGCGCCTCGGCGGTCCTGCTCGCCTCCGAGGAGTGGGCGAAGGAACATGACCTGCCGGTCCTTGCCTACATCACCGAGGCGCAAACCGCCGCCGTCGATCACGTCCACAAGCGCGAAGGCCTGCTGATGGCGCCGGCCTACGCGATGCCGCGGATGCTCGACCGCGCCGGCCTGAAGCTGCAGGACTTCGACTACTACGAGATCCACGAGGCCTTCGCCGCCCAGGTTCTCTGCACGCTGAAGGCCTGGGAGGACGCGAGCTTCTGCAAGGAGAAGCTCGGCCGCGACAAGCCGCTCGGCTCGATCGACCGCGGGAAGCTCAACGTCAACGGCGGCTCGCTGGCGGCCGCCCACCCGTTCGCCGCTACCGGCGGGCGGATAGTCGCCAGCCTCGCCAAGCAACTGCACGAAGACGGCAAGGGCCGCGGCGTGATCAGCATCTGCGCCGCTGCCGGCCAGGGCGTCGTCGCGATCCTCGAGGCCCCGGGAGGTGCCAGGTAAATGGCTGACCGCTACTCGCAAGTCGTCAACGCGCCGGTCGTCGGCACGATTGCCAAGCAGCTGGGGCTGCCCCAGCCGGTCGCGCTCGACCGCTACCAGGAGGGCCAGCCGGTCGTCGCCGGCCCGGTCCTCTCCGGCGCCGCCCCCGAAGGCCGGCTCGGCAAGGCGATCGCCGCCATCCTCGACAGCATCAAGGCCGAAAGGGCCGGTGCAGAGGGCAAGGCGAAGGCGCTCGTCTTCGACGCCACCGGGATCTCCGACTCGACCGAGCTGGTCGAGCTGCAGCGCTTCTTCTACCCCGCGGTCCCGCGCCTCAAGGCGAGCGGGCGCGCGATCGTCCTCGGCACCCCGCCGGCCGAAGCCGGCTCGGTCGAGGCCCATATCGCCCAGCGAGCGCTGGAGGGCTTCACCAGCTCGCTCGGCAAGGAGATCGGGGGCCGCGGCTCGACCGCGCAGCTGGTCTACGCCGAACCGGGCGCCGAGGACCAGCTGGAGTCGACGCTGCGCTTCCTCCTCTCGCCCAAATCGGCTTACGTCTCCGGCCAGGTCGTCCGGGTCAGCAAGGGCGTCGCGCCCAGCCCCGAGATCGACTGGGAGCAGCCCCTCGCGGGCAAGGTGGCGCTGGTCACCGGCGCCTCGCGCGGAATCGGCGCCGCGATCGCCTCAACCCTCGCCCGCGACGGCGCCGAAGTGGTCGGCCTCGACATCCCGCCGATGTCAGCCGACCTGAAGGCGGTGACCGAGTCGATCGGCGGCCGCTCGATCGAGGTCGACATCACCGCCGACGAGGCGCCGGAGAAAATCGCCTCCGAGCTCTCCGGCGGAGTCGATGTCGTCGTCCACAACGCCGGCGTCACCAAAGACCGGACGATGGCGAAGATGCCGGAGGAGCGCTGGACGCAGCTAATGGAGATCAACCTCTCCAGCGAGGAGCGGATCAACGACGCGCTGCTCGGCAGGAAACTGCTGCGGGCGAACGGGCGGATCGTCGGCGTCTCCTCGATGGCCGGGATCGCCGGCAACAACGGCCAGACCAACTACGCCGCCTCCAAGGCCGGCGTGATCGGGATGGTCGAAGCGATGGCGCCGGAGCTGGCGAAGCGCGAGGCGACGATCAACGCGGTGGCGCCCGGCTTCATCGAGACTCAGATGACCGCGGCGATGCCGCTCGGACCGCGCGAAGCCGGCCGCCGGCTCTCGAGCCTCTCGCAGGGCGGCCTGCCGGTCGACGTCGCCGAGACGATCGCCTGGTTCGCCAGCCCCGCCTCGACCGGCGTCAACGGCAACGTCGTCCGCGTCTGCGGCCAGAGCCTGCTCGGGGCATAACTACAGATGGCGAAGACCCTCGACAGCTCCCCCAGCATCCTGCCGCTTTACGCGCGCGCGGCACTGCCGATGATCCCCGGCGCCTCGCTGCTCCCGTTCGTCCCGGGCGGGGGCGGCGAGATCCCGGACGGGCTGGACCTCGAGCTGGCCGGCGTCAGCGCCAAGCGCGACGACGTCGCCGCTTACGCGAAGGTCTGCGGCTTCGCCCTCCGCGACACCCTGCCGCCGCCCTACCCCCACATGCTCGCCTTCCCGCTGCACATGGCGGTGATGAGCGACGGCTCGTTCCCGTTCGGGGCGGTCGGTCTCGTCCACGTCGAGAACTCGATCTCCCAGCAGCGTCCGATCGGGATCGACGAGGAGATGACGATCCGCGTCCGCCCGACCAAGCTCCAGCCGCACCCGAAGGGCCAGACCTTCTCCCTCGAGACCGAGGTGCTGGTCGACGACGAGGTCGTCTGGCGGAGCACCAGCACGATGCTCCGCCGCGGCAAGGGAAATAGCGATGCGCCCAAGGCCGATAGGGCCTTCGACTCGCTGCCGGGTGATACGCCGGCGAGCGCCGAGTGGAAGCTCGACGGCGGGCTCGGGCGCCGCTACGGGGGCGTCTCCGGCGACCGCAACCCGATCCACATGCACTCGCTGACGGCGAAGCCGCTCGGCTTCCCGGGGGCGATCGCGCATGGGATGTGGACGAAGGCGCGGGCGCTCGCCCAACTGGAAAGTCGCCTCCCCGAGAGCTTCGAGGTCGAGGTCCGCTTCCGCAAGCCGATCCTGCTGCCGGCTGGGGTCGAGTTCGCCAGCCAGGGGGAGGGCGAGGAGATCCTCTTTGCCGTCCGGGACGCGAAAAAGGGAACCCCACATCTAGACGGACGTGTAACCGCCAAAACCGGAAGGAAGACGAAGTGACGACCACCACCGAGAAGGACAAGGGGATGGCGGAGCGCGGAAAGGGCTTCGGCCTGCGGGCGCTCAATCGCCTCGCCGGCTCCGACCTGCTGGACCGGATTCGCCTCCGCAAGCAGGTCGAGAAAGCCCTCTTCCAGGGCACTAAGAACGGGTTCCGGACCGCGACGGCGGCCGGGCGCGCCTTCAAGGCAACCCAGAAACTGGGCAAACCCGCCCGCCAGAAGAAGGGCAAGTCGAAGGGCCTCTTCGACCTAAGTCCCGACGACGAGCAGCAGATGTTCCAGGAGGCCGGCCGCGCCTTCGCCGAGGAGAAGATCCGCCCGGCGGCGCTGGAGGCCGACGAGAAGCGGGAGACCCCGAAGGAGATCCTCGACCAGGCCACCGAGCTGGGCGTGAACATGCTCGGCGTCCCCGAGGAGCTCGGCGGCGTGATGACCGAGCAGTCGGCGGTGACCACTGTCCTGATCGGCGAGGCGCTCGCCCACGGCGACATGGGCATCGCCTACGCCGCCCTTGCCCCCGGCGCCGTCGCCACCGCGATCGGGCTATGGGGCAGCGCCGACCAGGAGGCGACCTACCTCCCCGCCTTCACCGGCGAGGACGTGCCCGCCGCCGCCCTGGCGATCCTCGAGCCGCGCGCACTCTTCAACCCGCTCGAGCTGGAGACGACCGCGAAGCGCAAAGGCGACGACTGGGTGCTGACCGGCGGTAAGTCGCTTATCGCCCGCGCCCAGGAGTGCGAGCTCTTCCTCGTCGCCGCCGACGCCGAGGACATCGGCCCGGCTCTTTTCGTGGTCGAGTCCGGCGCCAAAGGCCTGACGATCGAGGACGAGCCGGCGATGGGGCTGCGCCCGGCTGCCACCGGCCGCCTCCTGATCGACAGGGTGAAGCTGCCGGGCAGCGCCCTCCTCGGTGAGGGCACCGCGAAGGCGAAGGACTACGCCGACTGCGTCAGCCGCTCGCGGATCGCATGGTGCTCCCTCGCCACCGGCACCGCGCAGGCCGTCCTCGACTACGCGATCCCCTACGTCAACGACCGCCAGGCCTTCGGCGAACCGATATCCAACCGCCAGGGCGTCGCCTTCACCGTCTCTGACATCGGCATCGAGTCGAACGGGATGCGGTTGGCGGCCTACCGCGCCGCCAGCCGCGCCGACCGCGGCGAGAGCTTCGCCCGCGAGGCGGCGCTGGCCCGCGGGCTCTGCGCCCAGAAGGGGATGAAGATCGGCTCCGACGGCGTGCAGCTGCTCGGCGGCCACGGCTTCGTCAAGGAGCACCCGGTCGAGCGCTGGTACCGAGACCTCCGAGCGGCGGGCGTGATGGAGGGCGCCCTGCTCGTCTAGGCGCAGCCTGGAGAGCGAAAGGCAGAACCATGATCAACCTCGAGATACCGAAGAAGTTCAAGCCGCTGGCGACCCAGGCCAACCAGGTCGCCACCGAGGTGTTCCGGCCGATCTCGCGCAAGTACGACGAGGCCGAGCACGCCTACCCGAAAGAGCTCGACATGCTCGCCTCCCTGATCGACGGGATGAACGAGGGCTCCGACATCGGCGGCGCCGGCGCCGCCGGCGTGCGCCGCGAGAAAAGCGACGACGGCGAGAACCGCAACGGCTCCAACCTCTCCACCGTGCTCGGGATCATCGAGCTCTGCTGGGGCGACGTCGGCCTGCTGCTCTCGATGCCGCGGCAGGGCCTCGGCAACTCGGCGATCGCCTCGGTCGCGACCGAGGAGCAGCTGGCGACGTACGGCGGCAAGTGGGCGGCGATGGCGATCACCGAGCCGGAAGCCGGCTCGGACTCGGCCGCGATCCGCACCACCGCCGAGCTCGACGGCGACGAGTACGTCCTCAACGGCGAGAAGATCTTCGTCACCTCGGGCGATCGGGCCGACCTGATCGTCGTCTGGGCGAGCCTCGACCGCTCGAAGGGGCGAGCTGCGATCAAGTCGTTCATCGTCGAGCGGGACAACCCCGGCCTGAAGCTGGACCGCCTCGAGCACAAGCTCGGGATCCGCGCCTCGGACACTGCCAACTTCACCCTGCAGGACTGCCGGGTGCCGAAAGAGGCGCTGCTAGGTGACCCGGAGGTGAAGGAAAAGGGCTTCGCCGGGGTGATGGAAACGTTCGACAACACGCGGCCGCTGGTCGCCGCAATGGCGGTCGGTGTCACCCGCGCGGCCCTTGAGGAGACCCGCAAGAAGCTCAAAGATGCAGGTGTGACGATCGACTACGACGCTCCCGCCCTCTCTCAGCACGCCGCCGCGGCCCGTTATCTCGAAATGGAGGCCGACTACGAGGCCGCCTGGTTGCTCACCCTCCAGGCGGCATGGATGGCTGACAACTCGAAGCCGAACTCGCTGCAGGCATCGATGGCGAAGGCGAAGGCGGGACGCGCCTGCGTCGACGTCACCCTCGGCTGCGTCGAGCTCTGCGGGAGCGTCGGCTACGGCGAGAACGAGCTGCTGGAGAAGTGGGCGCGCGATTCGAAGATCCTCGACATCTTCGAGGGGACCCAGCAGATCCAGCTGCTGATCGTGGCGCGGCAGCTGCTCAAAAAGAGCTCCTCCGAACTCAGGTAGCCAGGAGAAGGCAGGTAGTAGGGGCGGGGGTGCCCCTCTCCAGACACCACTCGCTATGGCTCGTGGTTGAG
>DASSVR010000027.1:0-28276 GCA_035705945.1 Solirubrobacterales bacterium
CCTCGCCCTCGATGCTGACCCGGGGCAGCCAGCGGTCCATCCAGCCCGGCAGCCACCAGGCCCGCTTGCCGAGCAGAACCATCACCGCCGGCACCAGCAGGCAGCGGACCAGGGTCGCGTCGATCGCGATCGCGATCGCCAGGCCGACGCCGAACTCCTTGACGACGGGGTTGCCGCTGAGGACGAAGCTGGTGAACACGCAGACCATGATCGCGGCCGCCGAGGTGATCACCCGACCGGTGTTGGCGAGACCTTCCACCACCGCGCGTCGCGCGTCGCCGTACTCCTTGAAGTGTTCGCGCATCTGGGTCAGGAGGAAGACCTCGTAGTCCATCGAGAGGCCGAAGAGGATCGCGAACATCAGGAGCGGCACGAAGCTGACGATCGGGATCGCGTGGTCGAGGCCGATCAGCGAAGACCCCCAGCCGAGCTGGAAGACGGCGGTGACGATGCCGTAGGCAGCGGCGACCGAGATCAGGTTCATCGCCGCCGCCTTGACCGGGACCAGCAGCGAGCGGAAGGCGACAAGCAGGACGACGAAGCTGAGCGCGACGACGATCGCGATCATCAGCGACAGCTTGTCGCTGATCTGGGTGGCGAGGTCGATGTAGCCGGCGGTCTGGCCGCCGACGTGGGCATCCGCTTCGGCCCCCTGCAGCGCCTTCGGGATCATGCTGCCCCGCAGGTCTTCCACCAGGTCGACGGTCTCGTCAGCCCACGGCTCCGACTTCGAGATCACCGTGAAGACGGCGACCGTTCCCTGTTTGTCGAGGCTCGGTTCGCTCACCATGGCGACGTCGGGAGCGGCGGCGATCTCTTTCTCCAACTTCGGCAGCGCCTGCTGAGCTTCCGCCGGCGAGTTGAATTCGGAGGCGATCAGCAGCGGTCCGTTGACGCCGGGACCGAAGCCCTTGTTGAGCGAGTCGTACGCCTGCCGCGACGTCGTGTCCTTCGGCAGGGCGCTGATGTCGTTCTGCCCCAGCTCGAGCTGGAAGATCGGCAGCGCGAGGACGCCGAGGACGAGCAGCGCAGCCACGGTCGCGGTCCAGGGCCGCAGGCTGACCTTTTCCGCCCAGCGCCGCCAGCCGTGCGGCTGCTTGTCGTCGGGGTGGGTCTTGCCGAGCTGCACCCGCAGCGAGTTGATGCGGGGTCCCAGGGCCCCGAGGAGCGCCGGGAGCAGCGTCGTCGCGGCGCAGACCGCGACGACGACGGCGACCGCGGCCGTGAACCCGAGCGTGGAGACGAGAGGGATCCCCGCGGCAGCGAGCGAGCAGAGGGCGATCACCACCGTGAAGCCGGCGAAGACGACGGCGCCGCCGGCCGTGGCGGTGGCCCGCGCGATCGACTCGCGCATCTCCATCCCTTCGCCCAGCTGCAGTTTGTGGCGGGTGACGATGAAGAGGGCGTAGTCGATCCCCACCCCGAGGCCGATCATCGTCGCCAGGGTCGCGGCCACCCCTGGCACCTCCAGGACGTGCTCGAGCAGCCGGATGATCGAGAGCGCGCAGAGCAGGCCGAGCACCGCCGAGATGATCGGCAGCATCATCGCCGTCGCGGTGCCGAAGGCGAAGAGGAGGATGATCACCGCGGCCGCCAGGCCGATCACCTCGCTGGTCTCGGTCTCCGGCTTGGAGAGCTGCTGGCCGACGTAGCTGCCGACTGCGGTCTCCAGTCCGGCCGCCCGCGCCGGCTCCGCCGCGTCGAGGATCCGCTGGGCCTGCTCTTCGTCGATTTCGCCCGGACCGACGTTGAGGACCACCGGGAAGTAGCCGATCGAGCGTTCCTCGCTGAGGAAGGCGGCGCCCTGCGGGCTAAGCGGGCTGACCGCGGAGTTGACCTCCCCCAGCGCTTCCAGCCGCTTCCCCGTTTCCGCCACCGCCGCCGAATACTTCTGTTCCGTCAGCTTCCCCTTCGGCGCTTCGATGACCAGGGGATTGCTGCCGTAGGCCTGTTCGGGCAGGTCGTCTTCGAGCAGTTCCGTCGCCTCGGTCGAGTCGGTCCCCGGCAGGGTCAGGTTTTCGCTCGTCTTGCTCCCCGCGGCCTGGCCGAGGGAGAGCAGGGCGATCGCGAGGACCAGCCAGAGGGCGATCACCGGGTAGTGGTGGCGTGAGCAGAAGCGTCCGATCGCGTAGAGCGGAGCGGTCATCGTTCGATCATCTCCTCTGGGGCGGGGGTTTCGCCAGTCTCGAAGGCCTCGGGGATGGATGCAAGGGGCTTCGCCCCCAGGGCGCGGCGGATGATGACGAGGCGCTGCGCCTGGTTGGCCGCCATCGAGGCGATCAGCGGTCGGGGCCAGGCGATCGTGAGCTTGCTGATCGCGCTGAGCTCGGCGTCGATCGTCGCGCTTTCCAGCTCGTAGAGGAAGCGGAAGGCGTCGCGGGGCGTCCGCAGGTCGTCCGCCTCGATCGTTTCCGCCGGCGGGTCGGCTTCGGCTTCGAGCCCGCGCAGCGTCTTCGTCGTCGCGTCGACGTGTTCCTGTTCCTGGGCGCGGAACTCACGCGCGGCGGCCAGACCGGCGCCCTGAAGCGCCGGCATCGCCTGGCCGTAGGCGGCGACGGCGGCGATCTGGCGGGCGAGGATCTCGTTCAGGACCTCGACGTCGGCCTCCTTGTCCACGGCCGACGCGCCATCGTCCCCCCCGCAGCCGGAAAGCGCCGCGGTGAGGAGGGTGCAGGCCACCACCGCGAGGGCGCGGCGCATCGAACGGCCGCGCATGATTCGGTTCGGTGCCATGACGAGAAGACGAAGCCTATGAGCTCCGGCAGCGTCCCCGCGCTGGCGGCGCTCGCCGAGGAAGTGCACCGTTGCCGCCGCTGCCCACGGCTGGTCGAGTGGCGCGAGGCGCAGGCTGCGAACCCGCCGCGCCGCTACCTCGGCGACGAGTACTGGGCGCGGCCCGTCTCCGGGTTCGGCGACCCGCTGGCACGGGTCGCGCTGGTCGGTCTCGCTCCCGCCGCCCATGGCGCCAACCGGACCGGCAGGATGTTCACCGGCGACCGCTCCGGCGACTGGCTGTACGCAGCCCTGCACCGGGCCGGCTTCGCCAACCGACCGGCGGCGGTGTGGCGCGACGACGGGCTCGAGCTGCAGGACGCCTACATCACCGCCACGGTCCGCTGCGCGCCCCCGGCCAACAAGCCGACCCCGGAGGAGCGCGACAACTGCCTCCCTTACCTGGAGCGAGAGCTGCGGTTGCTGGAGCGCTGCGAGGTCCTCGTCGCCCTCGGCTCCTTCGGCTGGGACGGCATCCTCCGCGCGGTGCAGGCCCTGGGCGAGGAGATCCCCCGGCCACGACCGAGGTTCGGGCACGGTGCCGAGGCGCGGGTGGGCCGCTGGTGGCTACTCGGCTGCTACCACCCCAGCCAGCAGAACACCTTCACCGGCAGGTTGACGGTCCCGATGACGGACGAGATCTTCGCGCGGGCTAGGTCGTTGCTGAAGTAGACCGGTCCCCACGCCTGATGGCACCTGGCAGGCGGAACTCTCCCCACCGCCCGGGCGGTCTCTAGGACGCACCGGCTACTTAGGGGGATCAATCTTGCGCAGGCCACGGATCAAGCGGACGACCGAGGAAATCGAGACGCCGGATGGCGACGTCTACCTGCTGCGGCCCAGCGCCGACAGCGACATCCGGATCGAGCAACCGGACGCGGCGGAACGGCGTCTGCTCGCTGCGGTGAACGGAGAGCGAACTGTCGATGAGCTGCGCGAGGAGTTCGGGGCGAAAGAGGTCGACGACCTGATCTCCCAGCTGCAGGATCTCGCAGTGGTGGAGGACGCCGCGGACGACGAGCTCTTGCCGCCCGATGAGATGGCTCGCTTCGACCGTCAGCTGCGGTACTTCAGCGACATCGGCAGCGGTGGCCTAACCCCGTCGGAGTGCCAGCGGCGACTGCGCGAGGTGAAGGTGGCTGTGCTTGGGGTCGGCGGTCTCGGCGGCTGGGCGGCCTGGGCGCTCGCCTGCATCGGCGTCGGCGAGATGTGGCTGATCGACGGCGACCGGGTCGAGATCAGCAACCTCAACCGCCAGATCCTCTACACCGAGGCCGACATCGGCCTGCTCAAGGTCGAGTGCGCGGCGGCGCGGTTGCGGGCGTTCAACCCAGCGGCGCGGATCACCACGACCGCCCGCCGCCTCGAGAGCGAGGCGGAGATCGCCGAGTTCATCGCCGGCTCCGACGTCGTCATCGATGCCGCCGACTGGCCCGCCCACGACATCGAGCGCTGGTGCAACTCGGCCTGCTTCGAGGCCGGGATCCCTTACATCACGATGAGCCACTTCCCGCCGATCGCCCGGGTCGGGCCGCTGTACGTCCCGGGCAAGACCGGCTGCTTCGCCTGCCAGGAGGCCGGCTACCGGCGCGAATACCCGCTCTTCGACATCGCCGTCGAGCAGCGACGGGCGAAACCGAGCCCGGCGGCAACTCTGGGTCCTGCCTGCGGATTGATCGGCGGCCACGTCGGCCTCGACGTGATGCACCTGCTGACCGGCCTGGCCGAGCCGTCCACCCAGGGCGTCGCCCACCTCTACGACCTGCGGACGATGGAGGTCAAACGCGAGCAGGTCGTGCCGGAGCCGGGCTGCCCCGTCTGCGGCCATCTGCAGCCGGCCGGCGCCGAGAAGGAGGAGGCGTCCGATCCTTCCTAGAATGACCGGACCCGCCGGCGTAGCTCAGTTGGTAGAGCACTTCATTCGTAATGAAGGGGTCACCGGTTCAAGTCCGGTCGTCGGCTCTCGGCGCGTTTCGGTGGGGCGCTACTTCTTCTTCTGGCGCCGTTCGAGCACTTCGCCGAAGGCTTTCTCGATTTCGGCGGTGAGGATGAGGCGGAAGGTAGCGTTGAGGGCCTCGACGGCTAGTGGGCGGAGGCGGCCGACGGCGCCGATGATCTCCTCCCATCGGTCCTCCGGGCGGCCGGCGTCGTCGAAGGGCTTCCAGAGTTCGTCGACGAAGAGGTTGACGAAGGTGCGGGCGGATGCCTGCGCGTTGCGGTTGAGCTTCTCGATCACCGCGAGGGCGGCCGGGAGCTCGATCCCCATCGCCAGGACTTCCTCGGCGGCGCGGACCAGCGCGGGGCTGGGCGCTTCGTAACGCTCTTCGCCCAGGTCGATCAGAAGGCCCAGCTTCTGGGCTTTCTCCAGCAGGCGGTCGTCGTCGGTGCCGAACCTCTCGATCAGCTCGGCGCGGGTGTAGACCTCGGGCTGCTCGGTCGCAAAGGGGGCGCTGATTGCCTGGCGCAAACCGACGAAGCGATCGGCGTCGGCCCCGTGCTCGCCGATCAGCCGGGATATGGCGCTCAGCTTGAAGCCCTCGGCCTGCATCTCCTGGATCAGGCGCAGACGGGCGACGTGCTCGGGGCCGTAGTAGCCGACGCGGGCGCGCACCTCGGGCGGCGGCAGCAGGCCGCGGGACTGGTGGTTGCGGATGTTGCGCACGGACATGCCGGTCTCATAGGCGAGCTGCTCGACGGTGAGGGTGGCCTGGGGGGAGCTGGAGCCGGTGCGGGAATTGGATTTCGTCGCCACGTGACCATTCTACCTTGAGAATGTAACCTCGTTTCAGGTAACGTTTATGAGGGAACAAGCTTCTTGCAATCCACCTAAGGATCTCCTATGAACTTCGACTTCGGAACGCTTGCCGCCGCTGCTCCGGCCGGCGGTGCCGAGATCGCGCAGATCGCGATCGCGACGGCGGGCGCCAGTCTCCTCACCTTTGCCCTGCTCTTCCTCGGGCTTGGCCACCGCACGGGGCGCGTCAAAAGCCTCCAGCGCCTCGCCGACCACGCCGAAAGGGCTTCGGGCTTTCCCGGGTGGGTCGCCTTCCCGTCGGCGGTCGCCACCGCCTCCCTGCTCACCGCCGTCTTCGGCATGTACTGGGACATCTCTTTGCACATCGACAACGGCCGCGACGCCGGGCCCCTCGCCAACCCCGCCCACTACTTCATCCTCGCCGGCCTCTTCGGAATCTTCAGCGCCGGCTTCTTCGCGATGGTCCTCCCGCGCGAGCGGCCCAGCACCGTCGCTATCCGCCTCGGACGCGACTGGTGGGCGCCGCTCGGGGGCGTCCTGATCTGCGCCTGTGGGGCCTTCTCCCTGGTCGGCTTTCCCCTCGACGACGTCTGGCACCGCCTCTTCGGCCAGGACGTGACCCTCTGGGGCCCGACCCACCTGATGCTGATCGGCGGCGCGGCGATGACCCTCGTCGGGATCGCCATCCTCTCGGTCGAGGGGATGCGGGCAAACACCGCGAGCGAAGACGCCGACCGCGAGCTCGCACACACCCGGATGGCGCGGGCAGTCGCCCTCACCGGCGGGCTGATGCTCGGCCTCTCCACCTTCCAGGCCGAGTTCGACTTCGGCGTCCCCCAGTTCCAGCTCGTCTTCCAGCCGATGCTGCTGATGTTGGCGGCAGGTGTGGGCCTCGTCCTGGCGCGCCTTTACGCGGGCCCCGGAGCTGCCCTCGGCGCCGCGGGGTTCTTCATCCTCCTGCGAGGTGGGCTGGCGCTGCTGATCGGGCCGGTGCTCGGCCAGACGACCCCCCATTTCCCGCTCTACGTCGCCGAGGCGGCGGTGGTCGAGGCGGTCGCCCTCTTCGTCTCGACCCGGAGGCCGCTGCGGTTCGGCCTCGCCGCCGGGATCGGCATCGGCACGGTCGGTCTCGCCGGCGAGTGGGCATGGTCGCACCTCTGGATGCCGCTGCCTTGGCCCGCCTCGGCGTTTCCGGAAGCGGCCGTCCTCGGCCTGGCCGCGGCGATCGCCGGCGCCACGATCGGCGCCTGGATCGGCACCCGCCTCTCGCCAGAGCCGCTCGAGCGTTCCCCCCAGCTCCGCCGCGCAGCGGTCTGCAGCGCCGCCGTTCTCGCCGCGCTGGTCGGGTATGGCCTCTACACGCCGACCCAGGAGGGGGTGTCCGCGGAGGTGGCACTGCGAGACGTCGAGGGCAGCGGTGGCCGCGAGGTTCAGGCCACCGTCCGCCTCCACCCGGCCGGTGCCGCAACCGAGGCGGAGTGGTTCGACGTCACCGCCTGGCAGGGCGGCGGGCTGGTGGTCGCGCCGCTGGAGCGCACCGGTCCGGGCGTCTACCGCACGACCGAGCCGATTCCCGTCCACGGCAACTGGAAGTCGATGATCCGCCTCCACGACGACAGCTCGCTGACCGCGCTCCCGATCTACCTGCCCCGCGACGAGGCGATTCCCGTGGGCGAAATTCCGGCGTCGGCCCGCTTCAGCCGGGCCTTCGGCGACGAGCACCAGCTGCTGCAGCGCGAGAGCAAGGGGGGTGGCGCCGCCCTCGTCGCGCTCGCCTACTCGACGGTCGCGGCGGTGACGCTATCGCTACTCGTCCTCCTCGCCTGGGGGCTGCACAGGCTGGCGGTCGCGGGGCGGCCCGGGGCGCGGCGCCTGCCGCGGCTGCGGGGGATTCTCGGCTTCCAGCACGGCGGCGGCAGGTGATCCTGCCGCTCGCCCACCACAGCGCCCTGATGGCGCTGCCGGTCTTCGCGCCGGCGCTGGCGGTCGTCGCCGTCCTCGTCATCCACCGCCTGCGCGAGCGCCGGCGCTGGGACGAGGAGGAGGCCGGATAGATCGCGAGTCCGCGAAAACCATTCTTGAGGGATGGTTTTCGCGGACTCGCTGCTCAGGCCTGGCAGCGGGGGCACCAGTAGGTGGTGCGGTTGGCGTCGCCCTGGCCCCGGGAGGAGATCGGGCCGCCGCAGCGCGGGCAGGGGCCCTGGCGGCGGTAGACGCGATGGGGGTGACGGCCGCTGACGACCGCCTCGAGCATCAGATCGCGCGCCGCGCGGAGAACGGCTCGGAGCTCCTGGTCGGAGAGGTCGCCGATCGGGCGCCAGGGGTCGACGCGGACAGCGAAGCAGGCCTCGCTCTTGAAGATGTTGCCGATGCCGGCGACGAGGTGTTGGTCGAGGAGGGCGTCGCCGAGGCCGCGGGTCGGATCGGTCCGCATCGCCTGGACGGCCCCCTCCGTATCGAACTCCTCGGCTAGAACATCCGGCCCGAGCCGCGCGAGCTGCGGATCTCGGCGCAAGCGGCTCGTCGGCATCACCCGCAGGGTCGAGCCGCCGAACTGGACCGCATCCCAGCCACCGCCGGAGAGGACGGCCCAGGCTGAGGAGCGCGCACGCCGCCAGCGGGCACCGGGGCGGTAGAAGTGCCAGCCGCCGCTCATCCCGAGGTGGCTGTGCAGCGTGAGGTCACCGAAATCGAGCAGGAGGTGCTTGCCGCGGGCTTCAACCCGCTCAAGCGTGCGGCCGTCGAGCCGCTCGATCCTCGCCGCCTTCCCCCGCGGATTCGGCGCCGCCGCCGCGACCGCCTCCCCCACGAGCGTCGCCTCGAAGCGCCGCGCCAGCCGCAGGATCGTGTCGCCCTCAGCCAAGCGGCGACCCCCTTCGGCGGCCGAAGACCGGCGTTAGGGAGTCGAGCCGTTGCCGCTCGCGCCGTCGCCTTGGAACTGGTGGGACTCGATCACTTTGTCGATCAGCCCGTACTCGACGGCGTCCGGCGGCTGGAAGAACTTGTCGCGTTCCATGTCGGCGTGGATCTGCTCGGCCGGCTGCCCCGTGTGCTTGACGTAGATCTGGTCGAGGCGTTCGCGCAGGGCGAGGATCTCTTTGGCGTGGATCTCGATGTCGCTCGACTGGCCTTCGAAGCCGCCGCTCGGCTGGTGGATGAGGATGCGGCTGTTGGGCAGCGCCATCCGCTTCCCTTTCGCGCCCCCGGCCAGGATCAGGGATCCCGCCGACATCGCGATCCCGTAACAGATCGTCTGCACGTCGGGCTTGACGAACTGCATCGTGTCGTAGATCGCCAGCCCGGCGTAGGCGGAGCCGCCGGGGGAGTTGATGTAGAGGCTGACGTCCTTGTCGGGGTCGTCGGCCTCGAGGTGCAGCAGCTGGGCGATGATCAGGTTGGCGAGGTCCTCGGTTACTGGCTCGCCGAGGAAGACGATCCGCTGCGCGAGCAGGCGGCTGTAGATGTCGAAGGAGCGCTCGCCGCGAGCGGTCTGCTCGACGACCATCGGTACCAGTGGCATAGGACCTCTTTCCTAGTCGGCGTCGGGGTTGTACTTATAGCCAACGCCGCGCACGGTCAGGACCAGCTCCGGCCGCTGGGGGTCCCGCTCGACCTTCTGGCGGAGGTTTGAGATGTGGACGTCGCAGGCCCGCTCGTCGCCGTCGAACTCGGTCTGCCAGAGCTCCTCCATGATCTGCGAGCGGGCGAACACCTCGCCGGGGCGGGCGACCAGCAGACGCAGCAGCTGGAACTCGGAGCGGGTCAGGTTGACCGGCATCCCGCGGACCGTCGCCACGTGTCTCACGAGGTCGATCGAGACGGGCCCGGACTCGATCTTCACCGCCTGGGCGAGCGGCGCCCGGTCGAGTTCCCGCCGCCGCAGCTGCGCGCGCACGCGGCCGAGAAGCTCGCGCACCGAGAAGGGCTTGGTGACGTAGTCGTCGGCGCCCACCTCGAGCCCCACCACCTTGTCTACCTCGGCGTCTTTGGCGGTGAGGACGATGATCGGGACGGCGCTGCGGGAGCGGACGTCGCGGCAGATGTCGAGGCCGCTCGGCCCCGGCATCATGATGTCGAGGATCAGCAGGTCGAAGGGAACGCCGTCGCCGAGCAGGGCGGCGGCCTCCTCACCGTCGGCGGCGGGGGTGACGTCGAACCCCTCCTGCGTCAGCGCGTAGCCGACCGAGTCGCGGACCGACGGCTCGTCATCGGCGATGAGGATTCTGCCGCTGCTCAAGTGGTCCTCCTGGTAAGCACTAGGCGACTGGGGTCGGGGTTGGTTGCGCGACCGGGAGGCGGACCCAGAAGGTGCTCCCCTCCCCCTCCACAGATTCGGCGCCGATCCGGCCGCCCATCACGTTGACCATCCGCCGCGCGATCGCCAGGCCGAGGCCGAAGCCCTCCTGTCGGCGCGACTCGCTGCGGCGGTAGAAGCGCTCGAAGACGCGCTCGATCTCCTCCGGGGGGATGCCGGTGCCGGTGTCTATGACCTCCAAGATGACCTCGCTCTCGCCGTCATGGCGGCCGCGAACGGTAACGGTGCCGGGGGGCGGCGTGTTCTTGAAGGCATTGGTGAGCAGCCCGATCATCACCTGGCGCAGCAGGGTCGGGTCGCCGGTGGCGGTCAACTCGGACTCGACGTCGACGACGAGATCCACGTGCGGCGGCGCCTCCACGGCAGCGACGACGTCCCGGATCGCCAGCGGCACATCGACTATCTCGCTCTCCGGCGCGCCGCGGGACTCGACCCGCGCCAGGGTCAGCAGCGACTGGGTCAGCCGGTTCATCCGCTCGGCGTCTTCGGCCAGGCGTTTGAGGAAGTGGTCGCGGTCGCGGGGATCGTTCTTGGCACCGCTCTGCAGGACCTCGATCGCCCCGGAGATCCCGGCCAGCGGGTTGCGCAGCTCGTGCGCAGCGTTGGAGACGAATTCGGCTTCGGCTAGCTCGCGGCGGAGCTCGTCGGTGCGGTCGCGCAGCACGGCGAGCACAGCCCGCTCGTCGGGCAGCGAGCGGGCGGTCATCGCGTAGGCGCGGTCGCCGATCCGCAACGCCGGATGGGCAGAGAAACCGATCTCCGCCGCCCGGTGCAGCTGGGGCATGACCAGTTCGGGGGGCTGCCCGGAGGAGTCGAGGAGGCGGGATGCGGCGCGGTTGGAGAAGCGCACGGGGCCTTCGTAGTCGACCACCATCACCGCGTCGGTGAGCCCGTCGAAGATCGCCGCGAGCTTGTTGCGGTCGGCGGTGAGCACACCGAAGCTCTCCTTCAGCGAAGCGCGCATCGAGTCGAGCGCGCGGGCGAGGTCGCCGATCTCGTCGGGCCCGGAGGTTTTCAGCGGGTGGTCGAAGGACCCCTCCGCCATTTCCCCCGCCGCACGGGCGAGGCCGACGACGCGGTGGGAGATCGCGACCGCGATCAGGAAGCCGGCGAGCACGCCCAGCGCCGCCGCCGCGGCAAGCGCCTGTTGGTTGTCGCCGAAGAAGTAAACGGCGGCCGCCGTGATCAGGCTGACCGCGGCGAAGGCGGCGGTGAGCCAGAGCCGCATGCCGATCCGCAGGGGCCCATGGCCGGCCGCAGCCGGATCGCGATCGGGGGGAGGCATGAGGATTTACTAACACAATCCTCTTCTCCTCGTGGCAAGTCGGGGCATTCCCGTGCCCAAGTGGGAGAATTGGGGGTTGTGAGAACTCTCGTCTTCATCCCCGCCTGGAACGAGGAGGCCTCTATCGCCGAGGTCATCGCCGATGTGCGGAAGTTCCTGCCGCAGGCGGATCTGCTCGTGGTCGACGACGGCTCGACTGACGCGACCGCGGAGCGGGCGCGGGAGGCAGGCGCGCTGGTCGCCTCGCTGCCCTTCAACCAGGGGCTCGGGGCGGCGCTGCAGACCGGCTACCTCTACGCCCTCCGCGGCGGCTATGACGCCTGCGCCCACCTCGATGCCGACGGTCAGCACCCGGCCGAGGAGGTGGCCCGGCTGCTCGGCGAGGTGACCGCCGACCGCGCCGACCTGGTGATCGGCTCGCGCTACCACGCCGGCGCGGTGACGGAGAGCGGCGACTACAGGCCGACCTTCTCGCGGCGGATCGGCACCAGCGTCTTCCGCTTCTTTCTCACCCTCGCGACCAGGCAGCGCTTCACCGACACCACCAGCGGCATGCGGGCCGCCAACCGCCGCGTGATGGCCCTGTTCAGCCAGCACTACTCGCCGGACTTCGCCGAGATCGAGTCGCTGCAGCTGGCGGTGCGGCAGGGCCTGCGGGTCGAGGAGCTGCCGGTGCGGATGCTGGAGCGGGCCGGCGGCAGCTCGTTCCTCACCCCGCTGCGCTCGGCCTTCTTCATCTTCAAGGGGCTCGTGGTCCTGCTGGTCGGGCAGTTCCGGCCCCGGCAGGCGGAGGCGGAGCGATGAGGCCGCTCCTCCTGGCGGCCGCCTCGGAAGGGGGGCAGGTCCATCTCACCTCGCAGACGCGGATTGTCGCCGCGGTGATCGCGGTCTTCTTCATGCTGCTGATCCTCGACCTGATCCGCCGCGACCGCCTGCAGGAGCGCTACAGCGTGATCTGGTTCGTCGCCGGCCTGGGGATGCTCGCCGGCGCCGCCTTCCCGGGGCTGCTGGAGCTGGTCGCCGACGCGATGGGCGTCCGCAACACCAACGTCGCCCTCTTCTCGATCGTCCTCCTGCTGCTGCTCGGGCTGGCCCTCAACTTCAGCGTGATCATGTCGCGCCAGGCGGCCCAGATCACGCGGCTGGCGCAGGAACGAGCGATCGAGCAGGCCCGGCGGCAGGCTGCCGAAGTACGCAACGGCAGCGGGTCAGCGGCTGAGCAGTCGCTCCAAGCGGAAAAACAAGGCCTCGAGAGCTAGCTCCTCGGAGACGTTCAGATCGAGGCCGCGCCGGGTCTCCTGGACGAGCTCCGCACCATCGCGGGCGCGAGCGGGGTCGAGGCTCGCGGCCTGCGCCCGCAGCCGCTCGAGCCGGTCGCGGTTGAAGACCACCTCCTCGGCCCCGCTCCCGACCGCGGCGAGGTCCCGCAGCCAGGTGGCGCAGAGGTCGAAGGCGAGCTCGAGGATCTCGGTTCGGCGGCGGCGACCAGCGCGTTTGGCCGCGTCGGTGATGTCTTTGGCGCTGCGCTTGATCCCCGCCTTTGCTTCCTCCTCCAGCGCCTCCCTCGCCGCGGCTTCGGCGTCGGCGCCCACGGCCTGCGCCTCGTCGAGCAACGCCTTCCAGGGTGCCTCGGCGCAGCTCCCCTCGAGGGCGGCTGTGATGCACAGCTCCGCGTCGGTCCGCAGCGCGCGGCCCTCCTCGGAAAGCAGCAGCCGCGCCCGCTCGAGATCTCCCGCCGCGAGCCGGGCCGCGGCTGCGGCCTCCTCGGGCTCGCCGTGGCCGGCGAGCTCCCGCTCGAGCACCTCCGCGGGTAGCGGCGAGAAATCGATCGGCTGGCAGCGGGAGACGACCGTCTCCAGCAGGCCTTCCTGATCGCCCGTCAGCAGGATCAGGTGGACGAAGCCGGGCGGCTCCTCGAGGGTCTTCAGCAGGGCGTTCTGGCTCTCGTCCCGCATCGCCTCCGCCGCCTCGACGACGAAAACGCGTTTGCCGCCTTCGAAGGGGCGGTAGGCGGCGGCGCGGATGACCCGCTCGCGCACCTCCTCGACCATGTGCTGGGCGCCGGCCGGGGCAAGCCAGACCAGGTCGGGATGCGGCGAGGGGTCGAGCAGCGCCCGCCGCCGCGCGTCCTCCGGGTCCGCGGAAGCGCCAGCGATGATCTCTGCGGCAAACGCTCGCGCCGCGGCCCGCTTGCCGGAGCCGCGTGGGCCGCGGAAGAGGTAGGCGTGCGATGGCTCTCCCGCCAGGGCCGCCGCCAGGGCCACCCGCGCACGCGCCTGGTGCTCGGTCACCTCAAGCAGGGCTGAGGTGCTCATTCACCGCCTCCATCACCCGGCCGTGGACCTCCTCGACGCTGCCGGTGGCGTCGATCACGACGACGCGGTCGCTGGCGATCTGGGCGATCTCCTCGTAGGCGATGGCGACGTCCCGCTGCAGCTCCAGACCCTCCTGCTCGAAGCGGTCCTCGCCGTCGGCGCGGCCGAGGCCAGTCTCGGGGTCGAGCCGCAACAGCAGGGTCAGGTCGGGCCAGAGGCCGTCGGTGGCGGCCTCGCAGAGGCCGATCACCTCGCCGACGCCGAGGCCGCGGGCGGCGCCCTGGTAGGCGACGCTTGAGTCGGAGAAGCGATCGGCGACCACGTGCCGGTCCGCCTCCAGCGCTGGTCGGATCACCCGCTCGGTGAGGTCGGCGCGGGCGGCGAGGAAGAGCAGCAGCTCCGCCAGCGGCTCCAGCTCGACGGCGGGATCTGCCAGTAGGGTTCGAATCCGCTCAGCCGCGTCGGTTCCGCCCGGCTCGCGAATCGCCACCGTCCCCTCCCCCAGCGCCTCGGCCAGCAGCCGCGCCTGGGTGCTCTTTCCCGATCCGTCAATCCCCTCGAGGGAGATGAACAACGCCGGCGGCCTCAGCCTTTGGCGCCGGCTTTGGCGCGTTTGCGCTTCCGCGTCGCCGTGTCGGCCTTGCTGGGCTTCGCGTCCTCGTCGCCCTGCGGCTTCGGCTGATCTTCCATCGCCGCTTTCGCGGCTTTGGCCGCTTCGCGCTCGGCCCGGCGTTTCTTCATCTCCTGCATCGACTCGCAGTCGTCGTTGAGGCAGAGGTTCCAGGGCCGGCCGCGGAACGGCACCACTTTGAGGCGCGGGGTGCGGTCGCAGATCGAGCAGCGCTCTTCGAGCCGGAAGACATCGCCGCGCTGGGGCAGCGGAAAAGTCTGGTCGCAGGAGTTCGGGTCGTCGGCGGTCCAGCCGGTGCAGCCGACGAACCGTTTGCCCGATTTTTTCGCGCGGATGATCCGCAGCATGTTCGGCGAGCCGTCCTCCTTGGTCCGGCCGGCTTCTTCGCAGACCTTGCAGGGGCCGAGAATGCGGTCCTCGTCCATCCCTTTCCAGATCACTTTGGCCAGGTCTTCGCGGCTGCCGTCGATTTCAGTCCAGGTCTTGTGGAGGAGGTCGCGGCTCTCGCCGACTACTTCGTTCTTGGTCATCTCGCCGGCGGCGATCCGGTCCATCTCCGCCTCGAGCTGGGCGGTCATCTCCGGCGTCGCCATCGCCGGGACGTAGTTCTTGAAGGCTTCGTAGAGGGCGATCCCGGTCTCCGAGGGGATCGGCGGATTGCCGTAGACGTAGCCGCGGTCGAAGAGCTTCTGGATGATGTCGGCGCGGGTCGCTTTGGTGCCGAGGCCGCGCTCCTCCATCATCTCGATCAGTTTCGCCTGCGAGATCCGGCCCGGCGGCTGCGTCTCCTTGCCGACGACCCAGGGCTCGCCGTCGAGCGGCAGCGTCTGGCCCTCCTCCAGCTTCGGGATCTCCTCGTCGGAAGAACGGGCGTAGGTGTAGATGCCGGCGTAACCAGGGTCGACGACGACCGAGCCGCGGACGAAATAGGTCTCCGAGCCAGCTTCGATGTCGGCGCGGGTCGACTCGGTGATCATCGGCGGGCTGAAGGTGGCGAGGAAGCGGCGGACGACGAGTTCGTAGACCCGTTTCTTCGGTCCCTCCAGCGCGCCCGGGTGGACGGCTTGGGTCGGGTAGATCGGTGGGTGGTCGGTCGTCTCTTTTTTGCCGCGGGTCGGCTGCAACTCGCCCTCGAGCAGGCTGGAGGCGGCAGAGAACTCTTTGATTCGGACAAGCGAGGAGACCAGCTCCCGCACCGGCAGCGAGCTCGGGTAGACGGTGTTGTCGGTCCGGGGGTAGGAGATGAAGCCATCCATGTAGAGGTCCTCGGCGATCCGCATCGCGCTGGCGGGGGTGATGCCGAGGCGGCTGGAGGCGTCGGTGCTGAAGGCGGTGGTGTTGTAGGGGGTCGGCGGCTTGCGGGTGTTCTTCCGCGCCGTAACCGACTTCACCGTGCCGGGGCTGGCGGTGCCGGCGAGCGCGGCGTCGGCCTCCGCCTTCTCCCAGAATTTGTCGACGCTGTGGTGCGCCTCGAAGCTGCCGTCGGGGTGCTCGAACTTCGCGAACAGTTCCCAAAATGGTTTCGGGACGTGGGCACGCCGTTCCATCTCGCGCTCGACGATCAAGCCCAGGGTCGGGCTTTGCACCCGACCCACCGAGAGGAAGTTGGAGCCGAAGCGGCGGCTGGCGAGGGAGACGGCCCGGGTCAGCGTCGCTCCCCAGAGCAGGTCGATGTCCTGGCGGGCGGCGCCGGCGTTGGCGAGCGGATAGGAGAGCTCGTCGAGTTCGCCGAAGGCGCGCTCGATCTCCTCCCTGGTCAGGGCCGAGTAACGGGCGCGCTGGATCCGCAGCGAGCCGTCTTCGGTCCCCTCGCGCGAGCCCAGCTCCGGGTTGGAGTCGAGCATCTCCTCGAGCGCCTCGAGGCCGATCAGCTCCCCCTCGCGGTCGAAGTCGGTCGCGATCACCAGCTCGTCCGCCTCTTTCGCCAGTTTCTTGATCGCTTTGACGACGTTTTTGTCGGTCGGTTCCTTGATCAGCTTGGCGTCGATCAGGTCGTGGAGGTCGGTTTTCTGCCAGTTCGAGTAGCCCTCGGGAAAGGCGGGACCGAGCACGTGACCCTTGAGGCCCACCGTCATGTGCTCGCCGCCTTCTGCATCCGTCCAGGTGTAGAAGGGGACTTTGTAGGTTTTGTCCGCGCCGTTGGTGCCGTTGCTGAGGGCTTCGGCGATCTTCTTGGCGCTGTTGTTCTTCTCGGTGACGATCAGGCGCATCGGCCGGCGAGGGTAGCAGGGGCGGTCGGCTGTGCAATCGGGGGTACAAACGTCCTCACTACCCAGATCGGCCACCCAATCCCCATAGGATCACCGCCTCATGAGGTGCCTGGTAACCGGCGGCGCCGGCTTCATTGGCTCGAATCTGGTCGACGCGCTGATCGCGCGCGGGGACGAGGTGACGGTGGTCGACGACATCTCCACCGGCCGCCGCGTCAACCTCGAGCCGGCGCTCGCGGCCGGGGCGGAACTGGTCGAGCTGGACATCCGCAAGGCGGACGCGCTGAGCGAGCTGGCGCGGGACCGTGGCCCCGAGCGGATCTTCCACCTGGCGGCCCAGATCGACGTCCGCAAGTCGCTCGAGGACCCCTTCTTCGACGCCGGCGTCAACGTCGGCGGCACCGCCAACGTGCTCGAGGCGGCGCGGGCCTGCGGGTGCGGCCGCGTCGTCTCCATCTCCACCGGTGGGGCGATCTACGGGGAGGGAGATGGGCAGCGGCTGCCGCTGCCGGAGAACGCGCCGATCGCCCCGCTCTCCGCCTACGGCCAGAGCAAGTTCGCCGGCGAGGGGTACGTGGCCCTCTACGAGCGCCTGTACGGACTATCGGGCGTCTCGCTGCGGTTGGGCAACGTCTACGGCCCGCGCCAGGACCCGCTCGGGGAGGCCGGCGTGATCGCGATCTTCTGCGGCGTCCTGCGGGAGGGCGGCCACCCGACCGTCTTCGGCGACGGGACCCAGACCCGCGACTACATATACGTGGGGGATGTTGTCGCCGCCGCGCTCGCCGCCGGCGAGTCGCAGATCAGCGGCGCGATAAACGTCGGCACCGGCCGCGAGACCAGCGTCCTGAAGTTGGTCGAGGCGCTCCGCGAGCTGAGTAGCGCGACGGGATTCGAACCCGAGTTCGCCCCCGAACGCACCGGCGAGGTGCAGCGAATCTCAATCGATCCCTCTCGCGCTGAGCGCGAGCTTGGCTGGCGCGCCGAAGTAAATCTCGACGACGGTCTGCGCCTAACCCTCGACGCGGTCTAGAGAGCCGGGGGAGGGTCTCCCAGACACTCCCCGCTTTTGTCCGCCGAGACCCTCCCCCGGCTCCCCCCACAAGCTCGCTAGCCTTCGCTTCATGCCAGCCCAGGCCTATGCCGGCAAGGAGTGCGTCTGCCAGTTCCGCAAGGGGATTTGCGACCAGTCCTGCGTGCGGGACATGCTGGAGACGCCCTTTTACATCGCCTGCCTGAAGCTGACCGGACGCAGGTGCGTCGTCGTCGGTGGTGGCGACATCGGGCTGGAGAAGGTCGAGGGGCTGCTCGCCTGCGGCGGCGACGTGACCCTGGTCGCGCCGGTCGCCCATCCGGAGCTGGAGGAGCTGGCCCGGGAGGGGTCGATCGAGTGGCACCGGCGCGCCTACGCCGGGCCCGAGGACCTCGAGGGCGTCTTCATCGCGATCGCTGCGACCGACGACTCCGAGGTCAACATCAAGGTCTTTGACGACGCCGAGCAGCGGGCAATGCTGGTCAACGTCGTCGACGTGCCGCCGCTCTGCAACTTCATCCTGCCGGCGATCGTCCGCACCGGGCCGCTGGCGATCGCGATCTCCACCGCCGGCGCCTCGCCAGCTCTGGCCAAGCGGATGAAGCGGGAAGTATCCGAGCTCTTCGGCGAGGAGTACGCGCGCCTGGCCGTCATCCTCAACGACGCCCGCGGCTGGGCGAAGGGCACGCTGCCGACCTACCAGGACCGCAAGGAGTTCTTTGAGGGGATCGTCAACGGCGACCCCGACCCGGTTGAGCTGCTGCGCGAGGGCAAGGAGACGGCGGTGCTGGCGCTGGTCGAGGCCGCCAAAGAGCGGGCCGCCGCCGCACTCGCCTGAGCGCGGCGGCTTTTCCCAGCTCTGGCGTCAGCCGGCGACGACCGTGCAGGCCCGGACCAGGGCACCCGAGATCTGCGTACCGTCGCCAAACCTGAAAGTCCCCCGCGCCTGCAGCCGGCCGTCCGAGCAGCGGCCGGATAGGAAGCTGCGACGCTTGCCCCTGTAGATGAAGGTGCGATGGACGGTGAAGTGTCCCGCCACGAAAGATCCCGCACCGCCGGCGATCTTCGGAACCTCGACCATCGTTCGCAGTCCGTAAGGGCCTTTCCGCTGCCTGAACAATTTCACCGTCGTGATCACCGCGGTCGGAGCGGGCACGCTGACGTAGGCGTAGCCGAAGACCGTCACCGCCCCGCCCCTTTCGCCGCCGTTGAAGAGGATCAGGGGACCAGTCGACTCGAAGATCGGCTGTTCGGGAAACTCAACCTCCGCGGTGGCGCTTCCCCTGCCGACGATCGCGTCCCCGCAGACCGCTTCAGCTTCTCTGGGCGCGCGCGCTTTCAACTGTCCGATACGACAGCTCGGCAGCCCTCTGGCGTTGACGACGACGTCCTTGTCGGAGTCGAAGTCGGCTTCCTCCACGGCGGGCACGTGGGAACCGTCGACCGTAGAGAGGCGGCCGCTGGCCCGGAAGCTCATCGGCGCGAGACCCTCCTTCGGCAGAGTCTTCGGCTTCACGTTGGCGTCGACCCTGAGCACCAGATTGCCGGCGCGGACAATCGTCGGTTCCTCCTTCTTGGCGGCCACGGCGACGGTCACCGCGCTCGCCGCGGCCACGACAACGGCGGTTGCGAACACCACTCTTCTTCCCATCTCCATCCCCTCGCTCTGCGCCGCCATTGACGGCATCGGCTATTTCGCGTTAATCTTACTCACATGAATATCGAGAGCGCAACCCCGCGGGATTCGAACCCAATCGGGTCTTGCGTCTCGTTTGCCCGCGCACTCAGCATCGGCGACCTCGACCAGGCCGCCACCTGGTTCGCCCGTGACGCCTGCCTGATCACCCCTGACACGACGGCGGTCCACGGGCGCGAGCGGATCCGGCCAGTGCTTGCGCAGATGGTCACTCGTCGCACCGAGATCCGGGTCGAGCTGAGTACCGCGGTCGGATCCGGCGAGGTGATCCTCGCCCGCCAGCGATGGAGAGTCCGCGCGGGAGCCCCCGACGCGCGGATCGAGCAGACCCTGAACGCGATCCTGGTCTTGCGGCAGATCGAGGGGATCTGGAAGCTGTCGATCGCCGCGCCGTGGGGGTACGGCCGAACCTACGGCTGATCCGGAAGCCGATGAGGGGGCGGATACCGTGTCGGCATGAGCGCAGGCGATGCGCAAGCCAAACGCACTTACCGAATGCGGGCCCGCGCAGAGGCAACCGCAGCAACGAGGGAGAAGATCCTCGATGCGGTCGAGGTCGCCTTCGAAGAGCTCCTCTTCGACGAGATCACCCTCGCCGCGGTCGCCGAGCGGGCCGGGGTCTCGGTGCAGACGGTTCTCCGCCACTTCGAGAGCAAAGACAGCCTGTTCATGGCCTCGTTCCTGCACACCGCCACGAAGATGGCGGCGGACCGGGACGTCATGCCCCGCGGCGAGCTCCCCGATCTCGTCGGCGATCTGGTCGACCACTACGAGAAATACGGGAACCGGCTGCTGCGAATGCTGGCGCAGGAGGAGCGCCAACCCACCCTCCGAGCGCTCGCCGACCTCGGGCGCCTCTTCCACGTGGAGTGGTGCAAACAGGCGTTTTCCCCTGCGCTGAAGGGGGTCAGGGGTGCTAAGCGAGACCGTCGGATCGCGCAGTTCGTCGCCTGCACCGACATCTACATGTGGAAGCTGCTGCGGAGGGACCGGGGCCTCGGCATCGGACAGACCAAGCTGGCCATGCTCGAGCTGCTGGAACCCCTGATGAAGGGCGCCCCCTGAGCCGCATCCTCGTCTACACGGCGCCCTCGCATGGAGAGCTTTATCCGCTCGTTCCCATTCTCGACGAGCTGCGCGGCCGTGGGCACGAGGTCGTCCTCCGCACCCTCGCGAGCGAGATCAGGGCGATGCGGGCGCGCGGCTTCGAAGCCGCGCCGATCGCGGCTGAGGTTGAGGCGTTGGCGATGGACGATTGGCGCGCCTCGACCTATGCGGGGGCAGCGGTGAAGGCGATCAGGACGCTCTCTGCACGAGCCCCCCACGACAGCCGTGATCTCCTGCAAGCGGTCCAAGAGGCCCGGCCAGACGCGCTGATCGTCGACGTCCTCGCCTGGGGCGCCCTCAGCGCGGCCGAGCGCTGGGGCGGTCCCTGGACCTGCTCTTGCCCCTTTCCGCTGCCGGTCCCGTCGCGGGAGGGCCCACCGGTGGGACCGGGTTTCGCCCCTGCGCGCGGCCTGGTCGGCAGGTTGCGCGACCGCTTCTTCCAGGCGCTCTTTACAGCGAGTTTCGAGCGTCTCGCCGCGCCCGGCCTGGCAAAGGCGCGGGGCGAGCTCGGCCTGGAGCCCCTCGCCAACGCCGCCGAACTGTTCGCGGCGGCACCGCTTCACATATATATGACGGCGGAACCCTTTGAGTACCCCCGTCCCGACTGGCCGGAGAGCATCGTCATGGTCGGCCCGTGCGCATGGGAGCCGGAGGGACCTCTGCCGGCGGCGTTGGCCTCGATCAGGGAGCCATTGGTTCTCGTATCGACCTCGACCGACTTCCAGGACGACGGCCGTCTAGTCCAAGCGGCGATGGACGCACTGGCGGGCGAGCGGCTTCACGTCGTCGCCACTTTGCCCTCAGCCGATCCGGAGAACCTGAGGGTCCCAGCCAACGGCACGCTTCTCCGCTTTGCCCCGCACTCGGCGATCCTCACCCGAGCGGTTTGCGCGATCACGCACGGAGGCATGGGGGTCACCCAAAAGGCGCTCGCTCTCGGCGTGCCTGTCTGCGCCGTTCCATTCGGGCGCGACCAAGCCGAGGTGGCCCGTCGAGTCGAGGTCGCGGGCGCCGGGAGCCGGCTCCCGGCACGGCGGCTGACCTCGCGGCGGCTGCGGGCCGAGGTACAGGTGGCCAGCGCCTGCCGGCCCGGAGCCGAACGGATCGCGACCGCGTTCGCCGCCGCCGGCGGCGCCGGTAAGGCCGCGAACGAAATCGAGCGCCGCCTGCTCGCTTTCCCAGTTGGGACTCCCTAAGCGCTCGGCAACGCAAAGAAGGCGACGGCGGAGAAGTGGGCGATCGCGGCGGCGATGACCAAGAGGTGGAAGATCTCGTGGTAGCCGAAGATCGCCGGGTTGGGATTGGGGCGCTGGATCGCGTAGACGACGGCGCCGGCGGTGTAGAGGAGTCCGCCGGCGGCGACCAGCAGCGTCCCCGCCACGCCGAGCGACGACCAGAGCTCGGGAAAGGTGGCGACCGCGACCCATCCGAGGGACATGTAGATCAGGGCCGAGGCCCATTTCGGGTGGTCGATCCAGATCATCTCAACGATCGCCCCGGCGATCGCCCCGGTCCAAACGACGACGAGGATGGCCATCGCCAGCGTCCCCTGCAGGACCAGCAGCGCGAACGGGGTGTAGGTGCCGGCGATGAGGAAGAAGATCATCGAGTGGTCCAGGCGCCGCATCCACTGGCGCGCCTGCGGCCGGGTCCAGTTGACCCGGTGGTAGAGGGCGCTGGTGCCGAAGAGGGCCGAGAGGCTGACCGCGTAGATCGCCACCGCCAGGGTCGCCTTCGGCGTTTCAGCCAGGACGATCAGCGTCGCCCCGAAGCCGAGCGAGAGGAAGAAGGCCCACTCGTGGGAAACGCCGCGCAACTTCGGCTTGACCGCGGCGATCGCCTCCGCAGTCGCCTCCCTCGCCGCACTGGCCCGCTCGCCCATGGCTTCTTTGGCGGCTGCTGCCCGCTCGCCCATCCGCTCTGCGCCCCTGCGCAGGTCCTCCATGCCCCAAGCGTACCCCCACGGAACCGCCTTTGCCGAGTTTGGGGAGTTGCGACAATGAAGGTTGGAAACCGGCAGCTTCCGATCGCCTTATTTGCGCCTTCCGAGACTTTTTCCGTCTGACTCGTCGGCGATCCTGCTTAGTTACCGCCGAAAGCCGCCGAGAGAGGAGAAGTTCGATGTCGAAGACCGCCCTTAGCACTCCCAAAAACGGTCTCCAGGGCCTCTCTGTCGAGCGGCGGTTTTCCACTGCCGGTGTGCATCCTTTCGACCAGATTGAGTGGGAGATCCGCGATGCGGTGATCGGCGATCCCGAGAGTCCGGCCTTCGAGCAGCGGGGGGTCGAGTTCCCGAAGACCTGGTCGCAGAACGCGACCAACATCGTCGCCCAGAAGTACTTCCGCGGGAAAATCGGCAGCCCCGAGCGCGAGAGCTCGGTGAAACAGATGATCGGGCGCGTCGCCGGGACGATCTCCAACTGGGGGCGCGAGGGCGGCTACTTCGCCTCCGAGGAGGACGCAGAGGCGTTCGAGATGGAGCTGACCACGATCCTCCTCAACCAGAAGGCGGCCTTCAACTCCCCGGTCTGGTTCAACGTCGGCTTCGAGGAGAAGCCGCAGTGCTCGGCCTGCTTCATCCTCAGCGTCCAGGACACGATCGAGTCGATCCTCGACTGGAACACGAAAGAGGGGATGATCTTCCGCGGCGGCTCGGGGTCCGGGATCAACCTCTCCAACATCCGCGGCTCGGTCGAGCACCTCTCCAAGGGCGGCCTCGCCTCCGGGCCGGTCAGCTTCATGCGCGGCGCCGACGCCTGGGCGGGAACGATCAAGTCGGGCGGCAAGACGCGGCGGGCGGCGAAGATGGTCGTCCTCGACGTCGACCACCCCGACATCGAGGACTTCATCTGGTGCAAGGCCAAGGAGGAGGAGAAGGCGGCCGCGCTGCGCGACGCCGGCTTCGACATGTCGATCGACGGTGAGGGCTTCACCTCGATCCAGTACCAGAACGCCAATAACTCGGTGCGGGTCACCGACGAGTTCATGGAGGCGGTCGGGGCCGGCGAGGAGTGGCACTTGACCGCGCGCACGAGCGGCGAGTCGGTGAAGACGATCGACGCACGCGAGCTGATGAACCAGATCGCCGACGCCGCCTGGCGCTGCGCCGACCCCGGCGTCCAGTACGACACGATCATCAACCGCTGGCACACCTGCCCGGAGTCGGGGCGGATCAACGCCTCGAACCCGTGCAGCGAGTACATGCACGTCGACGACTCGGCCTGCAACCTCGCCTCGCTCAACCTGATGAGGTTCCGCCGCGAGGACGGCAGCTTCGACACGGAGGAATTCGAGCACGCGGTCGACATCGTCTTCCTCGCCCAGGAGATCGTCGTCGGCTTCTCCAGCTACCCGACCGAGGAGATCACTGAGAACGCGAACCGCTTCCGCCAGCTCGGCCTCGGCTACGCCAACCTCGGCGCCCTGCTGATGTCCGACGGCCTCCCCTACGACTCCGACGAGGGCCGCAACGTCGCGGCCGCGATCACGGCGCTGATGACCGGCCGCGCCTACCGCCAGTCGGCGCTTATCGCCGCCGGCGCCACCGGCCCCTACGACGAGTACGAGAAAAACCGCGAGCCGCACAACGGTGTGATGCGGATGCACCGCGACGCCGCCTATGACGTCGACTCAGACGGGATCAAGGGCGAGCTGCTCGAGGCGGCGCAGCGGGCCTGGGACGAAGCGGTCGAGCTCGGCGAGGAGCACGGCTACCGAAACGCCCAGGCGACGGTGCTGGCGCCGACCGGGACGATCAGCTTCTTGATGGACTGCGACACGACCGGGATCGAGCCCGACTTCTCGCTGGTCAAGTTCAAGGAGCTGGTCGGCGGCGGGCAGATGACGATCGTCAACCGCTCGGTGCCTCTGGCGCTGCGGACGCTCGGCTACTCCGACGCGGAGGTCGACCAGATCGACGCCTACATCGCCGAGAACAACACGATCGTCGGCGCGCCGGGCCTGAAGGAGGAGCACCTGCCGGTGTTCGACGTCGCGGTCGGCGAGCGGGCGATCTCCCACACCGGCCACATCGACATGATGGCCGCGACCCAGCCGTTCATCTCCGGGGCAATCTCGAAGACCGTCAACCTGCCGCAGTCGGCGACGGTCGAGGACATCGCCGACGCCTACACCCGCGGCTGGAAGGGCGGTCTCAAGGCGCTGGCGATCTACCGCGACGGCTCGAAGACGGCGCAGGCGCTGCGCACCGACGCGCAGGAGACCCAGGAGGCCGAGGCCGAGGTGGCGATGGCCGAACCGGTGCGCAAGAAGATGCCGAAGGAGCGCGAATCGATCACCCACAAGTTCTCGATCGGCGGCCACGAGGGCTACATCACCGCCGGGAAGTACGAGGACGGTTCGGTCGGCGAGATCTTTCTCACCGACATCGGCAAGGAGGGATCGACGATGCGCGGGCTGCTCAACGCCTTCGCGACGGCGATCTCACTGGGACTCCAGTACGGGGTGCCGCTGGAGACCTTCGTGCGCAAGTTCAGCTACATGCGCTTCGAGCCGGAGGGCATCACCGGCAACCCGGAGATCCCCTTCGCCAAATCGATGCCGGACTACATCATGCGCTGGCTCGGCAGCCGCTTCATCGAGGACACCGAGGTGCTCGAGGAACTCGGCATCCTCACCGACGAGGTCCGCGCCAAGCGCGACGCCGAGACCTCGCAGCTGTCAATCGGGCTCACCGGCGACACGGCGGGCCCGGCCAATGGCGGCAACGGCCACAGCAACGGTGGTGGTGGCGAGGCGGCGAAGCCCAGCGCCCCAGTCCCCGCCGCCGCGGCAATGACCGACTCCCCTCCGGTCCGCCCGGCGAAGATGCAGGGCCTCGACCTCGGCCCCGCCTGCGAGCAGTGCGGCGGCATGATGCAGCGCACGGGGTCGTGTTACACGTGTTCCAGCTGCGGGAACAACACCGGCTGCGGCTGAGCCGTCGGCTCACCTGAGCTCTCAAGGATCGGCCCTCCGGGGCCGATTCTTCTTTCGTGGGCAGCGCCGACAGCTTGCGTGGAGTGATCAAGTTCAGCATCGGGCTGCTCTGCTCGGCGGCTTTCGTACTGATCCTGCTCATTCTTTCCGGCAGCAGGATCGATGAGACCAGCGCAAGGGCTCTCGGGACCGCGGTGGCGCTCGCCTTCCTCAGCCTCACCGGCGCCGCCGGCTCACGCCTCACGATGCGGCAGTCACAGTTTTCGCTGTTCGGCTACGTCACGGTGCTGATCTCGGGCCTCGCCTTTCTCGTCATCACTGCCGCGATCTGGTCCGGCGACGACGGCTGGGAGGAGGCCTTCTGCTTCCTCATCGTCGCCTTCGCCTGTGGCCACACCTCGATCCTGCTGGCGAGCAGCGACGAGCGGGGCGACTCTCAGGTGCGCACCACCCAATACGGGACTGTCATCTCCCTTTGGCTGCTGGCGGTGCTGGCGGTGGCGGAGATCCTCGAGAACGGCCACCAGATCGATGAACGGTTGATGGGAGTCGTGGCGGTTCTCTACGTGCTTGGCACGGTCGTCCTGCAACTGCTCCGCCGCATGGCGCCTCAATCGCAGTCCTCCGAGAGACTTCAGACCGACCACGTCTGCTTCGTCTGGCCGGGGACCATCGAAAGCGCGGTAAGCCACCTGTCCACCCGCGGGGTGCAGGTCATCGAGGGACCGATGGTGCGAACTGGCGCCCAGGGAAGCGGCGTCAGCGTCTACTACCGCGATCCCGATGGCGGCCTGATCGAGCTGATCTCCTACGGCTGAGCCCTAACCAAACGCTCTGAGGTCGTAGAACCTCAGTAGCGCTGGCGGAGGGAGAAGTCGCCCATGCAGCGGTAGGCCATGCCGTTGATGTGGACGAGGATCGCGATCACGCGGGCGTAGTACTCGCCGGCGAAGAAGCTGCCGTTCATCGTCCATTGCCCCGATTTGTTCGTTTTCGCGGTCCTGACGAGCTCGTCGCCGCTGCCGTCATCCTCCTTGCGGAAGAGTTTCACGGTCCGGGCGGCGCGGCACTTTTTTTTCGCCGAGCTGACTTTGCCGGTGAATTTCGCGCCTTCGCCGGTGGTGATCGTCACCGTCGATTTGACTTTGATCGCAGCGGCCGCGCCCGCCGGCGCCACCAGCGCCGCCACCGCGACGGTGCATAGCGCCATCACCCACAGCTTCGAGTTCCGCATCTCATTCCTCCTCGGGTCTGAACGGGACGAGCCTAATCGCCCCTGAGCCGGGGAGGCAACCTGGTCAGCCGAGCACAACCTCGGCGTCGTGGCGCGGGGTCTCGGTGATCGCGCGGCGGAAGGAGCGCTCCGGGGCGGGGTTCGCCGGCCGGATCTCGTGGCGGCGGACCAGCTCGCGGAGGACGACCGACATCTCGAACTGGGCGAAGGCGGCGCCGAGGCAGCGGCGGACGCCGCCGCCGAAGGGGATCCAGGTGTAGGTGCCGGGAGGGTCATCGAGGAAGCGCTCCGGCAGGAAGCGCTCCGGGTCCGGATAGATCTGCGGGTCGCGGTGGATCAGGTGGATGCAAGGGGTGACGGATGCGCCCGCCGGCAGCTCGTAGCCGCCGAGCTCGACCGGCTCGGTCAGCTTGCGGACCACGATCACGATCACCGGCCGCAGGCGCAGGGTCTCCTGGATCGTCGCGGTCAGGTAGGCGTCTTCCCCTTCCTCGACCTCGGCTCGCAGCCGCTCCAGCTTCTTCGGGTGGCGGACGAGGCGCTCCATTGCCCACGAGAGTGCGGTCGCCGTCGTCTCGTGGCCGGCGACCAGCAGCGTCAGCAACTCGTCGCGGATCTCGGCGTCGCTCATCGGGCTGCCATCCTCGTGCCGCGCGGCGACCAGCATCGAGAGGACGTCGTCGCGCTCGGCCAGGTCCTCGGCGCCGCGGCGAGCGGCGATCTCCTCCGCAATCAGGCGGTTGACCGGGTCGACCCGGCGCCGGAAGGCAGGGACGCGGGTGATCCTGCTCGGGCCGATCAGCAGCACCGGCAGCAGGATCCGCGGGTTAGTCGTCAGGTCGAGGAAGTCCCGCAGCGCCTCGCGCAACGCCCCCATCCGCTCCCCCTGATGGACGCCGAAAACGGTCTCGATGATGATCTCGAGCGTGATCGCCTGCATCCGCGGCCGCAGCTTGTAGGGGACGCCGGTCGGCCAGCTCTCGATCTCGCGGGCGGCGATCTCGGTCATCTTCTCGCCGTAGGCCTGCATCCGCTCGCCGTGGAAGGGCGGCAGCAGCAGCTTGCGCTGCTCGATGTGCCTCTGCTCGTCGAGGACGAGGACGGAGTTGTCGCCGAGCACGGTCCGCAGGATCTGGTTGCCCTCGCCGGCGTGGAAGACCTTAGGGTCGCCGGTGAAGACCTGCTTCACCAGCTCCGGGTCCGAAATCATCACCCAGTCGCCTTCGTAGGCGATCTTGATCGAGAACATCGGGCCGAAGCGGGCGCGACTCTGCTCGAGAAACCACTGTGCCCGGCGGGACCAGATCGCGGTCTGCAGCGCCCGCGACATCCGCGGCCCGGGCGGCAGGCCCCGAATCGGCCTCGGCTTCGCCCCGTTCGCCGAAACCGCAGCTTTCGTCAGCGCCTCCACAAAGAGAAGTTACCGGGCCACTCCGAGAGCGGTGTGTGAGATCGGTCCAGCGGGATATAGCCTGCCGATGGTGGCCAGCATTCCTCGCCTGCCGCCGCCGGCGGAGCACCGTCTCCTGAGGGCGGTCTGCGCCCTGCCGCCGCAGGTGCAGCGCCGTATCTTCGGCCCGCCGCCCCGGATCGACGGCCAGACCCTGGCGAGCGACATCCACGCGCTGCTGCGGCTCGCCGAGCTTGCGAGGACCGAGCGCCTCAGCGAGGGGGGCGACGTGGCCGAGGTGCGGACGGAGCGCCGCAGAGAGGCCGAGGTCGTCCGGGCGCGACCGCGGATCGAGATGGAGAGGGTCTCCTCCGTCGAGATCCCCGGACCCGCCGGAGCAACCGGCGCCCGTCTCTACGTGCCGGTCCGGGAGGGGGCGGGCCCGGCGCCGCTGCTCGTCTACTACCACGGGGGCGGCTGGGTGATCGGCGACCTCGACACCCACGACGGTCCCTGCCGCTTCCTCGCCGCCCACTCGGAGGCCAACGTACTCTCGGTCGACTACCGCCTCGCGCCCGAGCACCGCTTTCCGGCC
>DASSVR010000028.1:0-27160 GCA_035705945.1 Solirubrobacterales bacterium
GAACACCTTCCGGAGTTCGCCCCAACCGTCGTAGCCAACATGACGGCTCCGATTCTTACCGCGGTGGCCACGCAGCTGGCCGAGCAATCGAGGGGGAGGGGGAGGACCCGGAGGAGCCTCCCCTCTGTTGCGACGGAGGGTCCTCCCCCTCCCCCACAAACCCTGGTCCTCTCCGGGCTGTTGCCGGGAGAGCAAGACGATGTCGCGGAGGCCTTCGGCGGGGCTGGGATGATCGAGGCCGACCGCCGCCAGCAGGGCGACTGGGCCGCCCTGCTTCTCCGTCGCAGCTGAGCTATAGGGTTCCCGCGATGGTTGCGACGATCACCGGCTACAGCGTTGGCGTCTTCATCCACATCCTTGCCGTGGTCCTCGCCTTCGGACCCACCTTCGGCTACGGGATCCTCTTCTCGGTGCTGCCGAAATACCCGCAGGCGACGCCGGCGATGCTGGCTGGGGTCGCGAAGGTCAGCAAGTACCTGGTTTACCCGGGAACGCTGGTCGTCTTGGCCGCCGGCATCTACCTGATCGCCGACGGTCCCTGGGAGGGCGACGAGAGCTGGATCACGATCGGCTGGATCGCGATCGTCGCTCTTCTGGGCCTCCAGCACGCGTTCTTCCGGCCGCAGACGGCGAAAGCACTGGAGCTTGCGGAACGAGATCTGGAGCGTGGGCAGGGCCCCAACGAGGAGTTCCTCGCCATCACCCAGCGGCTCGGCACGGTCGGTCCGATCGCCAGCTTGATCGTCGTCGTGACGATCTTCTTCATGACCGTCAAACCCTGACGTCCTGCCGGGCGCGCCTCCACAGCTCGATCCGGCGCGGCCGGTGGGGATGTTCGATTCGGGCGTCGGCGGCCTCACCGTCCTCCACGAGTGCCTCGTCTCGCTGCCGCAGGAGGACTTCCTCTACCTCGGCGACACGGCGATGTTCCCCTACGGGGACAAGGACGTCGATGAGCTGCGCAGGCGGATCGCTCGGATCGCCGAGTTGCTGCTCGACCGCGGCGCGAAGCTGCTGGTGATCGCCTGCAACACCGCGACCTCGGTCGGCGAGGAGGTGGCGCGGGAGGTGGCCGCGGCGCGGGGGGTGGAGGTGGTGCCGGTGGTCGAGCCGCAGGCCGAGATCGCCTCGGCGATCACCGCCAACGCACGGATCGGCGTCCTCGCCACGCCGAACACTGTTGAGAGCGGCGCCTACCGCCGGGCCCTCGAAGCGGTCGGTCGCGGCCTCGACGTGATCGAGGTCGCCGCCCCCGACCTCGCCCCCTTCATCCAGAACGGCTCCCTCTTCGACGAGGAGACGATGAGGATGGCCCGCTCCTACTGCCGGCCCCTCAAGGAAGCCGAAGTCGACACCCTGATCCTCGGCTGCACGCATTACCCGCTGGTGGCTCCGATGCTGCAGCGCATCCTCGGTCGCGACGTACGCCTCGTTAGCGGCGGCCACGCGGTCGCCGCGGCCGTCCAGCGAACGCTCGACGGCGCGGGGCTTGCTCGCGACAGCACGGGCGAGGGGACCTACGACTTCCTCAGCACCGGCGACCCAGATGAGTTCCACGCGGTGGGCACCCGCTTCCTGCAGATGCCCCTCGGGGACGTCGAGCTGGTCGAGATCTAGCGGCGTCGCGGATTCGTCCGCGAGTCGGCACCGATTTTTTCCATTGTGCGCGCCACACGCGCGAACTCGGTTGTCACGATCCCGGGCATGCCAACACTAGCCGCCGGCAATACCGTATATACTCATCCCGTGGCCAAGGTGATGATCTCCATGCCCGGCAATCTCTTGGAGCGCCTCGATCGGCGAGCCCGTGAGCTTGGGGAGACTCGAAGCGGTTTCTTGCAGCGCCTCGCGGAGCGCGAGCTGACTTCAAGGGACGATCGAGAGGACGAGGAGATAGGACGGATGCTGGACTCCTTGGAAATCGATCTCGGTGGGATCGACGCCGCTCAGGCAGTGAGGGAAGACCGGGAATCCCACTAGTGTTGCTGCTCGACGCCGGCGTCTGGATTGCTTCGGGAATGTCCGCTGACCCGTGGCACGATTCGGCCGAAGAACTAATCCGCAAGCCGCCGGTGTTGCTGGCGGCTTTGGACCTCACTCTCTACGAGGTCGCGAACGTGGTCGGGGTCCGCGATCGCCGGCCCGAGACCGCACGAACGCTGACTCAGATCCTCCGACGGCGGTGCAGAGACTGGATCGTCACGCTCGACGACGATCTCCTCGAAGCCACCCTAGAAGTGGCTTCTGAGCACAAGCTCACCGCCTACGACGCCGCCTACGTCGCAACCGCTCGTAGTAACGACTGGCAGCTCGTCAGCACCGATATCCGCGACCTCGTATCCAAGGGCCTCGCCGTGACCCCGGACGCCGCCCTCTACCCTTAGGCCGATGTCGGTTCTGGAGCAGGCGCAGGAAGACGCTAGAACGGCGATGAAAGCGCGCGATCGCGAGCGTGCCGCCGCCCTCCGGCTGATCGTCGACGTGCTGCAGCAGGACGCGAAGTTGGGCAAGGGCGACGAGGTCGCGGTGCTGCAGCGCGAGCGCAAGAAGCGGGTCGAGGCGGCGGAGGCATACGAGAAGGCGGGGCGCGACGAGCAGGCCGCCGCCGAGCGATTCGAGGCGGAGCTGATCGAGGGTTATCTGCCGCGGCAGATCTCCGACGAGGAGCTGGCGCAGCTGGTCGAGGCGGCGATCGAGGAGACCGGCGCCAGCGAGCAGCGGCAGATGGGCGAGGTGATGTCGGCGCTGATGCCGAAGGTGGGCGGCCGCGCGGACGGCAAGCGGGTGAGCGCCGCGGTACGCCAGAAGCTGGGTGCCTGAGAAGTTGGCGCGCAGGCAGCTGACCCTGGACAACACCGTCGCAGCAGAGCTTGCGGGCTCGGAGGACACCGTCCTGCGGGCGCTGCGGGGGCGGCTCGAGGCCGACCTGCACCTGCGCGGCAACGTGCTGACGCTGGAAGGCGAACCGGCTGATGTCGAGGCGGCGGCGATCGTCGTCGACGAGATGGTCGAGCTGATCGAGCAGGGCCACGACGTGGCGCCGGGGACGATCGAAGCGGTCACCGGCGCGCTCGACGCGGACGAGAGCCCGGCGGAGATCCTCGAGGACGTCGTCTGGCGGCACCGCAACACGAAGGTCGCGCCGAAGACGCTGAACCAGAAACGCTACGTCGATTCGATCCGCCGCCACACGATCACCTTCGGGATCGGTCCCGCCGGCACCGGCAAGACCTTCCTCGCGGTTGCGATGGCAGCGGCGGCGCTGACCGAACGCAAGGTGCAGCGGATCATCCTCACCCGTCCGGCGGTCGAGGCGGGCGAGCGGCTCGGCTTCCTGCCGGGCGACATCCAGGCGAAGGTGGACCCCTACCTGCGTCCGCTCTTCGACGCCCTCTTCGACATGCTCGACCCCGACCGCGTCAACGGCTACTTCGAACGCAACGTGATCGAGGTGGCCCCGCTCGCTTTCATGCGCGGAAGGACGCTTAATGATTCGTTTGTAATCCTCGACGAGGCGCAGAACACCAGCCCAGAGCAGATGAAGATGTTCCTCACCCGGCTTGGCTTCAACTCGCGGATGGTTGTGACCGGGGACGTCACGCAGATCGACCTGCCCACCGACCAGCGCTCCGGCCTGATCGCCGTCACCGACATCCTCAACGACGTCCAGGACATCTCCTTCGTCCGCTTTGGGGGCGAGGACGTCGTCCGCCACAAGCTGGTCCAGCGGATCGTCGCCGCCTATGACGCCCATGGCGCGCGCGAGCGCGACGCGCGCGCCGAACACGGGCCGACGCCGCGTTCGTGAGCGTCGACCTCAGCGACGTCCCGCCGGAGCTGCGTGAGGCCGTGGCCGCCACGCTCTCGGCCACCGGCGTCGAGGACGGGCACCTTGCCGTCGAGCTCGTCGACGCCGAGCGGATCCGCGAGCTAAACCGCAATCACCGCGGCAAGGACGCGCCGACGGACGTGCTCGCCTTTCCGATCGACGGGCTCGGCCCCGCGGCGGGCCCGCGCGAGCTCGGCGACGTCGCGATCTGTCCCGAGCAATGCGTTGACGTGGCCGAGGCCGCTGTCCACGGCGTCCTCCACCTCTGCGGCTACGACCACGAGACCGACGGGGGGGAGATGCTGGAGCTGCAGGCGAGCGTGCTGGCGGGACTGCGGTGAGCCGCGTCGGCTTCGTCGGTCTCGCCGGCCGTCCCAACGTCGGCAAGTCGACCCTGGTCAACGCGATAGTCGGCTCGCATGTCGCGATCGTCTCCAGCCGGCCGCAGACGACGCGGCGGGCGATCCGCGGCGTCGCCACCGACCTCGAGGCCGAGCGCCAGCTGGTCCTGGTCGACCTTCCCGGCGTGCAGCGCCCGCGCGACGTACTCACCGAGCGGATGCAGAGCCGGGTCGAGCGCGAGCTCGCCGACTCCGACGTCGTCCTCGTCGTGCTCAACGGCGAGGAGGGGGTCGGCCCGGGCGACCGCTTCATCGTCAAGGCGCTGCTCGGCGCCGGCGCCGGCCTGCCGGTGATCTGCGCCGTCAACAAGGCCGACCGGCTCGGCCCGAACGAGCTGGTCCCGGTTCTCGCCGCCGCGGCGGAGCTGGAGGGGGTGGACGAGGTCTTCCCGATCAGCGCCCGCACCGGCGAGGGCGTGCCGCCGTTGCTGGACCGGCTCGGCGAGCTCGTTCCCGAGGGCCCCTACCTCTATCCGCCGGAGGACCGCAGCGACCAGCCGGGGGAGCTGCTGCTCGCCGAGCTGATCCGCGAGCAGGTGCTGAACCGGACCCGGCAGGAGGTCCCGCACTCGGTCGAGGTCTCGGTGCTGGAGGTCGAGCCGCGCGAGGATGGCCTGATCGCCGTCCGGGCTGAGATCTGGGCCGAGACCGAGTCGCAGAAGGGCATCCTGATCGGCAGGGGCGGCGCCAAGATCGGTGAGATTGGGGCCGCCGCTCGCCGCTCGCTGGAGCGTGAGCTGGGCTCCCAGGTCCACCTCGATCTCCAGGTCCGCGTGCGCAGGCACTGGCGCCGCGACGAGGACCTACTCGACCGCCTCGGCATCGAGTAATACCACGCCGTTTACGATTCCTCGGATGTTCGCCGAAATCGAATTCGACCAGCAGGGCCTGGTGCCATGCGTCGTGCAGGACTTCGCCTCCGGCGAGGTGCTGATGCTCGCCTACATGAGCAACGAGTCATTGGAGATGACGCTCGAGTCCGGCGACCTGCATTTCCAGAGCCGCTCCCGCAACGAACTCTGGAAGAAAGGGGAAACCTCGGGCGCTTTCATGCACCTGCGCCAGCTGCGCTACGACTGCGACGGCGACGCGCTGGTGGCCCTGGTCGACCCCGCTGGGCCGGCTTGCCACACGGGCCAGCGCAGCTGCTTCTACCGCGAGGTGCTGGGCTCGGCCTCGCCGCGCAAAGACGCGCCGCCGGCGGAGGGGGAGCCGAACCCCGTCACTTACGAAGCCCTGGCCGCGCTGGAGCGGACGATCCGCCACCGGGCGGTGCAGCGGCCGGAGGGCAGCTACACGGTGACGCTGCTCGGCGACCGCACCCTGATCGGCGAGAAGGTCGAGGAGGAGGCGGAGGAGGTCGTCCGGGCCGCGCGCGAAGAGAGCGAGGAGCGGGTCGCCGAAGAGGCCGCCGACGTGCTCTACCACCTCAGCGTGCTGCTGGCGTCGCGCGGGATCTCGCACGCGAAGGTGATGGAAGTGCTGAATGCACGTAGCAGCTGACTTCGAATTGGAGCTCGCACCAAGCCTCGAGCAGGCTCGCGAGCTCGCCCGCAAGGGCAACGTCGTCCCCGTCCGGGCGCGGATCGTCGACGACTGCGAGACGCCCGTCTCGGCCTTCCTCAAGCTGCGCGCCGGCGAGCCCGAGGGGGCACCGTGCTTCCTGCTCGAGTCGGCTGAGCAGGGCCAGGTCGGCCGCTACTCGTTCGTCGGCCTGCGCCCGCGGGCGCTCTGGCGCTGGAGCGAGGGGACCATGCACGAGTGGAGCGGCGAGGCGGCCGCCAGCGGCGAAGGCCCCGATCGCTCGGAGGCGGCACCCGACCCCTACGCGGCGGTGGCGGCGCGGATGCGCGAGTACCGGCCGGCACCGGTGGAGGGCCTGCCGCCGTTCGCCGGCGGCGTTGTCGGTTTCTTCGGCTACGACCTGGTGCGGACGGTGGAGCCGCTCGGCCCGCCGAATCCCGACCCGCTCGGCCTCCCCGACCTGGCGCTGATGGTGACCGACACGCTGCTGGTCTTCGACCACCTGCGCCACGAGCTGACGATCCTCGCTTGCGCCTTCGTCGAGGACGAGGACGACGTCGACGCTGCCTACGAGCGGGCGGCGGCGACGATCGCCGAGATGAGGGAGCGCCTGCGCGGGGCGGTGCCGGTGGCGGAGCAACCGTCGCTCGCCGAGCCGCCGCGGTTCGAGTCGAACGTCAGCCGCCAGGAGTTTGAAGCGGCGGTGGCGCGGATCGTTGAGTACGTCCACGCCGGCGACGCCTTCCAGGTCGTTCCCTCGCAGCGCTTTTCGGCCCCGGCGCCGGTCGAGGCCTTCTCGGTCTACCGCGGCCTGCGCGCGGTCAATCCTTCGCCCTATATGTACTTCCTCGAGTTCGGCGACTTCCAGCTCGCCGGCGCCTCGCCGGAGCCGCTGGTCAAGGTGATCGGCGATCGAGTCGAGACCAGGCCGATCGCCGGCACCTATCCGCGCGGCGAGAGTGAGGACGAGGACCGGCGCCTCGCCGAGCGCCTCGTCAACGACCCCAAGGAGCGGGCCGAGCACGTGATGCTGGTGGACCTCGGGCGCAACGACCTCGGCCGCGTCTGCGAATACGGCAGCGTCGCGGTCGACGAGCTGATGGTCGTCGAGACCTACTCGCACGTCCTTCACATCGTCAGCCAGGTATCCGGCAAGCTGAAAGAGGGGGTGAGCGCGATGGACGTGCTGCGCTCGGCCCTGCCGGCCGGCACTCTCTCCGGCGCCCCAAAGGTGCGGGCGATGCAGATCATCGACGAGTTGGAGCAGGTGAAGCGCTGCTCCTACGGGGGAGCGGTCGGCTACCTCTCCTGGGATGGCGATCTCGACACCGCGATCCACATCCGCACCGTCGTCGTCAAGGACGGGCAGCTGCACGTGCAGGCCGGCGGCGGTACCGTCGCCGACGCCAAGCCGGAGTACGAGTGGAACGAGTCGGTGAACAAGGCGCGCGCCGTGTTCCGCGCCGTCGAGGTCGCCTGCCGGCAGCCGGACTGGGCATAGAGGAATGCAGATGCGCGTACTCGTGATCGACAACTACGACTCCTTCACCTACAACCTGGTCCAGTACCTGGGCGAGCTGGGGGCCGAGGTGGAGGTCGTCCGCAACGACAAGGCGACGGTCGAGGAGCTGCTCGCGCGCGAGCCCGATCGCCTGGTCGTATCGCCAGGCCCCTGCACGCCGGCCGAGGCGGGGATCTCCGGCGAGGCGATCCGCGCCTTCGGCGAAGCGGGGACGCCGGTGCTCGGCGTCTGCCTAGGCCACCAGGCGATGGTCGAGGCCTTCGGCGGCCGCGTCGTCCAGGGGGAGCCGATTCACGGCAAGGAGGGCGAGGTTGAGCACGACGGCAGGTCGGTCTACGCCGGGTTGCCGAGCCCGATGGTGGCCGGGCGCTACCACTCGCTGGTCGCCGACCCCGACCTCCCCGAGGATCTGGAGCTGACCGCGACGCTGGGCGAAGTGGTGATGGGCGCGCGCCACCGCGAGCTGCCGGTCGAGGGCGTCCAGTTCCACCCCGAGTCGGTGCTCACCCCGCAGGGCAAGCACCTTCTGGCCAACTTCATCGGGAAGGGAGGCTCCGATGCCTAACGACGTAGTCAGCCGGGCGATCGACGCGGTTTGCGCCGGCGACCACCTCACCGCCGACCACGCCTCCGCGGTCCTGAGCGAGATCATGGAGGGACGGACCGACCCGATCCAGACCGGCGCCTTCCTGATTGCGCTGCGGGCGAAGGGGGAGACGGTTCCCGAGCTGGTCGGGTTGGCGCGGACGATGCGCGCGCTGGCGGCGCCGGTGCCGACCAGGCGCGACGACCTCGTCGACACCTGCGGCACCGGCGGCGGCCCGACGACCTTCAACGTCTCGACCACGGCGGCCCTGGTCGCCGCCGGCGCCGGCTGCGCGATCGCCAAGCACGGCAACCGCTCCAACACCAGCAAGTGCGGCTCGGCCGACCTGCTCGAGGCGCTCGGCGTCAACATCGAGCTCGAGGCCGAACAGGTCGGTCGCTGCATCGACGAGGTCGGCTTCGGGTTCATGTTCGCGCCGCGGCACCACGCGGCGATGGCGCACGTCGTTCCTGCCCGAAAAGCGCTGGGGGTGCGGACGATCTTCAATTTCCTCGGGCCACTGACCAACCCCGCCGGGGCCAACCGGCAGCTGCTCGGCGTCGCCGACCGTCACTACCAGGAGACGATTGCCGAGGCGCTGGTCGGACTCGGCAGCGTGCGCGCCCTGGTCGTCTCGGCGGAGGACGGGCTCGACGAGCTCTCGCTCTCGGCGCGGACGCGCGTGATCGAGGTGGTCGACAACGGCACCGCCGAGTGGTTCGTCGAGCCGGCCCAGTTCGGGATCGCGCCGGCCGGGCTGGAGAGCGTCGCCGGAGGTACGCCCGAGGAGAACGCGGCTGTCTCCCGCGCCGTTCTCGGCGGCGAGCAGGGGCCGGCCCGCGACCTCGTAGTCCTCAACGCGGGGGCGGCGGTGTACGTCGGCGGGCTTGCGTCCGACCTCGAGCAGGGGGTTGCGAAAGCGGGCGAGGCGATCGACTCAGGCGCGGCGGCGAACGTGCTGGAGCGGCTGATCACCGCAACGGCCGCGCCCTCCGTCTGAGACGGTGATCTAGGCTTCTGACTGTCAAGTGGGAATGATGGACCAGCTCATTGCCGGGGCCCGGGAGGGGGTGGAGGCGCGACGCCGCGACCTGCCTCAGGCCGACCTCGAGTCGCGCCTCTCGAATCGCGGGGAGGGCCGGCCCTTCAACGAGGCGCTGGTGCGCCCGGGGCTTTCACTGATCGCGGAGTTCAAGCGTCGCTCACCGAGCGCCGGCCAGATCGCGCCGGAGGCGGTTGACGTGGCGAGCCAGGTCACCGCCTACGAGCGCGGAGGCGCCGCGGCGCTCTCCGTCCTCACCGACGAAGCCCACTTCGGCGGCTCCCTTGCGGACCTGCGGGCAGCTCGGGCGGCCTGCGGGATGCCGATCATCCGCAAGGACTTCATCGTCGACCCGTACCAGCTCTACGAGGCGGCGGTGAATGGCGCCGACGCCGTTCTGCTGATCGTCGCCGCGCTCGACGACCAGGACCTGCGCTCGCTCTACCAGGAGGCGCGCTCGATCGACCTCGACTGCCTGGTCGAGGTCCACGATGCGGAGGAGCTCGAGCGGGCGCTGGAGGCGGGCGCCGAGGTGATCGGGATCAACAACCGCAACCTCGACGACATGAACGTCGATATCGCGACGACCTACGAGCTGATGCCCGATGTTCCCGCGGGCAAGGCCGTCGTCGCCGAGAGCGGGATCTCCGGTCGTGAGGAGCTCGAGGAGCTCGAGCGGGTCGGCGTCGACGCGGTCCTGATCGGCACCGCCCTGATGTCCGTCGCGGATCCGGAGGCGAAGGTCCGGGAACTGACCGGCGGCGACGAAAGCACTCGCGAGCACCGGTACTGACGCAGGGCCGCCAAATTTAGAAAATCTTTCAAGAGCGTTTAGGCGCCGGTCAGCGCCTTTGTGCATCCTTCCCCGAGATGTCGAAGCCGAGGCAGAACTTCCGCAACCCATTCCTCTCCGCTGTCGCCGGTGGCCTGATCGTCGCAATTTTCGGCTGGATCGCGATCGCCGCCGGTTGGATCGAGTCTGAGGGCGGTACCACGACCACGGTTGAATCGTCCCTCGCCGCGCCGGCCGACGTGAGCGCCGAGGGCGACGGCGGCAACCTCGTCAACCGGATCTACAAAGCCGACGGCGCCGGGGTCGGGTTCATCGAAGCCCAGGTCGAACAGCAGGAAGCCGAATCGTTCAATCCATTCGGGTTCCCGGAACCCGAAGGCGGCGGCACCGCCACCGGCTCGGGTTTCGTGATCGACAAGGAGGGACACCTTCTCACCAACAACCATGTGGTCGAAGGGGCTGAAAGCATCACGGTCAAACTGGGCGACTCGGACGAAACCTTTGACGCGGAGGTGGTCGGCGCCGACCCGGCCATGGACATCGCCCTGCTGAAGGTGGACGCGCCGGAGAAGGTGCTCCACCCGCTGCGGCTGGGCCGCTCGTCAGAGGCCGAAGTGGGGGACCCGGTTGTCGCGATTGGCAACCCGTTCGGGCTGGAACGAACGGTCACCAGTGGCATCGTCTCCGCGCTCCAGCGCCAGATTCAGGCGCCGAACGGGTTCTCGATCTCGCAGGTGATCCAGACCGACGCGGCGATCAATCCGGGCAACTCGGGTGGGCCGCTGATCGACGCCGAGGGCGAGGTGATCGGGATCAACGCCCAGATTGCCACCGGCGGCGGCGGTAACGGCAACGTCGGCATCGGCTTCGCGATCCCGATCGACCAGGTCCGGGAAGAGATCGAGGAACTGAAGACGAAAGGCGAGGTCGAGCACGCCTACCTCGGCATTCAGGGCGGGACGATAACCCCCGAGCTGGCGCAGGCGGTCAACCTGCCAGTCGACCATGGGGTGATCGTGCAGTCCGTCGTCAAAGACGGGCCCGCTGACGAGGCCGGGCTCGAGGCCGGCAGCACCTCGGCGACGATCGACGGCGAAGAAATCCGGCTCGGCGGCGACATCATCACCGAGGCGAACGGCAAGCGGCTCGAGAGTATGGACGAGCTGATCGAACTGATCCAGGGGTCCGAGCCGGGCGACGAACTGAAGCTGAAGATTCTCCGCGACGGTCAGGAGAAGACCGCGAACGTCACCCTGGGTACGCAACCCGATTCCTCCGAATAGCGCTCTGGCGGGCGGGTCCTCCCGCCGCGCCACCCGCCCGAGAGGCCCTTTGCGGAGGGATTACCGCCGTCTTCCCGTAGGCTGGCTGGGTATGCGGGTGAAGTTCTGTGGCATTACTAATCTCGATGACGCTGCTGAGGCAGTAAGGCTGGGCGCGTGGGCCGTCGGCTTGATTCATTTCCATGGCAGCCCCAGGAACGTTGATGCTGCGGTTGCGGCTGAGATCGCTGCTGCCTTTCGGCGCAAGGTCGAGGTGGTGGGGGTGTTCGTGAATCCCACCTTGGACGAGGTGGCGCGGGTCGTGGAGGACGAGGGGCTGACGATGGTGCAGCTGAACGGGGCCGAGGGGGCTTCGTTTTGCGCCGAGATAAAGCGGCGGACCGGGGTGAAGGTCGCCAAGGCGGTTCATGTCGCCAGCGCCGCCGACGTCCACGCGGCGGAGGCCTTCCGGACGGACTTCCATCTCTTCGACCGGCGCGGCAAGGGGATGTGGGGCGGGACCGGCGAGAGCTTCGACTGGGGGCTGCTGAAGGGGCACCGCTCCGAAGTGCCGGCGATCCTCGCCGGCGGGCTGCGGCCCGACAACGTCGCGGCCGCGATTTCGATCGCCCATCCCCACGCGGTCGACGTCGCCAGCGGCGTCGAGTCCGAGCCCGGGGTCAAGGACCATAGGGCGATGGCCGAGTTCTTCGCGGCGGCGAATTCCGTCGGCGTCCAAGCCGCATGAGCGTGCTGGAGGAGAGGTTCGGGCCCTACGGGGGCCGCTACGTGCCGGAGACCTTGATCCCTGCCCTGGACGAGCTGACCGCCGCTTGGGCGGAGGCGCGCGAGGACAAGGAGTTCGTCTCCCGCCTCGACCTGCTGCGGCGCGACTTCATCGGGCGGCCGACGCCGCTCTACCTGGCCGAGCGGCTTTCGGAGCGGGTCGGCTCGCGGGTCTACCTGAAGCGCGAGGACCTCGCCCACACCGGCGCCCACAAGATCAACAACGCGGTCGGCCAGGCACTGCTGGCGGCGCGGATGGGCAAGCCGCGGGTGATCGCCGAGACCGGCGCCGGCCAGCATGGGGTGGCGACGGCGACGGCCTGTGCGCTGCTGGGGCTTGAATGCGTCGTCTACATGGGGACCGAGGACATTCGCCGCCAGGCGCCCAACGTCGAGCGGATGCGCCTCCTGGGAGCCGAGGTGGCGCCGGTCGAGGCCGGCGCCCGCACCCTGAAGGAGGCGGTCAGCGCCGCGATCCGGGACTGGGTCGCCAACGTCGCCACCACCCACTACGTGATCGGCTCGGCGGTAGGGCCGGCCCCGTACCCGGCGCTGGTCCGCGACCTGCAGCGGGTGATCGGCGAGGAGGCGCGCGAACAGGCGCTTGCCGCCGAGGGGTCGCTGCCCGGGCGGGTGATCGCCTGCGTCGGCGGCGGCTCCAACGCGATCGGCATCTTCACCCCCTTCGTCGAGGACTCAGAGGTGGCGCTAGTCGGCGTCGAGGCAGCTGGCGAGGGGCTGGACACTCAACGCCACGGCGCCTCGCTACAGGGTGGGGTCGAGGGCGTCCTACACGGCTCGCTCTCATCGGTGCTCGCCGACGAGGAGGGCCAGATCCTCGAGGCTCACTCGATCTCGGCCGGCCTCGACTATCCCGGCGTCGGCCCCGAGCACGCCCAGCTCCGCGACAGCGGGCGGGCCACCTACGAAGCGGTCACCGACGAGCAGGCGCTAGCGGCGTTCAGCGAGCTATCCCGCCTCGAGGGGATCATCCCGGCGCTCGAGTCCTCGCACGCGATCGCCTGGTTGCTGGAGCACCCTGGTGGGACGGGGTTCGACATCTTGTGTCTCTCCGGCCGTGGAGATAAGGACATGGCAGAGGTGGTTGCGGAGGGGGTCGTGGGGTGACCCTCCGTCGCGAATTTGGGGAGGCTCCTCCGGGTCACCCCACGACCCCCACCGACGCCACTGGTGCTTCCGGCGAGAAGCGAATCCTGGGGGCTTTTCAGGTGGCGAGGGACGAAGGGCGCGCCGCCCTGATGCCGTACATGATGGCTGGGTATCCCGACCGGGAGTCCGGACTCGCGGTCGCCGCGGCCTACGTGGACGCAGGTGCCGATCTGATCGAGCTCGGCGTGCCGTTCTCGGATCCGTTGGCCGATGGGCCGACGATTCACGCCGCGGCGACGAAAGCGCTGGAGGAGGGCGCGACCCTTTCCACCGCACTGGAGGTGTGCCAGTCGATCGCCGACCGCGTGCCCGTGGTCTTCATGGCCTACACCAACATGGTGCTCGCGCATGGGGGGGCGACGGAGTTCGCGCGGCTGGCCCGAGCCGCCGGTGCGGCTGGGGTGATCGTTCCCGACCTTCCGTTGGAGGAGGCCACCGACGTGCGCGAGGCGTTCGACGCCGAGGGGCTGGCGCTGGTGCCGCTACTGGCGCCGACCACGCCGGCTGAGCGGCGGCGGCGGATCTGCGAATCGGCCCGGGGGTTCGTCTACGTCGTCTCCACCGTCGGCACCACCGGGGAGCGGGCGGAGGTGCCGCCGGCCCTGGCCGACCTGGTCGAGGCGACGAAGGGCGACGCAGAGACGCCGGTCGCGGTGGGCTTCGGGATCGGGACGCCCGAGCAGGCCGCCGTCGTCGGCAGGATCGCCGACGGCGTAATCATCGGCAGCCGCCTCGTCCGCGCCGCGGGTGAGGGCGGATCGCCCGAGGGCGCCGCCGACGCCGTCGCTTCGTTCCTAAGCGAGACCCGCGTCGCGCTCACTGGATAGGATGCCGCGCGATATGGGAATGGTCATCACGCTCTTCCTCGCGATCGCCGCGATGGTGATCGGCTACGCCGCCTTCGGACAGGGCGGCCCCGTCGCCGGCATGGTGCTCTTCGGAGTTCTCCTAGTGGGCGCAGCGATCCGGGTTCTGCAGCCGCAGAAGCCCTAGCAACCTAGCTGCGGGTCGCTATTACCTGGAGGTACTCCGCCTCCAGGACCATCCCCCGGTCGCCGGCGGTGTTCGCGCCTTCGAGGAAGGTGCGCAGATCGTCGGTGAGCGCCTGCTCGCCCTCCGGTCCGACCCGTTCGTAGGCGGTCTGGGTCGGGCCGAAGTAGGTGCGGAAGAACTCGATGTAGTGGTCGGCGGAGCGGAAGGGCTGGCGCGAGATCCGCCGCTCGAAGCGGATCTCCGAGACGCCGTCGCCGAACAGCTCGCGGACGCGGTCCTCGGTGCCCCAGCGCAGCGGCGATTCGACCCCGGGCGGCGGCGGGGCGTGCTTGGTGATCGTCTGGAACATCTGGCCGACGCTGCCCTCGGGCGTCCAGTTGGCCATGCCGATGCGGCCTGCCGGCCTGGTTACACGCAGCAACTCGGCCGCTGCCTTGGGCTGGTCGGGTGCGAACATAGCGCCGAAGATCGACATCGTCACGTCGAAGCCGGCGTCGTCGAACGGCAGGTCCTGCGCGTCTGCCTCGACGAACTCGACGTCGAGCCTCTCGGCGGCTGCCCGTTCCCGGCCACGCTCCAGGAGGGCGGGGACGTAGTCGGCGCCGACCACGCCGCCCCAGCTGCGCCGTGCCGCGGAGATCGCGCCGTTGCCGCTGCCGCAGGCGACGTCGAGCACGCGCTCGTCGGGAACGATGTCGAGCGCCTCGGCGAGGTTCTCGCTGGCGTTGAAGACGATCCCGGCGACCATTGCGAAGTCGCCCTTGGACCAGATCCCCTGCTGGACTTGGGTGATTGCCTCGTAATCGGGTGCGTCGTTCATGCCCGCCAGCCTTTCACGTGAAGAACCGTTTGGCTATCTCCAGCATCCCAAGGTCTACCTCCTTGACCTTGACTGCTTCCTCGAGCGGTACGCCGACCATCTTCGTGCCGTGGAGCGCCGCCATGGTGCCGAACTCGCCGGCTTTGGCGAGCTCGTAGGCGTGGGCGCCGAAGCGGGTGGCGAGGACGCGGTCGGTGGAGGTCGGGGTGCCGCCGCGCTGGACGTGCCCGAGCACGGTGACGCGGGTCTCGTATCCGGTGCGGGACTCGAGCTCACTGGCCAGGGCGGCCCCGATCCCGCCCAGTCGCGGGTAGCCGTACTCGTCGCTGTCCTTGACCGGCTGGATCAGCCGTTCCTCGCCGCCTTCGAAGGCAAGCTTGGCCCCCTCGGCGACGACGATGATCGAGAAGTCCTTGCCGCGGTCGTGGCGGCGGGTCACGTCCCCGCAGATCTCCTCGACAGTGGTCGTCTGCTCGGGGATGACGATGCAGTCGGCGCCGCCAGCGAGGCCGGCGTAGGCGGCGATCCAGCCGGTGGTGCGGCCCATCACCTCGACGACCATGATCCGGTCGTGCGACTGGGCGGTCGTGTGGAGGCGATCGATCGCGTCGGTGACGATCTGCACGGCGGTGTCGAAGCCGAAGGTGAAATCGGTGCCGCCGACGTCGTTGTCGATCGTCTTCGGGACCCCGACCAGGGGCAGACCGCGGTCGGCGTGGAGCTGCCGGGTGATCTCCATCGTGTGCTCGCCGCCGATCGCCACGACCGCGTCGAGGCGTTGCTCGGCGAAGGCGGCGGCGACCTTGTCGACGGCCCCCTCGCGGATCGGCTCGAAGCTCGAGGTGCTGAGGATCGTCCCGCCCTGGTGGAGGATCCCCGAGACGCGGCGCATGTCGAGCGGGACGTAGTCGTCCTCGGCAAGGCCGCGGTAGCCGCGCCGGATCCCGATCGCCTCGTCACCGTGCTGCATCGCCGAGCGGGCGACGGCGCGGATCGCCGCGTTCAGCCCCGGGCAATCGCCTCCAGCCGTCAAGACCCCGATCCTCATCGCGCCTGAGTTTAGGATCGCTCCCCGTGAGCCGCGTCTCAGCGCCCGTCCTCGCCTGCCTGCTCGTCGCCCTTGCCGGCTCGGCTACGGGTTGTGGAGAAGGCGGAATTTCCGCAGGAGCAGTGGTCACGGTCTACGTCGAAGCCCCCCTCTGCCAGGGCGCGCGGCATCAGCTGAAACAGACGAACGGGGGGGTCGGCGAGGTGGAGGTCCGTGCCGTCTGCCTGCCGGCGGTGGAGTCCCGGGACCGGCTGGACCTGGCGACGGCCGGTGAGAATGCCCGTAGCGCCAGCGAGGATTCCACGGCCGTCGCCTACCTCGGGCCCCCGGGCCCGGCCGCGAAGTTCACCGGGCCGGTCCTGGACGCGGCGGAGATCGCCGTCCTGCGGGGAGGGGACGTTGGGGAGGAGATGGGCAAGGTGCTCGATGCTCTTCGCGACGCGGAGGCCGACCCTCGCGACGCCGTCTTCGACACGCTCGGCTGATGGGGGAGGAGCGCTTGCGGATCTCGGTGGTGGTGCCGACGCGCGATCGGCCCGAGGCGCTGCGCCGCTGCATCGCGGCGCTCGAGGCCCAGTCGCAGCCGGTGGAGGTCGTCGTCGTCGAAGACCTGGAGGCCCGCGGCCCGGCCTGGGCCCGCAACGAAGGCACGCGGCGAGCCGGCGGCGAGGTCGTCTGCTTCACCGACGACGACTGCGAGCCGGCGGCCGGCTGGGCGGAGACGCTGGCGGCGCCAATCCTGGCCGGCGAAGCCGAAGCGGCCAGCGGCCCTCTCTCGATTGGGAAGGGGGCGACGGCTGCGGATCGGGCTTGGAGGGAGATCGTCCACTACTTGCAGGTAAGGGCAACGGCTCCCGGGACCGCATCGCCGGGCTTTGCGGTCACCGCCAACTTGGCCGCGAGGCGATCTCTGCTGGAGCGGTTGCCATTCGACGAGTCGTTCCGCGCCGCGGCTGGAGAGGATCGGGATTGGGGGGAGCGGGTGGCCCGGGACGGGCCGTCGCCGCGATTCATCCCTGAGGCCGTCGTGGTCCACCAGGCGGGGATGAGCGTCCGCGACTTTCTCCGCCAGCAGTACCGCTACGGCAAGGGCGCCGCCCAGTACCGGAACGCCGCGAGCGGTCGCGGCTTCGGCTCCCCAACCTTCTATCTCGGCCTCATCCGCCACGGCTTCGCCTGCGGACTGGCGCCGGGACTCCTGGTGTGCGCCGCCCAGGCCGCGACGCTCGCCGGCGTCATCCGCGAGTCCGCGAGAAACCTTGCTCTACAAGGAATCTCGCGGACTCGGTGATCAGCGCTCGAGCAGCGGCTCGCCGCTGAGGCCGTCCAGCGGGATGTCGCAGTGGGCGGCGACGGTGGCGGGGATGTCGGCGATCCGCGCGGGGCGGCCCAGGTTGCGGGACCTGCCGGCTCGGGGCGCGAGGATCGCCCAGGCGTCGCCGTCGGTGTGGTTGCCGGTGCGGCCGCTGCCGTAGCCGCGGCGGCGAACGGTGCCGAAGCGGGGAGAGTGGAGGGCGTGGAGGACGACCGAGGATTTGGGGCGCCAGCGAACCACCAGATCGGGCAGGCGGTCCGCGGCATCGCCTTGGTAAGGCTCGGCCACCTCGTCGACGGCGATCACCGCCGGCTCGTCGTCGGGATCGCGGAAGTCGAGCAGGCCCTCGCGGATCTGGGCGGTCAGCTCGGCCGCCTCGTTCTCCTCGACGATGCCGTCGCGCTCGCGGCCGATGCGGTTGAGAGAGATGTAGCCCTGGTTGTCGGCGGGGTGGGCGAAGACACGGGTCGAGGACCAGTCGACTCCCCGCAGCTCCAGTCGCGTCGTCAGCTCCAGGGCCAGGCGGTCGGGTATTGCGGCGGCGGCGGCGGATCGGACACGGCCTGAAAGCGCCGCTCGCAGCTTCCAGATCGCCCCGGAGTCGGAGTCGGCGCTCGTCCTGTTGCCGTTGTCGTTGCGCCCTTCGCCAAGCACCGCCGTCAGCATCTCCGGCAGGAGGTCGGCGCGGCTCGTGTTCACATCCATCCCCAGCACCGAGCAGGCGATCACGTCGCAGTCGTCCGGGAGTGCGTCGAGGACGCGGCCGAGCTGCGCGTCGACCTCCTCATAGACCTCGGCGAGCGTCCCGTCCAGCCGCTGGCGCTCCTCCGCCGAGATTGCGTCGGAGCCGATGTAGCTCGGCACCTCCCAGAGCCGGTGGCCGGCAAGGTGCGGCGCGGCGAAGACGATCCAGGCGAGGTCGAAGCCCTCCTCGCGCAAGCGCTCGATCGCCAGGTCGGCGACTCGCTCGGGCGCCGCCAGGAAGCGCTGCCGCAGCCGCCGCAGTTCGCCGGGTGACTGGGCGCCGAAGACCTCGGTGACGTCGGGGGGGCGGCCGAACTTCCGCCGCGGCTCCCGGTCGCCGCCATCGGGCACCGACCAGCGCTCCAGCACGACCCGCTCCCGCATCCCCCAGCCGCAGACCAGCGATCCCCGCGCCTCGTGTGGACGGTGGCACTCGTAGGGGTCGATCGCAAGCGTGTCGCGCCCGTGGCGGCCGAGTCGATCCCAGATCGGCGGCGGCGCCTCGAAGCTCTCGGCAAGGCGGATCCGCTGATCCCCGGCCGCCCACTGGAACGGATAGAAGAGCCCGTGATCGCCGACCTCGACCCCGCGGTAGAGGTCCTGGTAGGCGCTGGCGGGGAAATGGGCGGCGGGCGTCTCCAGCTGCACTTCGGTGCCACGGCGGCGGAGCGCCTGCAGGTTGGGCAGTCGTCCTTCGCCGCCGAGGCGCTCCAGCAGGCGGGGGCTGGCGGCGTCGAATTGGATGACCGCGATCACGCCGCGACTCCCGGGACGGGGGTGACGGTTACCTCCGCGCCGCCGAGCTCTGCCGAGCGCCGGGCAGCTTCGACGACGGCCATCGCGGTCACGCCGTCACGGGCGGTGGCGAGAAGGCGATGGGGGTGTCCCTGCTGGAGCAACAGATGGGGAGGCTCCATCAGGGACACCCCCAACGCCGCCGCTTCCAGCTGTCGCTGCAGCGAGAGGACGAGAGGGTCGAGTCTCCCGAGGGCCCCGGCCAAGCGACTTTGTAGGCCGCCCCAGGCCGAGCGACCGAGCACCTTTCCGGAGCGGTCTCGTACCTCCACCTCCTCGCGGTGGCGACGGTCGGTGGCGCAGGAAATGTGGGCGCGCCCGCGGGTGAGCTCGAGCTCGAGCTGCGCCCGCGCGGGGGAGACCTCAGCGCGCCGTACGGCAACCGGGGAGGCGCCGCTGAGATGACATGCGAGGTCGATCAGGTGGATCCCGGCGTCCAGCAGTGCCTCGTCACGTGCTTCGTGAGCGTCCCATGCCGTCTGCCGGAAACGAAGCTCGAGGTCCAGCTCCAGCCAACCCTCGCCGGGAATCGATGGCAGCAGCTCGCTCCCCTGCAGGAAGCGCCGGTTGAAGGCGATGAAAGGCGACGGATCGAGCGCTGCCAGCCGTTGCGCCCCCGCCAGATCGGCCGCGGGCGGCTTCTCTATCAGCGAGCGGACACCCGCCGCCGCGGCCGCTTCGGCAAGGGGGACGTGGGTGGCGGCCGGCGCGGCGACGACGAGCAAGTCGATCCGCGCCCGCTCCAGCAGCGCGGCGACGTCATCGAAGGCCTCGGAGTCGCCTTGCCACTGCGCCTGGCAGCGCTCGAGGCGCGCCCGGTCGGGGTCGGCGAAGGCGACGATCTCCACCCCCTGCGTTGCCCGGGCCGCGGGTAAGTAACCGATTTCGGCGATGCGGCCGCAGCCGGCGATCCCAATCCTCATCGCTGCCGCTCTTCGAGCAGGCGGAGCGCGAGCGCCACCGGCACCGACCCCGCCGCCGCGAGCTGGTGCAGCTGATGCAGGCCGATTCCGGCGAGGAGCAGCCTCGGGCCGCCGCGCCCGGCCAGCAGCGCGTAGAGCTCCCGGTCGAGGGCGAGGTTCGCCAGCAGCGCCGCGGCGGCGAGACGGGGACGGCGCGTCAGCACGAAGGCGGCGAGGGCGACGCTGGCGGCGGCGCTCGCTCGCTGCCGCCAGCCGAGGTTGAGCGTGGTGCTGTGGGAACGCTCGCGTAGCAGCAGCCGCATCCACGGCACTCCGCGGCGACCAAAGTCGGTCCGGATCATGCTCAGCGGGGTCCAGCGCTTCAGGTGGCGACCGCGGATCGCCGGGTCGAGGACGACTTTCGCCCCGCTCCGGCGCAGCCGCATCCCCAGCTCGATGTCCTCGACGCTTGCCCGAGGAAAGCGGTCCGCGTCGAATCCACCGGTCGCCTCGAAGGCCTCGCGGCGTACCGCCCCGAGCCCCGCCCAGAAGGTCTCCGCCCTCCCGGGGGCGCCGGCGTGGACATGGTGGTGGAGCAGATTCCGGTAGCGGGAGGTGAGCCCGCGGTCGGCCGGGTCGTCGTCGTAGGCACCGAAGGCCGCCGTCAGCTCGGAATCGGCCGCGAAGTGCTCGGCGATACGCACCAGCGCATCGGGGTGCACTTCGACGTCGGAGTCGACGAAGACGAGGACGTCGGCCTCGCAGGCGCCTGCGGCTGAGTTCCGGGCCGCGGCCGGCCCGGCACCGGCGGGCTCCAGTTGCAGCTTCAGCTCGTCGGGCCGCCGCTCACCGGATTCCAGTGCTGCCACGCAGCGCTCCAGCGTCGGCGGACGATCGGTCGCGGGGACGACGACCGCAAGCGTGGGGCGGCCGACCGACGTCGTTTCCACCTTTTTACCTGCCATAGCGAGGTCAAAGGTGGAAACGACGCGAGGTCCGTTGCCTGGGGAGGGAGCCGACATTAGGGATACCTAATACCATCTCGCGCCACGATGACGACGCCACCCCTAGAGCCAGATCCCCGACCCGTTGCCGTCCTCGGCGCCGGTCCGGCCGGTCTCACCGCCGCCTACCAGCTGGTCCAGCGCGGGCTGCAGGTGGTCGTCTTCGAGGCGGACGACCAGGTCGGGGGGTTGGCGCGGACGGTGGTCCGCGACGGCTACCGCTTCGACCTCGGCGGCCATCGTTTCTTCACCAAGAGCGCCGAGGTTGAGGCGCTCTGGGATGAGCTGCTCGGGCCGGAGATGCTGGTGCGGCCGCGGCTCTCCCGCATCTACTGGAGAGGACGCTTCATCGAGTACCCGCTCCGCCCGGCCGACGTCGTCGCCAAGCTCGGCCCGCTCGAGGTCGCCCGCAGCCTCGGCTCATTCGCGCGGGCGCGCCTGCGGCCGCAGCGAGAGGAGGAGACGTTCGAGGAATGGGTCAGCTCCCGCTTCGGCCGTCGCCTCTTCGAGCTCTTCTTCAAGACCTATACCGAAAAGGTCTGGGGCGTCGACACCCGCGAGCTGCGGGCGGAGTGGGCGGCGCAGCGGATCGCCGACCTCTCACCCTGGAGCGCGCTGCGGGCGGCGCTTCCCGGCGGCGGTGAGCGCCCGAAGAGCCTGATCGAGGAGTTCCGCTACCCGCGCCTCGGGCCGGGGCAGATGTGGGAGGAGATGGCGCGGCGGATTGAGGAGCGGGGTGGGGAGCTGCGGCTGGGGGCGCCGGCCGAATGCCTCGAGGTGGACGGCGGTCGGGTGAGCGCCGTCCGTGCCGGCGGCGAGCGCGTCGAGGTCTCGGCGGCGATCTCTTCGATCCCGCTGCGCACGGTTGTCGGCGTCGCCGACCCGGCGCCGCCGCGCGAGGTCGTGGTCGCCGCCGCCGGCCTGCGCTACCGGGACTTCCTCACGGTGGCGCTGCCGGTCGAGGGCGAGCCGCCCTTCCCGGACAACTGGGTATACGTCCACGATCCCCGCGCCCGGGTCGGCCGCATCCAGAACTTCCGCGCCTGGAGCCCCTGGATGACCCCGGATCCACGACGCTCCTGCCTCGGGCTCGAGTACTTCTGCTTCGAAGGCGACGACCTCTGGAGCAGCCCCGACGAGGAGCTGGTCGAGCTCGGCCGCCGCGAGGTGGCGTCGCTCGGCCTGGTCGACCCCGAGCGAGTCGAGGGCGGCCACGTCGTGCGAGTGCCGAAGGCATATCCGGTCTACGACGCCGAGTACGCCGGCCGGGTCGAGCGGATCCGCGGCTGGCTCGGCGGGATCGCCAACCTGCAGCAGATCGGCCGCAACGGCCTGCACAGGTACAACAACTCGGACCACTCGATGCTGACCGCGATGCGGGCGGTGGAGAACCTCTGCGACCGCGCCGGTCACGACGTCTGGGCGGTCAACGCCGACAGCGTCTACCACGAGACGGCAAAGCCGGAGGAGCAGCCATACCGGGCCGCGCCGGAGACGCCGGCGATGGCTCAGCCGCTGGCCGAGGTCGGCGAGTAGCGGCTGGGCTTTCGACTCAGCGGCTGAGACCGGCGAGCACCTCCGAATAGCCGGACGGACAGGGGAGCTGGGTCGCGCGCCAGCGACCGGTGCTGGCGACGACGATCCCGCCCGGTAATTGCCGGGTCGAGAGGGCAACGCCGGAGAGCGGCAGCCGCCGCACCGGCGCGGCGGCGATCGGCTCCTCGAGCTTCCAGGCGAGCGCGGTCTGCGGCCGCACCTGCGTCATCTTCACCGCGCCGCCGCAGGCGAGCAGCGGGCCGCTGCCGGTGCGGTTGACCAGCGCGAAGAGGTCCTCCAGCGAAGCGGTCTGCCGCTCGACCACCCGCAGGTCCCCCGGCACCTGCGCCACCCGCCAGCCGAACCCGACCACCGCAACGGCGAGCGCCGCCACCGCCAACTTCCGCGGCCGGGAACCGAAAAAAAGTCCGCCGGACCTTTGTTCCGGATAGCGGCTAAAAAGTCCGGCGGACTCTTTTTCGGCTGCGGAGAGAGGGGGTGCCGCAACGCGGGCGATGCCTACGGCTCCGATCACCGCCACGGTCGCGGTCGCGGGGGCGAGGAAGCGGGGGAGGCCGGCGAAGCCGGCGACTGCCATCAGGGCGACGAGCGATACATACGCGGCGGCGCCGACGAGGAGGATCGCCAGCGGGTGGTCTCGCTGCGGGACACGGCGCTCGCCGGGGCCGAGCAGCCGCCATTCGCGCCAGGACAGTAGGCCCACCCCGATCCAGGCGGCCGCCAGGGGTGCCGCCAGCGCTCGTCCCAGCACCGCCAGGCCGTCGAGCGGCTCGATCCCGCCGGCGCGGGCGGTCTCGCCCCCCTCCAGCGGGCTGCCGGCGCCGACGATGTCGGGGGCGAACCAGGCGACCGGGATCAGGATCGCGACGCCCATCGCGGCGACGCGCAGGCGCGGTCGGTTCCTGCTCGCGTGGTAAGCCCAGATGGCGAGGAACGGCCAGGTCTCCGGCCGCAGCAGGGCCGCCGCCGCGCCGAGGCTCAGGGCCACGCCCGGCCGCTCGTCGAGCGCCGCCCAGATCGCTCCCAGCACCAGCGCCACCAGCAGCGGCTCCGAGAGGCCGCCGGTGAACTGGCGCAGCGGCGGGGTGAAGGCGTCGTGGGTGAGCGCCACCGAACCAGCCGCGATCAGGGCCGCGGCCCAGCGCCAGCGCCCCGTCTCCTCACCGGCGAGCCGCCACGCCAGCAGCCCGGCGAGCAGCGAAGCGCAGATCCAGCCGGTGCGGGCGACCAGCAGCCACGCTTTCGGCGCCGCGTCGCCGAGCAGCGAGAGCGGCGCGTCGACCAGAACCGGCAGCGGCTTCCAGGAGGGGCCGGCGGCGGTCTCGAAGCCACCCTCCACCAGCCCCCGTCCCCAGACCAGCCAGGCCCAGGGGTCGTAGACCGGGAAGTAGGGGAGGGCGAGGGAGGCGGCGGCGAGCAGGAGCGACGCCCCGACCGCCAGGCGGATCACGATGGCGCCGCGCCCTGCTCGCTCAGCAGGTAGACGGGGACCGCCGCGACGGCCAGCAGGACCAGGGCCGGAATCGCGCTCGCCTCGTAGAAGCCGTAGGTGGTCTGGGTCCAGATGTCGGTCGCCAGCGTTTTGAAGCCGATCGGCGAGAGGATCAGCGTCACCGTCAGCTCCTTCATCGCGTGCAGGAAGACGAGCGCGGCGCCGGCCATCATGCCGCCGCGGGCGAGTGGGATCGTGATCGTGCGGAAGACCTCGGCCTGGCCGCGCCCCATCCCGCGCGCCGCCTCTTCGATCCGTGGCGAGAGCTGCACCAGCGAGCTCCCGATCGGGCCGATGGCCAGCGGCAGGTAGTGGATCGTGATCGCGAAGACGAGCAGCGCGATCGTCTGGTAGAGCGCCGGCACCGCGCGGGTGGCGAAGAAGACGAGCCCGAGGGCGACGAGGATGCCGGGCAGCGCGTAGCCGGCGTGGGAGAGGCGCTCGACCGTCCGCGTCATCGGCGACGGGTAGCGGACCGCGAGCGCCGCCACCACCAAGGCCGCGACCGCTCCCAGCGCCGCCGCCCAGGCGGCCACCAGCAACGAGTTGCCGCCCAGCGCCGCGACGGTGTCGAGCGAGGTGCTGCCGGTGGAGATGCCCTTGCTCGCCCAGTAGACCAGGACGCCGACCGGCAGCACGAAGGCGATCAGCACCACCAACGAGCAGAAGGCGAGCGCCGGCCAGCGCCAGCGGCCGAGGCGGTAGGGGTGGGTCGGGCGCAGCGTCCCCGGGCCGAGCCGATGGACCGCTTTCGCGCCGCGCACGCGAGAGCTGAGCAGCAGAAGCCCCAGCATCGCCACCACCAGGACGGCGCCGAGCGCGGCGGTGGCGACGCGGTCGAAGCTCGACTGGTAGGAGACGTAGATCTCGCTGGTGAAGGAGTCGAATCGGAGGATCGAGACGGCGCCGAAGTCACTGACCACGAAGAGCGCGACGAGCAGCGAGCCGGCGGCGATCACCGGCCACAGCTGCGGCAGCACGACCGTCCGGAAGACCTCCAGCGGCCCGCGGCCCATCGCCCGCGCCGCGTCCTCGAGCTGCGGATCGATCCGCCGCAGCGTCGCCCGCAGCGGGATCAGGAGGAGCGGGAAGGTGAACAGGGTCAGCACCAGCCAGGCGCCGGTGAAGCCGTAGATCGAGGGCAGCCGCTCGACTCCGAGCGCGTCCTGCAGCATCCCGTTCGGCCCGAGGGCGGCGACCAGCAGGTAGGCACCGACGTAGCTGGGGATGACCAGCGGCAGCGTGCAGAGGACGGTCCAGAGGCGGCGGCCGGGGAGGTCGGTGCGGACCGTGAGCCAGCCGAGCGGCAGCGCCAGCGCGATCGAGGCGAGGACGACAGCCGCGGTGAGGGCCGCCGTGCGCAGGAGCGTCTCCAGCGCCCGCGAGGAGAGGGCGGTGTCGAGCGCGGCGGATAGGTCGCCGGCGACGACGACGGCGAGGTAGGCGGCGGGGAGGACGGCGGCGATGCCGACCAGCGCACCCGCGGCGAGCAGCCAGGCCGGGGCCCGGCGCGCCATCAGCATCAGCTCTCTCCGCGCGGCCCGCCCATCAGAGCGCCCCGCTCTCTTTCATCAGGTCGATCGTCCCCTGCAGCTCTTTGAGGTCGACGAGGTCGTTGCCCGAGACGGGGATCTCCGAGACCGGGACGCTGAGCGAGGGGTCCGGCTCGGCGTCCCGGGCAAGCGGGTACTCCTTCGAGCTCGAGGTGAAGAACGCCTGCGACTCCCGCGAGAGCAGCGAGCGGACGAAGTCGAAGGCTTCCGGCTCGCGGTCGCTGGACTCGAGGACGCCGACGCTGGTCAGCAGCATCAGCGAGCCGAGCCCGCCGGGGGGGAAGTAGACCGCGACCGGATAGTCGGGACCTTCTTCGCCGATCGCCTGGGCGACGTAGTAGTGGTTGATCAGGCCGAGGTCGATCTCACCGGCGGCGATCGCGTCGCGGATCGCGACGTTGTCCGGATAGGAGGTGGCGCCGTTGTCGACCATCGCTTCCAGCCACTCCCGCGTGCGATCGTCGCCGTATTTCGCGCGCAGCGCCGTGACGTACTCCTGCATGCTCGACGAGGCCGGGCTCCAGCCGACCCGGTCCTCCCAGCGGGGATCGGTGAGGCCGAAGGGGGAGGGCGGCAGCTCCGACTCCTCGATGACGTCGCGGTTGTAGGCGATCACGCGGGCGCGGCCGGTGACGCCGACCCAGCGGCCGTCCGGATCCCGGAACCGCGGCGGCACCCTCTCGAGGATGTCGCGGGGGAGCGGCGCCAGCAGGCCGGCCTCCGCGACCGCGGCGATCGCCCCGGGCTCCTGGGCGAAGAAGACGTCGGCCGGCGAGGCGTCGTCCTCCTCGACCAGCGTCGCGGCGAGGTCCGCGGTGTCGGCGAACCGGACCTGGACGTCGCGCCGCGCCCCGGCCTCATAGCTGTCGACCGCGGGGCCGATCGCGGCCGGGATCCGCCCCGAGTAGAGGGTGATGCCCTCGGTCTCCGGCTCATTCGAGCCGCCGCCGCTGTCTTCGGTGCTGAAACCGCAGCCGCCCGCCACCAGGGCGGCGAAGACCAGCGGGGCGGCGAAAAGCCGCATCCAATGTGAGCGCAGGAGTGCCAAAGGCGAGTTAGGTTGCCCTAATCTTATGGATTCACCTGCTGATGGAGTACGAAGAGTCCAACCAGACACTGGGGCTGCGCCTGCGCGGCCTGCGCAAATCCTTCGGCGACGTCGTCGCCGTCGCCGGCCTCGACCTCGACGTGCCGGAGGGGACGACCTGCGCGCTGCTCGGGCCCAGCGGCTGCGGCAAGACGACGACGCTGCGGTTGATCGCAGGCCTCGAGCGGCCCGACGCCGGCACGGTCGAGATCGGCGCAGAGGTGGTGGCGGGTCCCGGTCGGTCTGTCCCGGCGGAGCGCCGCCGCATCGGCATCGTTTTCCAGGACTACGCGCTCTTTCCGCACATGGACGTCGCCGCCAACGTCGGCTACGCCCTCGGCCGCCGGCCCGACCGCGAGCGGGTCGAGGCGGCGCTTGAGACGGTCGGTCTCGGCGGCCTCGGCAAGCGCGATCCCCACGCGCTCTCCGGCGGCCAGCAGCAGCGGGTGGCGCTGGCGCGAGCGCTCGTCGCCGAGCCGCGGGCGCTGCTCCTTGACGAGCCCTTCTCCAACCTCGACGCCGGCCTGCGAGCGCGCGTCCGCGAAGAGGTGCGCGAGATCCTCGCCGCGCAGAAGCTCACCTCGGTCTTCGTCACCCACGACCAGGAGGAGGCGCTGAGCGTCGCCGACCTCGTCGCCGTCGTCAACGAGGGGCGGGTCGAGCAGGCCGGGACGCCCGAGGACGTCTACTCGCGCCCCGCCAACCGCTGGGTCGCAGGCTTCCTCGGCGAGATCGAGGTGCTGCCAGGGCGGGCCGAAAACGGGACGATCCAGTGCGAGCTCGGCAACCTGCCGAACCGCAACGGGCTGACCGGCGAGGTCGACGTCCTGGTTCGCCCCGAGTCACTCGCCATCGGAACCATCGAACCACCCGACCGTCGCAGCCAGAAAGCCACCGTTCTCTCCCGCAGCTACTTCGGCCACGACCAGCTGGTC
>DASSVR010000029.1:0-23930 GCA_035705945.1 Solirubrobacterales bacterium
CCACCCGCGGCAGACCCGCCTCCGCCTGACGAACCACCCATGGAACCGTCTCCCTCAGATCCACCCGCTCCTGCACCGACCGAGGATCCCGCCCCGTCTGAAGAGGAAGAGGCTGAGGCCGCGCCGTCATCCGCCCTGTCCCTGGAGGAGATCCAGCGGGTTTGGCCCGCCATCTTGCAAAAGCTCCACGAGGCGAAGGGGGCCCACGCCGCGACTTTCGACGCGGCGCAGCCAGTTGGCTATGACGAGGAGGGGTTGAGGATCGGTTTCGGCGCTGACCAGGCGTTTGCCAAGCGGCAGGCCGAGGCTCGGCGAGAGGTGCTTGTCGAGGCTGTGGAGGCGGTCACCGGGCAGAAAGTGCGGCCGATCTTCGTATTGCTCGACGGTGAGGCGCCGCCTGATACGCCGGCGCCCGGCAGCGACCAGATCGACGAGGAAGAGCTTCTGGAGAGATTGAAGAGCGAGTTCGACGCGGAGGAGGTCGGTTAGGTGGCGCGAGGAGGCGGACCCGGCGGTTTCGACGTAAACGCCCTGATGAAGCAGGCGCAGCAGATGCAGGCCGAGATGCTGGAGGCGCAGGAGAAACTGAAGGACGAAGTCGTCGAGGCCAGCGCCGGCGGCGGCATGGTCAAGGTGAAGATGGGCGGCGATATGACCCTGCGCGAGATCGTCATCGACCCCGAGGCGATCGACCCGGAGGAGGCGGAGCTGCTCCAGGAGATGGTGCAGGCGGCCGTCAACGAGGCACTGCGCGCGGCCCAGGAGCTGGCCAGCTCGAAGATGGGTGGGATCGCCGGTGATCTCGGCGGCCTCGGGGGCTTAGGGGGTTGAGCGACGGCCCGGCACCGCTCGCGCGCCTGGTCGCCGAGCTCTCGCGGTTGCCGGGCATCGGCCAGCGGACCGCGCAGCGGCTCGCCTTCCACCTCCTGCGCGCGCCCGACGAGGAAGCTTTCGCCCTCGGCGACGCGATCCGCGAAGTGAAGGAGAAGGTCGGCCTCTGCGAGGAATGCTTCAACCTCGCCGAGGGGCCGCTCTGCCGGATCTGCTCAGACCAGAACCGGGACCGGGCGACGATCTGCGTGGTCGAGGAGCCCGCCGACGTGATCCCGATCGAGCGGACCCACGAATACCGCGGGCTCTACCACGTGCTCGGCGGCGCCCTCTCTCCGATCGACGGCGTCGATGCCGAAGACCTGAAGATCGGGGAGCTGCGGCGGCGGGTCGAGCGGGGCGGGTTCGAGGAGGTCGTCCTGGCGACCAACCCCACCACCACCGGCGAGGCGACCGCGCTCCACATCGCCGACATGCTGCGGGGCCAGGTGAAGGTGACCAGGCTTGCCAGCGGTCTCCCGGTCGGGGCTGATCTCGAGCACGCCGACGAGGTCACGCTCGGCAAGGCCCTGGCCGGCCGAAGAAGCCTGGAATAAGCGGGACCGGATATCCGTCCTGGACGAGCGTCCTTACGCAAATAGCGAGATTTCCGGCGTCGAGTGTCCGTCGCCTTCGCCATGGTCATCCTGTGCCTGACCAGTCGAAAGGCGGCCCGCAAGGGAACGGTGACTCCGCTGCGGGGCGGATCGCGCTCAAGGTTGCCGCCATGCACGCCGATCTCCTTCAAAGCTTGCACGAGGAGATTGGAACCAATGGAGAGCATTTTGCGCAGGCAGCTCAGCGGCTGGCCGCTGAGTTCGGCTCGGTGACTGCGGCCGCGGTTGAAGCGGCGCAGGGCTCTGGGGGAAGGCAGGGGGGTGCCCGCCGGAGCAACAGCGGGGAGGCTCCGTCGGGCACCCCCCTGCCTTCCGTCGAGGGCGCTGTAGAGACTCTGGAGCAGCTGGAAGAACTGCCCAGCCTCTACCAACCGGGCCACATGCGCCGGCGGCTGGAGCAGCTGTTGGAGACCAACCGCCGTTATGGGCATCCATTCGGGATCGCTGTTTTCGACGCCGCGGGTCCGGATACCCGCCCCGGTGACGGCAATGGTCATGAGACCGTGCTGGCGATCGTCGGCGCCGCGCTGCGCGACAGCATCCGCATCGTCGACGAAGCCTTCCGGCTGGAGGAGGATGCGATCTGCGTGCTTGCGCCGAATCTCCATACGGTCGAAGGGGTGCAGATGTGCGAGAGGCTGCTGGGGCAGCTGGACGAGCTCGAGCGGGCGGGGGGAATGCGGATCTCCGTTTCGGCGGGAGTCGTTGCCTGCCCCGACCACGGCGCCGACGCCGACGAGCTTCTGCACAAGGCTGATGCCGCGATGTGGCGCGCGCGCTCTCTTGGGCAGCCCGTCGGGGTTGGCGCCTTGCAAGATCGCTAACAGATTCTGCGAAATCTGTCGATAACTGGTGTAAACCCGCACATCCGGTGGGAGAATCGCCACCCGGGGTCGAACAATCCTGCACCCCGTCCTCTTCGACCTTCTGATCCAAATGCCAGGTATCCGCACCAACGCCGCCGCCGAAGTCCTCGGCGTGAGCCCCAACACCCTGCGCAGCTGGGAGCGCCGCTACGGCTACCCGATTCCCAAGCGCACCGTCGGCAACCACCGCAACTACGAGCTGGTCGAGCTGCAGGCGCTGCGCGACGCGCTGGCGGAGACCGGCAATATCTCCTCGGCGATCGAGCTGGCCCGCCAGCGCCAGGCCGCGCCGGCCAACGACGGCAGCCTCTTCGCCGCTTTCGAGAGCTTCGACGAGAACGCCGCCGACCGGGCGATCGAGGAGAGCCTCGCCCTGCGCTCGCTCGAGCGCACGGTCGAGGAGCTGCTGCTGCCGGCAATCGACAAGCTCGCCGCCGACCCCGAGCGCGAGGCTGAGCTGGAGTTCGCCGCGCGCTGGGCGACCGGCTGGCTGCACGGCGCCCGTCGCCTCGCCTCCGCGGCCTCACGTCCGGCCGGGATCTTGCTGCTCGACTCCAGCCACGGCCAGGACGCCGAGGAGGTCCACACCCAGGCCCTTGACCTCGCTCTGCGCCGCACCGGCTTCCGCGTCCTCGTCCTTTCGAACGAGCTCGGCGACGACCGCCTCGGCCGCGCCCTCGGCGCCCTCGACCCGACCGCGATCGTCCTCTGCGGCCCCGGCGCCGATACCCAGGGCGCCGTCCGGCTGGTCCGCAAGATCCGCGAGCTCGGCTTCGTCGCCCCGCTCTACGGCTTCCGCGCCGACGGCCTGATCGGCGCCGCCGTTCCCTCCGCGGGTCAGAAGCCCAGCGAAGTGACCGGCATGCTCAATGCCGATCTGCGGCGCCGAGCATCCCAAGCCTTCGCCTAAGCGGTCGACGCTTCCTCGCCGATTCCCCAGCGCTCGTGCAGGCGTCGCAGCGGCGCCGGTGCCCACCAGTTCCACTTGCCGAGCAGCTCCATCAACGACGGCACCAGCAGGGCGCGGATGATGCTGGCGTCAATCAGCACCGCCAGTGCCGTGCCGACGCCGTTCTCCTTGATGAAGATGATCTCGGAGGTGGCGAAGGCGCCCATTGCTACGGCGAACAGCAGCGCCGCGGCGGTGACGATCCGCCCCGTGCGCTCCAGGCCGATCGCGACCGACTCCGAATCCGAGGCGCCGTTGTCGCGCGCCTCCTTGATCCGCGAGAGCAGGAAGACGGCGTAGTCGGTCGAGAGTCCGAAGGCGACGGCGAAGAGCAGGATCGGCATCGTCTGCTCGATCGCCCCAGGGCTGGAATAGTCGAGGAAGCCCTCGAGCCGGCCGTCCTGGAAGAGCAGCACCAGCAGCCCGAAGACTGCGCTGAGGTTGAGGAAGTTCATGATCAGCGACTTGATCGGCAGCACCACCGAGCCGGTCATCAGGAAGAGGATCACCAGCGTGGCCAGGACGACGATCGCCAGCGCGATCGGCAGGTGATTGGCGAGGCTCGACTGGAAGTCGACGAAGTCGGCGGTGGCGCCGCCGACCAGAACCGTCGTCCCTGCCGGCGTCGGCAGGTCCCGGATCGCCTTCACCGTCTTCTGGCTCGGCTCCGAGACGAAGGGGTCGGCGGAGACGACCTGAAGTGCGGTGACCCCGGGGGCCAGCCGCTGCGGCGGTGCTACCTCGGCGATTCCCTCCACCCCGCGCACCTCAGCCGCAAACCGTGCCGCCGCACCCGGCCCGCCACCTTCGACGGCGATCCAGATCGGGGTGTCGTGGTAGGGCGGGAACTCCTCGCTGACCGTGTCATACGCCTGGCGGGCGCTGGCCGACTCCGGCAGCACGGTCGGGTCGACGGTGTTGAACTTGATCTGCAGGAAGGGCAAGCCGAGCAGGATCAGGAAGAGGGCGCTGAGGGTGGCGACCGGGAGAGGCCGCCGCATCACGAAGCGTGAGAGCCGGTACCAGAAGCCCTCATGCGCCGGCCGGGCGTCGGCCTCGGCGCGCCGCTGCAGGAACTTCGGCGCGCCGGCGTTCACTCGCTTCCCCAGCAGCGTCAGCACCGCCGGCAGCACGGTCAGCGAGATCAGCGCCGCGAACAGCGCCACCAGCGCTCCGCCCAGACCCATCGAGTAGAGGAAGCGCTGCGGGAAGACCAGCAGCGAAGCCATCGCCGCCGCCACCGTCAGCGAGGAGAAGAAGACGGTTCGCCCAGAAGTGGCGAGCACGCGCCGCATCGCCTCCAGCCCCGGCCCGCTGCGGGCGATCTCCTCGCGGTAGCGGGAGACGATGAAGAGGCTGTAGTCGATTGCCAACCCGAGCCCGAGCGCCGTGGTCAGGTTGAGGGCGAAGATCGAGATCGAGCCGAACTCACTGGCGACGCGCAGGATCAGGAAGGTGCCGACGATCGCCAGGCCGCCGATCATCAGCGGCAGCAGCGAGGCGACGAGGCTGCGGAAAAAGAGCAGCGAGAGCAGGAAGAGGAGGGGGAAGGCGAGCATCTCCGCCTTTTTCAGGTCCTCCTCGACCTGCTTGTTCACCTGCTCCTGGGCCACCGCCGGTCCCCCGACGACGACACCGGGATGGGTGGAAAGATCCTCGGCGATGTCGGCTCCGGCTGCCTGCCAGGGCTTGTCCTCGGTCGCCTTCAGGGTGACTGCGAAGTAGGTCGACTGGCCGTCGCGCGAGACGAACGCCTGGGACCGGGTGTCGTAATAGCCGGTGACGGAGGCGACATCGGAGCGTTCGCGCACCTCGCGCTCCAGGGCGACGACGCGCCTCCGGGTGGCTGGCTCGGCGACCGGCGCGTCCTCGACGACGGCGATCACCGACGGGATCCGCAGGCCCGCCTGCTCGAGCCGGTCCATGGCCTGCACCGTCTCGGTCGCCGGGTCTTCGGCGCCGTACGGATCGAGGCGGTCGGCGACCGAGCCGCCGAGCGCTCCCGCGAGGAGGAAGAAGGCAAGCGCCAGCAGGGCGATCCGCTTGGCGCTGCCATTCGCGAGCCGGGCAAGAGAGTCGAACATCAGCTGCTCCTTTTCTCGAGAGCGGACTCGAGGATCTGCGCCTCCATCCGCTCGCACCAATCGACGAACCAGTTCGTGAACTCCAGTCCCCCTTCCAGCACGATCAGCGGGAAGGGGTCCTCCAGGTCACCGCTCAGTTTCAGCTCCTTGATCGCGCGCAGCCGCTCGTTGATCGCGAGCCGCTGCTCGCGCATCGCCCGCAGGATCTCCAGCGCTTCCTCCCGCGGCAGCGCGTCGGCGAAGAACAGCTTCAGCAGCCCTTCGTCCCGCATCTCGAACGTCTGCGGCCGTTCCCGCAACCAGGCCCGCAGCTCCTCCTCGCCGTCGGCGGTGATCTCATAGACCGTTCGCCGCCGCCCTCCGGTCGGCTGCTCTTTCCCCACGATCAGCCCCGCTTCGGAGAGCCGCTTCAGCTCTGGGTAGATCTGCCCGTAGCTGGCCGCCCAGAAGAAGCGCGTCGAGTTGTCGACCAGCGCTTTGATCTCGTAGCCCGACCGCGGTTCTTTGCGGACGAAGCCGAGGATCACGTAGGCGGTGGGACTCAGCACCTCCATCTCGACGATATATATATCAACTAGATATATCGGAAAGTGTGATCGCGATCACACCAATCCCATCTATGTAGGACGGGCAGAGTGCCCAACACGTCTTGCCAAAGATGCTCAGGCGCGACTAGCAGCCGTATTTCTGTGCTAGCACGGGGACGACATCGCCTCGAGCTGCGCTCTGCGTGCACACCGTGTAGTTGGAGGGGACGACAATCCCGAAGGCAGTGTCCGTGTTCTTTGCTGCGACTCGGTAGTCGGCTTCTTCCAACAATTCTTCGGCGACATCCAGCGGAAGGCCCACGACATTCGGCGGAGACGCCTGCTGCGGTGGCTTTGCCGGGCGATTTCGGGGCTGCTGGGCGGGCGCTTCAACCGTGGTGGTGCGTTCGATCGTGGTGGGGGCTTCCCTGATGACCGTGGTCGTTTCGCTAGTTCCGCACCCGATTAACATCGCCGAGACCGCGCCGACCAATACCGTCACCGTCCTCCGCATAAGCAGCCCCTTTCCGTCGTCGGTGAATTGAGGTCGCAACCGTACCAAGATGAGACTTAGTGGACACCCGGCTGCTCTGCTAGGGGGATTTGAGGGTTCAGTCACTATGGTCAGGCCTCATTCATGGAGGGCTAGCGAGAGGAGCGCAGATGTCGTTGGATCAGAGCAAGGTCGGCCGGGTCGTCGCCGAGCAGATGGAGGCAATCGAGAACGACTACGGGGACGACTGCGAAATCGGCGACGTCTGCACGATTGTCGAGGTGGTGGGGCCGCATGGTTCGCACGTGCGGGTGCGCAGCAGTGACATGAGGCCACACAGCGGTTTGGGGCTTATCCGAATGGCCGAACAGGCGATGCTGGGCAACCTCGGAGGGGCGGCCGAGTAGGAGCGCGCGTGACTATTCTCAGCCGAGCATGAGCGGAGACGGATCCGACATCGTCGTGATGAAGTTCGGCGGCACCTCTGTCGCCGGAGCCGAGCAGATCAAGCGGGCCGCGGGGCGGATCGTCGCTGCCCGCGAGGCCGGCAACCGGGTGGTCGCGGTGCTCTCAGCGCGGGGCAAGACGACCGACGAACTGGTCCACCAGGCGCAGGAGATCTCCGAGCGGCCGGACCCGCGCGAGATGGACATGCTGCTCTCCACCGGGGAGCGGATCTCCTGCGCGCTCTGCGCGATGGCGATCCACGACCTCGGGCACCAGGCGATCTCCCTGACCGGGTCGCAGGCCGGCATCGTCACCGACTCCTCCCACACCAAGGCGCGGATCATCGACGTCCGCGCCGACCGCATCAGCGAGGCCCTCGACCAGGACCGGATCGTCCTCGTCGCCGGCTTCCAGGGTGTCTCCACCGACAACCGCGACGTCACCACGCTCGGCCGCGGCGGCTCCGACACCACCGCGGTCGCCCTCGCCGCGGCCCTCCGGGCTAGCGTCTGCGAGATATACACCGACGTCTCCGGCGTCTACAGCGCCGACCCGAGGATCGTCCCTGGCGCGCGCAAGCTGACCCGGATCTCGTTCGAGGAGGTGCTCGAGATGTCCGCCTCCGGGGCCCGGGTGCTGCAGCTGCGCTCGGTCGAGTACGCGCGGAACCACGGCGTCCGCATCCACTGCCGGAGCAGCTTCGAGGACGGTCCCGGTACCCTCGTCGTCTCAGAGGAAGAGACGATGGAGCAACCTTTCGTAACCGCCGTGACCCACTCCGACGCGGAGGCCCGCGTGACGCTCAGCGGGCTACGCGATGAGCCCGGAGTCGCCGGCCGCGTCTTCGGCGCCCTCGCCGACGCCAACGTCAACGTCGACGTGATCATCCAGAACGAGCCGATCGGCGACGACCAGCTCGCCGACCTCTCGTTCACCGTCGACCGCGCCGACCTGCCGACCGCGAAGGACACGATTGCCTCCCTCGGCGACGTCTCGCTGCGGGTCCTCACCGACGAGCGGATCGGCAAGGTCTCCGTGATCGGCGCCGGCATGCGCTCGCATCCCGGCGTCGCCGCCAAAGTTTTCCGCATCCTCGGCGAGAAGGAGATCAACATCGAGATGATCTCCACCTCGCCGATCAAAATCTCGTGCGTCATCCCCGCCGACCGAGTCGCCGACGCCGTCAACGCGCTCCACGAGGCGTTCGAACTCGGCGATGACGCGGTCCAGCCCGAGGACCCGACCGGCCCCGATCACCGGCCGACGGTCGCCGGCTGAGCTCAGCGGAGCCTAGCGATGGCTGACGGCTACAGGGTAGGCGTGCTGGGGGCGACCGGCGCGGTCGGCTCGACGATTCTCGACGTGCTGGCGGAACGTCAGTTCCCGAGTTCCGAGGTGATTCCCTTCGCTTCCGAGCGCTCCGCCGGGAGGAAGCTGGAGTGGACCGGTCGCGAACTCGAGGTGCGGCCGCTCAACGACGAGACGATCCAGGGCCTCGACGTTGTCCTCTCCTCGGCCGGTGGCTCGGTCAGCTCGGAGTGGGCGCCCCGCTTCGTCGACGCCGGGGCCGTGGTCGTCGACAACACCAGCTACTGGCGGATGCACGACGACGTGCCGCTGGTCGTCGCTGGGGTCAACCCGGAGGCGGCGGAGAGCCACAAGGGCATCGTCGCCAACCCCAACTGCACGACGATGGTGATGATGATGGCCCTGGCGCCGATCCACCGCGCTGTCGGCCTCGAGCGCCTGGTGATCTCCACCTACCAGGCCGTCTCCGGCACCGGCCAGCGGGCGATCGAAGAGCTGCAGAGGCAGTCGCACGCCGTCCTCCACGGCGAAGAGCCGCCGGCGCCGCAGATCTACCCCCACCGGATCGCCTTCAACGTCCTGCCCCAGGTCGAGGTCTTCAAGGAGGGCGACGACTACACCACCGAGGAGCGCAAGGTGATGGGGGAGACCCGCAAGATCCTCGGCATCGGCGAGGAGGTCGGGATCTCGGTCACCTGCGCCCGCGTGCCGGTGATCGCCGGCCACTCGGAGTCGGTCAACGTCCAGACCCACGAGGATCTCTCGCCTCAGAGGTGTCGCGAGCTACTCGAGGCGGCGGAGGGCGTCGTCGTCATCGACGACCCCGGCAGCGGCGGCTACCCGACCGCCCTCGAGGCCGCCGGCTCCGATGACGTCTACGTCGGCCGCATCCGCCGCGACCCGAGCCACGAGCGCACCCTCAACCTCTGGATCGTCGGCGACAACCTCCGCAAGGGCGCCGCCACGAACGCGGTGCAGGTGGCGGAGCTGCTCGCCGAGCGCGGATTGCTGGGCAGCGAGCGCTAGTTGCCCAAGTCCTCGGCGATTACGCCGAAGCGGTTCACCAAAGCGCAGAAGAAGTCGTGGCGGGTGACCACCGCGTGCACCCGCCCCCTGGTCGCGATCGGGACGATCAGGACCCGGTGGTGGAGGAAGATCTCGGCCAGCTGGGTGTCGGAGTAGTCGTCCTCTACCAGGACATGGTCGGTGGTCAGGTAGCGGCGGATCGGTTCTTCCGCGCACTGGCTGCGGCGCTCGATCGTCTCGTCGACCGAGCGGGAGACCATCGCCGCCGAAGCCAACTCGCCGACATAGCCGGGGAAGAGGGCGGCCATGAACTCGCGTTCGCCGAAGATCCCGGAGAACCTTCCATCGTCCTCGACCGCGGGCAGCGCCGGCAGGCCGTACTCGATCACCCGCCGCGCCGCCGGGCCGATCGGGTCATCCGCGCGCAGCGGCTCGATCTCGCGGAGGGTCTCTTCGACGATCGATTTCGGCATTTGGTGGCTCCTCAGATCAGGACGTAGCGGATCGCGATGTACGCGCTGGCGAGCAGCATCGAGACGATGGTCGCAGGCAGGCCGACCCGGAGGAAGGCGACGAAGCCGATCGGCGTCCCGGCCCGTTCCGCCATCCCCGCCGCGGCCACGTTGGCGGCGGCGGCGATCAGGGTCGCATTGCCGCCGAAGCAGGCGCCGAGGGCGAGCGCCCACCAGTAGGCATCGTCGCCGGCTGCCCCGGCTTCTTGCTGCAGCTCGTGGACTACGGGGATCATCGCGGTGGTGAAGGGGATGTTGTCGACCACCGCCGAGCCGAGGGCGGCGATCCAGGCGATGCCGAAGAGCTCCGCCGTCCGCTCGCCGCCGGTCAGCTCCTTGACCCCGTCGGCGACGTGGCCGATCGCGCCAGTCTCCTCCAGCGCTCCGACCATCACGAAGAGCCCGATGAAGAAGAAGAGCGTCGTCCACTCGATGTGGGAGAGGGCCTGCTCGAGGTTGATGCGGGTCACCAGGAGGCCGACCGCTGCGCCGGTCAGCGCCACCGTCGCCGGCTCGACGTGCAGGGCCTGGTGGGCGAAGAAGGCGAGGATGGTGAGGAGGAGGACGGGCCCCGTCCGCCGAAGCTCCGCCACGTCGCGAATCGAGGCCCGCGCATTCAGCTCCATCACCGCCCCCCGGTTGCGCTCCTCCACCTGCAGCCGGTTTCGGAAGACGAGGTACAGCAGCGGGATCACCACCGCGAAGGTAATTACGACGATCGGCGCGAGGTTGGCGATGAAGGCGTTGAAGCTGAGGCCGGTAGCGCCGGCGATGATGATGTTGGGCGGGTCGCCGATCAGGGTCGCGGTGCCGCCGATGTTGGAGGCGATCACCTCGATGATCAGCAGCGGGACCGCCTCGATGTCGAGCGCGTCGGCGAGCAGGAAGGTGATCGGCGCGATCAGCAGGATCGTCGTCAGGTTGTCGAGGAAGGCGGAGAGCAGCGCCGTCACACCGGCCAGGCTCATCGTCACCGCCAGCGGCCGCCCCCCGGAAATCTGCCCGGCCCGGATCGCCACGTAGTCGTAGACGCCGGTCTGCTGGGTCAGGTAGACGAGGATCATCATCCCGACGAGCAGGCCGATCGTGTTGAAGTCGACCGCCTCGATCGCCTGCTCCTGCGAGAAGTCGCCGACGAAGAGGACGACGATCGCCGCCCCCAGCAGAGCGACGTTGGTCCGGTGCAGCTTCTCGGCCGCGATTACGGCCAAGGCGATCAAGAAGGTGCCTACGGCGATGGCCAACGGAAGCCTTTCGGGGTCGACAACTCGATTGCCGACCAGTCTTCCCGGCTCACCTGGCTCGGAGATTATCGGAAGCTCTGTGGAGAACCTGCCTCACCGATTGGCGCAAGATGGTTGGCCCGGCGAGCTGGACTCAGCCAAACAGCTGGGTTTTCACAACTTTCTAGTCTCTCCCTGATTGGAAGAAGAAGCTCCGAACGGCAGGGGCCTCGATAGCCATGGCCGTCGCCATGGGATCCGAACAAGGGAGAGAACCATGAACAATGCCTTGGAAGAACGCGCGGCGTCAATTCGCCGACGCGGCGTTTTATTCGCCGGTGTCCTGGCGCTGGTCTGCGCGCTGGGAGTGCTACACGCGTCCGGCGCCGCGGCGCTGGGCGAACAGTGCTCGGGCAGCAACGCAAAAGGGCTCGGCGCGTTCCTCCAGGATCGCGCCCATGAACGCTGGGCGACCAGTGAACTCGGATTCAACGGTTCCTCGAACCCGCTCGCGTGCAGCGGCAGCCAGGGAAGCGGTGGGACGCCCGGGGTTGGTTACGTACCGGTGGCCAGTGGAACCGCTTTGCGTGCCTGGGGTGCCGACGACGGTGTCCTTCACACCGAAGAATTCGGCTTCCCCTTCCAATTCGTGGGCACGGACATCGCTCCCTCTGGACCCGTAGGTGAAGAAGGGACGATGCTGGCGAGGATGAAAGCGGCGCTCGACAGTGACATCGTCGTGGTGCCTGTGACGCAGACCTCGATTGCGATCGTGGCCAGCCCGCCGGCTTTGCCGGCCCACCCGGTTTGCACGGTGCCGCGGATCAGCGCTGGGCAGTTGCAGAAAGTGTTCAGCGGCGAGCTCAAGAACTGGCGTCAGCTCGGGGCCGCTTCCGACCCGGCCCTCGGTGGCGACTGCGACCAGGCGATCACCCGGATCGTCCGCGATGAAAACGCCGGCACCACCTATCAGCTCAAGCACTATCTGGACTCGGTCAACCCCGCGCCGCTTGACTGCACCGGGGAAACGAAACGGACCTGGTCGCAGCTGCAGTCGCCTTTCAGCGGAGCAAGCCCACCCAACCTCGAGTGGCCACAGAACTCCGATTGCCAGGAAGGGGAAGGGCCAGTTACGACGGTTGCAGGCAACCCGGTTAGCGAAGGCGAGATCGGACTCCTGTCCTACGTGAACGCGCACCCTGGCACGATCACCTATGCGAGCTTCCCCGAAGCTCAGCGCTGGGCGTCGAAACGGATCGTCAACATCCACAACGGCGTCAAATTCGCCCATCCGGGGACCGGCGAAGGGGACGCGAACTGCGGGGCGGCGAAATACACCCGCCCGGCGGGCTGGGAATCCGGCGTCAACCTCGACTGGTCGCAGGTCTACGGCTCCGATCCGAATATCGGCGAAGTCGCGAAAAATGCCTACCCGATCTGCACCTTGACCTGGGCCGTCGCCGCGACCGATCGCTTCAGCGAGAAAGTAGCAACCACCGTCCATGACTACCTTGCCTTTGCGGTGGCCAAAGAAGGCGGTCAGGCGATCGTTCAGGCCAACGGCTATCGGGACCTTCCAGCTCCGATTGCCAATGCCGCCAATGCCGCGATCGCGCACATCGACGGTAAAGAAGGCGAAGAAGAAGAAGGCGGTGGCGAAGAAGGCACCGTCCTCTGCAAATCAGAACCGGAAGTGGTTGAAGGCATCCTCACCTGCCCGACCGGGCAGGGTTTCAGCGGCAAAGTTACCGGCGGAGTCGTGCCAAAATCCGCTGCCACCTTCAAATCCGTGGAAGGTCCCGAAGTGACCGTCACCTGCCCCCAGGGCGAATACGTCGGTGAATTCAACGAAGACGGGACGAGCGCCGGCAACGGGGTCTCGGCTTTCGAATTCGGCCTCAAAGAAGGCTGCACGACGACCTTCCCAGAAGAACCGGAAGCCATCGTCAGCTTCGAAAACCCGCCCTATGACGCTTCGCGATTCACCTACACGAACCCATTGGGACCGCAGGGCGTCTTCACCTTGGCCAAGGCGAATGAAGGGCAGCCTCTGCTGAGGATCCAGAGCGGACCCGTCTGCATCTACCTGCCGGCCGATATCTCTGCGCAGGTATTCAACGGCAGCCCGACCACGATGGTTACGGGCGGCAAATGGCAGCTTGCCGAAGAGGCGCCGGAAGGAGCATGTCCCACTCTCCTTACGCACTTTGCACAGCTGACCGTCACCAGGGTGGGCGAAGGCTTGCCCCTCTACATAGCCGGCAAATAGCCGGACGGCAAACGAATCAGAACGAAGAGGGGCCGCGCTTCGGCGCGGCCCCTCCGATCATCGAGGCGGCGAAAAATGCACCCATAGGGTGCTTTATTGCCGGCTCGTCCTGATCAGGCGGCGACACCGGCGCCGAGCCGCTCCTCGACCCAGCGGGTCGAGGCGATGTGCTTGCCCATTCCCAGCTCCTTCGGCTCGGCGCCGAGGGCGAGGCCGACGAGCTGGGGTAGGTGGAGGACGGCGAGGCCGAGGTCGCGGTTGACGACCTTGGCCGCCTCCGGCTGCTGCATGTCGAGGTTGAGGTGGCAGAGCGGGCAGGGGGTGACGAGGCAGTCGGCGCCGGCGTCGATCGCGTCGCCGACGTGGGTGCCGGCCTGGCGCAGCGAGGTCTCGCGGGCCATCGTGATCACCGGGAAGCCGCAGCACTTGCGGGCGCCGTCGTACTCGACGACCTCGCCGCCGAGGACCCCGATCACCTTCTCTAGGTAGACGTCGCGGTCGGGGAAGTCGGCGTAGCCGAGCCGTTCCTTCGGCCGCACGATGTAGCAGCCGTAGAAGGGGCCGACGCGCAGGCCGCTGAGCGGGCGCTGAACCTTCTCGGCGAGCTGGTCGAGCCCGTAGTCCTCGACCAGCAGCCAGAGGAAGTTTTTGTGGTTCCAGCCGCCGTCGGCCGCCTTCTCGTAGGAGAGGCCCTGGCCGGAGAGCACCTCGTTGATGTGGGCGCGGTAGGCGGAGTCGGCGTCGAGGCGCTGCTGGCACTCCGACTGCGCGCCCTGACAGGTCGAGCAGATGTTCATCATCGAGAGCCCGGTCTGCTGGGCGAGCGCGAAGGTGCGGGCGTTGAGGGTGTCGGCCAGCTCCTGGTTGTGCTCGGCGATGACGCCGGCGCCGCAGCAGTTGGCGCGGTCGAGTTCGACCAGCTCGATCCCGAGCCGCTCGGCGACCCAGGCCATCGAGCCGTGCAGCTCGGGGGTGAAGCCGCGCGAGACGCAGCCGGGCCAGTAGGCGACCTTGATGTTCTCAGCCATTTTTGACCTCCTGGGCGATGTCCGGGTCGGTCGAGCGCTCGATGCCCTTCTCGACGTTCTCCTCGGCGAGCTCGCCCTCCTCCCCCTTGATGTAGAGGTTGAATTCCTCGTTGTGCTCCTCGGCATGGGCGTAGATCGCTTTGACGTCGTCCTGATCGGGGAGCTTTGGGTGGACGCCGGGGATTAGCTTGTGGAGCGAGCGCATCTTGCCCGTCTTGATCCCGCGGATTGCCGTCGGCAGCGAGCCGAGCATTTCCCGGATCGCCCGCTTGCTCGGTTTCAGCTTGCCTTTGAAGCCGGGCGCGAAGGACTCCTGCAGCAGCAACGACTCGTCCAGGGTCCCCTTCTTCTCGATGATCTTGACGAAGGCGATCTCGTGGTCGTGGCCGCTGTTGGGGTCTTCGATCCCCTCTTCGCTGGCCTTGCGGCGCAGGCGCATGATCTGGTCCATCGGGGCGACGCCCTTTGGGCAGGCGTCGATGCAGCTGAAGCAGTGGGTGCAGTCGTAGATCCCGTGCGGGTCGTGGGCGAGGTCGTGGAGGCGCTCGTGCGTCTCGGCGTCGCGCGGGTCGCCGACGAAGCGATATGCCTTGGCCAGCGCCGCCGGGCCGATGAAGTCGGGGTCGGCTTCCATCGAGAGGCAGGAGGAGACGCAGGCGCCGCACTGGATGCAGGCCATCGACTGGGTGATGTCGATCATCGATTCCGGCTCGACCACGTACTCGCGCTCGGGCGGCTCGCCGTGCGGGAGGAGCCAGGGGGTGACGCGGCGGATCTTGGTCCAGTGCGTCGACTCCATGTCCGTGATCAGGTCCTTGATCACTGGCATGTTCCCCATCGGCTCGATCACGATCGAGTTGCCGCTGCCGCCCTCGCCAGCGGCGCTCGCCTGCTTGTCGGCCAGCTCCTGGGCCTCGCCGATCTGGGTCTTGCAGCCGAGCCCGGACTGGCCGTTGATCTTCATCCCGCAGGAGCCGCAGATCGCGGCGCGGCAGGAGCAGCGGACCGCCAGCGAGCCGTCGTCGCGGTCCTTCGCCTGAAGCAGCCCGTCGAGGACCGAGAGCGAGGGGTCGAGGTCGACGTTGAACTCCTCCCAGTAGGGACCCTGGCCGCTCTCAGGCTGGAAGCGGCGAACTTTGATCGTGTACTCGGCCATCTAGTAGGTCCTCTCTTGCGGTTCCCACTGGGTGATCGTGACCTCGGAGTAGGAGATCTCGGGGCCGTCGTCGGTCATCTCGAGGTCGATGTGCTTGAGCCACTCCTCGTCGTTCCGCTTCGGATAGTCGGTCCGGTATTGCGCCCCCCGGCTCTCCTTGCGCTCCAGCGCCGCGACGCAGGTGCACTCGGCGTTATCGAGCATGTACCCAAGCTCGATCGCGGCAATCAGGTCCTGGTTGAAGACGCTGCCGTGATCGTCGACGTAGGCCGTCTTCGCCTCCTCCTTGAGTCGGCGCACCACTTCCAGCGCCTCCTGGATCCCGGCCTCGTCGCGGAAGACGGCGACCTTGGAGTCCATCGTCTGGCCGAGCTCGAGCTTGATCTCGGAGATGCGGCGGCCGGAGCCCTTCTCGCGGGAGAGGACGTCGGCGATCATCGCCTCCTCGTCCTCCAACGCCTTCTTCGAGGGGCGGGAGCCGTCGATCCGCTTGGCGCGGGCCGCGGCGTCGCGGCCGGAGCGCTTGCCGAAGATCAGCGTGTCGAGCAGCGAGTTGGCGCCGAGGCGGTTGCCGCCGTGGACCGAGACGCAGGCGGCCTCGCCGGCCGCGTAGAGGCCGGGAATGTCGGTGCGGCCCTCGACGTCGGTCTTGACGCCGCCCATCGTGTAGTGGTTGCCTGGCTTGATCCGGATCGGTTCGCGGGTGATGTCGACGCCGGCGAAGTCGCGGCCGACGAGGACAATCTCGCGCAGCGCCTCGTGCACGCGCTTCTTCGGGACGACGGTTATGTCGAGGGCGACGGTGCCATCGGGGAAGCCGCGGCCCTCGTTGATCTCGGTCTGCTCGGCGCGGGAAACGACGTCGCGGGAGGCGAGCTCCATCTTGTTCGGCGCGTACTTCTCCATGAAGCGTTCGCCGTTCGCGTTGAGCAGGTGCGCGCCCTCGCCGCGGGCGCCCTCGGTGATTAGGAAGCCCTTGCCCGCCAGCGTCGTCGGGTGGTACTGGATCATCTCCATGTCCATCAGCTTCGCCCCGGCCCGGTAGGCCATCGCGATGCCGTCGCCGGTGCAGATCAGGGCGTTGGTGGTCGGCTGCCAGACCTGGCCGTTGCCGCCCGTGCAGAGGATCACCGACTTCGCCTGGAAGAGCTCCATCGAGCCGTCGGCCACGTTGCGGGTGACGACGCCGCAGCACTCGCCGTTCTCGTCCAGCGCCAGCGAGCTGCAGAACCACTCCTCGTAGCGGGCGATCTGCTCGGAGTACTTCATCAGCTGCTCGTAGAGCACGTGCATGATCGCCTGGCCGGTGATGTCGGCGACGTAGTAGGTGCGGGCGGCGGAGGCGCCGCCGAAGGCGCGGGTGCCGAGCCTGCCCTCCTCGTTGCGGTGGAAGGTGACGCCGAGGTGCTCGAGGTGGAGGATTTCCTCCGGCGCCTCGCGGGTCATGATTTCGATCGCGTCCTGGTCGCCGAGGTAGTCGGAGCCCTTGATCGTGTCGAAGGCGTGGGACTCCCAGGAGTCGCCCGGGTTGAGCGCCGCGTTGATGCCGCCCTGGGCGGCGTTGGAGTGCGAGCGGACCGGGTGGACCTTGCTGATGATCCCCACCGAAACGCCTTCCTCGGCGGCGGCGAGAGCAGCCCTCTGCCCGGCCAGGCCGGCGCCGATTACAAGAACGTCATGAGATGGCACGGGCGCGAACCCTATATCTCAGAAACCCGAGACCGCACTCGGAATTGATCACATTGCAATCGGTCACACGAGGGATGGGGGATGGACCCGGAGGAGCCTCCACCTAATTGCGACGGAGGGTCCCTCTCCCATCCCACAGCGCTGCCGCATACCATTGGGACATGCTCGGCGGTGGGTCGATCACCCTCTTCCACTTCCGCGGGATCAAGGTCACGGTCGACTGGTCCTGGTTCATCGTCCTCTTCCTGGTCATCGTCTGGATGACCGGCAGGTTCGAAGACATCCTCGGGGAATCCGGGAGCACGCCCTTCCTGCTCGCGCTGCTCAGCGCCATCGGCTTCTTCGGCTCGATTCTGCTGCACGAGTTCGGCCACGCCGTGGTCGCATTGCGCAACGGCATCGGCATCAGCAGCATCCAGCTCTGGATCTTCGGCGGGATGGCGCGGATGGACCGCGAAGCCGACTCCGCGGGGACCGAAGCGAAGGTGGCCCTGGCCGGGCCGGCGGTTACGCTGGCGATCGTCGCCCTGCTGGTCGCCCTCGGCGCTCTCATCTCCGGTTGGACCGGCTTCCGCGACGCGGCTCTGCTGGAGTCGGAATCCGACGTTTCGGGCTTGGTCGCGCTGATCGCTTGGCTGGCGACGATCAACCTCTTCGTCCTCGTCTTCAACCTGCTGCCCGCCTTTCCGATGGACGGCGGCCGCGTCGCCCGCGCGATCGCTTGGTGGAAGTCCGGCAACCGCAACTCGGCAACCCGCTTCGCCGCCAACCTCGGGCGCGCCTTCGGCTACCTCTTCATCGGTCTCGGGCTCGTCCTGATCTTCAACGGCGACGCGTTCGGCGGCATCTGGCTCGCTTTCATCGGGATGATCATCAATGGCTCCGCCCGAGGCGCGGCGATGCAGACCGCGCTGACCAGCCGGATAGGCGACGTGCGCGTCGCCGACGTGATGGACCGCGAGCCGGTCGCCATCCCCGGCGACCTCAGTGTGGAGCGAGCCCTCGACGAGTACTTCCTCCGCTACCGCTGGCCCTGGTTCCCGGTGGTCGACGCCGCCCAGGGGTTCCTCGGCCTGATCGACCGCGACAAAGCGGACGAGGTACCCGAGGTCTCCCGAGCCAGCTCCCACGTCGCCGACCTCGTCGACCACGACATTGGCCTCTACGTCCGCGACGACACCCCGCTCGACTCGCTACTGGCGAACCAGAACCTGCGCCGACTCGGCGCGCTGATGGCGGTCGACGCCGAGGGACGGCTGAGCGGCGTGATCACGATCGAGCAGGTGGGACGGGCGCTGCGGGACGCCACCGCTGGACGCTGATCCTCAACGCGGATCGCTTTTGTACGAAATAGAGCGGTGGCGGATAGCGGCGACACGAACCGTTTTCCCACCCTCGGTCAGCTGATAAAGGATTCGGTAGGCACCCACTCGCAGCGAGTACAGGCCGCGAAGCTTTCCCCGCAGCGGGTGGCCGGCGAATGGATCGCGCTCGAGCAGGCCAAGCGCGTCCTCGATCGCGTCAATCAACGGCCAGCTCAGCTCGAGCAGGTTGCGACGGGCTCGCCGGGCAAGGACGAGTCGGGCCAACGATCAGCTGGTGGCCGATCGGCGCTCGGAAAGCTCGGCGCGAAGGTCGGAGAGGGAGATCGTCTCGCCGCGCTCAATCTCGGCAAGGCCGATCTCCAGGGCGGAAAGAGCGTCAGGATCGGAGAGGATCTCCGCGGTCTCCTCCAGCGCCTCGTACTCGTCTATCGGGACCAGAGCCGCAGTGGGAGTCCCATTGCGGGTAACCAGCACGTGATCTCGCCGATCGCTTACGTCGTCAAGCAGGTTGCTGAGATTGCTGCGCAGCTCGCGCACCGGAACAGTCTTTGCCATATGAGGCAGTGTACATCATTAAGTACACAAACTAGGCCGCCGGCCGGTGGCGCTCGATGATGCGGCCGAAGTCGGTGCCGGCCGGCAGGGTGCCGAAGGCCTGGCCCCAGTCGCCGGAGAGGCGGGAGGCGCAGAATGCGTTGGCGACGGCTTCGTCGCCGTAGCGGACGAGGAGCGAAGCCTGAAGAGCCAACGCCATCCGTTCGACGATGCGCCGGGCGCGCTCCTGGATCGTCTCGATGTCGCCGGGGATCTCGTCGCGCAGTGCCGAGACGTAGGCGTCCAGCTTCGGTTCGGCACCTGCGCCCTCGAGCACCTCGGCGAAAAAAGCGTCTACTGAGGTGGGGCTCTTCACCATTCCCCGCAGGACGTCGAGGCACTGGACGTTGCCCGAGCCCTCCCAGATCGAGGCCAGGGGAGCCTCGCGGTAGAGACGAGGCATGCCCGACTCCTCGACGTAGCCGTTGCCGCCGAGGCACTCCAGGCACTCGACGGCGTGTGACGGGGCGCGCTTGCAGAGCCAGTACTTGAGGACCGCGTTGGCCAGGCGGCGGAACTCGGTTGCCTGCTCATCTCCGGCCGCCACCTCGTCGTAGGAGCGGGCGAGGCGCATCGCCGCGACGGTCGCCGCCTCGGACTCGACGCAGAGGTCGGCGAGGACGTTGCGCATCAGCGGCTGCTCGATCAGCTCCTTGCCGAAAGCGGCCCGGTGCGCCGTGTGGTTGAGCGCCTGCACGACGCCGGCGCGGTAGCCGCAGGCGGTTCCGATCACACAGTCCAGGCGGGTGTGGTTGACCATCTCGATGATCGTCGGCACTCCACGGCCCTCCTCGCCGACCATGCGCGCCCAGGCGCCGCGGAACTCGACCTCGCTGGAGGCGTTCGAGCGGTTGCCGAGCTTGTCCTTCAGTCGCTGGATGTGGAAGGCGTTGCGCTCGCCGTCCGGCGTCCAGCGCGGCATCAGGAAGCAGGAGATGCCGGACTCGGTCTGGGCGAGGACGAGGAAGGCGTCGCACATGGGCGCCGAGCAGAACCACTTGTGGCCGACGAGCTCGTACTCGGCGCCGGGCCCGCCGCCATTCAGCGGCGTGGCCGTCGTCGTGTTGGCGCGCACGTCCGAACCGCCCTGCTTCTCGGTCATCGCCATGCCGCAGAGGGCGCCGCTCTTGCGGTCCGCGGGCATCGAGCGCTCGTCATAGTCCAGCGAGAGGAAGCGCTCCTCCCATTCGGCGGCCAGGTCGGGCTGCTTGCGCAGGGCCGGGATCGCCGAGTAGGTCATCGAGATCGGGCAGCCGACGCCGCTCTCGGCCTGCATCAGCAGCATGAACATCGCCGCGCGGGCGACGTGAGCGCCGACGCCGGGTTCCCGCCATGGCGAGGCGTGCAGGCCGTTGCCGATCCCGATCCGCATCAACTCGTGCCAGGAGGCGTCGAACTCGACCTCGTCGATCCGGTTGCCGTAGCGGTCATGGGTGCGCAGCTCGGGCTTGTGCTCGTTCGCCTCGAAGCCCCAGCGGATCGTCTGGCCGGAGCCGCAGATCGCACCCAGCTCGCGGACGCGGTCCTCGGCCCACCCGGCGCCCTCCCGGACCAGCGCCTCCCGCAGCGGGCGGTCGGCATCGAACGGGTTGTAGTCCTCCAGCGGCGGGGGCTGGTTGAAGACCCGGTGGGTGGCGGAGGAACTGCGCTCGACGGTGGCCATCAGCTGCTGATTGTGCCATGCCCTGGCCGGTCGGCCAGGCCGCCGCTAGATAGCATCGCCCGCCGTGCCCAGGGTCAAGGTCAAGAAACCGGTCGTCGAGCTCGACGGCGACGAGATGACGCGGATCATTTGGTCGTTCATCAAAGAGCAGCTCGTCCTTCCCTACCTCGACCTCGAGCTCATCTACTTCGACCTCGGGATCGAGAGCCGCGATGCGACCGAAGACCGGATCACGGTCGAAGCCGCGGAAGCGATCAAGCGCCACGGGGTCGGGGTCAAGTGCGCGACGATCACCCCCGACGAGGCGCGCGTCGAGGAGTTCGGCCTGAAGGAGATGTACCGCTCCCCTAACGGGACGATCCGCAACATCCTCGGCGGCGTCATCTTCCGCGAGCCGATCGTGATCTCCAACATCCCGCGGCTGGTGCCGGGCTGGACGAAGCCGATCGTGATCGGCCGCCACGCCTTCGGCGACCAGTACCGGGCGACTGACATCGTCGTCCCCGGCGAGGGGACGCTGATCCTCACCTACACCCCGAAGGACGGCTCGGCGCCGGTCGAGCTCGACGTCTATGACTTCCCCGGCGGGGGCATCGCGATGGCGATGTACAACCTCGACGAGTCGATCCGCGAGTTCGCGCGCGCCTCGATGCGCTACGGGTTGGAGCGAGGCTATCCCGTTTACATGTCGACCAAGAACACGATCCTCAAGCGCTACGACGGGCGCTTCAAGGACCTCTTCGCCGAGATCTACGAGGCCGAGTTCAAAACGGACTTCGAGGCCGCCGGCCTCACCTACGAACACCGCCTGATCGACGACATGGTCGCGGCCGCGCTGAAGTGGGAGGGCGGCTACGTCTGGGCCTGCAAAAACTACGACGGCGACGTGCAGTCCGACACCGTCGCCCAGGGCTTCGGCTCACTCGGGCTGATGACCAGCGTGCTGATGAGCGCCGACGGCAAGACGGTCGAGGCCGAGGCCGCCCACGGCACCGTCACCCGTCACTACCGGCAGCACCAGCAGGGCAAGCCGACCTCCACCAACCCGATCGCCTCGATCTTTGCCTGGACCCGCGGCCTCTCGGCAAGGGGCCGGATGGACGAGAGCCCGGAGGTGTCGGAGTTCGCGGAGACGCTCGAGCGGGTCTGCGTCGAGACGGTCGAAAGCGGGAAGATGACGAAAGACTTGGCCCTGCTGGTCGGCGGTGGCCAGGAGTACCAGACGACGCAGGAGTTCCTCGCCTCGATCGACGAGAACCTCCAGCGCGCGATGGCCTAGCCGCCTTCCAAAAACCCGATTCCGAGGAGAGAATTCAGTGAGCACCACCCCAGTTAAGGTCACGGTCACCGGCGCCGCCGGGCAGATCGGCTACGCACTGCTGTTCCGCATCGCCAGCGGCCAGATGCTCGGTCCCGACACGCCGGTCGAGCTGAGCCTGCTGGAGATCCCGCAGGCGCTGAAAGCCGCGGAGGGCACCGCGATGGAGCTTGATGACTGCGCCTTTCCCCTGCTGAGCAGGATCGACATCACCGACGATCCCAAGCGGGCCTTCGACGGCTGCAACATCGGCCTCCTCGTCGGCGCGCGCCCACGCGGGCCGGGCATGGAACGGTCCGACCTGCTGGAGGCGAACGGCGGCATCTTCAAACCGCAGGGCGAAGCGATCAACGACGGTGCGGCGGACGACATCAGGGTCTTGGTGGTCGGCAACCCCGCCAACACCAACTGTCTGATCGCGATGTCGAACGCGCCGGACGTGCCGCGGGAGCGGTTCACGGCGATGATGCGCCTCGATCACAACCGCGCCATCTCCCAGCTCGCCAACAGGCTCGGCAAACCTGTCACCGCGGTCACCAACATGACCGCCTGGGGCAACCACTCGGTGACGCAGTACCCCGACCTCGTCAACGCCAAGGTGGAGGGTCGGAGCGCCTGGGAGGAGGTCGACGACGAGCAATGGATCGCCGACGAGTTCATCCCGCGCGTCGCCAAGCGCGGCGCCGAGATCATCGACGCCCGCGGCGCCTCCAGCGCCGCCTCGGCGGCCAATGCCGCGATCGACCATGTCCACGACTGGGTGCTCGGCACGCCTGACGGTGACTGGGTCTCGATGGGCGTGCCCGCTAATGGCTCCTACGGCATCGGCGAGGGAGTCGTCTGCGGCATGCCCTGTGCCTGCAGCGACGGCGAGTGGAGTGTCGTCCAGGGCCTGGACGTACCTGACTTCTCACGCGAGCGGATCGATCGCAGCGTGCTGGAGCTTCAGGAGGAGCGGGACGCAGTCAGTCAGCTTGGGCTGGTCTAGCTTTTACTGGATTTCATTACAGTAAAAATCTCACAAAAAGAGGCCGGCGAATCGCCGGCCTCTTTTTAAGTAACGGTTAGTACCGATTACCCTCGGGCTGGGTAATACTGGCGCCCGTCCTTCCTCACCCGGCCCTCTTTCTCGAGGTCGCCGAGGACCCGGTAGAGGTAATTCGGCTTGATTTTCATCGACTTCGCGACGTCAGAAGCGCTGATGCCCGGCTGCTGCTCGATCAGCTTCACAGCCTGATCGGCGCGGGTGCCGCCGCGGCGTTTACGGCGCCGGCGAGGGGCGCCGGCAGTGGATTTGGCGGCGCTGCCGCGGGGCCGGCCGGGGCCGCGACGGGTCGCTTTTCCGCCAAGCTCGGCGAGGGCCCGCTCGAGGCGCTTGCGCTCCTCGTCGAGGTCAGCGAGGCGCCGCTCCACGAGCTGCTTGGCCTCGTCAAGTACGTTCGTGCTGGGGGGCATCTAGTTCCTTTCCATCCAAAGTGCAGAGAATCCCTGAGGGAAGTCTGCCAGAGTTACCCACACTGTGACAGTTCGCTGGGACAAATCAACCATATTCCCTGGCGCTGGCGAGTGAAGCTCAGCTATTGGACAGACGGACGGTACGTGTCTAGGAGGGGTTGGCTAGGAAGCTCGCTCGGCTTGGCGCTCCGGTGAGATCCGGATCACGTTGCGAGCCAGACCCAACTTCTCCATTGTCGCGATGATCAGCGCCGAGGGATCGAGCTCCCAGCGCTTGAGCCCATGAACCGCGGAGCGCGGAAACGCGTGATGGTTGTGGTGCCACGACTCGCCCAGTGACGGCAGGGCGAGCCAGAAAACGTTGGTGGAGCGGTCGTCGGTGTCGAAGCGGCGGCGGCCGAAGAAGTGGCAGATCGAGTTGATCGACCAGGTGACGTGGTGCAGGAAGAAGGCGCGCACCAGGCCGCCCCACACGAGGCCGCGCAGAGCGCCCTCGAGCGTGAAGCCGTGC
>DASSVR010000030.1:0-10225 GCA_035705945.1 Solirubrobacterales bacterium
CACGCGCGGCGAAGAGCGAGATGGCCGTGTCTCGGAGGTCGGGGGGGAACTCGTCGGGGGCGATCGACAGGTTGAGACCTACTCCGATCACTGCCCACCCATCTTGAGGTCGAGCTTCTATGAGGATGCCGGCTAGCTTGCGACCTTCTAGGTGGATGTCGTTTGGCCACTTGACTTTGCACTCCAGGTCGGGTCGCAGCTCCTCGGCGGTCCCGCAGACGGCTAAGGGGACGGCTAGGGGCAGGAGGATGTGGCGCTCCTCTAGGGGGCGGACGATGGCCGAGTAGAGGAGGGCTTTGTTGGGAGGGGCGGTCCAGGTTCTTCCCTGCCTCCCGCGGCCGGCGCTCTGCTCGGTGGCGGTGACGACCGTTCCGTGTGGTGCTCCCGCCGCCGCGAGCTCGCGGGCGCGGGTGTTGGTCGAGTCGGTGCGGCGGTAGTGGCGGTGGGGATTACCGAAGCTCATCCGCGTCGGTTAGGAGGGCGGCTATGAGGCCGTCTATGTCGTGGCGCTGGGCCTCTACGTGGACCTCCAAGCCGGCGGCTCGGGCGGCTTCGCTGGTGATCGGGCCGATCGAGACGATGCGGGCGCCGCTGGGGAAGCGGTCGCCGAGGGCGGCGGTCAGGTTGGTGACCGTGGAGGAGGAGGTGAAAGTGACGTAGTCGGCCGCTTGGGCCGCCTCGACCTCATCCTCGCCCGGTTCCTCACGGACGGTCTCGTAGAGGGCGACCACCTCGATTTCGGCGCCGCGCTCGCGCAGCGCGTCGGGGAGGACGTCGCGGGCCTCGGCGGCGCGGGCGACGAGTACGCGCTTGCCGCTGACGTCGACGTCCGCGAGCGCCTCGACCAGCGCCTCGGCAACGAAGCGGTCAGGGACGACGTCGGCGACGATCCCGCGCTCGGCGAGGGCGCGGGCGGTGCCTGGTCCGATCGCGGCGACAGTTGCTCCGCCAAGCGCACGCGCGTCCCTGCCCGCCGCCTCCATCGCCTCGAAGAGGAGTTGGACGCCATTGGGGCTGGTCAGGCAGATGAGGGAGAAATCGCCGATTGCCGCAGCCGCCTCTTGCACCGCCGCGGTTTCGATCCGCGGCTCGATTCGGATCGCCGGCAGCTCGATGACCTCGGCACCGAGTCCGCGCAGGATCGCCGCCAGGCCGCTGGCCTGTGCACGGGCGCGGGTGACGACCACGCGACGGCCGTGAAGGGGCCGGCGCTCGAGCCAGGCGAGCTGCTCGCGCCGCCGGGCAACCTCCCCGACGACGATCAGCGCCGGCGCCGTTATCGCCTCACGCTCGACCGCCTCGGTGATGGTCCCGAGGGTTGCCTCGACGGTTCGTTGTCCAGGCCAGGTTCCGCGCTCGATCGCGGCGGCTGGCTGCCGCGGATCGCGTCCGGCCTCGATCAGCGCTCTGGCGTTCTCATCCAGGCGCTTGACGCCCATGTAGAAGACGAGGGTGCCGGGGAAGCGGGCCAGCGCCTCCCAGTCGAGCGCGCTCTCATCCTTCTCCGGATCCTCGTGGCCAGTGACGAAAGCGACGGCGGAGGCGTCGTCGCGGTGGGTCACGGGGATGCCGGCGTAGGCGGCACCCGCGACCCCGGCCGTTACTCCCGGCACCACCTCGAACTCGACCCCGGCCTCGCGCAGCGCTTCTCCCTCCTCGCCGCCGCGGCCGAAGACGAAGGGGTCGCCGCCCTTGAGGCGGACGATACTTTTCCCCGCCCGCGCAGTCTCGATCATGCGCTCGCCGATCTCGTCCTGGGGGACCGACGGAACGCCGGGCTGCTTGCCGACGTAGACCAGCTCGGCGTCCTCGCGTGCGCCGTCCAGCGCGCCCGGCGGGATCAGGCGGTCGTAGAAGATCGCGTCGGCGGCGGCGATCAGCTCCAGCGAGCGCGCCGTCATCAGCCCGGGGTCTCCGGGCCCGGCGCCGACTAGGTAGACGACCCCGGGCCGGGCCGTCACACCATCTCCTCGGCGCGGTCGAGGATCTCTCGGGCGCCGGCGCCGAGCAGGCGCTGGACCAGTTCGGCGCCGGCGAGCGCCGGCTCTTCGGCCGGGGCCTCGAAGCGGTCACGCAGCCACTCGCTGCCGTCGGGAAGGCCGACGAAGGCGTCGATGAAGACCCGGTCTCTTTCGCAGCTGGCGTGGACGCCCAGCGGGCTGGCACAGGTCGCCTCGAGCAGGGCGACGACGGTCCGCTCGGCGGTCAGCTCGCGCATCGCCCGCAGATCGTTGATCGTCGTCGCCGTCTCGATCGTGGGCTCGTCCTCGGCCCGGACTTGCAGCGCCAGCGCGCCCTGTCCCGCGGCGGGGACCATCCGGTCGACCGGGATCGGGAACGCGATCTCCCCCTCGCGGCCGAGCCGGCGCAGGCCCGCCGCGGCGAGGACGATCGCGTCCAGCTCGCCCTCCTCCAGCTTGCATAGGCGGGTGTCGACGTTGCCGTGCAGCTCCTCGATCTGCAGGTCAGGGCGTATCGCCAACAGCTGAGCCCGCCGCCGCAGGCTCGCGGTCCCGACCCGGGCGCCCTCGGGCACGTCCTCGAGCGAGTCGCCGGTGCCGATCCAGATATCGGCGGGGTCCTCGCGCGCCGGCACGGCGGCTATCTCCAGACCCTCGGGCATCGTCCCCGGCAAATCCTTGGCGGAGTGGACCCCGATCTCCGCCTCTTCGGCCAACAGCAGCCGCTCGACCCCGCGAACGAAGCGCGACTTGTCGCCGGGCTCGCCGTCAGATGAGGCCTCGACGAGCTCTGCGCCTCCGAGTCTGTCGGCAACCCACCTAGCCTGGGTCAGGGCAAGGACGCTGCCCCGGGTCGCGATCCGCATCTCAGCCCTTTTTGTCTTTGCGCCGCAGCTCGGTGACGTTGCCCCGAGCCTCCCCTTCGGGCTCGGTCTCGACGTCGAGACCGAACAGCTCGCGCAGGGCGCTGACGTAGAAGTAGGCCTCGTCGGAGCCGGCCGAGCGGCGCAGCCGCAGGGTCGGGTCGTGCAACAGCCGGGAGACGATCGCCTTCGCCATCGTCTCCAGCCGCTCGCGGTCGGCCTCGCCGAGGTTCTCCCAGCGGCCGGCGTTCTCGGCCAGGACCCGCCGCGCCAACTCGTCGCCGCGCTCGCGCAGGGAGCTGATCGTCGGCACCACCTCCAGCGAGGCGAGCCAGCGCTCGAAGCGGTCGAGCTCGGCGTCGATGATCCGCTCCGCCCGCGTCGCCTCGGCCTCGCGGCCACCCTCGTTGCGTTCGACGATCTGCTGCACGTCGTCGATGTCGTGGACGGTGACGCCGGCGATCTCGCGGCAGGCCGGCTCGATATCGCGGGGCACCGCCAGATCGATCGCCAGCAGCGGCCGCTCCGGCCGCGACTCCATCACGTGCTCGAGGCCGTCCTTCTCGACGATGTGGTGCGGCGAGTTGGTCGCCGAGACGACGATGTCGGCGCTTGTCAGCTGCTCGGGGAGCTCTTCGAACCGGATCGCCTCGCCGCCGAAGCGCTGGGCAAGGCCGATCGCGCGGTCGTAGTGGCGGTTGGCGACGAAGACGGTGGCAACGCCACGCGTGACGAGCGCCTTGGCGACGAGCTCGGCGGTCTCGCCGGCGCCGACGACGAGGACGCGGCTGTCCGAGAGGTCGCCGATCGCCCGCCGCGCCAGCTCGACCGCGACGGAGGGGATCGAGACCCCCTTCTCGCTGATCCCGGTCTCCTCGCGGGCCCGGCCGCCGGCGGTGAGGGCGCCGCGGAAGAGACGGTTGAGGATCGGCCCGGTGGCGCCCTCGACCAGCGCCAGCTCGTAGGCGCGTTTGACCTGGCCCTGGATCTCGGCCTCGCCGAGGATCAGCGAGTCGAGCCCAGCCGTCACCTGCAGCAGGTGGCGGGCCGCGTCGCTGGCGCGCAGCGAGTAGAGGTGGCCGAGCAGCTCGGTCGGGCGGATCTCCGCCTGACGGGTGAGGACCCCGAGCGCGGTCGACTCGGCCTCGACCGGGTCGGAGACGATCAGGTAGAGCTCGGTCCGGTTGCAGGTGGAGATCGCCGCCGCCTCGTGGATGCCGCTGGCCGCCGTCAGCTCGGCGAGGGCGCCGACCGCGCGGCCCTCGGTCAGCGAGAGGCGCTCGCGCAGGTCGAGCGGCGCGGTCTTGTGGGAGACGCCGAGGGCCAGTAGCTCAGACATGAGGCGCCGCCTCCTCCGCTTCGCGTCCGGGGGCGGCTTCGCTCTCCTTGTTCCGCTCGGCGATTGCGGCCACATCGCGGAGTTCTCGCTCGATCCGCTGCAGTTTCGCCGCCATGATCGCGACGTAGACGACGAGCAGGACCATGAAGACGACGTAGGCGCCGGCGACGTACTTGCCGGCCTCGTCGAGCGGCAGGGCTGGGGCGGCGTACAGCAGCTCCATCACCCCACCTCCGGCGCGATCCGGGAGCTGCCGCCGCTGACCGGGGCGTCGAGGGCGCGGCGCAGGCGCTTGACCTGGCCGGAGGCGCTCTTCGCCGTCAGCTCGAACTTGACCAGCGTCGTCCAGAGCAGGCCCATCGCGACCAGCGAGCAGAGGAAGGTCAGCATCATCTCGCCCGGCATCCCGCCTTCGGCGGTGGCGAAGGTGCGGGGATGGACGAGGCTCTCTGCCATCCGCACCGCCATGAAGTTGAGCGGCACGAAGGCGCCGGCCGTGACGGCGAAGACGGAGGCGTAGCGCGCCTGGCGGTCGCGGTCCTCGATCGCGTAGCGGAACGGGTAGTAGGTGGCGTAGAGGAGGAAGACGATCAGGAAGCTGACCAGGGTCGGCTCGTCCCAGACCCACCAGTGGCCCCAGGAGGCCTTTGCCCAGATCGCGCCGGTTATCAGCACCGCGACGCCGAAGATGACCGAGATGTGGATCGCGACATAGGACCAGGCGTCCCACTTGCGGTCATCCGTCCGCAGGTGGAGGACGGCGAAGACGCCGCCGGCGACGAAGCCGAGCAGCGCCACGATCGCCAGCGGCACGTGGAGGTAGAAGATCTTCTGGACGAAGCCCTGGTCGGCGTCGAGCGGCGCGTAGAAGAAGACCAGCGAGAGCGACAGGGTCAGCATCGCCACGGTGGCGATCGAGAGGGGCTTGAGTCCTTTGCCGTACATCGTCCGAGGTGGGAAGCGTGGCGCCCGGTCAGTCCTCGAGGAGGAAATCGAACACGGCGTAGCCGACCAGGCCGAAGATCAGATCGTATAGGCCGAGCACCGCAAGCCAGGTGCCGAAGCGGTCGTAGGACGGACCGCCCAGGGCCAGCAGGTGCTCGGTGGCGCCGGTCGCGGCGATCATCAGCGGCACCGCCAGGGGGAGCAGGACGAGCGGCACCAGCAGGTCGCGGGCGCGCGAGTTGACCGCCATCGAGGAGATCAGCGTGCCGGTGGTGGCGAGGCCGAGGTTGGTCAGCAGGAGGATGGCGACGAGCGGGGCGAGCCCGGCGGCGTCGTCGAGGAAGAAGATCGCGAAGATCGGCACCGCGACCAGCTCCAGCGCGACCAGGTAGACGAGCAGCGCCGCAACCTTGGCGCCGAAGAGGACGCTGCGGTCGATCGGCGCCAGCCGGATCGCGTCGAAGCCTCCCTCCTCGCGCTCGGCGACGAAGAGACGGTTGACGCCGAGGACCGCGGCGAAGAGCAGCGTTGCCCAGAGGACGCCGGCGGCGAGGCTGCCGGAGAGGCTGGTGCGGTCGAGCCCGAAGCGGAAGATGACGAAGGTGGTGATGGCGAAGAGCGCCATCGCCGGCAGCGACTGCAGGGTGCGGAGCTCCGAGCGCAGGTCCTTGGCGAGGATCGCTGCGAAGGCGGTGCGCGAGGGGGTCACGAGACCACCGCCGTCTCGTCGATCCCGAGGCGCAGCACCTGGTCGGCCTCGGGGAGGTGGCGCTCTGGGTCGTGGGTGACGACGACACGGGTGCGGCCGGGGGCGGGACCGACCAGCTCCTGCGCCAGCTCGCGAGCCTCGGCGTCGAGGTTGGAGTCCGGCTCATCCAGCAGCAGCAGCTCGGGCTCGTGGAGGACGCAGCGGCAGATCGAGAGCCGCTGGCGCATCCCCGCCGAGAGCTCTGCGACCCGCTCGTCGGCGCGGCGCTCCATCCCGACTGCGCGCAGGAGCTCTTCGATTCGAGCATCGGCGGAGGCGCGCTCGACCCCGTGCAGCCGCGCCTGGAAGCGCAGGTTCTCCCGGCCGGTGAGGTCGCGGTAGAGGAGCGGCTCGTGCCCGAGGTAGCCGATCCGGCCGTGCAGCTTCCACGCTTCGTCCGGCAGCGCGCAGCCGAGCACCCGGACGCTGCCGCCGCTGGGGCGAAGCAGCGTGGCGAGGATCCGCAGCAGCGTCGTCTTCCCCGAGCCGTTGGGGCCGAGGACGACGAGGGTGTCGCCGCGGTGGACCTCGAAGGCGACGCCGTCGAGCGCCGGCCGGTCGCCGTAATCGCGCCGCAGCGCCGCGACCGCGATCGCGGGCTCGCCTTTTACCTGCTCAGGAGGCATCGAAGATGATTCTGCCGCTTGGTAGCAGATAGGGGAATTCCACCTGCCGGCGCCTCGCGCCCCTCTCGAGATCGAGCCGGCTTTAATCCCTGCGACAAGGATGCAGGGTCGCCTGCCCCAATGGTCTCACTGTCCAAGGTCACGCGCGGGCCTTATCAGCGATCGAATCGAACCTACGCGAGGGTGCCACTAGGAATCGGCGGTGAAGCACCGTGTCGAAGCTGTCAGAACAACCTTGAGCTTAGACTTGGCGCCATATGGCGCACCCTCCTTTGTTGTCGGGTTTTGCTTTTACCGGTTACCGCAGCTTCGGGGCGGGAACGTTGGAGGCAATACAGATGACCTCTCCTGTTCACCTGCTTGCAGGACCGAACAACTCCGGGAAGTCAAATATTCTAGCGGTTGCTCAACGCGCAATTGGTGCCCTTTCAGCCAGCCAGGCACTCGAACTTGAGGACGTAGACCGCCCACTCCGAGCATCCGACGACACCGAGCGACAGTTCTCACTGGCTATCCGCTATGAGGTCAGCGAGAAGCATTTTCCAGATCTGGCCGCAGATCATGCACTCATAGGGCATCTCGAATATCTCTGTGGAGCATCGGCTGACATAAGGGGCAATCCTCCTGGTTTCTGGCTCCAATTTCGGCTGAATGAGACTAATCGCCTAGTGCCCGATCGAAATCAGCTAGATCGCCTGGTAGAGGTCGCCAACCGAGAGAATGCCCTTGAGGTGGTGGGGCCAGCGGCAGAGAAGATCACTGGAACTCGCGGAGGCGGGATCTCCGGAAATAGCGAAACCGTATTCACCCAACTTCATGAGCGTTTGCAGTTGGAGCTTCCTGAGGTACAGACGATTGGCGCCTTTCGAAAAATCGGAGAGGCGACGGCGGATGCTCACGGCCAGTTCGACGGACCTGGACTTATCTCAAGACTGGCAGAGCTTCAGAATCCCGGGTTTGTCAAGCCGCAGCTTCGTAAGCGGTTCGATCGGATTACGGCATTTGTCAAGGCACTCTTCGAAGATGACGATGCAAGGCTTGAAGTTCCCAATACCCGTGACACGTTGCTGGTTCGCCATCAGGGACGTTGGCTCCCTATCGACAACTATGGGACTGGCCTGCACGAGGTAATCATCTTGGCGGCGGCCGCCACTGTCCTCACTAGGACTCTGGTCTGCGTGGAGGAGCCCGAGATCCATCTTCATCCGACGCTTCAACGGCGACTTATCGCATATTTGTCGGAAGAAACGACCAATCAATATCTGATTGCTACCCATTCCGCGCATATGCTGGATTCCGAGAACGCCTCTCTGTCAGCGGTACGCCTTAGCGATGAAAATTCTGTCGTCGATGCTGCGGTGGAACCAGCCGAGGTAGCCCTCATCAGCTCTGAGCTTGGCGCTCGGGCCTCGGATCTAGTACAGGCGAACGCGGTGGTGTGGGTAGAGGGTCCGTCTGACCGCCTCTACATCACTGGATGGCTTGAAGCGCTTGCCCCAGATTTGGTGCGGGGTGTGCACTTTGAAGTGATGTATTACGGGGGTAGCCTCTTGCGACACCTCGCAGCATATGACCCTGCCGTTAATGAGTTTGTCAGCCTGCCCAGGATCAATAGGAACTTCGCAGTCATTATCGACTCTGACCGGAAATCACGCTATGCGCGGATCAATGCGACTAAGGCTCGCGTTCGGGATGAGATTACTAAGAACGCTAGATCCGTAGTGTGGCTTACTAATGGCTACACCATTGAGGATTATGTGCCGCCGGAGATGCTGGCGAGAGCTGTTTCTGCCGTCTATCCCGAGGCGAGCTGCGCTTGGCGGGGCGATAAGTACCAAAACCCGTTGGAGGCCAGAAGAATACGAGGTCGGACGTCTGCGGTGGATAAGACCGCCGTCGCTCGTGAGGTTATAGAGATGTGGTCCGAGCTTGACCTACGCGACTGGCCCCATGACTTACGTCAACGGGTGGGGGAACTTGTAAAAATGATTAGGACGGCTAATGGCTAGGCGGCGAGCTGATCGACAGTGACTCTTGAATCGTTCTCCCACGTCACTAGCGCCGCTTCTTGATCATCCGCCGGCCGACCTTCAGCAGCGGGCCGGCGCCCTCGCGCAGCGCCTTGATCCGCTCCTCCCCCCTGCCGTAGAGGATCCGCGCCGAGGCCTGCACAGCTTCGCCCAGCGTGCGGTCGTAGGGGTGCCACCAGAAGTCACGGGTGAGGCCGGGCTCCCAGGCGTTCATCTTGATGTTCACGCACTCGTAGAAGCCGAATTTCGAATGGGAGCGGCCGAGGCCGGAGTCCTTGACGCCACCCCAAGCGCATTGGCAGGCGCCGTGGCTGAAGGAGTGGTCGTTGACCCAGACCATCCCGGACTCGATCCGGCGGGCGATGCGGGCGCCGCGCTGGCGGTCCCTGGTCCAGACCGAGGCGCCGAGGCCGAATTCGGAGTCGTTGGCGAGGTCGATTGCCTCCTGCTCGGAGTCGACGACGACGATCGGCACCACCGGGCCGAAGATCTCCTCGCGCATGATCCGCATCTCGTGGGTGACGCCGGTGAGGACGGTTGGGGCGACGAACTTGCCGGAGAGGCCGGGAACCTCCGTCGGACCGCCGCAGCGCTTCGTGGCGCCGGCGGCGACCGCATCGTCGATCAGGTCGCAGACGATCCCATACTGCTCCTCCGAGGTCATCGGGCCGATTGCGGTGTCCCACTCCATCTGGTTGCCGACCCGCAGCTTTTCAGCCTCGCGGACGACGCCCTCGACGAAGGCCTCGGCGACGTCGCGCATCACGTAGACGCGCTCGATCCCGGAGCAGGTCTGGCCGGCGTTCGCGAAGCCGCCCCAGACCGCGCCGGAGACGGCGTTGTCGAGGTCGGCGTCGGAGCAGACGATCATCGGGTCCTTGCCGCCGAGCTCCAGCACCGAGCCCTTCAATTCAGAGGCGCAAACCTCGCCGACCTTGCGGCCGACCTCGACCGATCCGGTGAAGAACACCTTGCCGACGCTGGAGCGGCAGAGCGCGTCGCCGATGCGGCCGCCGCCGTGGACCACCCGGACCAGTCCCTCCGGTAGGCCGCCCTTCTCGAAGACCTCGCGGATCCGCTCGCCGAGCAGCGGCGTGAGGCTGGCCGGCTTCAGCACAACGCCGTTGCCGGCCATCAGGGCGATCGCCACCTCGCCGAAGGGGATCGACCACGGGTAGTTCCAGGGCGCGATCACGCCGACGACGCCGATCGGCTCGTAGCTGAAACGGCCTTTCTTGGAGAGGGTGAAGGCCTGAGTCATCGGCACCTTCTCGTCAGCGAGGATCTTCGGCCCCGCCTTCGCGCACCAGTGCAGCGCGTCGATCGTCGGCAGGAGCTCCATCGTGTAGGCCTCGTTGAGCGGCTTGCCCTGCTCCCTGCTGAGCAGCTCGGCGATCTCGTCGACGTCGTCGAGCAGCGCGTCGGCGGCGCGCTTCATGTAGGCGGCGCGGGTCTTCAGCGGCAGCTCCGCCCAGGCCGGTTGGATGCGGGCGACGTCGTCGACCACGCCCTGCACCTGCTCGGGGGTGATCGTCGCAACCGTGCCGACCAGCTCGCCGGTGGCTGGGTCGAAGGAGTCGAGGGTTGACGTGGACTCGGACATGGGTACAGCCGTGGCGCTCTCCATGACACTCGATGATACGCCGGAAGGTTGGGGGGAGCCGGGGGAGGGGTCTCCAGACAAAAGCGGGAGTGTCTGGAGACCCCTCCCCC
>DASSVR010000031.1:0-29068 GCA_035705945.1 Solirubrobacterales bacterium
TCGCGCGCAGCCTCGGCGCACGGCGGCGGCGCCAGCTTGCGGCCGCGGCCCTGGCGGCTGTCGGGCGGAGTGACGACCAGGGAAGGACGATGGCGCTCGGCCGCGGCGAGGCGGCGCAGGACGGTGGCGGCGAACTCGGAGGTCCCGAGGTAGGCGGTCCTCACGCGTCCGTGCGCGGCTCGCGGAGCTCGCCCTCTTCGGAGATCTCTTCCTCGGACGAGGGGCTGTAGCTCTCGCCCTCGCGCAGCGCCCGAAGGGCGGCCTTGCGCTGCTCGCGGGTGGTGCGATCGAGGATCAGGACTCCGTCTAGGTGGTCGATCTCGTGCTGGAGCACGCGCGCCTCCAGTCCCGAGGCCTCGATCAGGATCCGCTCGCCCTCGATGTCGCGGCCGCCGAAGCGGGCGTAGAGCGGGCGCTCGACGTCCATCGAGACGTTCGGCAGGCTGAGGCAGCCCTCCTCGGCGACCGCCATCTCCTCCGAAAGCCACTCGACCTCCGGGTTGACGAGGGCGATCGGCTCGCTCTCCGGCCCCGCCTGGAAGACGAGTAGTCGCCGGAGGGCGCCGAGCTGCGTCGCCGCCAGGCCGATGCCTAACCCGTCGCGCATGATCTCGATCATCCGATCCGCCTCGGCACGCAGCTCCGGGTTGAATTTGGAGACGGGCGAGGCCTTGCTCTTCAACACTGGATCGCCGAACTTGACCACCTGCGCCAGCGCCGTTTCCCGGCGCTCCAGCAGCTCCAGTTCCCGCTGGCGCTCCTCGCTCTCGCGCTCGGCCGTTTTCGTCTCATCGCCCATCCAGGCTGAGTCTAAGTCCCTCCCGCCTTCTGATACTTCCTGCTGACGAGCCCATGTCCCGAGCCCGGATTGCCATCGCCACCTGCGCCGATCATCCCCGGTTAGTGCCCGACGATCGGTCGCTCCTGGCGGCGCTGGAGGCACGGGGGGTCGAGGCGGTGCCGGCGATTTGGGATGCCGCGGGGGTCAAGTGGGAGCGCTTCGGCGGCTGCCTGATCCGCTCGACCTGGGACTACCACGAGAAGCACGACGTCTTCCTTGCATGGGCACGGGCGGTGAGTCAGGTGACCCCGCTCTGGAACCCCTGCGAGCTGATCGCCTGGAACAGCGCGAAGGGCTACCTGCGGGAGCTCGCCGCGGCGGGCGTGCCGACGATCCCCACCCGCTGGCTGGAGCGCGGCGGGGAGCACCTACTGGAGGCGGTCCTCGCTGAGGAGGGTTGGGACGAGGCGGTGCTGAAGCCCGCGATCGACCTCGGGGCGCGGAACCTGCGACGAGTGTGGGTGAGAGACGCGGCCGGCCAAGCGGCGCTGGAGGAGCTGCTGGAGAGCCAAGATGTGATGGTTCAGCCGTTCCTGCCCACGGTCGAAGTCGAGGGTGAGCTGTCGCTCGTCTACATCGGCGGGCGGTTCAGCCACGCCGTCCGCAAGCAGCCGAAGGATGGCGACTTCCGCGTCCAGCCGAGCTGGGGCGGCACTATCCATCCCGCCGAGCCCTCCACCGCCGAAATCGCAATCGGCGACCTAGCCCTCGCCCAACTGCCGACCGAGCCCCTCTACGCGCGAGTCGATCTCGTGCGGGGGCCAGCGGGCGAAAGCCTCCTCATCGAGCTGGAGCTGATCGAGCCCCTTCTCTTCCTCGACCAGCACCCGCCAGCCGTCCAAGCGCTGGCCGACGGGGTGACCACCCAGCTGCTCCCCTACTGAGGGTCGACGTCGACGCCGATGGCGACGTCCCGCAGCGAGCGATCCGCGGCGCGGCTCTCGACCACGTCGCGTACGGCAGCGATCGTCCCGGCGCGATCCTCAGCCTTGATCAGGATCCGGCGCCGGTGGCGGTTGCGGACGCGGAACATCGGCGCCGGCCCGAGCAACTCGGAGCCCTGCGGCAGCGCCTGCCGCAGCTCACCCGCCACGGTAGTCGCCGCAGCGTCCAGCCTTCCCTCCTGCGCGGAAGAGAAGTTGATCCGCACCAGGTGCGAGAAGGGCGGGTAGCGGAGCACCCGGCGCCGCTCCAGCTCGGCCGCAACGAAGCCGGCCGAGTCGTGGCGAGAGGCATGCTCGATGCTGGATGCCTGCGGCGCCAGGGTCTGGACGATCACCTCTCCCCCGGCCTCTCCGCGGCCAGAGCGCCCGGCGAGCTGGGCAACCATCGCGAAGGTCCGCTCCTCGGCCCGGAAGTCGGGGAAGCGGAGGGTCGCGTCGGCGTCGAGGATCACGCTCAGCGTCACCTCGGGGAAGTCGTGCCCCTTGGCGACCATCTGGGTGCCGACGAGGACCGCGCTCGGTGCCTGATCGAAGCGGGCAAGAATGCGGGCGTGGGCGCCGCGACCGCCGGCGGTGTCGGAGTCGAGCCGCAGCACCGGCATCGGCGCGAGGCGCTCGGCGAGGAGCGCCTCGATCCGCTCGGTGCCGGCGCCGGCGCGCGAGAGGGTCGTCGAGCCGCACTCATGGCAGGCCTGGGGGTGCGGCTCCGCGTGGGCACAGTGGTGGCAGACGAGGCGGCCGCTGTGGCGGTGGACGATCAGCGAGACGTCGCAGTTGGGGCAGCTCCAGTGATGTCCGCAGGAGCGGCAGGTGAGCCAGGGGGCGAAGCCGCGGCGGTTGATCATCACGATCGCCTTGGCGCCGGCGGCGCGGACCGCCTCCAGCGCCTCCCAGGTCTCGGCGTGGATCGGACCGGAGCGCGGGTCCGCCTCACGCATGTCGACCAGGTGCACCGGCGGCATGCCGCGCCCGTCGACGCGGCGCGGCAACTCCAGCCGGGGGAGCTCCAACCAGCTCTCCGGTCGGGGCGTGGCGGTGCCCGCCACGAGCACCGCGCCACAATCCTCGGCGCGTTTGCGGGCGACGGCGCGGGCGTCGTAGGCCGGGTCCCCCTCCTGCTTGTAGGAGGGGTCGTGCTCCTCGTCGATGACGATCAGGCCGAGGTTGCGGATCGGCGCGAAGACGGCGGAGCGCGGACCGACGCAGACGCTCGCCTCGCCGCTGCGGAGGCGGCGCCACTCGTCGTAGCGCTCGCCCTGGGAGAGGGCCGAATGCAGCACCGCGAAGCGATCGCCGAGGCGGGCGCGGAAGCGGGCCACCGCCTGGGGCGCGAGGCCGATCTCGGGGACGAGGACGATCGCGCCGCGGCCACGCTCGAGGGCCGCCTCGACCGCCGCCAGGTAGACCTCGGTCTTGCCGGAGCCGGTGACGCCGTGGAGGAGGAGCTTGCGGGGCGCATCGCCTTCGTCGGCGCCGTTGCCCGGCCGTCCTGCCGCGCCCTCCCCGTCGAGGGCGGCGACGATCGCCCTGACCGCCTCCTCCTGCTCCGGCAGGAGCGGCGGCCGGGCCGCGGTCCCGGCGAGGCCCGGCTCGCCGGGAACGCGCCGCACGGTCACGCTGCGGGTCACGATCAGCCCCCGCTGCTCCAGCCGCCGCAAGGTCTGGCGGTCGGAGCCGATCGCGGTCGCCAGCTCCCCGGCGGACATCTCACCCGAGCGCAGCGCTTCGAGGACAGCCCGCTGCTTGGCGCCCAGCCGCTCGCCTCCTGTCAGCGCCGCCTCTCCCGCCGCGAGGATCTCCGCCCGCAACTCGGTCTTCGCCCGCACGGTGCGCCCTCCGCTGCCCGTCCCGGTGCCCGGCGGCAGCACCAGCTGCAGTCCACGGGAGGGCGTGGTGCAGTACTCGCGGGCGACCCAGAGGCCGAGCCGAACGAGCTCCGGCGTAGCGCCGGCCTCGAGCGCCTCGAGCGGCTCCGCCAGCCGCTCCGGCGGCAGCTCCGAGACCTCGGCGACCTCGACCACGACCCCGAGGATGCGGCGCGGCCCGAAGGGGACCCGGACCACGCTGCCGACGTCGATATCCGCCATCGCCTCCGGGCGGCGATAGTCGAAGGGGCCGCGCAGGGCACGGGCGGTGGTCAGGGGCTCGACCCGAAGGATCGCCATCCGGCCGAGGGTATGCGGGCGGGGGGACGAACGCATATCCTGAGCCGCGTGAGCCTCAACCTGAATCCAGGGGAGCAGGTGATCTTCGAGGGCCACCCCTCCTGGCGCGCGATCCTCGGCTTCTACCTCAAAGGGGTTCTCGTCGCGGTAGTGCTCGGGTTTATCGCGAACCTGATCGACGGTGGCGCCACGGCCTTCGTCGTCATCCTCGTGGTCCTCGCACTAACCCTCCTGATCGGCTTCGTCAAGCGGGTGGCGACCACCTACACGATCACCGACCGCCGCCTCAACATCAAGCGCGGAATCATCTCCCGGGAGATCCAGGAGACCCGCCTGGAGCGCGTCCAGAACGTCAACTACAGCCAGTCGGTCTACCAGCGGCTGATGCAGATCGGCGACGTCGACTTCGACACCGCCGCCACCGACGACTACAACTTCGTCTTCGCCGGCGTCGCCGATCCCGGCGACGTCGTGCACGCGGTGGACCAGGCGACGGGGGCACACGCCGCGGGGACGCACGGCCTCGGCGAGGCTCAGCCGCCGCGCGGCTAGGCGCGGCCGACCTGCACCCTCACCCAGCAAGTAAGGGTGCAGGGCGGCCGCGCAGGTTCGCCGCCGTTCTGGTGAGGATTTGGCGGACGTGCCGAGGTTCGTACTTGACTTGGCGGTGGGAGAAGCGGAGCGGGGTGAGGCCCGCGGCGGTGTGCTGCTGGAAGCGGAGGGCGTCGCGGGTCTGGGCGGCGGGGGTGCGGTGGTAGCGCCAGCCGTCGGTCTCGACGATGAGGCCGAGGTCGGGCCAGAAGAAATCGACCTCGAACTTGTTGATCCGCTGTTTGGTGAGCGGAGTTGGGAGGCCGGCGGAGGCGGCGATCGGACGGAAGAGGAGTTCCAGTTCGTCGTCGGAGAGGCGGAAGGTGTCCTCGTCGAGGACCTGGCGGAGGAGGCGGATACCCGGCTCTCCCGGGTGGTCGTCAAGGGCGCGGCGGAGCCGATCTGGGTCGATGACATCGCGCTTGTCCGCCTCGTTAATCGCGCGCTCGAGGCGGTTGGCGGGAAGTTCGGTGGCGATGTCGAGGAACGTCTTGACGGGCTGGGTCACCGGAATTCCCAGACGGTTTCCGATATCGCGATTCCAGAGGCCCGCCCGATCGCGTACGTGAATTCCCGCGCGGCGCACCTTGCAATGGCGGCGGACGCTGATGTCGATGACCCCTCGCCTCTCCTTTCCGAAACCCCATAGCTCCGCGGCACTTCGGTGACTGAGCACCGCTCCGTCTCCACAGGCGAGAACCGCCGCCATCCACCGCCGCTCACGAGTAAGCCGAGCCCATCCCACCAGGTAGATGCCCTTGGAAACTAGGTGGAGCCGACCTTTTCTCAAGCGGTGCTCGATGGCGCTCTTAGTGAACCCCAGCTTTAAGAGCTGCGCCCGACTCACCACGCCGTGCTGCCTCCCAGCCAGATCCCAAGCTCGCCAACTTCTCGTTTCCACCTTTGACCTCGCCATAACGAGGACAAGGGTGGAAACGATGCAGCTCTCCCCCTCTCGGCTTGCTTGCCGGGGGCGCTACGCCGCTCGTTGCGGAGCTACGCGGCGGCGGTCTCTAGGCCTGCGGCGCTGCGGAGGGCCTCGGCGCGGTCGGTCTGCTCCCAGGTGAAGTCTTCGTCGGCGCGGCCGAAGTGGCCGTAGGCCGCGGTCTTCTGGAAGATCGGCCGGTGGAGGTCGAGGTACTCGCGGAAGGCGCCGGGGCGCATGTCGAACTCGGTCTCGACCAGTTGGGAGATCTTGGAGTCCGGGAGCTTGCCGGTGCCGAAGGTCTCGACCATGAGGGACACCGGATGGGCGACGCCGATCGCGTAGGCGACCTGGACCTCGCAGCGCTGGGCGAGGCCGGCGGCGACTACGTTCTTGGCGACGTAGCGGGCGGCGTAGGCGGCCGAGCGGTCCACCTTCGACGGGTCCTTGCCGGAGAAGGCGCCGCCGCCGTGGCGGGCCATGCCGCCGTAGGTGTCGACGATGATCTTGCGGCCGGTGAGGCCGGCGTCGCCGACCGGGCCGCCGATCACGAACTTGCCGGTCGGGTTGACGAGGAGCTCCGCCTGCAGCTCGCTCTCGTCGAAGCGACCCGGCACCTCGGCCTCGAGGACCGGAAGGATGACGTTCTCCCACAGCTCCGGTTTGATCTTGGTCTGCGAGTCGATCCCCTCGTCGTGCTGGGTGGAGATCAGGAGCTTTTCGACCGCGACGGGGCGGCCGTCGGCGTAGCGCACGGTGACCTGGGTCTTGCCGTCGGGGCCGAGGTAGCCCATCGTGCCGTCGCGTCGCACCGCGGCAAGCCGTTCGGCCAGGCGGTGGGCGAGGTGGATCGGCATCGGCATCAGCGCCTCGGTCTCGTCGCTGGCGTAGCCGAACATCATCCCCTGGTCACCCGCGCCGGCCACGTCGAGCTCGTCGCTCTCGCCCGGTTCGACCTTGGTCTCATACGCCTGGTCGACGCCCTGGGCGATGTCGGGCGACTGCTCGTCGATCGAGGTGAGGACCGAGATGTGATCGCAGTGGTAGCCGTAGTCGCCGTGGTCGTAGCCAATTTCGCGCACGGTCTCGCGGACGATCTCCGGGATGTTGAGGTGGACGTCGGTGGAGATCTCCCCCGAGACGACCGCCATCCCCGTGTTGACGAGGGTCTCGCAGGCGACCCGGCCGCCCGGGTCCTCGGCCATGACCGCGTCGAGAACCCCGTCGGAGATCTGGTCAGCGACCTTGTCCGGGTGGCCCTCGGTTACTGACTCCGACGTGAAGAGGTACTCGCCCTCGGCGAGCGGCTTGGAAGTAGGCATGGCGGGAAGCCTAGAGGAAATTTGTCTGGTGCCGGGAGTCAGTCCGCGCGCCCTCGGTAGCCCGAGCGGGGGACGAAGTCGATGACCAGTGGGACCCCCTCCAGCTCGTAGGTCTCACGCATCCTGTTCTCCAGGTAATAGGCCCAGTCGCGGGTGATCAGCTTGCGATCGTTGACCTGGATCGCGATCCGCGGCGGCCGCTCCCCCACCTGCGCTGCGTAGAAAAGGCGCAGTCGGCGACCGCGCCGGGCCGGGGGCGGGTTCTTGGCGACGACGTCGCTGACGAAGCGGTTCAGCTCCGACGTTGGGATCCGCTCGGCGGCCTTGTCGGCGAGCACCAGCGTCCGCGGCAGCAGGCTGGCGACGTTGCGCCCGCGCGTGGCGGAGCAGGTGATGACGGCGGGGCGCAGGCGCAGCTTGCGCTCGACCCGGGCGCGGGCGTCGTCGATGTCGGTCTCGGTGATGTCCCACTTGTTCAGCGCCAGCAGGCTGGCGCAGCCCGCCTTCATCGCCATCTCGGACACCCGCAGGTCCTCGGCGGTGACCCCCTCGGAGGCGTCGCAGACGACGATCGCCACGTCGGCGCGCTCGACGGCGCGTTCCGAGCGCAGCTGCGCGTAGTAATCGACCGTCCCCGCAACCTTGGAGCGGCGGCGCAGGCCGGCGGTGTCGACGAGGACGACCCGCCGGCCGTCGACCTCGAGCTCGGTGTCGATCGCGTCGCGGGTGGTGCCGGCGACGTCGGAGACGATCACCCGCTCGGCGCCGAGGAAGGCGTTGACGAGCGACGACTTGCCGACGTTCGGGCGGCCGACGACGGCGACCCGGACGGCGTCGTCCTCCTCCGCCCTGGGCTCACGCTCCCCGAGCGCTTCGACGATCGCGTCGAGGAGATCGCCGGTGCCGAGGCCGTGGGTGGCGGAGACGGCGAGCGGCTCGCCGAGACCGAGGGAGTGGAACTCGGCGGCGATGCCGTGGTCGTCGGCGCGGTCGGCTTTGTTGACGACCGCGATTACCGGCACCTCGGAACCGCGCAGGGTCTTCGCCAGCTCCGCGTCGCCGGCGCGGAGGCCGGCGCGGCCGTCGACGATGAGCAGGATCGCGTCGGCTTCGGCCATCGCCAGCCGTGCCTGCGCCTGCACGTCGCGCGCCAGCTCCGCCTCGTCGCCAAGGTCGATCCCGCCGGTGTCGACGAGCTCGAAGGCGACGCCGTTCCACTCGGTGGCGAGCCGCTTGCGGTCGCGCGTGACGCCGGGCTCCGGCGAGGTGACGGCCTCGTTGCCGCCGACCAAACGATTGACGAGGGTGCTCTTGCCGACGTTGGGGAAGCCGACGACGGCGACGGTCGGGGCGCTCACGCGAGGCCCCGCTCGCGCGCCAAGGCGACCACCCGCGCGACCACTTCGTCGGGGGCGAGCCCGGTGGTATCGAGCTCGACCGCGTCCTCGGCGGGACGAAGGGCACCGTGCTCGCGTTCGGTGTCGCGGGCGTCGCGCCGGCGCTGGGCCTCGAGCACGGCTGCGACGTCCTCGCCGGTCTCTTCGGCTCGGCGCCGCGCCCGCTCCTCGTCGGAGGCGGTGAGATAAACCTTCAGCGGCGAGTCCGGACTGACCACGGTGCCGATGTCGCGCCCCTCGGCGACGTAACGCCCGGCCGCGATCAGCTCCCGCTGGCGGGCGACCATCGCCGCACGGACCCGCGGGTGGACGGAGACGCGGGAGGCGGCGGCGCTGACTTGGGGGGTGCGGATTTCTTCGGTCACGTCACGGGTGCCGAGCAGGACGCGGGCGCCGCGGAGGTCGATCCCCAGTCCCTCGGCGAGGATCCCGAGCGCCTCACCATCGTCCAGCTCGACCCCCGCCTCGAGCGCGGCCAACGCCACCGAGCGGTACATCGCCCCGGAGTCGAGATAGGTGAAGCCGATCTCGGCCGCAACGGCCCGCGCGACCGTGGACTTGCCTGCCCCAGCGGGCCCGTCGATCGCGATCACCATGGCGGCAGCGTATTGGGCGTCGTTTCCACCTTTCTCCCCGCCATAGCGAGGTCAAGGGTGGAAACGATCTTCAGCGGCTGAGGAGGGAGGCTAGGTCGGCCTCGAAGCCGGGGTAGCTGACGGCGGCGGCGTCCATCCCAATCACCTCGACGCCCTCGCGGGAGGCGAGGCCGGCGACGGCGCCCAGCATCGCGATCCGGTGGTCGCCGTGGGAGTCGATCGTGCCGCCGTGCAGGCCGCCGGTTCCCTCGATCACCATCCCGTCCTCGGTCGACTCAACCTCGCCGCCGAGCGCGCGCAGCGCCTCCGTCACCGTCGCAATCCGGTCCGACTCCTTGCGGCGCAGCTCCTCGGCGTCGCGGATAGTCGTCGTCCCCTCCGCGAAGCAGGCGGCGAGGGCAACGAGCGGCAGCTCGTCGATCGCGAGTGGGATCTCGGCGCCGCCGACTTCGGTGGCGCGGAGGGGCGCCGCTCGGACGCGGAGGGTTGCGATGGGCTCGCGACCGACCTCCCTCATGTCCTCGCAGTCGATCACGGCGCCCATCCGTTCGAGGATCGTCAGCAGTCCGGTCCGGGTGGGGTTGACGTTGACCGTCCTGAGCAGCACCTCGCTCTCCGCGACGAGCAGTGCAGCGACGATGAAGAAGGCAGCCGAGGAGATGTCAGCTGGGACGCTGATGTGACCCACTTCGAGCTTCTCGGCGGGTCGAACCACGACCGCGTCGCCGTCGCGTTCGATCGGGGCTCCGGCGGCGGTGAGCATCCGCTCGGTGTGATCGCGGCTGGCGAGAGGCTCGATCACCCGCGTCTCACCCTCAGCCAGCAGCCCCGCGAAAAGCAGACAGGACTTGACCTGCGCACTCGCAATCGGCATCTCGTAGGTGATGCCATGCAGCGGAGCGCCGCTGACCTCCAATGGCGGCAAGCGGTCGTCGCGGGCGTTGAGATCGGCGCCCATCTCGCGCAGCGGCACCGCAATGCGGTCTACCGGGCGGCGGCGGATCGACTCGTCGCCGTCGAGGGTCCACTTCCCATCCTCCTGCCCCGCCAGCCAACCGGGCAGCAGGCGCAGCAGGGTCCCGGCGTTACCTACGTCGATCTCGGCAGGCTTGGCACCTTTCAGGCCAACGCCGGTGACGATGAGACCGGTGTTGTCCGCGGGTCTGACCCGGGATACGTCGGCACCCAGGGCGATCGTCGCCGCGAGAGTCGATCGAGTGTCGGCCGCATCGAGAAACCCTTGAATCACCGCTTTGCCCTCCCCCATCGCCGCGATCAGCGCCGCGCGGTGGGAGATCGACTTGTCCGACGGCGGGCGCAGTCGCCCGCGCAGGGGACCGGAGGGCTCAAAACGGGTGCCTGGCATGTGCCGACCCTATCTACGGCTCGGTGTCACCAAGCACGCTGACGGTGTGGCCGAGCTCGCGTACGAGGGCCTCCGCCTTCGCCGCCTGCTCCTCGCCCGCGACCCAGAGCGAAACCGCGCCCGAGGTCATGTCGGGAGCCGGATGGAGGGCCATGTCCTCGATGTTGACCCCGGCCTCCCCCAACGCCAGCGCCAGCTCGGCCACCGTCCCCGGCCTGTTGGCGACGACTATCCGCAGCTCCCGCAAGGGGCCCGCCGCCGACTCGGCTTCGAGCAGCTGCCGCCGCGCCTCGGCGGCGGAGCCGTGCCAGGCGGCAATGCCCTCCGGATCGCCGGCGCGAATCAGCCGTGCCGCCTCTTGCAGCCGCTCGGCGACGGAGTCGACGGAGTCGGCCACCGCCTCGCGGTTGCTGGCGAAGATGTCGGCCCAGATCGCCGGATTGGACCCGGCGACGCGGGTCGCGTCGCGGAAGCTCGGTCCGACGTCCGGGAGTCGTTCCGAGTCTCGCGTCAGCGACTCGGCGCCCTCCGCGGCAAGCACGTTGGCGAGGACGTGCGGTAGGTGGCTGACCGTAGCCATCAGGCGGTCGTGGCCCTGGGGGTCGATCGCCTGCGGGCGCGCCCCCAGCGCCGCCACCGTCCGCTGCAGGCGGTCGTAGAGGACGCCGCTGGAGCGCTCTGTCGGGGTCAGGAACCAGCGCGCTCCCTCGAAGAGGTCGGCGCGCGCGTTCTCGACCCCCGCCGTCTCCGCCCCGGCCAGCGGGTGGCCGCCGATGAAGCGCTCGTCCCCGCCGACCGCCGCGACCAGCTCGCCCTTGGTCGAGCCGACATCGGTGACGACGGTCTCGGGGCCGCTGGCAGCAAGGGCTGCGCCGGCCTGCTCGGGGAGCGCCGCCACCGGCCCGCAGCAGAAGACGACGTCGGCGCCCTCGCAGGCCTCGGCGACCGAGGCGGCGGCGCGGTCGATCGCCCCGAGCTCAACGGCCCGCTCGAGCCGCGCCGGATTGCGCCCCCAGCCGATTACCTCGGCGTGCAGCTTCTGCCGCGCGGCGAGCCCGATCGATCCGCCGATTAGGCCCACCCCAAGGACGGCGATGCGCTGCGGCTGGGTCGTCACGCCGGCCAGCATATGGCCGTCGTCCGCGGCAAAACGTCTGGTGCGGCCCTAAGAACCGCGCCGGGCCTCCACCGCCGAGGCGAACCGTTCCAAGGCCGAGACGGTGTCCTCCCAGTCGATGCAGGCGTCGGTGATCGACTGCCCGTAGGTGAGGTTCTCTCCCTGCACGAGGTTCTGCCGCCCTTCGACCAGGAACGACTCCAGCATCACCCCGACGATCGACTTGTTTCCGTCGGCCACCTGGTCGGCGATGTCGCCGGCGGCGAAGAACTGCTTCTGGGGGTCCTTGCCGCTGTTGTCGTGGGAAGCGTCGATCACGAGACGCTCCGGCAACCCAGCCACTCCCAGCGTGACCAGCGCGTCTTCGACCTCGGGGGGGTGGTAGTTCGGCACGCCGTGGCCGCCGCGGAGGATGATGTGGCAATCGGCGTTGCCGGTGGTGTGCAGGATCGCCGGCATGCCGGCGTCGTCGATTCCCGCGAAGGCGTGAGACACCGCCGCCGCCCGCACCGCGTCGACCGCGACCTGAATGTTGCCGTCGGTACGGTTCTTGAAGCCGATCGGCATCGAGAGGCCGGAGGCGAGCTGACGGTGCGTCTGACTCTCCGAGGTGCGCGCTCCGATCGCCCCCCAGGAGACGCAGTCGGCGATGTACTGCGGCGTGATCGGGTCGAGGAACTCACAACCTATGGGGAGCCCAGCGTCGATCACCTCCAGCAGCAGCTTGCGGGCGATCCGCAGGCCGGCGTTGACGTCGCCGCTTTCATCGAGGTGCGGGTCGTTGATCAGCCCCTTCCAGCCGGTCGTCGTCCGCGGCTTCTCGAAGTAGACCCGCATCACCACCAGCAGCTCGTCGCGCAGCGCCCGCGCCGTCGCGCTCAGCTTCGTCGCGTACTCCATCGCCGCTTTCGGGTCATGGACGCTGCACGGGCCGACCACGACCATCAGCCGCGGGTCCTTTCCCTGCAGCACCTCGTGGACTTCCTCACGGCCCCGGATTACGGCCTTCGATCGCTCCTCCCCCAGCGGCAGTTCTTCCAGCAGCCTTTCCGGCGGCGCCAGCTCGACCACTTTCGCGATCCGCTGGTCGCGGACGCCGTCTCGTTTCGCCCCCTCCATTCCAATGAACATTTTGCCTTCGCCTTTCTCCAAACCCTGAAAATCGTACTTTCTGGTCGCTCGCTGCCGGGGTCGGTCGGCGCATGCGCGACCCAAACGTCTGAGGCGCTCGGCCGGGAAGATCTGATCTCCGAGGCGACGCGTCGCCGCCAGGCCGAACGCCTATCTAAATCGCCTATAGGTGAGGTAACCGGGCGCGTCGGCAGCACCCTGCGCAGCGGAGCCGATCGCCGATGTTGGTTTGTCCAACCTCACCTTGCGGAAGGTTGTATCACGGGTTCCGGTTTAGTCAAGTAATTCCGATAGGACGTGCAGGAAACGTTCGTTCTCCTCCGCGGTGCCGTAGCTGACGCGGATGTGGCCCGGGCCGCCGAGAGCCTTACCGGGGCGGACGGCGATCTCGCGCTCGGCGAGGCCAGCGATGACCTCGGCTTCGTCGGCGTCGCCGAGATCGACCCAGGAGAAGTTTGCCTGGGATTCGGAAGTCCGCAGGCCGATGCCTCGCAGCCCCTCCTCGACCGTGAGCCGCGCGGCGATCGTGCTCTCGACCCGGCGCAGGACGTCGTCCTGGTGCAGGATCGCCTCCGCCCCCGCCGCCTGGGCGAGGGCGTTGACGCTGAAGGGCTGGCGCACGGCGTCGACGGCGGCGCGGAATTTGGGCGAGCCGATCGCGTAGCCGACCCGCAGCCCCGCCAGTCCGTAGCACTTGCTGAAGGTGCGCAGGACCACGAGGTTGGGGAAGTCGGCGAGCAGGCCGAGGGTGGAGTCGGGATCGTCGTGCGTTTGGAACTCGACGTAGGCCTCGTCGAGGATCACCGTCACGTGGGGCGGGATCCGCTCACAGAAGGCCGCGATCTCGGCGGTCGCGACGTGGGTGGCGGTCGGGTTGTTGGGGTTGCAGACGATCAGCAACTGGGTCGCCGCGGTCACCTCGTTAGCCATCGTCTCGAGGTCGTGGACATCGCCCTCGGCCAGCGGCACCCTGATCTCGCGCGCACCCGTCAACGCCGCCAGGTACGGGTACATCGAGAAGGCCGGCCAGGCATAGACGATCTCCGCCCCGGGCTCGCAGAGCGCCTCGGCGGCGGCGAGGAGGATCTCGCAGGAGCCGTTGCCGACGGCGATCCGGCCGGGCTCGGTCTCATAGCGCTCCGCAAGGCGCTGGCGCAGCAGCGTCGCGTCGGGATCGGGATAGCGGTTCATCGACCCGGCCGCGGCCGCGATCGCCTCCACCACCTTCGGGTGCGGCGGGAAGGGCGACTCGTTGGAGGCGAGCTGTGCGATGTTCCCCGAGGCGATCGCCTCGGGCGCCTGGCCGGTCGGGACCCCGGCCTGGTATCCCGGCATGCGAGCGAGCTTCTCGGCGAAGGTGATGGTCATCGGCGCCTCGATTGTGACGGACGGCCCCGCGTCAACGCGAGCGACCGTCCAGCGCTACTGGGCAGCCTCGAGATCGGTCCGCAGCTTCTGCGCCTCGCCCACGTAGAAGTGGACGGGCCTGTGCCCCGCCGGCGCGTAGAAGTGGAGCATCACCCTGATCACCCGCGGCATCGACCCGGGGACCGGGATCTCGCGGCAGCACATCAACGGCACCATTGTCAGCCCCAGGTCGCGGGCGGCGACCGCCGGGAACTCGGCATCAAGGTCGTCGGTCGTCGTGAAGAGGCAGCTGACCATTGCCTCCGGTTTGATCCCGTTGCGCTCGATCAGCCCCCGCATCAGCTCCTCGGTAGCGGCAAGGATCGCCTCCGGCTCGTTCGCCTCCGCCTGCGCGGCGCCGCGCACCGCGAAGAGACGCGGCTGGGGTGGCTGATAGGCACCGAGCGGCAACTCGCCGTTGCTTCCGTTCTCGGTCACTACCAGCATCTTCTCAGAGCCGGGGGGCGAATCGGCACAGCGGTGGGACTTATGTCCCCCATAGGGACCAAAATTCACACCGATCGAAGGCGCCGGCTGACTCACCTCGCAGCGGAACAGCACGGCGCCGTTTCGAGGGATCAGCTTCGCTCTTACGGGATGAGCGACAAGGCCATCGCCCACGCGATCAAGACCGAACGGCTACATCGAGTGTTCCGCGGCGTCTACACGCTCGGACCCCCCGGCATTGACGAGCGAGGGCGCCTACGTGCGGCCACTCTTGCGTGCGGCGAGGGTGCGGTTGTCTCCCATCGCAGCGCTGGGGCGCTTTTGAAGCTCTTGGACAAGGGGCCGCTGGTCATCGATGTGATCGCCTCACGCGACCGTGGTCGCAGGATCGAGGGCGTTCGCTTCCACCGGGTGCGTGCTCCCCGACCCGATGAGACCGGGACCATCGCCGGCATCCCCTGCACGAGCCCGGCTCGGACTTTGGTCGACCTCGCGGGGACCGTCTCGGCGCGGACGCTCCGCAGCTGCTTCGAGCGGGCGGCGCAGCGGAGGCTGCTCGACATCTCGGCAATCGAGGCGTCGATTGACCCTGGGCGCCGCGGCGTCGGCTCGCTGCGGAAGCTCGTGGAGGAGTGGCGCGGGGCGGCACCCCTCGCGAAGAAGGGGCGGTTGAGGAGTCCGCTGGAGGCGAAGGTGCTGCCGCTGCTCCTGCGGCAGGGTGTCTCTCCGCCGCAGCTCAATGCGCCGGTGGAGATAGAGAAGGGTCGGATTGAGGTGGACTTCCTCTGGCCCGATCAGCGCTTCGTGGTCGAAGCCGACAGCCGTGGCTTCCACGAGACGCCGACCGCCTTCGAGCGCGACCGATGGAGGGACCGGGAACTGCTCGCCGCCGGCTACACCTCTCTCCGCGTTACCAACCTCCAGGCCGAAACCGAAGCGCAGGCCATCGCGGACACCATCACCTACCGAATCTCCTGAGCGGCAGCTGGGCGATTTCCTCATCCGAAAGGCGCCGCGCCTTGCCCTCTGGAAGCTTGCCCAACTCCAGCGGCCCAAAGCGGATCCGCTGCAAGGCCACCACTCGGTTCCCAACCGCCTCGACCATCCGCCGCACCTGACGGTTGCGGCCTTCGCGGAGGACCACCTCGATCTCGCGCTCGCCGAGGCGACGCACCTGCGCTGAGCCGGTCGGACCGTCATCCAGCTCCACCCCGTTCCGCAGGCGCTCGAGTTCGCGGTCCGAGATCGCGGCCCGCAGCCACGCCCGGTAGGTCTTCGGCACTTCGTAGCGCGGATGGGTCAGCTGGTTCGCGAGCTCGCCGTCGTTGGTCAGCAGCAGGAGCCCAGTCGAATCCGCGTCGAGGCGGCCGACTGGATAGAGGCGGGCGCTGGTCTCCACCAGCTCAACGACCGCCGGCCGCTTCCCCGGCTCCCGCGCCGTCGACACCACCCCGGCCGGCTTGTTGACCATCCACACCTCCCGCGCCTCCGCAGCGACCGGCTCGCCGTTGACACGAACGTCATCCCCCTCCTCCACGTCCCGCGCCGGGTCAGTAACCACCTCGCCGCCAACGGTCACCACCCCCTTGGCGATGATCTCCTCCGCTTTCCGCCGGGACGCCACCCCGCCGTGGGCGAGGAACTTCGCCAGCCTCACGGCTCCGCGCGCTGTTCTCCCGCCTTCAGGAGCCTCTCGCGCAGCTCCCGCTCGTCCTCGGGGCTGGGGTCGAAGCGCGAGGGGTCCGGCAGCTGGTCAAGGCCGCTGAGGCCGAAGAGCCGCTCGAACAGCTCCGAGGTCTTGAAGATCGCCGCGCCGAAGCGCGAACGCCCGGACTCCTCGATCAGACCGCGCTCGGCGAGGCTGGTCACCGCCGACTCGGAGCTGACCCCCCGGATGCGGGCGATCTCCGGCCGCGAGACCGGCTGCAGGTAAGCGACGATCGCCAGGGTCTCCGCCTGCGCCTGGGTCAGCGGCGGGGTCCGCGGCTTCGCCAGCAGGCGGCGGGCGGCGTCCTCGCTTCCCGGGTCGCTGGCGAGGCTGAAGCCGCCCGCGACCTCGCGCAGGACGACGCCCCGCTTGCCCGCGGCGAGGTCCTCGCGCAGCAGCTCGATCGCCTCTTCGACCTGCCCCTCGCTCGCCTGCGTCGCCTCGGCCAGGTCCTTGACAGGGACCGGCTGCGGGGAGAGGAAGAGCAGCGACTCGACGGTACGGGAGAGGTCGCTCATCAGTTGCCCTTGTGGATCGCGTTCGGCATCGCCTTCCTCACTCTGATCGGCCCGAAGCACTCGCCCTGCTCCCAGGTCACCTCGCCCTTGCGGTAGAGCTCCAGCATCGCAAACAGGGTCACCGCCTGGGTGAGGCGGTCCTCGCCGCCGAACTCGTCGTCGAAGTCGAAGTCGGCGCGGCGGCCGAGAGCATCGCGCAGAGCCCGCAGTCGGCGCTCCAGGGACACGGTTGGGCGGATGTGGCTGATGTCGAGCTCGGGCGGCTCGGTCAGCAGATCGCCGAGCGCGGCACCGAGCTGGTCGGGGTCGTAGACGGCGACGGCCGCCTCGACGGCGACGCGGCGCAGCTCGGGCGGCAGCGGCGCCGAGCGGTAGAGGAAGCCGCGCTGCGACTCGAACCGCTCGGCCAACTCAGCGGCGGCATCGCGGTAGCGGCGGTACTCGAGCATCCGCGCCAGCAGCTCCTCGACCGCCTCCTCGGGCTTCAGCTCGTCCAGCTCGTCCTCGGGGCCGGGGAGCATCAGCCGGGACTTCAGCTCCAGCAGGGCCGCAATCAGGACAAGGAATTCGGTGGCGACGTCGAGCTCCAGTTCGCCCTCGCGCTCGAGGTGCTCGACGTAGGCGACGACGACCTCGCCCAGCTGCAGGTCGAGCAGGCTGACCTCCTCGCGCAGGACGACCGCCATCAGCAGGTCGAAAGGCCCGGCGAAGACGTCGAGGTCGAGATCGAGGTCGAGGTCGGCTACGGCCACGGGGTGACGTTAACGACCGGGACCGATGCCCATGGCGTCACGAACGTCGGCGAGGGTGGGGGCGGCGAGCGCCCGTGCCTTGTCGGCGCCGGTGGCGAGCACCCGCTCCAGCTCCGCCTCGTCGCCGCGCAGCTCCTCGTAGCGCTCGCGGACCGGCGCCAGCAACTCGACCACCGCCTCGGCGACCGCTTTCTTGAAGTCGCCGTAGCCGGAGCCGTCGAACTCGCGCTCCACCTGTTCCTGGTCGACGCCGCGGGCGACGGCGAGGATGTCGATCAGGTTGGTGATCCCGGCCTTTTCGGGGCCGCGCACCACCTCGCGCTTGGAGTCGGTCACCGCGGAGGCGAACTTCTTGCGGATCGCGTCGGGCTCGTCGAGGACGAGGACGGTGCCCCCCTCGGTGCCACCGGTGGTCGACATCTTCCGCTCGGGCTCCTGCAGGTCCATGATCCGGGCGCCGACCTCGGGGATGCGCATCTCCGGCACGACCAAGGCCTCGCCGAAGCGCTCGTTGAAGCGGCGGGCGATCTCCCGCATCAGCTCGACGTGCTGGCGCTGGTCGTCGCCGACCGGCACCTCGGTCGCCCGGTAGGCGAGCACGTCGGCGGCCATCAGCACCGGGTAGAAGAAGAGCGCCGCCGAGACCAGTTCGCGCTGGCGCGCCGACTTGTCCTTGAACTGGTGCATGCGATTGAGGTCGCCGTGGGCGGTGACCCCGGAGAGCAGCCAAGTGAGCTCGGCGTGCTCGCGCACGTCGGACTGGCGGAAGAGGATGCAGCGCTCGGGGTCGAGGCCGGCGGCGAGCAGGATCGCGGTGGTGTCGTAGAGGCGCTCGCGCAGCTCGGCTGGGTCGAAGGCGACCGAGATCGCGTGCAGGTCGACGATGCAGAAGATCGCCGGGTCGCCGCGGTCCTGCCCCTCGACGTACTGGCGGATCGCCCCGATGTAGTTGCCGAGGTGCTTGCGCCCGGTCGGCTGGATGCCCGAGAAGATGATCGGCTTCGCCACGGAGGGAGCCTATTGAGGGAGCCGGGGCCGGGGACCTCTGGGAGGGGCTCATGCGTACTCCATATATGGAGATGCTCAACCGCGTGCTCAACCGGGTCGCGCTGGGCGTAGCGGCGGCGGCGCTCCTCGCCTGCGCGCTCGCGCCAGCGAAGGTGGCGGGAAAGGGGGTCGGCATCAGCCCGGCACCGGCCGGGGTCGTGGCTCCGGGCTCTCCCTACCGGTACGTCACGCTAAATCCCAAGCTCGGCGTCGGCATGCCGACGATCGTGCAGCGGATCGAGCGGGCCGGGGGACGCATCGACCGCTGGTGGCGCTTGCGCGGCAGCTACTACCTGCCGGCGGTTGCCTACGACCTCAGCGGCGGGGGTCTCTCGGGCGATGGCCGCACCCTGCTCCTGCAGCGCTTCACCCCTGCCTACCCCCCGAAGACCTCGCGCTTCGCCGTGCTCGACACCGCCGTCCACCTGCGCCACCCGGTTCGCCCCGGCGAAAAGCGGCCGCTCCACGCCGTGCGACGGATCGAGATCCCAGGCTTCTACAGCGTCCATGCAGTCTCTCCCGACGGGACGACGGCTTATCTGACGCGGCACCACCCGCGGCGCTCAATTGCCTTCTTCGAACTTCGCACTTTCGACCTCATCAGCGAGCGGCTGGCCGCGGATCCGGTGGCCGATCCCGGCGCTCCGCCGGGGCCGATGGAGGGCGTACCGATCACCCGCGCCGTCGGTCCGAACGGGCGTTGGGCCTACACCCTCTACGACGACAACGGTGGGATCCCGTTCCTCCTCGGCCTCGACACGGCTACGGGAGAGCTGAGGAAGATCGAACTGCCGCAGCTCCGCTACCGGCGCGCGCTCTTCCTCGTCAGGATGCGAGTCGAGCGAGGCGGCCGCAGCCTCGTCATCTTCAGCCGCTCGACGGTCCACGGCCACGCCCCCACCCCGCCACTGGTCGTGGTCGATACGAAGACCTTTGCGGTCCGGGATGCCCGCACCGCGGTCGCGGCCTGGGGCCGGCACGTGCTGGCGGCCTTCGCCGATCTCTTCCCCGCTCCCGAGGATCCGCTCCTCGCCTTCGCTCGGACGCCGCGACGGCCGGGCAACCTTCTGGCGCGATTCAAGGTCGTCGGCCGCTCTTCTGAAGGCCGGCCGATCTCCCTGCGCCAGGTGGGCGATCCGCGTTGGAGCGGCGAGCTGCTCGTCGTCGGCTGCATCCACGGCGACGAGTGCGGCACCAGCCGGATCGAACCGCTGACCGGCGGCTGCCCCGATCCCAGCGCCGACGTTTACCTCGTCCCCAACCTCAACCCGGACGGAGCCGCCGCCCGCTCCCGCCTCAACGGTCGCGGGGTCGACCTCAACCGCAACTTCCCCTCTGAGTGGAAGGTGAGGGGGGTTCGCTGGGATCCCGAGTACCCCGGACCAAAGCCGTTCTCCGAGCCGGAGACGCGGCTGGCGGCGCGGATCATCCGCACCCTCCAACCGGAGGCGACGATCTGGTTCCACCAGTACCGGGGACAACGACCCTACGTCCGCGCCTGGGGACAGAGCGTGGCCGCGGCTCGCCGTTTCGCCCGCCTTGCCCGGATGCCGTTCCGAGCGATGCGCTGGCCCGCCGGGACCGCGCCGAACTGGCAGAACCACGAATTCCACGGTGCTGCCTCCTTCGTCGTCGAGCTGCCGGACGGACGGGTGGCGCCACGGATGCGCGAACGGGTGGCGAAGGCACTGGTGAGGATGGCCCGGTGGGTGAGAGAAGATTGAGATGTCGGAAGGGAGTGGCACTTGGAGATTGAGAGCGGCGCGATCGAGCGGACCGCCGGCCCAGCCGCGGCCGAGCCTCCCTCCCGGCGCCGGGAGCGGCGTCTGGTTCGCGAAGCCCAGCAGGGCTCCGGCACGGCGATGGCACGCCTTTACTCCGCCCACTGGCGCAGCGCCTACCGCGCCGCCTACCTCGTCGTCCACGACGCGGCGGCGGCCGAGGACATCGCCCAGGACGGCTTCCTCGCCGCGGTCGACGCGCTCGATCGCTTCGACCGACGGCGCCCGTTCGGTCCCTGGCTGCACCGGATCGTCGTCAACCGGGCGCTGGACTGGGCCCGGCGGGAGGCGCTGCGACACAAGGTCGGCCGGCCCGACTCGGTCTTCGCGCCGCTGCCGCCGCCGGAGGAGATCGGCGGCGAGATGATGGCGGCGCTGAAGGAGCTACCGGCCGAGCAGCGAGCCGTTGTCGTCCTCCGCCACCTGCTCGAGTACACGCCGGGGGAGATCGCGGAGATGCTGGAGCTGCCGCGGGGGACGGTGAACTCACGCCTGCGGCGAGGACTCGACCGGCTGCGCGGGGCGGCAGAAGGCGAGATCGAGACGGAGGGTGGACGATGAGGCGCGACTCCCTCAACACTGCCCTGGTCGAAGTCACAATCCCGGTGCCGCCCGAGGCCGAAAGCCGCGGTCAGAAGGTCGTGGAGGCGGCATACGCAGAGCGGCGACCCCGGCAGCGGCCGGGACTGCCGCGACTAGCGGTCGCCCTCGCGGCCGCGACCCTGTTGGCGGCGCTGCTCCTCTCGCCGGCGGGCGCCGCGGTGCGCGGTTGGGTCGACGAGGCGATCACCACCTCGACGCCGCGTCCCGAGCCGGCCCTCTCCGAGATCCCGGGGGGCGGTCGCCTCCTTGTCCAGAGCGCATCCGGCCCCTGGGTGGTGCAGCCCGACGGCTCGCGGCGTCTGCTCGGCGACTATGAAGAAGCCACCTGGTCGCCCCATGGCCTCTTCGCCGCCGTCGTCAAAGGCCGCACCCTGACCGCGGTCGAGCCCGATGGCGACCCGCGCTGGTCAATCACCGCCACGCGCGAGATCGGGGTGCCGCGGTGGTCGCCATCCGGCGAACGAATCGCCTACCGCGCCGGCTTCGGCCTCCGCGTGATCGCCGGCGACGGAACCGAAGACCGCCTGCTGGCGGGCTCGACCGCCTCCACCTCTCCCGCTTACGTCGCCCCTTCGTGGTCTCCGGGCGGTGAGGACGCCCTGGCCTACGTCACCGGCGGCCGCGCGCTGCGGATCGTCAACAGCGAGACCGGCGCTGAGCTGGCGAAGGCGCTTGCCCTGAGTCGCATCACTTGGATGGAATGGGGCGCCGGCGGGCAAGCCATCCTCGAAGCCTCGCCCCAGACGCTGCGGTTGCGCTCGGTGCGACCCCGGAAGATCGCGCCCGGACCGGCGCTGGGCGCGGCTCAGAGACTGCCGCTCGCTCCGGGCGCGACCGTGGTCGACGCCACGCTCGCGCCACGGCGTCCACTCGTCGCCGCCGTGATCACCTACTGGAAGCGCTCCGGAACTCGTAGCGAGGTTGTCGTCATCCGTCCCGGAGGCGGGTCCCGAAGCCTGCTCACCGTCCCCGGCAGCCTCGACCAGCTCGAATGGTCCCCGGACGGTCGCCGTCTGCTCGTCACCTGGCCTTATGCGAACCAATGGCTTTTCCTGCCGGTCGGCCGGGGCCAGGGACGTGCGGTCGGCGACATATCAACTGCCTTCTCGCCAGGGCAACGCTCCGCCAGCTTCCCCCGCCTCGAAGGCTGGTGCTGCCGGCGCTGACGCCGAGACCGCAAGAGAGTCCGCATATCGGACCCTATTGCGGTTTCGCGGTCTCCAGCTCTCGCAGCTGAGCCGCGGGGGTGAAGAAGTTTCGGTAGGCGAGGGCGGTTGCGACTAGGGCGGAGATGGAGACGCTGCCGAGGAGGGTGTAGAGGAGGATCAACTGCAGGCGGACGGCGTCGGTGGGGTCGGCGCCGGCGAGGAGCATGCCGACCATCGTCCCCGGGAAGAAGATCAGGCCGGTGGTCTTGGTCGAGTCGATCAGGGCGATCATCCCGGAGCGCAGGGCGCGGCGGACGGTTGGCGCGGCGGCTTCGCGGGCGGTGGCGCCGAGGGCGAGGGTGGCCTCAATGCGGGCCCGCGCGTCTCCCATCTCGTCGCCGAGTCGGTTCAGCGCCACCGCCGAGGCGGTCATCGAGTTGCCGATCACCATGCCGCCGACCGGCACCAGGTAGCGCGGCGTCGGGTCGAAGATCCCCAGGGCGACGACCAGGCCCAGGGTGCCCGCGCCGGCCAGGGTGAGCGCGATCAGCAGCGGGCCGAACGAGCCGGGGACCTTGGCCGCGCGGTGGCGGGCGGTGATCGCGCCGAAGACCACCATCACGGCCAGCAGGGCCAGCACCAGCCAGATCGTGTCGGCGTCGAAGATCACCTCGATCGCGAACCCGACCAGGGTCAGCTGGACGATCGAACGAACGGTGGCGACGGCGATGTCCCGCTCGAGATCGGCCCGCTGCCAGAACGAGATCGCCGCCGCCAGCGCGACCAGGGCCAGCGAGGCGCCGACCTGCCAGAGCTCGACCTGGATCGAGGTGCTCACGCCAGCACCTGCTCCAGCGGTCCGCAGCCGACGAGGCGGCCGGCCTCGAGCTTCACGACCCAGTCGCCGAGGCGGCGGGCCTGCTCGGGGTCGTGGCTGACGAGGACGATCGAGAGGTCCCGCTCGCGCCTCAGCTCCGCCAGCGCCGCCTCGATCGTGTCGCGGGCGGCGTGGTCCAGCGCCGAGGTCGGCTCGTCGAGGAGGAGGACCGAGGGGCGCTGGGCGAGGGCGCGGGCCAGCATCGCCCGCTGCTGCTCGCCGACCGAGAGCCTGCCGACGTCCCGGCCGGCGAACGACGGATCCAGCCCCGCCCGCGCCAGCGTCCGCTCGACCTCGAGCGGCTGCGCGGCGAGCCGCGCCGCGTAGCGGAGGTTCGACTCGACGGTCCCCTCCAGCAGCGCGGGCAGCTGCGGCACCAGCGAGACCTCCCGCCGCAGCGCCAGCGGCTCGAACGAGCTCAGCGGCCGTCCCCGGTAATCGATCTCGCCGCGGTCGGGATCGGCCAGCCGGTTCAGCAGCCGCAGCAGCGTCGACTTGCCCGAGCCGGAGGGGCCGACGATCGCCGTCGACCCCTCCGGGATGCCGGCGCTGACCGAATCGAGGACGGCACGGCCGGCGCGGTCCAGCCCCACCTCTCGCAGCTCGAAGAGCACCGGCGCATGATCCCAATCGCCGCCGCGGCGCAAGATGGATACCGGTACTGGTGCTTCTACTTGTGCCCCGAGTCCGGCTGGAACAATTCGGGTAGGAGATCGGACGAATGGCGCGAGCGATTTGGAGCGGAACGATCAGCTTTGGGCTACTGAACGTGCCCGTGCGCCTCTACAGCGCCGTCGCCCGCCGCAACATCGCCCTGCGGGAGATCCGCGAATCCGACAGCGCCCGTATCAAACACCGCCGGGTCGCCGAAGGGACCGACGAGGAGGTCCCCTACGAGAACATCGTCAAGGCCTACGAGCTGTCCCCGGGCCAGTACGTGCCGCTGAGCAAAGACGAGATGGCGGCGCTGGCGCCGGAGAAGACGCGCGCGATCGACGTCAAGGACTTCGTCGACATCGAGGAAATCGACCCGATGTACTTCGACAGCCCCTACTACCTGGGGCCGGCCGAGGGCGCCGAGAAGGCGTACTCGCTGCTCGGCGCGGCGATGGAGAGCAGCGGCAAAGCGGCGATCGCGCGCTTCGTCTTCCGCAACAAAGAGCACCTGGCGGCGATCCGAGCCTCCGACGGGGTGCTGACCCTGACCACGATGCGCTTCCACGACGAGGTCGTACCGCCCTCCGATCTCGACGACGCGCTTCCCGACGAGAAACCGAAAGTCGCGAAACGGGAGCGGGAGATGGCGGAGCAGCTGATCGACTCGCTCAGCACCCAGTTCGACCCGAGCGCCTACCGCGACGAGTACCGCGAGGAGCTGCTGGCGCTGATCGAACGGAAGGCCGAAGGCAAGGAGATCGTCGCCCCCGAAACCGAGGCGCCGAAGGAGACCAAGGCCCCCGATCTGATGGCGGCCCTGGAGAAAAGCATCGCCGCGGTCAAGGACGAAGGCGGCAAGAAAGCGCCGAAAGGCAAAGCCGCCAAGAAGAGCAAAGCGAAAGCGAAAAGCTCTTCCCGTTCCAAAGCCAAAGCCAAAGCCTCGAAATAGGCCGTGGCTGAGACCCGGCAGGTCGAGGTCGAGGGGAAGGAGCTGCGGCTCACCAATCTCGACAAGATCCTGTACCCGAAGGCCGGGTTCACCAAGGGCGAGATGCTGGACTACTACGCCAAGGTGGCGCCCGCGATCGTCCCCCACCTGAGCGGACGGGCGGTGACCCTGCGCCGCTTCCCGGAAGGAGTCGACGATCTTGACGCGGCCTTCTTCGAGAAGCGCTGCCCGAAACACCGGCCGAAATGGGTGAAGACGGCGCGGGTGCAGGCCGGGCCGCACGCCGGCAAGATCGACTTCTGCGTCTGCGACAGCCTGCCGACGCTGATCTGGATGGCCCAGCTGGCGGCGATCGAGCTGCACCCGTCTCTTTCGCTGAGCCGGGCGCCTAAACGGCCGACCGTGATCGCCTTCGACCTCGACCCCGGTCCGCCCGCGGACGTCGTCGACTGCTCACGGGTGGCGCTGCGCCTGCGCGAGCTGCTCGCCCAGGTGGACCTCGAGTGCTTCGTCAAGACCTCCGGCTCGAAGGGCATGCAGCTCTACGTGCCGCTCAACACCAAGACGTTCTATGAGGAGACCCGGCCCTTCGCCCAGGCGATCGCGCAGATCGTCGCCAAGCAGACGCCTGACCAGGTGCTGGCGAAGATGGGCAAAAAGACCGACCGCAGCGGCAAGGTCTTCATCGACTGGTACCAGAACAACGAACGCAAAACGACGATCTCCGTCTACTCGCTGCGAGCGCGCGAGCGCCCCACCTGCTCGACCCCGGTGACCTGGGACGAGGTCGAAGCCACGGCCGACTCAGGCGACGCCTCCGGGCTCGTCTTCGAAGCGAGCGACGTGCTCGAGCGAATTGAGAGGCACGGTGACGTCTTCGCCCCGGTCCTGGAACTAAAACAGGAGCTGCCGGATCTGTAGTTGCATGCTCCCCTTGGCGCTCTCACTGGGCGAACTAGCAGACGCCGCGCAGGTCGCCGCCGGACTGAGCGCGGGCCTGATCATCGCGCAGATCTTCCAGGGACGGAGCAACAGCCGCGCTGGCGTCGTCACCGGCTTGACGACATTGATCACCGATGTGGACCAGGCGTTCGTCGACCGCCCTGAGCTGTGGAAGTACTTCAACGACTGCGAGGCGGTGCCGTCGAAAGGCAATGAGGAGGGAGATAGGGCGCGGGCGGTCGCGATGACAATGGCAAACGTCCTCGACCACATCGTCGAGCACCGCCGGAAGGTCAAGCGGGAGACGCGGGAATCCTGGCTGCGCTACGTAGCCGAGGTGTACGAGAAGAGCCCGGTGTTCCGGGAGGTGCTGACAGAGCACAGCAGCTGGTGGCCTGGCCTGCAGAGGCAGATCGGCAAGGCGGCGATACGGCCCTGCGCGCCTAAAGAGACTGCCGCACGACCAGATGCCGCGTCGCCTTGACCTCGTCGAGGCGGCGGACCGGGGTCGTGTAGGGGGCGTTCCTGGCTAGGTCGGGATTGCCCTCGGCCTCGGTGAGGATCTGCTCGATCGCGTCGGCGAAGGCGTCGAGGCTCTCCTTGTTCTCGGTCTCGGTCGGCTCGACCATCAGGGCCTCCTCGACGAGGAGGGGGAAGTAGACGGTCGGCGGGTGGAAGCCGAAGTCGAGCAGGCGCTTGGCGAGGTCGAGGGTCGCGAGGCCGAGGTCGCGCTTCATCGGCTTGCCGGAGAGGACGAACTCGTGCATGCAGTGGCGGTCAAAGGCGACCGGCAGGCGCTCGCCGGCGCGGCCCTGGGCGAGGCGCGCTTTCAGGTAGTTGGCGTTGAGGACGGCGGTCTCCGAGGCCTCGGCGAGGCCGTCGCCACCCAAGCTGAGGATGTAGGCGTAGGAGCGGACGAAGACGCCGAAGTTGCCCTGGAAGCCGCGCAGGCGGCCGATCGACTTCGGCCGATCGAAGTCTAGGTCGAAGCTGGGGCCGTGCCCGTTGGAGTCCTCGCGGCGGACGACCTGCGGCCGCGGCAGGAAGGGCTCGATCCGGTCGGAGACGGCGATCGGGCCGGCGCCGGGGCCGCCGCCGCCGTGCGGCTGGCTGAAGGACTTGTGGAGGTTGACGTGGACGATGTCGAAGCCCATGTCGCCGGGACGGGAGTGCCCCATCACAGCGTTGAGGTTGGCGCCGTCGTAGTAGAGCGTCCCGCCCGCCTCGTGGATCAACCCGGCGATCTCGGCGATGTTCTCGTCGAACACGCCGAGCGTGTTGGGGTTGGTCAGCATCAGGCAGGCGACGTCGTCGGGGTTCTCGGCCAGCTTCGCCCGCAGGTCGTCCATGTCCACCCCGCCCACCTCGTCGGTGGCGACCTTGACCACCTCGTAGCCGGCCATCGTCACCGAGGCCGGGTTGGTGCCGTGGGAGGTGTCCGGCGCCAGGACCTTCGTCCGCTGTTCGCCGCGGTCGGCGTGGTAGGCGCGGGTCAGCAGCAGGCCGGCGAGCTCGCCGTGGGACCCAGCGCTCGGCTGGAGGCTGACGTGGGGCAGACCGCAGATCTCGCTCAGCGACTCCTGCAGCAGCCACATCAGCTCCAGCGCGCCCTGGGCGCGCTTCGGGTCCTGCGCCGGGTGCAGGCGCGCGTGGCCGGGCAGCGCCCCGACCCGCTCGTTGAGCCGCGGGTTGTGCTTCATCGTGCAGGAGCCGAGCGGGTAGAAGCCGCTGTCGAGGTCGAAGTTGCGGCGCGAGAGGCGGTTGTAGTGACGGACGATCTCCGGCTCGGCGATCTCGGGCAGGCGCGGCGGCTCCGGCCGCAGCAGCCTCTCCGGGATCAGCTCGCCCAGCGGCTTCTCCGGCACTTCGGCGGCGGGCAGCGCCGCCGCGCGCCGGCCCGGCTTCGATTTCTCGAAGATCGTCCGCGCCCGTTCGGCCTGCATCGGAGTCTCGGTCAGCGCCATCAGGTGGCTCCCTCGGTCAGTGGCGCATTGCTCTCGCTATCCGAGGCAAACTCGCCACGCTCCGCGGCGATCGCCGCGCCGAGCGCCTCGGCCAGCTCGTCGATCTGCGCCTTCGTCCGCCGCTCGGTTATCGCGACGAGAAGGCCGTCCGCGAACTCGGGGTAGTCGCGGCCGAGCGGGTAGCCGGCGGCGATCCCGCGCTCGGCGCAGCGGTCGAGGACGGCGCCGACCGGTGCCTCCAGGCGCACCGCGAACTCGCGCGCGACCGGCGCCTCGTGCAGGAGCTCGACGCCATCCACCGCCGCCAGCCGCTCGCGCGCGAAGGCGGTCCGCCGCACGAGCAGCTCGCCGAGCTCGCGAAAGCCGTGGCGGCCGAGCCAGGCGAGGTGGACCATCGCGCCAAGCGCGTTCAGCGCCTGGGCGGTGCAGATGTTGTTGGTGGCCTTCTCGCGGCGGATGTGCTGCTCGCGCGTCTGCAGCGCGAGGACGAAGCCGCGGCGGCCGTCTACGTCCTCGGTTTCTCCCGCGATCCGCCCCGGCATACGGCGGATCTGCTCCTCGGTCGCGCAGAAGAAGCCGAACGAGGGGCCGCCGAAGTCGAGGCGGTTGCCGAGCGGCTGGCCCTCGCCGAGGGCGATGTCGGCGCCGCACTCGCCGGGCGGCTTGAGGATCCCCAAAGTCATCGGGTCGCAGGCGACGACCAGCAGCGCCCCGTGCTCCTTCGCCGCGGCGCCCAGCGCCTCGACGTCCTCGACCGCGCCGAGGAAGTTCGGGCTCTGCAGGAAGACGGCGGCGGTCTCGCCGTCGACTGCGTCGGCCAGCGCCCCGGCGTCGGTGAGCCCGCCCTCGAGCCCGATCTCGACCACCTCGGCGCCGTAGCCGACCGAGTAGGTGGCGAGCGTCTCGCGGCTGTGCGGGTGGATGCCGCGGGAGACGACGAAGCGGTTTCGTTTCGTCGCACCCATCGCCAGGTAGCCGGCCGAGGCCAATGACGACGGCCCCTCGTAGAGACCGGCGTTCGACACCGGCAGCCCCGTCAGCTCCGACATCGCCGTCTGGAACTCGAACATCACCTGCAGCCCGCCCTGGGAGATCTCCGGCTGGTAGGGCGTGTAGGGAGTCAGGAACTCAGAGCGCTGGGTGATCGCGTCGACGATCGCCGGCACGTAGTGGTCGTACATCCCCGCGCCGACGAAGCAGACCTGCTCTTCGGCGTCGGCGTTGCCCGCGGCGAGCGCCGCCAGCCGCTCGTAGACCTCGGCCTCCGGCTTCCCGTCCGGCAGCGCCAGCGGCCGGCCGAGACGCAGCGGCTCGGGAATCTGCGCGAAGAGCTCCGCCGGGAACTCGACGCCGATCGCGTCGAGCATCTCCCGTCGGTCGTCGGGGGTGGCGGAGGTGTAGCGGGTCACCGGGCTAAGGCTAGGGGAGCGTGGGGCCGGGCTCGGCGGCTAAGCGTCCAGCAACTTGCGGTATTCCTCGCCGCCGAGCAGCGCCTCCGCCTCCTCGGGCGAGGTCAGACGGACCTTGACCAACCAGCCCGTCCCGTAGGGGTCCTGGTTGATTTGCTCCGGCGCGTCCTGCAGTTCTTCATTGACCTCGACGATCTCCCCCGAGAGCGGCGCGATCACGTCGGAGACCGCCTTCACCGACTCGACCTCGGCGTAGGAGGAGTCTTTCTGCACGTTCGAGCCGACTTCCGGCCCGTCGTAGAAGACGACCTCGCCGAGCGCGTCCTGCGCGTACCAGGTGATGCCGAGCGTGGCCTCGTCGCCCTCGATCCGGGCCCAGTCGTGCTCGGGGTGGTAGCGCAGCTCCTCCGGGTAGCTCTCATCGGCCATCTGTTACTCGCTCTCCTTCCTGTAAAGGGGTTTTG
>DASSVR010000032.1:0-19456 GCA_035705945.1 Solirubrobacterales bacterium
GCCGGACCCTCCCCCGACTCCTTCCCGCCTCGCGGTCGTCAGCGCGTTACGCGAAGCGTTTTCAATTCCCGGTCGGAGCCGCCGCGGACGTAGCCGCCGTGGGCAAGGCTTTCGTGGATGAAGTCGAGGGTCTCGGGCGTCAGGCGCTCACCGGGGAGGACGTTCGGTATCCCCGGCGGGTAAGCGGCGAGACCCTCGGCGGCGATGCGGCCGGCGGCGGCGTCGAAGGGAACGACCTCCTGGGGGCCAAGGAAGGCTTCGCGTGGGGTCAGCACCAGCTCGCCCCAGGGCGGTGCCGGCGCCAGCTTCTCGTCCGGCTCTCCCGGCGTCTCCTCCAGAGCCGCGACCGCCTTGCCCAGACCCTCGACCAGGCGCGCCCCGGTGTCCTCGGCGCGCTCGCCGACGCCGAAGATCGCGACGACGACGTTGCCCGAATAGAGCTCCAGGTCGATTCCCCCGATGTGGAAAGCGGTTTTCCACATTCGCTGCGCGCTCGAGCCGGTGCCGCGGACGTCGATCCCCAGGCGCAGCGGGTCCCAGCCGGCCACGCCGGCCCCCCCGACGAGCCGCTCGTCGAGCACGTCCAATCCCGGGATCTCCCTGATCCGCTCGCGCGTTTCCGACAACGCCTCCAGCGCCTCCTCCAGCATCCGCTCCCCGTGGACGTAGACCTGCCGACGCGCGGCGTCCAGCGATCCTGAGAGCAGGCCGCTGGGGCTGGTCGTCTCGACGAGGCTGACGCAGCGGTCGACGATTGCCGGATCGATGCGGCCGCCGCGACCGAGGTGCAGCATCGCCGACTGGCTGAGGCTGCCGACGATCTTGTGGGTCGAGGAGGTGACTAGGTCCGCTCCCGAGGCCAGTGCGTCGGGTGGCAGGGCCGGGTGGAAGTGGAGGTGGGCTCCCCAGGCCTCGTCCACCAGCAGCGGCACCCCGCGCGAGTGGGCCACCTCGGCCATGCCCGAGACGTCGGCGCAGGCGCCGAAGTAGGTCGGCGAGACGACCATCGCCGCCACCGCCTCCGGGGCCTCGTCCAAAGCCGTTGCCAGCGAGTCCGGCGTCAGGCCGTGGGCGATCCCCAACTCCGGATCCAGCTCGGGCGCGACGAAGGTCGGTCGCATCCCGCTCAGCACGAGGCCGTCGATTACCGAGGAATGGACGTTGCGCTGGACGACCACCCGGTCGCCGCCGTGGGCGAGCGCCAGGCAGGCGGCGTGGTTGCCCTGCGAGGCGCCGTTGACCAGAAACCAGGTGCGGTTGGCGCCCCAGGCCTGGGCGGCGAGCCGCTGCGCTTGCTGGAAGGGGGTCGGTTCGGGGCCGATGTCGACGCCTTCGGTGATCGAGGGAATGTCGTTGCGGAGCCCCACCGCGCCGACCAGATCGGCCATCGCCGGGTCGGCGCCGATGCCTCCCTTGTGCCCCGGGACCTGAAAGCGGCCGGGGTTGAGCCTCGCGTAGGCCAGCATGGCGTCGACATATGGAGTGGTGTCTTGACGGGGCACCCGACCCTCCTCGCTACTGGGCCGCCGCGGCGCCCGGCACCGGAATCGGCCCCACTTCTTCGGGCTCGGGCCGCACCGCCGCCATGCGTTCCGCCCGCCGCTGCTGGATCAACACCAATGCCACCGCCACCACCGCAACGAGGAAGAGCAGGGTCGCCAGTGCGTTCACCTGGACTGGGATCCCCCGCAGGCTGACGCCGTAGACGTAGAGCGGGAAGGTCTCGGTGGTGCCCGAGTTGAAGTTGGAGATGACGAAGTCGTCGATCGAGAGGGCGAAGGCGAGCAGGGCGGCGGAGACGATTCCGGGCGCCAGCAGGGGAAAGGTCACGGTGCGGAAGGTCGTCAGCGGCCCGGCACCGAGGTCGGCCGCCGCCTCCTCGAGGTTGCGGTCGAAGCCGATCAGGCGCGAGCGCACCACCACGACGACGAAGCTGATCGAGAACATCACGTGGGCGATCAGCAGCGTCTCGAAGCCCGGGGCGACCGAGTAGTAGACGAACATCGAGAGCAGGGCGGCGCCGATCACGACCTCCGGGGTCGCCATCGGGATCACGATCAGCAGGTTCGTTAGCCGGCGCCCATGGAAGCGGTGGCGGACGAGGGCGAGCGCCATCGCCGTCCCGATCGCGGTCGAGATCAGGGTCGAGAGCGTCGCCAGGCGCAGGCTGGTGAAGAGCGCTTCGTTGATCTCGGGTTTCGAGAACATCGTCTCCCAGTACTCGAGGGTGAAGCCGTTGCCGAGCCCGAAGGTGAGTTTGTCTTTGGGGGTGTCGCCGAAGGAGAAGACGGCGATGACGAAGATCGGGATCAGCATGTAGGCGACCGCGAGGCCGGCGTAGATCGGCAGTGCGGCATTACGCAGCCAGCGCCAGGCTCCGCTAAGCGCCTCCATCTCAGGCCTCCTGTTCGTCGGCGTCGCCCATGAACGCCTCGGTTCCCGCGAAGCGGAGGTAGATCAGGACGACGGCGAGGATCAGGGCCATCATCAGGAAGGAGAGCGCCGCCGCCTCCGGGTAGTCGCGCTGGGTCAGGTAGAGCGACTGGATCACGTTGCCGATCATCGCCTGCCCGGTTCCGCCCAGCAGCTGGGCGTTGATGTAGTCGCCGAAGGCAGGGATGAAGGTGAGGAGGACGCCGGCGACGATCCCCGGCATCGTCAGCGGCAGCGTCACTTTGAGGAAGGCGACGCGGGAAGATGCGTAGAGGTCCTTCGCCGCCTCGATCAGGCGCAGGTCGAGCCGCTCCAGGTTGGCGTAGAGCGGCAGGACCATGAACGGCAGGAAGTTGTAGGTGAGGCCGGCGATCACCGCGCCCGAGGTCGCCAGGACGCGCCCTTCGGCGGGCGTCAGCGAGAGCGTCTGCAGCACGCTCACCAGCGGGCTGTCGTCGCTGAGGATGGTTTTCCAGGCGATCGTGCGGATCAGGTAGGTGGTGAAGAACGGCGCTACCACCGCGAACAGCAGCAGCAGCTTGAAGCGGCCGGCGCGGAAGGCGATCGCGTAGGCGAGCGGGTAGCCGATCAGCAGCGCCAGGACGGTCGCCGTTCCCGCGTAGAAGAACGAGCGGAGGATCTGCTCCTCGTTGCCCGAGAGCGAGTCCGGGAAGTTTGCCCAGGCCCAGGTGAATTCCAACCCGCCCGTCGTCAGCGAGCCCGAGTACAGCGCCAGTTCGCCCATGAAGAACATGGGCACGACGAAGAAGAGGAGGAGCCAGAGCAGGCCTGGTCCCAGAAGCCAATAGGGGACCAGGCGCTGCCTCCAGCTCATCGGCTCAGCCCGTCAGCACGTTCTGCCAGGCCTCGTTGACCCGTTCGTAATCGGGCGGGGTGATCTGCCCCGTGCAGTCGCGGGTGAACTCTTCGGTCGGGAAGACGATCTCGCTTTCCGCCAATTCCGAACCGCGTTTTTCGAGGATCGGTTTGACGCCTTCCACGGGGGAGATGTATTCGACCCATTCGGTGATGTCGGCCGCGACATTCGGCTGGTAGACGAAGTTCATGAACTCGATCGCCGCCGCCGTGTTCGGAGCGCCGACCGGGATCACCATGTTTTCCATCCATTGCGTGCAGCCCTCGGTGGGCATCCGCCATTCGGCATCCGGGTTTTCGATCAGCGAGGCGTCGCCCGACCAGCCGATCGCCGCGACGATGTTGCCGGCCGTCAGGTCCTCGGTGTAATCGTTGCCGGTGAACTTCCTGATCTGGCCGGAATCGGCGGCGGCGTCGAGTTTTTCGATTGCCGTGAGCCACTCCTCGGCGCTGGCCTCGGCGGGATCGACTCCTTCGGCGAGCATCACCAGGGCAGGGGTTTCCCGGAGTTCGTCCAGCATCGTCACCTTGCCCTTGTATTTCGGATCGAAGAGGTCATTGACCGATTTGATATCCGGCGCCTTCGAGGTATCGACCCAGATGCCCGTCATCCCGCCCTGCCACGGGACCGAGAACTTGCGTTCCGGGTCGAAGGCGGGGCTTTGTAGGTCGGACCTCAGGGTTTCGAAGACGGTCGGCAGGTCCTCGCGTTCGATCTCCTGCAGGTAGCCGAGGTCGTGCATCTGCTCTGCCATGTAGTCGGCGACGACGAAGAGGCTGCGCTCGCCCGATTCGCCCTGTGCGAGCTGGGGCTGCAGCTTGCCGAAGAAGCCGTCGTTGGAGTTGATGTCCTCGATGTAGTCGACTTTGACGTCGGTTTTTTCTTCGAACTCGGCGACGGTCCCTTCTTTGCCCGGGTCGATGTAGCCAGGCCAGTTGGAAAAGACCAGCTCGCCTTTGGCCGGGCCGGCTTCGGCGATGGTCGCTTCGCCGGTGTCCTCGCCACCGCCACCTCCACCGCCGCAGGCGGCGAGGCCGAGCGTCAGGGCGAGCACGGCGAGCGCCGCCGTCACACGCATCCACGCCGTCCCTGGCTTGATCTTCTCCGGTGCCATTCGACTCACCCCTTCTGTAGTGCCTCGACACCCGGGTCCTCGGCGCCGCTCGCGGCGACTCCATCCCCGGTGGATCCCTCTAGCCCGGCCTCACGCACGACGTGCATGTGCTCGGGCTCCCAGCTCAGCTCTACCCGGGCGCCCCCTCCCGGCAACCGTTGTCGCTCGGCCTCGCTCGCGTTGGGGACGAGGACGGTCATCCGCACGCCCTCTTCGAGGACGACGACGATCTGCGTCGCGGTCCCGAGGTACAGCGAGCTCTCGACCACGCCCTCGACTCGCGGCAGGCCGTTGCCGCCTGCCTCCCCCTCTCCCATCGGCTCGACGCGGAGCTTCTCCGGCCGCACGACCGCGGCGCACGTCTCCCCCTGCGCCAGACCGTCGGTTGCGGTGGCGATTTCGGGCCCGCTGTGCAGCCGCACCCGGCCGCCGCCGATGACGGTCGCCGGCATCAGATTGGAGACGCCGATGAAGCCGGCGACGAAGGTGGTCGCGGGACGCTCGTAGACGCCCTCCGGGCTCGCGACCTGTTCGATCCGGCCGCGGTTCATCACCGCGATCCGGTCGCTCATCGTCAGCGCCTCCTCCTGGTCGTGGGTGACGTAGACGAAGGTGATCCCAACGTCGCGCTGGATCCGCTTCAGCTCGACCTGCAGTTCCTTGCGCAGTTTCAGGTCCAGCGCCCCGAGTGGCTCGTCGAGGAGCAGGACCTTCGGCAGGTTGACGAGGGCGCGGGCGAGGGCGACTCGCTGCTGCATCCCTCCGGACAGCTGCGAAGGCCGCCGCTTTGCCTCGCGCGCGAGCCCGACGCGCTCCAGCTCGGCTGCCACCCGCCGCGAGGTCTCCTCCTTCGGCACCTTCTTCCGCTTCAGCCCGAAGCTGACGTTGGCCTCGACGCTGAGGTGGGGAAAGAGGGCATAGCTCTGGAACACCGTGTTGGTCGGCCGCTTGTATGGCGGCAGGCCGGCCACGTCCTCGCCCTCGATCCGGATCTCTCCCTCGTTGGGGTGCTCGAAACCGGCGACCATGCGCAACGTCGTCGTCTTGCCGCAGCCGCTCGGGCCGAGCAGCGTGAAGAATTCGCCGCGCCCCAGCTCCAAGCTGACGTCGTCAACCGCGACCAGCTCGCCGAAGCGCTTGGTGACGCTGCGGAGCTCGACGCTCGCGATATCTGCTTGCCCCTCCATCGGTTTCTACAGGCTCCTGTGGGGTCTAGGCCCCGCTCACATAGGCGGTTGTCCACCAGCGACGGTAAGCCCCGCTGGAAGGGTGCGCAAGGGGCGAATGTCCTAAAAGCACAGGTCCAGCTTGTACTAGCTGTACAACTCATTGCCCAGACCTTGACCCAATGACCACTTGCGATCGGGCGATTCGGGCTCTAGCTTTGTCCATATCGTCGTAATCCGAGAGGAGCGTCCCATGGCCATGGCGTCGCGGGCCCCAGTAGGAACCGATTTCCAGCAGATGGCGCGCCGCCATCTCTGGCTGCACTTCTCGCGGATGGGCGCCTACGGGCCCGACCACGAGATGCCGATCATCACCCGCGCCGACGGCTGCTACGTCTACGACGAACACGGAAACCGCTACCTGGACGGACTCTCCGGCCTCTTCTGCGTCAACGCCGGCCACGGCCGCATCGAGTACGGCGAGGCGGCCGCGCGCCAGGTCGAAGAGCTCGACTTCTACACCCTCTGGAGCTACGCGCACCCGAAGGCGATCGAACTGGCGGCGCGGATCGCCGCGATGACTCCGGGCGACCTCAACCGCGTCTTCTTCACCTCCGGGGGGTCGGAGGCGGTCGAGTCGGCGCTGAAGCTCGCCCGCAACTACCACCGCATGCTCGGCAAAGGCCAGAAGCACAAGGTGATCGCCCGCGAGGTCGCCTACCACGGCACCTCCTTCGGGGCGCTTTCGGCGACCGGCATCACCGAGCTCCGCGCCCCGTTCGAGCCGCTGACGCCGGGCGGCTGCCACGTGCCGAACACGAACATCTACCGCTGGCCGGAGGATCGCGACCCGCTCTGGGCGGCGGACGCGATCGAGGAGCGGATCGTCTTCGAGGGGCCGGAGACCGTCGCCGCGGTGATCCTCGAGCCGGTCCAGAACGCTGGCGGCTGCTTCGTCCCGCCGGATGGCTACTTCCAGCGGGTGCGGGAGATCTGCGACACCTACGACGTGCTGATGATCTCCGACGAGGTGATCTGCGCCTGGGGCCGGCTCGGCCACTACTTCGGCTGCGAACGCTTCGACTACGTTCCGGACGTCATCACCGTCGCCAAGGCGCTCACCTCGGCATACGCGCCGATGGGCGCACTAATCGCCTCCGACAAGGTGGCGGCGCCGTTCATGGAGGGCGACGCCTCATTCGCCCACGGCTTCACCTTCGCTGGGCACCCGATCGCCGCAGCGATCGCGATGGCGAACCTCGACGTCTTTGAGCGGGAGGACCTCTGCGGGCACGTGCTGCGCAAGGAGGCAGAGTTCCGCCAGATGCTGGAGACGCTGCACGAGCTGCCGATCGTCGGCGACGTGCGCGGCGCCGGCTACTTCCAGGCGGTCGAGCTGGTCAAGGACAAGGAGACCAAGGAGAGCTTCGACGACGACGAGTCCGAGCGGCTGCTGCGCGGCTTCCTCTCCGGCGAGCTCTACAAGCAGGGGTTGATCTGCCGGGCCGACGATCGCGGCGACCCGGTTGTGCAGCTGGCGCCGCCGCTGATCGCCGACACTGAGCAGTTCGAAGAGATCCACGACGTCCTCCACAGGGTCCTCTCGGACGCCTGGGACCAGGTCGTCGCCTAGGAGCGAGGATGCTGACCGTCCAGAGCCTGCTCGACGAGCTCGACATGGAGCTGATGGCGGGGGCGGACGCGGCCGCCGCCCCGGTCCGCTGGGTGCACATCTCGGAGCTGCAGGATCCGACGCCCTGGCTCTCCGGCGGCGAGCTGATGCTGACCACCGGCATCCCGCTCGACACGGCGGCGAAGCAGCGCGCCTTCGTTCGCATCCTCGCCGACCGCAACCTGGCGGGGCTCGGGTTCGGCACCGGGTTTAGCCACAAAAAGCTGCCGAAAGCGCTTGTCGACGAGGCGGAGAAGCGCGAATTCCCGCTCTTCGAGGTGCCCTATTCGGTGCCGTTCATCGCGATTACCGAGAAGGCATTCACCCGGCTCGTCAACGAGCAGTACGAGGTACTGCAGCGGGGGATCGCGGTGCAGCGGCGGCTCGAGCGGCTCGTCCTCGAGGAGCGCGGCTTGGAGGAAATCGCCGCCACCATCGCCTCCGCGGTCGGGGGAACCGTGGCGGTTCTCGATGCCCGCGGGGAGCGCCTCGCGGGCCGCGGCTTCCGGCGCCAGCTCTCGAGCGACGCGATCGGCGCGATCCGCAAGGAAGCGCTGAGTCACGCCGGCGACGGCCACCCGTTCGTCCCCTCGCATCCCTCGGTGGCGGGGCGGGCGCTTGCGCACCCGGTGGTCTCGCCGGGGGGCGGGGCGCCGCAGGCCTGGGTGGTGATCGTCCGCGACTCCGGCGGCCTCGGCGACTTCGAGCGGCTGATCCTGCAGCAGGCCGTCGCGGTGGTGGCGCTGGAGCTGATGCGGCGGCGGGTCGCCCGCGAGACCGAGAGGCGCCTGGCCGGTGACGTGCTGGCGGCTGCGCTGGGCGGACGGATGGACCCGGCGGAGCTGCGGCGGCGGCTGGAGCCGTTTGGGATCGGCGAGGAAGCCGCGGTGCTGGTCTTCTCGCTCGACGATCCGGGGGAGGCGGCCGCGACCCTGGAAGCGGCGCTCGCCGCCGGGGCATGTCCGGCTGTGGTGGCACCTCATGCCATCGGCGGCCGCGAGCTCCTCTGCGCGGTCGTCGACGCCGCCGATCGGGATCCGGTGGACATCGCCGGCGATGCCTGCCGTGAGCTCGGCAGCGAGCGCGGCCCGGTCCGCGCGGCCGCCAGCCGGCCGGCGCCGCCGGAGCGGCTCCGCCACTCCTTCCACGAGGCGCGCTGCGCCCTCGAGGCTACGGCCTTCGGCAACGGCGACGCGCCGGGGGTCGCCTCCTGGCGCGACCTCGGCGCCTTCACCCTGCTGCTCTCGATTCAGGACGACGAGGCACTCAACCTCTACTGCGAAAGCGTGTTGGGGCCGATCGAGCGCGGAGACGAGGAGTACGGCGGTGAGCTGCTGCGCTCGCTTGAGGCGTTCATCGAGCAGAACGGCCAGTGGGAGCGGGCGGCCCGCCAGGTCTATTGCCACCGCCACACGCTGCGCTACCGGATGCGCAAGGTCGAAGAGCTGACGGGGCGCGACCTTTCGCGCGCCCACGACCGGATCGAGTTCTGGCTGGCGCTGCGGGCGAGGGAGTTGGTCGCGTGAGGATCGGGGTACCGACCGAGATCAAGCCCGACGAGTACAGGGTCGCGGTGACCCCGGCCGGGGTGCGCGAACTCTGCGAGCACGGGCACGAGGTGCTGGTCCAGGCCGGCGCCGGAGAGGGCAGCGCGATCGCCGACGCCGAGTATCAGGCGCAGGGGGCGAGGATCGTGCCCGACGCCGCCGCCGTCTTCGAAGAGGCGGAGATGGTCCTCCACGTCAAGGAGCTGCAGCCGAGCGAGATCGAGATGCTGCGGCCGGGGCAGCTGGTCTTCACCTACTTGCACCTGGCGCCCGACCCGGAGCAGACCCGGGGGCTGTGCGCCGCCGGCGTCACCGCGGTCGCCTACGAGACGGTCGAGGACGCGCGGGGACGGTTGCCGCTGCTGGCGCCGATGAGCGAGGTGGCGGGGAAGATCGCCACCCAGGCCGGCGCCTTCATGCTGGAGAAGCCGATGGGCGGGCGCGGGATCTTGCTGGGAGGGGTGCCGGGCGTCGCCGCCGCCAACGTGATGGTGATCGGCGGCGGCGTGGTGGGGATGAACGCGGCCTTCATCGCAATCGGGATGGAAGCCGACGTCTTCGTCTACGACAACTCGATCGACCGCCTGCGCGAGCTCGAAGTCGCCTTCGGCGGCCGCTGCTCGACGGTCTACTCGACCCGGCTCGCGATCGAGGAGATGCTGCCGCGAGCGGATCTCGTGATCGGGGCTGTGCTGGTGCACGGGGCGCGGGCGCCTTACGTGGTGCGGCGGGAGCAGCTGGCGCTGATGAAGCCGGGGGCGGTCCTGGTCGACGTCGCGATCGACCAGGGCGGCTGCTTCGAGACCTCGCACCCGACGACCCACCGCGAACCGACCTTCGAGCTGGACGGAGTCACCCACTACTGCGTCACCAACATGCCCGGCGCGGTACCGATCACCTCCACCCACGCGCTCACGAACGCGACGCTGCCCTACGCGATCGCCCTCGCCGACCATGGCGCGGCCGAGGCGATCCGGCGCGACCCCGGCCTGCGGCTGGGGATCAACGTCGCCGGCGGCAGGGTCACGCACCCGGCGGTGGCCGAAGGGGTGGGGATGGAATACGTGCCGGTCGAGCAGGCGCTCGGATTAGAGCGAACCTTGAAGGGCTAGAGAGAACCTAATGAGCACATACGGGGGGAGCTGAATGAGCACCTACGCGGTAGTCAACCCAGCCACCGGCGAAACGATCAGGGAGTACCCGGAGACCAGCGACGAGGAGCTTCGCGCCGCGATCGAGCGGGCCGACCAGGCATCTCGGACCTGGCCGAGCTCGTCTACCGTCGCGGAGCGCGCCGCCCTGGTCCGCAAGGCCGGCGAGCTGCACTCCGAGCGGCGGCAGGAGCTGGCCGAGATCATCGTCCGCGAGATGGGCAAGCCGATTGAGCAGGCGCTCGAAGAGGCCGAGTTCGCGGGCGAAATCTACGGCTTCTACGCCGACAACGCCGAGGACCTGATGGCCGACGAGCCGATCGAGCTGCTCGGCGGCGAGGGCACCGCGATCGTGCGCCGAAGCCCCTTCGGCGTCCTGCTCGGGATCATGCCCTGGAACTTCCCCTACTACCAGGTGGCCCGCTTCGCGGGGCCGAACCTGGTGATCGGCAACACGATCCTGCTTAAGCACGCCCCGCAGTGCCCCGAATCGGCCGAGGCGATGCAGCGGATCTTCGACGACGCCGGATTCCCGGAGGGTGTCTACGAGAACATCTACGCCAGCAACGAGCAGATCGAGTGGGTGATCGCCGACCCGCGGGTGCGCGGCGTCTCGGTTACCGGCTCCGAGCGCGCGGGCGCGGCCGTCGCCGAGATCGCCGGCCGCAACCTGAAGAAGGTCGTGCTGGAGATGGGCGGCTCGGACCCATTCATCCTGCTCGGCGCCGACGACCTCGACGACGCTGCGGAGAAGGCGGCCGAAGCGCGGCTGGACAACACCGGCCAGTCCTGCAATGCGGCCAAGCGGTTCATCGTCGTCGACGAGCTCTACGACGAGTTCCTCGAGAAGTTCCGCGAGAAGCTCGCCGCGTCAAAGCCGGGCGATCCGACCGCCGAGGACACCGAGGTCGGCCCGCTCTCCTCGCAGACGGCAGCCGAGAGGCTCGAGGACCAGGTCAGGAGGGCGATCGAGAACGGCGCCGAGGTGGTGATCGGAGGTAAGCGCGACGGCAACTACTTCGAACCGACGATCCTGACCGGGATAGAGCCCGGTGACGAGGCCTCGCAGGAAGAGTTCTTCGGCCCCGTCGCGCAGGTCTACCGGGTCGGCTCCGAGGACGAGGCGGTCGAGGTCGCGAACGCGACGCCGTTCGGCCTCGGGTCCTACCTGATGACGACCGATAGGGAGCAGGCCGAGCGCGTCGCCGACAGGATCGAGGCCGGGATGGTCTACGTGAACCTGGTCGGAGCCGACAGCCCCGAGCTGCCGTTCGGGGGCTTCAAGCGCTCCGGCTTCGGGCGCGAGCTCGGCCGCTACGGCGCCGACGAGTTCGTCAACAAGAAGCTGATCCGCAGCGCCTGAGCTCTGGTGATCAGCGAGGGTTGGTCGGGCGCGAGGTTTACGATCCAGCCTTCGTGACTCGCTTCAGGGGGGCCATCGCCTGCGTGCTGCTCGCGCTCGCCGCCTTTGCGGTCAGCGCCGGCGCGGCGACCCAGGACGAGGAGGACGTACCGCGCTGCCACGGGCGGCAGGCGGAGATCGTCGGCAGCGACGGCGACGACGTGCTGCGGGGGACGCCGGAGCGCGACGTGATCTGGGGCGGGTTGGGCGACGACGTGATCTTCAGCAGTCTCGGCAACGACCTGATCTGCGGCGGGCCGGGGACCGACCAGATGCACGGCGGGCGGGGGAACGACGAAGTCGACGGCGGCGCCGGCGACCTCGACCAGGTGAGCGGGAACCTCGGCGACGACAAGATCCTCGGCGGCCCAGGCGATCGCGACGAGGTGGCCGGTGACCTCGGCATCGACATCGTCAACGGCGGACCGGGAATCGAAGACCATGTACATGGCGACTACGGCTACGACCGCATGTCCGGTGGGGCCGGCGGGGGCGACATCGCCTCCTTCGCGACCGCCCGCGCCGGCGGCAAGGGGAGCGGGGTCTGGGCCTCGCTGCGGGACCACAAGGCGCGCGGCGACGGCCACGACAAGCTCTTCGGCTTCGAGAGCCTCGAAGGCTCCGCGTTTCGCGACGTGCTGATCGGGTCGAAGGTGGCGAACGCGATCGACGGCGGGCCTGGCGACGATCGGCTGCGCGGGGGTGGGGGCCGCGACTTCCTCGACGGCGGCCAGGGCACGGACGCCTGTGAGGGCGCCAAAGGCAGGACGACCTCGTGCGGAAAGGAAGCGCCACCGAAAGCCTCGGCCTATGTGAACCTCAACCCGACCCCAGGCGGCGGCGCCGGCCTGCAGATCATCGGCGGCGACGGCCGAGACCAGTTCGTCGTCGCCTACGACGAGAGAAGCGAGACCTTCGGGGTCACCGGCAGGAAGGGGATCGCGATCGGCCCCGGCTGCGCCCACGCTCCCAACAGCTCCAGCACCGTCTCCTGCCCCGCCAACGGGCCTGGCCGCTGGCTGATGGTCGACCTCGGCCCCGGCAACGACAGCCTGCTGGTCGAAGGCTCGCTCGAGTCGGTGGGGAGTACCCGCTTCGCCGGCGGCCTCGGCAACGACACGATCAAAGGCGGCCCCGAGGACAACCTGATCGAGTCGGGCCCCGGCGCCGACCGCCTTTACGGCGGCGACGGCGCCGACGGCCTCGTCGGCGGACTACCCGGGCCGACCTTCCTCTACGGCGAAGGCAGCGGTGACCTCCTTGCCGCCGGCGGCGGCTGCGCCGGGGGAGCGCTGGTCGGCGGCCCCGGCCGCGACGATGCCTCCTTCGCCGAGACCCAGGCCCATCCCGGTCTGCTGATCATCTCCTTCCCCAAGCAAGCCGCCTGGGTCACGACCGTCAAGAGCTGCGACTCGGTTCACCTCTCGCCAACCAACGAGGACATGGAGGGCTCCTTCGATTGGGACGTCCTGATCGGCGACGGCGGCCCCAACGCGATGCTCGGCCAGCCCGGCGCCGACCGCTTCTACGGCAACGGCGGCGACGACGTGATCGACGCCCGCGACGGCGTCCGCGACTTTTCCATCCAGTGCGGCAAAGGCCGTCCTCCGAAGAAGGTCACCGTCAGGCGCAAAGGCGGCCAAACCGAAACGAGAGAAGTCGCGGGAACCGGTAAATCCGAGGGCCGAGCCATCACCGACTCCTTCGACCCCGACCCCTTCAACTGCGCCTTCGTAAAGCACGGCACCCCAGTGCCGGGCCTCCACGGCTGACGCCCCCGAGGCGCTCCGGCCGGCGGGTCCTGTCTCCGATCGGGGGCTCTCCCTACCGGGAGAGTCCTCCCGATCGTCGCCACCCGCCGGAGAAGCCGCTGCGGGGGGAGAACTACAGCGGCGTTCGTCCTTGGGACGGATATGCCGGGACAAAGACGAACGCCAGCGTCGTATCGGGCGCTTGCAGACCTTGCGACGCGTCAGCACGGGGTCGTTTCGATGAGGCAGCTTCGAATTCAGGGATATGCCAAGAGCACGGTCACTGAATGGGTGGCGTCAGGGCGTTTGCACAAGTTGCATCGGGGCGTATACGCGGTGGGGCATCGGCGGCTTACGTGGCACGGCCGCTGTTGGGCTGCCGTGTTGGGGGCGGAACCTAATGAGACCGATGAGGTGGTCTGGCCGGCGGTGGCTAGCCATGGGTCTGCCGCCTACCTCTGGGGGCTCTATCGCTACGCGCCGGAACGAATCGACGTGACGGCGCCGATTAGGCGGCGGGCGAAGCGGGAGTTCGTCGTCCACTTCTCCTCGATCCTCGCTGACGAGGACAGGGACGATCGGGAAGGGATCCCGGTCACCTCTGTCCCGCGCACGCTGATGGACCTGGCGATCCGGGCTCGTCCCGACCAGCTCGACCGCCTTCTCGAGCGGGCGGAAGAACGGGAGCTCCTCGACTTGGTCGCGGTTGAATCGCTCCTGGCGCGCGCCGGCGGCCACCGTGGCCGCGGACCTTTGCGGCGAGCGCTCGCCCTCTACCAACCCGATCCCGCCTTCACCCGCTCGCGCTTCGAGAAGCGCTTCCGCCGCCTCGTCGTTGCCGCCGGCCTGCCGGCGCCCTCGATGAACTTCGTCGTCGCCCAGTTCGAGCTCGACGCCTACTGGCCCGACCTGCGCTTCGCGGTCGAACTCGACCTCTTCGAGACCCATGGGAGCCGGGCCGCCTTCGAGCGCGACCGCCTGCGACAGGAGGAGCTGAAGCTGATCGGGGTCGAGATGATCCGGGTTACCAAGCCGCGCCTCGATCGTGAACCCGAGGCGGTGATCCGCAACCTCGCGACGCTTCTGGAGCACCGCCGCCGCGAGCTGTACGGCCCTTGACTAGGCTTCGTCTCGTGGCACGCAAGACCGCCAGTGGGGACGAGGCCGCGGCTGTCGCCGCCGCGATCGCTCGCTTCGAGACGGAGTTAGCCGCGGCTCCGGCGCCGGAGCGCCCCCAGGCTCCCGCCTGGCAGCGGGCGGCCCTGATGGAGGGGGTCAGCGCCAAGGAGACGATCGAGGACCTACGAGGAGGATCCGCATGGCTGTCGTGAAGATCATCGAGCTGGTCGGCAGCTCCAAGACGTCGACCGACGACGCCGCCAGGCAGGCGCTGCTTCAGGCGCAGGGCTCGCTGCGAAACATCCGCGCTGTCGACATCGTCTCCACCGGCATCCGCGGCGAAAACCTCGACGAGTACCGCGCCCATGTCCGGGTCGCCTTCCTGATCGAGGGAACCGAGGTCGACTGATGGCGGACGCACCACAGGGCGGTGAGCCGCGGGAGGTCTCACGCGAGGAGGCTCGCAAGCTGATCGACGAGGGCGCCCAGCTGATCGACGTCCGCGCCGACCACGAGTGGGAGGCGGGCCGGATCGCCGGCGCCAAGCACGTGCCGCTGGCGGAGCTGCCGCAGCGCACCGGCGAGATCGACAGGGACCGGCCGGTAGTCCTCTACTGCCGCGGCGGCAACCGCTCCTCGATGGCGACGGCGGCGCTGGCGGAGGCCGGCTACGACGCGCACAAGCTGACCGAGGGCATAGTCGGCTGGGACAGCGAGGATCTGCCACTGGAGCCGGAGGGTGGTTATGTGGCTGAGTCAGGCGAGGCCGCGGCGATCCTCCAGGCGCAGAAAAAACCGTCCCACAGCTGATCTTCCCGTCCGCTTCTTACGCTCAAAAGAATTAATACCTGAATCCCAATCAGGTTTGCTACCTTTTTGATCATGGAGGTAGCCGTCGCAGAGAACAAGGAGCAGCGGGGCAAGGGCCGGGTCGGGACCCTCGAGAACCCGGAGACCTACGAGAACGTCCCCGGCCACATCATCCCGATCATCGAGCGCGAGTTCGACGATTTCGACAACGAAGCCGAGCAATTCCTCTCCGGCGAGCTCGAGGAGCACCAGTTCATCGGCTTCCGCCTCAAACAGGGCGTCTACGGGCAGCGCCAGCCTGACGTCCAGATGATCCGGATCAAGCTTCCCTTCGGCGGGGTGACGCCGGAGCAGATGGACACCTTCGCCAGCGTAGTCGAGAAGTACGCGCCGCTGAACAAGGGCCACATCACCACCCGCCAGAACATCCAGATCCACCACGTGCCGCTGCGCGACACCGAGCTGTTGCTGCGGGAGATCGCCGAAGCCGGCCTCTCCTCGCGCGAGGGCTGCGGCAACACCGTTCGCAACGTCACCGGCGACCCCTGGGCCGGCGTCGCCCCCGACGAGATCTTCGACCCCACCGGCTACGGCACCGCCTATGTCCGCTATTTCGTCCGCCACCCGACGACGCAGCTGATGCCGCGCAAGATCAAGACCGCCTTCACCGGCTCCGACGAGGACCGGGCGATCACCGGCATCCACGACATCGCCTTCATCAGCCGCGAACGCGACGGCGTCAAAGGCTTCGAGATGCGGGTCGGCGGCGGCACCTCGATCATGGCCCGCGTCGCACCCACGCTCTACGAGTTCGTCGAGGCCGACAACGGCGACTACCTCAAGGTCGCCGAGGCCGTCTTCCGCATCTTCGACCGCCAGGAGTGGCTGCGCGTCAACCGCGCCCGCGCCCGGATCAAGGTCCTGGTCGACAAGATCGGCATGGACGCCTTCCGCGAGTTGGTCGACGAGGAGCTGCGTGGCGACTGGGTCGAGGAGCGCGAATTCGGGCCCGAGCTGGTCGGGCGCCTGCGCTTCGACCACGACGAGGAGGCCACCGCCCCTGAGCCGCCGCTCACCCCGTCCTCGCCGAACGGCGACCGCAGCGAGTTCGAGCGCTTCCTCCAGGGCAACGTGCAGGCGCAGCGCCAGGAGGGCTTCTCCACCGTCGAGGTCAAGGTCACCCGCGGCGACCTCAGCCCGGAGCAGTTCCGCGGCCTTGCCCAGATCATGCGCGAGTTCACCGGTGGCAACGCCCGCAGCACCGTCCAGCAGAACTTCGTCCTGCGGTGGGTCCGCGACGAGTCCGTCTACGACGTCTGGGAGCGCCTCGTCGCCCTAGGCCTCGGCGAGGCCGGCGCCCGGGAGATCACCGACGTGGTCAGCTGCCCCGGCACCGACAGCTGCAAACTCGGCATCACCTCCTCGATGGGCCTCAACCGGGCGATCAAGGAGCGGGTCGAGTCGATGCAGATCAGCGACGAGCTGACCAAGCGCATCCACATCAAAATGAGCGGCTGCCCGAACGGCTGCAGCCAGCACCACATCGCCAACATCGGCTTCTACGGCGCCTCGCTGAAAGTCGGCGGCCGCCAGATGCCCGCCTACATTCCGCACATCGGCGGCAACTTCGAGGGCGGCGAGGTCATCTTCGGCACGCGGCTGAAATCGCGCCTGCCCGCCAAACGGGTCCCCGAGGCGGTCGAGCGCTGGGTGCGGCTCTACGAGTCCGACCGCAACGACGGCGAGGAGTTCAACGCCTTCGCCGAGCGCGCCGGCGCCGAGCCCTTCGAAGCGGCGGTCAAGGATTTGACCCTGCCGGCCGAGTTCGGCCTCGAGACGATGCAGCAGTTCATCGACTGGAACCGTTCCAGCCCCTACAAGGTCGAGCGCGGAGAGGGGGAGTGCGCGATCTGAGTCGCGCCTGAGCAATGAAGCCGCCGCCCGTCACCCTCTCCGGCACGGTCCCTACACCGGCCGACCTCGACCACGAGGCGATCGCCGCTGACCTTGAGCAGAGCACTGCCCAGGAGGCGATCGAGTGGATGTTCGAGAACTTCGGCGAGCGGCACTACATCGCCTGCTCGTTCCAGAAAACGAGCTCCGTCACCGCGCACATCGCCAGCGCGATCAACCCCGAGGCGCGCTTCTTCTACCTCGACACCGACGTCCTCTTCGAGGAGACCTACGAGACCCGCGACCGGCTCGCGGAGGCGCTGGGGATCGAGTTCGACCGTTTCCACAACCTGACTCTGGAGGAGCAGGAGGCCGAGCACGGCCCCGAGCTCTGGAAGAGCAACCCGGACGCCTGCTGCGGCCTGCGCAAGGTCGAGCCAATGCGCCAGGCCCTGTCTTCCGTAGACTGCTGGGTCGCCGGCGTCCGCCGGGCAGATTCCAGCAGTCGTTCCAAGACGCCGAAGTTCGGCTGGGACAAGCGGTTCAACCTCTGGAAGCTGAACCCGCTCGCGGACTGGACCGAGCGCGACGTCTGGAACTACATCCGTGAGCACCACCTCCCGTACAACCCGCTTCACGATCGCGGCTACCCCTCGATCGGATGCACCCACTGCACCCAGCCGGTCGAACCGGGTGGGGACCTGCGCGACGGCCGCTGGGCGGGCGTCGCAAAGACCGAGTGCGGGATCAACTAGCGGCCGCCGGCAAGCCGCCCTTATCCCTTAACCCTTTCACCCGACCCGATAGGTAGAGATCTCCGAACGATGAGCGAGACCATGGCAGAGTTGTCCCTGACCCTTTCCGAGCGCCACACGGCGGACTTCGAGATGATCGGCAACGGCGGCTTCGCGCCGCTGACCGGTTTCCAGGGCTCCGCCGACTGGGAGCGCGTCTGCAGCGAGATGCGGACCGCCGACGGCGAGTACTGGCCGATCCCGATCACGCTGGCCAGCGACCTCGACTGCACGGTGGGCGATGTGATCGAGCTCTCCAGCGATGAAGGGAAGAAGCTCGGGCGCCTTACCGTCGAGGAGATCTGGGAGCGGGACGTCAAGCGTGAGGCCGAGCAGGTCTACGGCACGACCGACGAGGCCCACCCGGGCGTCGCCGCGATCTACGAGGAGGGCAACCGCATGCTCGCCGGCCCGATCGAGGTCGACGCGCTTCCCGACCATGACGAGGCCTTCATGCGCCGCTACAAGACGCCGGCCGAGCACAAGGCCGACTTCGAGGCGCGCGGCTGGAAGAAGATCGTCGCCTTCCAGACCCGCAACCCGATCCATCGCGCCCACGAGTACCTGACCAAGGCGGCGCTAGAGACCTGCGACGGCCTCTTCATTCACCCGCTGATCGGCAAGACCAAGGCCGGCGACATCCCCGCCGACGTGCGGATGCGCTGCTACGAGGTGCTGATGGAGAACTATTACCCGGAGGATCGGGTGGTGCTCGGCGTCAAGCCGGCGAAGATGCATTACGCCGGGCCCCGGGAGGCCGTGCTGCACGCGATCGTCCGTCGCAACTACGGCGCCACGCACTTCATTGTCGGCCGCGACCACGCCGGCGCCGGCGACTACTACGGCACCTACGACGCGCAGAAGATCTTCGACACGATTGACATCGACGAGCTCGGGATCGAGCCGCTGATGTTCGAGCACACCTTCTGGTGCAACGAGTGCGAGGGCTTGGCGTCGAACAAGACCTGCCCCCACGACCAAGACTCGCACCTATTCCTTTCCGGCACCAAAGTCCGCGAGATGCTCGGCAACGGCGAACGGCCGCCGCACGAGTTCTCCCGGGACGAGGTCGCCGACATCCTGATCGACGCCTACAAGGAGGACTGAAGCAAGCATGGCTGGTGAGAAGGGATTCACCCTCTGGTTCACCGGGCTCTCCGGGGCCGGCAAGACGACCATCTCCCGAGTGCTGGAGGGACACCTGCGCGAGCGCGGCTCGAAGCTGGAGATCCTCGACGGCGACATCGTCCGCGAAAACCTCTCCAAGGGGCTCGGCTTCTCGAAGGAGGACCGCGACACCAACATCCGGCGGATCGCCTTCGTCGCCGACCTGCTCAGCCGCAACGGGGTACCGGTGATCACCGCCGCGATCTCCCCCTATGCGGCGATCCGCCAGGAGGCGCGCGAGTTGATGGGCGACCGCTTCATCGAGGTCTTCGTCAAAGCTTCGGTCGACACCTGCGCCGAGCGCGACGTCAAGGGTCTCTACGCGAAAGCCTTCGCCGGCGAGATCAAGGAATTCACCGGCGTCTCCGACCCCTACGAGGCGCCGGAGAACCCCGAGTTCGTCTGCGACACCGAAAGCGAGACTCCGGAGGAGTCGGCGGAGAAGCTGCTCGCCTACCTCGAAGAGCGGGACCTGATCCCGGCCAAAGCGGGCGCGGCTGTCTAAGGCTCAAGCGTTTGAGGGGGCCGGGAGTCCCTCTCCAGACACCGCTCGCTATGGC
>DASSVR010000033.1:0-20763 GCA_035705945.1 Solirubrobacterales bacterium
TCACCAGACACTCAACCGCGAGCCATAGCGAGCGGTGTCTGGAGAGGGGTCACCCGCCCCTCCCTACCGAGCGGCTAAAGCAGGTCCCGCAGAGCCTCGTCCAGGTCTGGGTGCTTGAACTCGTAGCCCAGTTCTCGAGTCCGCTTCGGGATCACCCTTTGACCACCGCGCAGCACCTGGCCGAACTCGCGGCCGAATTTGAGGTCGAGGACGAGGCCGGGGACCGGCATCACCGCCGGCCGGTTGACGGCGCGTCCCAGCGCCTTCGAGAACTCCTTGTTGGTCAGCGGGTCCGGGGCGCTGGCGTTGACCACGCCGCTGACGTTCTCGTTGTCGAGTGCCCAGAGCAGGATCCCGACCTCGTCCTCGATGTGGATCCAGGGGAGGTACTGGTCCCCTCCGGCGAGCGGGCCGCCGACTCCCAGCTTGAACGGGGTCAGCATCTCCTTCAGCATCCCGCCCTTCGCGGTCAGCACCGGGGCGCTGCGGACGATCACCAGGCGCACGCCGTTTCCGTCGAGCTCGCGGGCTGCGTTCTCCCACGCCTGCACCACCTCCGCGTCGAAGCTCGACCCCGGCCCGTCGCTCTCGTCGACCTCCTCGGCCCCGCGGTCGCCGTAGTAGCCGACAGCCGACTGGCTGACCATCACCTTCGGGGGGTCGCCGAGCGCCTCGATCGCCTGCACGAGGTTGTGGGTGCCCTGGCGGCGGCTCTCCATGATCCGCTGCTTGGCCTCCTCGCTCCAGCGCTGGTCGATCCGCTCGCCGACCAGGTGGACCACGCCCTCTACCCCCGCTAACGACACCGGGTCCGGCCGTTCCAGGGTCGGCTCCCAGCGGTTCCAGTTGACGCGGGGATTGGCCGAGCGGGCGCGGGCGGGGTCGCGCGTCAGGCCGACGACGTCGTCGCCGCGGGCGAAGAGCGCGTCACACAGAGCCGAGCCGATCAGGCCGCTGGCGCCGGTGACGAGCACCCTCACCGGCTAATCGACCTCCACCGTGGCGAAGGTCCCGGTCTCCTCGTCGATCCGGGCGACGCCGTCTCGCTTCGCCTCCGCGACCACCGCCTCGGCGACCTTCGGGGCGACGTCGCGGTTGAAGACGCTGGGGATGATGTAGTCCTCCGCGAGGTCGGCCTCGGAGACCGCCATCGCGATCCCCTTCGCGGCGGCGAGCTTCATCTCCTCGGTGATGCTCTGGGCGCCGGCGTCGAGGGCGCCGCGGAACACGCCGGGGAAGGCGAGCACGTTGTTGATCTGGTTCGGGTAGTCGGAGCGGCCGGTGGCCATGATCCGCACGTGGGGGGCGGCGTCCTCGGGCATGACCTCGGGGTTCGGGTTGGCCATCGCGAAGACGATCGCGTCGTCGTTCATCTTCGCCAGCGAGTCGGCCTCGATGATCCCCGGCCCGGAGAGGCCGATGAAGAGGTCCATCCCCTCGATCGCGTCGTTCGGGGTGCCGCTCACCTTGTCGGGGTTGAAGCTCTCGGCGAACCAGCGCTTGGTCGCGTTCATCTCGCCCGACTCGTAATCCTCGCGCTCGGTCGAGAGGGCGCCTTTGCGGTCGCATCCGACGATGTGGCTGACGCCGGCTTCCTGCATCATCTTCGTCACCGCTACCCCCGCGGCGCCGAGGCCAACCACCAGCACCCGCAGCTGCTCGATCGGCTTGCCGGTGATCTTCAGGGCGTTGAAGAGCGCCGCCATCGTCACGATCGCCGTCCCGTGCTGGTCGTCGTGGAAGACGGGGATGTCGAGCGACTCCTTCAACCGCCCCTCGATCTCGAAGCAGCGCGGGGCGGAGATGTCCTCGAGGTTGATGCCGCCGAAGGTGGGGGCGATCAGCTCGACCGCGCGGACTATCTCGTCGGCGTCCTGGGTGTCGAGGCAGATCGGGAAGGCGTCGACCCCGGCGAACTCTTTGAACAGCATGCACTTGCCCTCCATCACCGGCATCGCCGCCTCGGGGCCGATGTTGCCGAGCCCGAGCACGGCGCTGCCGTCGGAGACGACGGCGACCGTGTTCTTCTTGATCGTGTACTCGAAGGCTTTGCCTCGTTCGGCGGCGATGTCCATGCAGACGCGGGCGACGCCCGGCGTGTAGGCCATCGAGAGGTCGTCGCGCGTCTTCAGCGGGTACTTGTTGCGCTGCTCGATCTTGCCGCCACGGTGCATCTGCATCGTGCGGTCGACGTAGTCGAGCACCCGCGCTCCGCGGGTCGACCCGATCGCCCGCAGGATCCGCTCCCAGTGCTCCCGGTCGGCGGCGTCGATGGTGAACTCCCGCACCCGCTTGCCCTCCGGGCCGGCGCCCGGCACGAGGTCGACCCCCTGCAGCTGCCCACCCGCCTCGGCGATCGCCGCGGTAAGCCGCCCAAGCGGCTCCTGCCGCGCGTCGAGCTCGACCCGGATCGTGACGCTGTATTGAGCACTCACCGCCATGAGCGGCTATCGAATCAGATTCGGCGCAACCGCCGACCGTCGCGTGCAGGCACTTCGCCGCGCCCACGGCTCTAGGCTGCTCCAATGGCCTTCGACGAAGTCCTCGCCGATCGCATCCGCGAGATCCTCGCCGCGCGTCCAGATCTGACCGAGCGCAAGATGTTTGGCGGCATCGCCTTCATGCTCGCCGGCAACATGGCGGTTGGCGTGATCGGGGAAGACGTGATGATTCGCCTCGATCCAGCGGACGCCGAGAAAGCCCTCGCGGAGCCGCACACGCGACCGATGGACTTCACCGGCAAGCCGGCCAAGAACATGGTCTACGTCGACGCCGAGGGAACGGCGAGCGACGAGGACCTCGCGTCGTGGGTCGAAGCGGGCGCGGACTACGCGAGCTCGCTGCCGCCGAAGTCGCATTGAGGGACGAAAAAGGCTGGGTAGGGGGCGAGCCGCCGAGGCCTGTCGCCTTTGTGGACATATGGGCCACAAACGCGACACGTCCGACGCTCGCCTAGCTGAGATCGCGGCACGCCAGCACGGAGTGGTCTCGCTACGGCAACTTGAAGAGGTGGGGTTGAGCCGATTCGCGGTTGCCAAGCGAGCTCAGAGGGGTCGTCTGCATCGAGTTCATCAAGGGGTTTATGCGGTGGGACATGCCGCGCCCAGCTTTCACGGGCGCTGGATGGCGGCTGTCCTCGCCTGTGGAGAGGGAGCGGTTTTGAGTCACGGCTCCGCGGCGGCGCTCTGGAAGCTACTGCGGCCGATCGACTGCCCGATTCACGTATCCGTTCCAACCACCGCTGGCTTGAAGGGTCGCCGGGGCATCCACCTCCATCGCTGCCCCTCCCTCGCTCAGCCGTCGTCCCCGCCCTCCACCGTGCCAGACAGAGGAGGGCGGGGACGACGGCCCATCACCACCTACCGCGACCGCATCCCCGTCACCACTGTCGCGCGCACGATCGAGGATCTGCGCGGGGCCGTCCCGCCGCGACTCGTCCGCCGGGCGATGCGGCAGGCGGAGTTGGCGGGGTATCGGCTCGAGGGGGTAGAGCGTCGGCGGACGCGCAGCGACTTGGAGGAGGAGTTCCTCGGACTGTGGACGCGCCACAGCCTGCCGGCGCCCGAGGTCAACGTGAAGCTGGGGCGGTGGGAGGTCGATCTCCTCTGGCGGGAGCAGCGGCTGGTGGTGGAGGTCGACAGCTTCACCTACCACCGCGGCTCGGTGGCATTCGAGGATGACCACGCGCGGGACCTCGATCTGCGGAGCCGCGGGTTCACGGTGCTCCGCTTCACCGAACGGCAATTGGAAGAAGAGCCCGGGCGCGTCGCTGCCGACGTCGCCCGGGCTCTCGAGGAGGTTCAGCCGTGATGGATCAGCGGCGAGAGAATGGGTCGATGTAGAGATCGTCGACCTGCCAGCGGCCGTCGCTCCCCACCGGCGTGATCCGGATCTGGATCGAGCTCGGGATCAGGGTCCCGACGACAGTCGAGAGGGTGAGGACGGTTGACATCGGTTGGCTCGGGCCCCAGGCCGAACCGCTGCTGACGGTGTCGACGACCCTGGTGCGCAGCAGGCCGAGGAGCTTGTAGCTCGCTTCGACCCGCAGACGCGAGTCCGGATCACCCGTGTTGCGGGCGAGCAGGCGGAAGGTCGGGGTGTCGATCGACATGCAGATCGGGGGGCTTACCGCAGAGCTTCCCGCCGGCAGCCGCAGAGAGCGCTTGTCGGCCGGATCGTTGAGGTAGAAGGTCTCGTTGCCGGGAACGGTCGACGCACCCCCTGACAGCGACCAACCTTGGGCGCCGTTCTCGAAGCCGCCGTCGGGCGCGAGCACGTAGTAGCTCAGGTCGCCCCAGGGCCGGAAGACCTGCTCGGCCCCTTCGTTCGGGCACAACGCATGGGCGGTTCCTGCCGAGAACGCAGTGGCGACGAACGCGGCGGCCATGGCGGTGAGGAACTTGCGGGTGGATTTCAAGGGCTAAACCTCCTGGTCGCAGGCGAAAAAGCCTGGTCTTGACAACCAAGCTGGCAGCCGAGCCATCTCGCCGGGACGAGACCTCTGACTTTGCGTCCCTGCCTCGCGACAGGTTTGCCCTTATTCAGCTCACTTCTGCACGGATGCGTGCAACGTATGTGGGCCCAGCATCGGCCCTGGGAGCCCGCGCCTTAAACCTGTTGGACCTAGTGTCTAGTTGTTTTTGGTACCGGTGCAGTACGCAAAATTTGGAAACTCGCTCATTTCCGAGTCAATACATGCCGATACATGGACGAATCTTCCCTGCGGGGGAGGCTTTTCTATGGAGAGTTCATCGACGGCAGCCCATCCCGAGCAGCTGTTTGCACGGGGCCGCAACCGCGCCTTGATCAAGGCGCGGGGGCGCGAGCGTGTCGTCGTGTACGCGGTGGGAGGTGCCTTCCTCGTCGTTGCTGTGGGCATGGCCGTGCTCATGGACTCGCCCCGGGCGCTCGAGGCGACCCCGCTCGCCGTCCTCGTCATCGCTTACGTGATCGCCTGCCAGGCGAAGTTCGACATCGCCGACGGCTATACGGTGCCCACCGAGCTCGTCCTCGTCCCGATGCTGTTCCTACTCCCGACCCCCGTGGTCCCGCTTGTGGTCAGCATCAGCTGGATGCTGGGAAAGCTGATCGACTGCCTGAACGGCGGTACCAGCTTCCATCGCACTTTCCACGTGTTCGGCGACTGCTGGCACGCGGTCGGTCCCGCGCTGGTGATCGTCGCCTTCGGCGCCCAGACCTTTTCCTGGGATGACTGGCCGATCTACCTCCTCGCTCTGTGCGCCCAGTTCGGCTTCGACTTCGCCGCCACCGCCGCGCGCGCGGGGCTGATCGACCGCATCCCAGCTGGTGCAGTGCTGCGCATGATCGCCCCCGTGTACGGGCTCGACGCCGCGCTGGCGCCGATCGGGTTGCTCACGGCCTTTGCCGCGATAGCGATCGGCCCTGGCGTTTGCCTCGCGGTCATCCCCCTCGCGCTCGTCCTCGCGGTCCTCTCGCGCGAGCGGCAAACTCGGATCGTCCAGGCCCTCGCCCTCAGCGAGGCCTACCAGGGCACCGCGTTGCTGCTCGGCGACGTGGTCGAGGCCGACGACGCCTACACCGGCAGCCACAGCCGTGGCGTGGTCGAGCTCTCCCTCGCGGTCAGCGAGCGCCTCGGGCTCAACTACGAGCAGCACCGCAACGTCGAGTTCGCCGCCCTCCTCCACGACGTCGGCAAGATCTCCGTCCCCAACGAGATCATCAACAAGGACGGCCCGCTCGACGAGGCCGAGTGGGAGATCATGCACCAGCACACGATTGAGGGGGAGCGGATGCTGAAGCGGATTGGCGGCGTCCTCGCCGAGGTGGGCACGATCGTCCGCGCCTCGCACGAGGACTTCGACGGCTCCGGCTATCCCGATGGACTGGCCGGGAAGGAGATCCCGATCGAGGCGCGGATCGTCACCTGCTGCGACGCCTTCAGCGCGATGACCACCACCCGCTCCTACCGCAAGGCGATGAGCACGGAGGCGGCGATAGCCGAGCTGCGGGCCTGCGCCGGCACCCAGTTCGACCCGGGGGTCGTGGCGGCGCTGGTCGAGCTGCTGGAGGCGGGACGCGTCTGAGCCCGGGCGCCCCCTGCGCCCGGGCTGCTGTTGCCGAGGGAGGTTCGGCCGACGCTAGTACCGCGCGAAGGGATCGACGTAGAGGTCGTCGACCAGCCAGTCGCCGCCCACCGCGGTGATCTGGACGTGAACGCTGCTGTCACTGCCGCCTAGGGTCGCCGAACCGAAGTTCTGCCCGAGCGGCTGGGTCGGGTCCCAATCCTCACTCTTGTCACGGGCGACGACGCGGCTGCGGGTGGTGTCGAGCTCCTCGTAGACGATCTCGACTTGCAGCTTGGCACCCGGAACTCCACTGTCGCGCGCCATCGACCGAAGGAAAGGCGTGTCCTTCGAAACGCAGATTGACGGGCTGACCGCCGAGCTCCCCGCCGGCAGCGAGAGCGAGCCGGAGACGACCGCGGCGCCGCCCTCGAGCGTCCAGCCGGCTCCGCCCCCGGCAAAGTCGCCGCCGGGGAAGAGGACGTAGGAGCGAGGATCGCCATAGGCGGAGAAGACCTGCTCGCCCTTGGCGTAGGAGCAGGCATGGGCGGAAGCCACGAAGAAGGTGGCGGACATGAGGGCACTCGCGACGAGAACGAGCAGAGTACGTATCGACTTCACTGGAAAACCTCCCCTGGAAAGCTGGAAACCCGGTTAGACACCGGGCCCTGCCGTTATCAGCTGACGCATGTGAGAGGCTGATCGAGAGCCAGATCGGGCTCCTTAACCAAGTTAGACCACCCGTCTAGTTACTTTTGTTGCGTTGAGCGATGGATCCCGCGCCCGCATCGCACCCAGAGCAGCTTTACGCCCGCGGCCGTAGCCGCGCCCTGATCCGCGCCCGCGGGCGCGAGATGGTGGTCGAATACACCGCGGCCTACGCATTCCTCGTCGTAGCGATCGCGATGGCGCTGCTGCTGGATTCGCCGCGCTCCCTGCAGACGCCCGAGCTGCTCGTGCTTGTCAGCGCCTACGTCGTCGCCTGCCGCGCCCGCTTCGATATCGCCGACGGCTATACGGTGCCCACCGAGCTGGTCCTGGTACCGATGCTGTTCCTGCTGCCGACGCCGCTGGTGCCGCTGGTGGTCAGCCTCAGCTGGGCGACGGGGCGCCTGGTCGACCACCTCACCGGCACCGTCAGCGTCACCCGCGCCTTCCACGTCTTCGCTGACTGCTGGCACTCGGTCGGTCCCGCGCTGGTGATCGTCGCCTTCGGCGCCCAGACCTTTTCCTGGGACGACTGGCCGGTCTATGTGCTCGCCCTCGGCGCCCAATTCGCCTTCGACTTCGCCGCCTCCGCGGGACGCGCCTGGCTGATCGACCGCACCCCACCGCGGGTCGTCGGCAGGGCGATCGCTCCGGTCTACGCCCTCGACACCGCCCTCGCCCCGATCGGGTTGCTGGCGGCGATCGTCGCGCTCGACCGCGGTCCCGCCATCTGCCTCGCGGTGATCCCGCTCGCCGCCGTGCTGGCCGTGCTCTCCCGCGAGCGGCAGGCCAAAGTCAATCAGGCGCTGGCGCTCGGCGAGGCCTATCAGGGGACGGCGCTACTGCTCGGCGACGTGGTCGAGGCCGACGACGCATACACCGGCAGCCACAGCCGCGAGGTCGTTGAGCTGGCGCTCGACGTCAGCGACCGGCTCGGGCTCGGCTACGAGCAGCGGCGCAACGTCGAGTTCGCCGCCCTCCTCCACGACGTCGGCAAGATCACCGTGCCGAACGAGATCATCCACAAACCGGGCCCGCTGAGCGACGCGGAGTGGGAGATCGTGCGCGCGCACACCACCGAAGGCGAGCGGATGCTGAAGCGGATTGGTGGCGTCCTGGCGGACGTCGGCGGGATCGTCCGCGCCTCGCACGAGCACTACGACGGGCACGGATACCCGGACGGCCTAGCCGGCGAGGAGATCCCGATCGAGGCCCGAATCGTCTCCTGCTGCGACGCCTTCAGCGCGATGACCACCACCCGCGCCTACCGGCAGGCGATGAACACCGCGGAGGCGGTCGCCGAGCTGCGGCGCTGCGCCGGCACTCAGTTCGACCCCCGCATCGTCGAGATCCTCAGCGAGCTGATCGAGGAAGAGCTGACCTGAGCGGCGGGCCGGCCTCATAGAGTGGTCGCCCGATGACCGCCGACGCGCCGCAGCTCTTCCTGATCGACGGCAACAGCCTCGCCTACCGCGCCTTCTTCGCTCTGCCGGAGTCGATCGGCACCAGCGACGGGCGGCCGACCAACGCGATCTACGGCCTTGCCTCGATGCTGGTGAAAATCATCGACGAGCACCATCCGCAGGGGGTGGTCGTCGCCTGGGACGCCGGCTACAGCGGCCGCGAGCAGACCTACGACCTCTACAAGGCCCAGCGCAAACCGCGCCCCGACCTGTTGCGCGAGCAGTGGCCGCACCTGATGCCGCTGGTCGAAGCCTTCGGCTACACCAACGTCAAGGTCGAAGGCTTCGAGGCCGACGACGTGATCGCCTCGCTGGTCCGGCAGGCGCGCGAGCAGGGGATCGAAGTGGTCGTCGTCACCGGCGACCGCGACGCCTACCAGCTGGTCGGCGAGGGGGTGCGGGTGATGAGCACCTCGCGTGGCATCACCGAGACGAAGATCTACGACCGCGAGGCGGTGGTCGAGCGCTACGGCGTGCCGCCGGAGCTGATCTGCGACCTGATGGGGCTGCGCGGCGACACCTCGGACAACATTCCCGGCGTCCCCGGGATCGGCGAGAAAACGGCCACCCAGCTGCTGCAGCAGTTCGGCTCGCTCGAAGGAGTGCTGGAGAACGTCGACCAGGTCTCCGGCGCCAAACGCAAGCAGAACCTGGTCGAGCACGCCGATGACGCCCGCCTCTCCAAGCAGCTGGCGACCCTGCAGTACGACATCGAGACCGGGGTTGACCTGGGCGAGGCGATGTCGAGCGAGCCCGACCGCGGCGCCCTACGCGACTTCATGCGCGAGTTCGAGCTGCGGGCGGTGATGGAGCGGCTCGAAGAAGCGCTGCCGGAGGGCGACGCTGTGCCGGGGCGCCGGGTGGAGACCGAGCTCGAGGTCGAGGCCGTAGAGGCCAAGCCGGAGGAGCTGGGGGAGGGGCCGGTGGCGCTGGCTATCGCCGGCGACCGCTGGGCGGCGGCCGAAGCTGAGCGCCTCCTCGCCGGCTCCGCCGCTATCGACGAGCTCGCGGCCGCCCTCGACGGCAAGCCCTTTGCCGCCCATGACGCCAAGTCGCTCGGCGGCGGGCGCCACGGGCTGCTCGCTGCCGCGGCCCACGCGGGGATCGAGCTGAACCTCGACCACGACACGATGGTCGCCGCCTACCTGCTGGAGCCCCAGCGCCGCACCTACGACCTGGTCGAGCTCGCCGCTGACGCCGGCATCGGCATCGCCGAGGGCGCCGCCGCCGAGAAGCCCGAGGACGATGGTCAGCTTGCCCTGGACCAGGAGCTCGAGGCTGGCCTCGATCCGGCCGAGGAAGCGCGATTGGTCGCAGCGCTCACCGCGGTGCAGGCGCCCCGCATCGGCGAGCTGGGACTGGAACGCCTCCTGCGCGAGGTAGAGCTGCCGCTGGTAGCGGTGCTGGCGGCGATGGAGCGGGTCGGGTTGAAGCTCGACGCCGGGCGCCTGGCGGACGTCGGCGCCGGCTTCGGCGAGCGGATCGCGACGCTGGAGCGGGAGATCTTCGAGCTCGCCGAGGAGGAGTTCACGATCGGCTCGCCGCAGCAGGTCGGCCGCGTCCTCTTCGAGAAGCTCGGCCTGACGAAGAAGCGCCGCGGCAAAACCGGTTTCTCGACCGACGCCCGTGTCCTCGCCCAGATCCGCGACGAGCACCCGATCGTCGAGAAGATCGAGCAGTGGCGCGAGCTGACCAAGCTGAAGAACACCTACCTCGACTCGCTGCCGGAGCTGATTGATCCTGAGACGGGCCGCGTCCACACCACCTTCAACCAGGCCGCGACCACCACCGGCCGCCTCTCCAGCACCAACCCGAACCTTCAGAACATCCCGATCCGGACCGAGATCGGACGGCCCGTCCGCGCCTGCTTCGTCGCCGAGCAGGGGCGGCAGCTGCTCTCCGCCGACTACAGCCAGGTCGAGCTCCGGGTTCTCGCCCACGTCGCTGACGAGGCGGTGCTGAAAGACGTCTTCCGCGAGGGCGAAGACGTCCACGCCGCGACCGCCGCCGAGGTCTTCGAGATCGAGCGCGACGAGGTCGACGTCGGCCAGCGCTCGAAGGCGAAGATGGTCAACTTCGGGATCGTCTACGGCCTCACCGGGTTCGGCCTCGCCGACCGGCTCAACATCCCACGCAAGGAGGGCGAGGAATTTGTTGCCCGCTACCTGGAGCGGTTCCCGGCGGTGCGTGCCTTCCGCGAGCAGGTGATCGAGCGAGCCCAGGAAGAGGGCTTCGTGACGACGCTGATGGGCCGCCGCCGCCCGATCCCCGAGCTGCGCTCCGGCAACCCCAACACCCGCCGGCTCGGCGAGCGCCTCGCCGTCAACACGGTCATCCAGGGAACGGCCGCCGACATCATCAAGGTGGCGATGGTCCGCTGCTTCAGCGCTCTGCGGGAGACGGAGATGGAGACCCGCCTCGTCCTGCAGATCCACGACGAGCTTCTCTTCGAGGGGCCGCCGGGGGAGATGGAGGCAGCGGCGGAGCTGGTCCGACGGGAGATGTGCGCTGCCTACGCGCTCGACCCGCCGCTCGAGGTGGACATTGGCATCGGCGAGGACTGGTTGGAGGCGAAGTAGCGAATGGACCGCGGGCTCGCCGTAGTCATCACCGCGGTCGCCGGCGGCCTGATCGCGGCCCAGGCGCCGATCAACGCCGAGCTTGGCAAGGCAACCGGAAACCTGGCAGCAGCCCTGGTCTCGTTCTTGGTCGGGACGGCGGCCCTGGCCGCGATCGTCATCCTCAGTGGCAAGGCCGGCGGCCTCGGCAACACCTTCGACGTCAGCTGGTACTACCTGCTCGGGGGCTTTCTCGGCGCCATCTACGTCTTCAACGCCCTCGTCGCCGTTTCGGCGATCGGCGCCGGCGGCGTCGCCGCGGCGACGATCTTCGGCCAGCTGACCGCCTCGGTGGCGATCGACCGGCTAGGCCTGTTCGGCCTGGACGAGGTCCCGCTCACGCCCGAGCGCGTTCTCGGCGTCGTCCTGCTGTTGGTGGGAACGTTGCTGGTCGTGCGTTGAGCCGGAGCCGTCATCGACGAAATCAGGCGGCGCGATCGCCAGGTAGTGGCTGAAGGACCAGTCGATGAAGCGCTTCGCCCCGAGGAGGCGAATCAGCGGCGCCAGCACCCGCGGCGGCACCCGCGGCACCAGCTTCTGCACCCGCAGCATCCAGCGGAACTTCCACTCGTGCGAGTCGTGGAAGGAGGCGTAGCGCCGCGCCGCCTCCTCGCGGCTCTGCTGTCCCTCGACGACGCCGCGCAGCTCGCGTCCCAGCGCGATCCCGAAGTAAAGGGCGGTCCTGATTCCCTCGGCGCTGAGCGGCAGGCAGTGTCCGGCCGAGTCGCCGGCGAAGAAGACGCCGCCCTCGGTCGCCCGCCGCAGCTTGTGGGGGATCCAATTCCCCTGGTAGCGGACACGGTCCTGGCCGAGGTCCTCGGCGAGCAGCTCGGTCGTCTCGCGCACGTGGAAGCGGGGGTCGAAGGAGCCGACGCCGATCCGCAGCTCGTCTCGAGCCGGGAACGACCAGCCGTAGCCGGCGGGGACGTAACGGCGGTCGATCCAGATCTCCAGGTCCTCACCGGAGCCACCGGGGTGAACCTCCAGCCCGCGCGAGAGCGGCGCGTCTGGTGGCTGGTAGCCGTCGCCGTTGGCGAGCATCCGCCGCCAGCCGAGCGCGTCGACGACCAGGGGGGCGGAGATGACGCCACGGTCGGTGTCGACCACGATCCGGCCGTCGCCGTTGGCGGGCGCGGCGCGGCCGTTGACCTTGGCGGTCTCGAAGCTCGCGTCGCAATCGCGCCAGAGCAGCTGGCAGAGCTCGCGGTAGTCGAAGGTCGAGAAGGTCCAGGGGAGGCGGTAGCGGGAGGTTCCATGGGGGGTGTGCATGACCAGCGTGTCGAAGCGCTGCCGCTCGGCGTCCATCAGCCCCAGCCGGCTCAGCCACTCGGTCGGGATCCCGCAGGCGGAGGTCTGGCGCTCGCCGATCTCGTAGCGGTCGATGACCAGCACGTCAGCCCCCGAGTCCGCCAGCTCGCGCGCGACTGCGAGCCCGGCGAAACTGGCGCCGCAGACGAGGACGTCGCGCTCGCCGTCGAGCGGCGTGCGTTCGTCGCCGCGCTTGGTGGCTCGGACCGGCATCGGGGCGGATTCTGCCATCATTCGCGCCCGTGTCCGCGACCGAGACCGTGACCCCTGCGCCGAGCGCCACCCCCGTTGAAGGATCGAACGGGCTGCTGCTGCAAATCGACGGCAAAATCGTCCCCAATTACGCGGCGACGATGGTCTCCTTCGAGGAGGGCGACGTCGTCAAAGGTAAGGTCGTCCGGATCGACAAGGACGAGGTCCTCGTTGACATCGGTTACAAGGCCGAGGGCGTCATCCCCTCGAACGAGCTCTCGATCCGCAAGTCGGTCGACCCCGGCGAAGAGGTCGAGCTGGGGGAGGAGATCGACGCTCTCGTCCTCACCAAGGAGGACTCCGAGGGTCGCCTGATCCTCTCCAAGAAGCGCGCCCGCTTCGAGAAGGCCTGGCGCAAGATCGAGGTTGCCGCCGACTCCGGCGAACCGGTCGAGGGCAGCGTGATCGAGGTCGTCAAGGGCGGCCTCATCCTCGACCTCGGCGTGCGCGGCTTCCTCCCCGCTTCCCTGGTCGACATCCGCCGCGTCCACAACCTCGACGAGTTCATGGGCCAGACCCTCGAGTGCAAAGTGATCGAGCTCAACCGCAGCCGAAACAACGTCGTCCTCTCGCGCCGGGCGGTGCTCGAGGAGGAGCGCAAGGAGGTCCGCGAGCAGATCCTCGGCCGGCTCGAGCCGGGCCAGGTGGTCGAAGGCAAGATCTCCAACATCGTCGACTTCGGCGCCTTTGTCGACCTCGAGGGGATCGACGGCCTGATCCACATCTCCGAGCTTTCCTGGAGCCACGTCAACCACCCGTCCGAAGTCGTCTCGATCGGCGACGCGGTGCGGATCAAAGTCCTCGACATCGACCGCGACCGCCAGCGGATCTCCCTTGGCTTGAAGCAGACCCAGGAGGACCCGTGGCAGCGTGTGATCAGCACCCACAGATCTGGCGACGTGCTGGAGGGGTCAGTGACCAAGGTCGTCGCCTTCGGCGCCTTCGTCGAAATCCTCCCTGGGGTCGAGGGACTGGTCCACATCTCCGAGCTCGCCGACCACCACGTCGAGAACCCGAACGAAGTGGTCGAGCCGGGCTCGAAGCTGAACGTGAAGATCCTCGAGATCGACGAAGAGCGGCGGCGGCTCTCGCTGAGCATCAAGCGGGTCGAGGGGCAGAACATGCCCATGCAGGATCTTGGGGCGCAGATCCAGGAGGCCGAAGGCGTCGAGGCTGAGGGACAGAGCGGTCAGCCCGCGGGTCCTGTCACGGACGAGGACTCTTCGTCCTCGCAAGCTGCGGGCGAAGAGCCCTCATCCGCGCCACCCGCGGGAGAGGCCGCTGAGGCCGACGCTCCGGCTGCCGAGGAGGCTGAAGGTTCAGAGGCCGAGGCTGCCGAGGAGGCTGAGGTGGAGGAGGCTCCGGTGGGTGAGGCTGTCGAGGAGGCGCCCGTTGCTGAGACTCCCGCCGAGGAGGTTCCTCAGGAGGGGGAATCTGTTCAGGAGCGGCCGGATTCTCCGGATGACGTCGACGAGGCGGCTGGCGAGGAGTCCTCGGACGACGACGCGCCCTCGGACGACGACGCGCAGACTGGCGAGTCCGAGCAGGACTGAGCGGCGCCCGTGGCGCCGCTGAAGATCGGACTGACCGGCGGCATCGCGGCCGGCAAGTCGGAGGCGTTGAAGGCCTTCGAGCGGCTGGGTGCGGCCACGCTCTCGAGCGACGCGGTCGTCCACGAGCTGCTTGAAAGCGAGCCTTTGCGCGAGCGGCTGGCGGATCGCTGGGGGCCCGACATCCTTTCCGATGGGGTGGTCGACCGGACGAAGATCGGCGAGGTCGTCTTTGCCGATCCCGAGGAGCTGACCTGGCTGGAGGCGGAGATCCACCCGCTGGTGAAGGAGCGGACGCGGGCCTGGCTCGAATCGCTGCCGGAGGGGACCGAGGTGGCGGTGGTCGAGGTGCCGCTGCTGTTCGAGGCGGCCAGCGATCGGGTCTTCGACACGACGGTCGCCGTCGTCACCGCCGACGAGGTGCGCCGCGAGCGGGCCGCCGCCCGCGGTCACACTCTCGTCGACGAGCGCGAGGCGCGGCAGCTGAGCCAGATCGAGAAGGCCGAGCGGGCGGAGCACGTGATCGAGAACGACGGCACCCTGGAGGACCTGGAGGGGGCGCTGTCCGCCCTGCTCGCAAAGCTGCGCCGATGAAGCGGAAGCTGCGCCGCCGCCGCATGCTCGCACTCGGCTCGATCGCCGCGCTGGTCGGGGTCTTCGCCGGCGCCTTCGTCGCCAGCGGCACCTTCGATGAGGCGCTGCAGGAGCTGACGCTGCCGTTGCGCCACGAGGACGTGATTCGTCAGCAGGCTGACGAAAAGGAGGTCGACGCGGCGCTGATCGCGGCGGTGATCTATTCCGAGTCGAAGTTCAGCGACCAGACTTCGAGCGCGGGGGCGCGGGGGCTGATGCAGATCACGCCCGAAGCGGCGGAATACATCGAGAAGCGGAGCGGCGGCACGACCTTCGAGCTCTCCGACCTGGCCGATCCGGAACTGAACATCCGCTACGGGACCTTCCTCCTGCGCGAACTGCTCGATCGGTACGAGGGCGACGAGGCGGCGGCACTCGCCGCCTACAACGCGGGGCCGGGGAACGCTGACGAGTGGGGTGGGGCCGAGCTCACTGTCGAGGACATCGAGTTCCCGGAAACCCGCGCCTACGTCGAAGAGGTGCTGGAGAAGAAAGAGGAGTACCGCCGCGAGTACGGATCGGAGCTGGGTTATCAGGGCTGAGGCCCCCCGACCCCGAGTCGCCGCCCTGGCCATAGCGGTGGGGGTCGTCCTCGCCGACTCTTCGATCGTCGTCCTCGCTCTGCCGGAGATCTACCGGGAACTGGACACGAGCGTGGCCGGCGTCACCTGGGTGCTCGTCTCCTTCAACCTGGTGATGGCGCTGGCGGCGGTACCGGCGGCGCTGCTGGCGCGAAGGGTCGGACCGGGGCGGGCGGCTGCGGTCGGGCTCGCGATCTTCGCCGGCGCCGGCCTCGCCTGCGGGGCCGCGGACGGACTCTCGACCCTGATCGTCGCCCGTTGCGTGCAGGCGCTCGGCGGCGCCGCCGCGGTGACCGCCGCGCTCGAGCTGTTGCCGGCGACGGTGGGCTCGGAGCGCCGGGCGGCGGCGATCTGGGCCGGAGCGGGGGCGACCGGCGCCGCACTCGGCCCGGCGGTCGGCGGCCTCCTGACCGAGCTCGTCTCCTGGCAGTCGATCTTCCTCCTCCAGGTGCCGATCGCCCTCGCCGCCGCGGTGCCGATCCTCGCCGTTGCCCGCCACGAGGCAGCGACGGGGATCATCGAGCCGGAGCTGCGCAGCACCGGCCGGCCCCACCTCTGGGCCAACCTGGCCCTGGCGATGGTCTCGGCGGCGATTGCGGCGGCGCTCTTCCTGCTCGTCCTGCTGCTGATCGAGGGATGGCGGATGAGTCCGATCGCCGCCGCGATCGTCGTCTCGGTGATGCCCTTGGCAGCGATCGCCGCCAGCCGCCTCGACGTCCACGTCCCCGATGCCCGCGCCCGCGCCGCCGCCGGCGCGATCCTCGTCTCCGGCGGCCTCGCCGGCCTAGCCTTCCTGCCGAAGGCGACGGTGGCACTGACGCTGCCGCCGCAGGTCCTAATCGGGGTCGGACTCTCGCTCGTCCTCTCGGCGCTGACCGAGACCGCGCTCGGCGGTCGTGCCCCGCAGGCAATCCACGGCGGCTGGACGATCTCCTCCCGCCACGCCGGCGTGGTGATCGGGCTGCTGGCGCTGACGCCGATCTTCACTGCCGAGATCGCCGAGCAGCGCCATGACGCGATCGACGCCGGCACCGCCGTGATCCTCGACTCGCCGGTCAGCCCGCTGCTGAAGATCGATCTCGCGGCGAGGATCAACACGCGGCTCGAAGAGGAGCGCGGCAAAGTGCCGACCCTCGGCCCGGTCTTCGAGCCGCTGCCCACGGATCCCACCGAACGGGCGGAAGTCGTGCAGCTGCGGGACGAACTTCAGGACCAGCTCGACCGGGGGGCGACTCATGCCTTCAGCACCTCGTTCCTGCTCGCGGCCCTGCTCGGGTTGTTCGCCCTGGCGCCGATCGGGCTCGCCCGGAGGGTCGACCTGTGAGCGGCCGCGGGCCGCTGCTGGTGATCGGCGCGATAGTCGCCTCGATGGTCCTGGTCGGCTCCTACCTCGCCGCGGGCGGTTCCTCCTATGAGCCGGAGCAGGTGAAAGATCCCTGCGAGCCTCGGCAATGGACCGATCCGCAGGGTCTCCAGGAGCTCGCGCAGCAGTTCTCCCTCTCGGCCCTCGACGGCGCCGCCTGCCAGCTCGGCGTCTCGCGGGAGACGCTGGCGCGTGCGCTCGCGACGCCGCAGGCGCGCGAGCGCTTCACCGAGCGTTTCGGCATCACCGACGCCAAGCTCGCGAAGGCGATACGTGCCGGCCTGATCCGCGCGGTCGACGATGCCGAAGAAGCCGGCGCCCTCAGCCCACTGATCGGTATTCCGCTGCGCGAGACGCTGCAGCGCATTCCGCTCGATCAAGCGATCGAAATCATCAACGAAACTCGCGAGTTCCTCGCCAATGTCGAAAGCTTCCTCGGCCCAGCGGGGACGATCCTCGAAGAACTATTGCCGTAGGAGGGTGCTCAGCTCGGCTCGTCGACCTTGAAGGCGCGCTCCCGGGTGTTCCACCCGATGCCCGCGCAGAGCGCTTCCGGAGTCGTGCCGAGCGCGGTTGCGAGCTTGACCATCATCCCCAGGCGCGGTTCGCGGCCGCCGCGCTCGAGCAGGGAGACCTCGGTGCGATGGATTTCGCAGCGTTTGGCCAGCTCTTCCTGGGAGATCCCGGCGGCTTTACGGGCACGGCGCAGATTGACGGAGAAGCGGTCGCGGTGTTTCATTCCATGAACCTTCTGTCATCGAAGACAGTAGCTCTACAGACAAAACATTTGTTCCGCTGGAAGTTCCTGTAGCGGGGTTCGGCGCCCGCTATTTTCATCCCGTGCCGGATTTCAAGCTGAACCCCGCCTACTCTCCGACGGCGGACCAACCGAAGGCGATCGCGGGGCTGGCCGAGGGGCTGCGCAAGGGCGACCGCTTCCAGACTTTGCTCGGTGCCACCGGTACCGGCAAGACCTTCACGATGGCGGCGACGATCGCCGAGGTGCAGCGGCCGACGCTGGTGATCGCGCACAACAAGACGCTCGCCGCCCAGCTCTGCAACGAGTTCCGCGAGTTCTTCCCCGAGAACAAGGTCGAGTACTTCGTCTCCTACTACGACTACTACCAGCCGGAGGCCTACGTCCCGGCACAGGACCTCTACATCGAGAAGGACTCCTCGATCAACGACGAGATCGACCGCCTGCGGCACGCCGCCACCGCGGCGCTGTTCGCCCGCCGCGACGTGATCATCGTCGCCTCGGTCTCCTGCATCTACGGGATCGGCTCGCCCCAGGTCTACAACGAAAAAATGCAGCTCTTCAAAGTCGGCGAGGAGATCGACCGCGACGACGTCCTCCGCAAGCTGGTGAAGATGCAGTACCAGCGCAACGACCAGGTGCTCGGCCGCGGCGCTTTCCGGGTCCGCGGCGAGGTGCTGGAGATCATGCCCTCCTACGCCGAGTCGGCCTACCGGATCTCCCTCTTCGGCGACGAGATCGAGGGGATCCAGCACTTCGACCCGCTGACCGGCGAGGTGCTCGACGTGATCGACCACGTCTCCGTGTGGCCGGCCTCCCACTACGTGACGAAAGACGAGACGGTCGACCGCGCCGTCGACGAGATCCGGGCCGAACTGGAATCGCGCACCGTCGAGCTCGAAGCGGAGGGCAAGCAGCTGGAGGCGCACCGGTTGCGGCAGCGGACTATGTACGACCTCGAGATGATCAAGGAGCTCGGCTTCACCTCCGGGATCGAGAACTACTCGCGCATCCTCGACGGCCGTCCGCCGGGGAGCCCGCCGCACACGTTGATCGATTACTTCCCCGACGACTTCGTCGTCTTCGTCGACGAGTCCCACCAGACGATCCCCCAGATCGGCGGCATGTACGAGGGGGACCGCTCGCGGAAGACGACGCTGGTCGACTACGGCTTCCGGCTGCCTTCGGCGATCGACAACCGCCCGCTCAAGTTCGAGGAGTTCCTCGACCGGGTCAAGCAGCTGGTGATGGTCTCGGCGACGCCGGGGCCATTTGAGAAGGCGGAATCGGATCGCACGGTCGAGCAGATCGTCCGTCCCACTGGGATCGTCGACCCCGAGATCGAGCTGCGGGCGACGAAGAACCAGATCGACGACCTGATGAACGAGGTGAAGCGAGTGGCCGAGCAAGGCGACCGCACCCTGGTCACGACCCTGACCAAGAAGATGGCCGAGGACCTGACCGCCTATCTGCTCGAGTACGGCGTCAAGGTCCGCTACCTACATTCCGAGGTCGACACGCTGGAACGGATCCAGATCGTCCGCGAGCTTCGCTTGGGGGAGTACGACGTGCTCGTCGGCGTCAACCTCCTGCGCGAGGGCCTGGACCTGCCTGAGGTCTCGCTGGTGGCGATCCTCGACGCCGACAAGGAGGGCTTCCTGCGCGGCGAGACGAGCCTCGTGCAGACGATCGGGCGGGCGGCGCGGAACGTCAACGGGCGGGTGCTGATGTACGCCGACAAGGAGACCGAGGCGATGCGGGCGGCGATGCGCGAGACCGACCGCCGTCGCGCGATCCAGCTCGCTTACAACGAAGAGCACGGAATCACCCCGGAGACGGTCCGCAAGGGCATCTCCGAGATGACCGAGTTCCTCGCGATGGAGGACCGGGCGCCCCGCAAACGCCGTCGGCGCCGGGCGGAGGAGTTCGCCACGCCGGAGGAGCTGGAGAAGACGATCGTCGCCCTCGAGGAGGAGATGCTGGCGGCCGCCGACGAGCTGCGCTTCGAGGAGGCGGGGCGGATCCGCGACGAGCTACGGGAGCTGCGCCGGGACCTCGACGGAATGACGGCCGGCGCCTGATTAGGTAACCGCCAGGTTTTTCAGAACTTGTCACCCGGCGAGGACGCGCCGGGGTTGGCTATCCGGCCAGCGGCTCTAAGCTCGAAAAAATGTCACTGCCGGTCACCGAAGCGACCTTCGACACCGAGGTGCTGGAGCGGTCCCGCCAGCTCCCGGTCGTCGTCGACTTCTGGGCCGACTGGTGCGGCCCGTGCAAGGCGCTAACCCCGGCCCTCGAAAAGGCCGAGGCTTCGCGCGCGGGGAAGGTGGTGCTGGCCAAGGTCGACGTCGATGCCCATCCTCGTCTAGCCGCCCTCTTCAAAGTTCAGGGCATCCCGGCGGTGAAGGCCTTCCGCGACGCCCAGGTCGTCGACGAGTTCACCGGCGCGGTGCCGCCGGCGCGGGTCGAGGCATTCTTCGACTCGCTGCTGCCATCGCGGGCGGACGAGCTCCTCGCCGCGGGCGACGAGCTCTCGCTGCGCGAGGCCGCCGAAGTGGAGCCGGGGCGCGACGACGTCGCCGTCGCGCTTGCCAGGGCGCGCCTGGAGCGCGGTGCCGAAGAGGAGGCCCTGGAAGCGGTCGAAGGCCACGAAGGTGATTTCGCCGCCGCCGGCATCGCCGCCCGCGTCCTCCTCCTCAAGGCGGGCATTGGCGCCGAAGCCTTTGCTGCCCTCGACCGCGGCGAGCCCGAAGCTGCGCTCGATGCTCTGCTCGAGGAGCTGTCGGATGGTGGCGCCGGCAATCACGATCTTGATGCGATCGACACCCGGGACCTGCTCCGCCGCGCCATCGTCGGCATCCTCAGCGAGATGGACCCGGGCGACCCAGCTGCCCGCGCCTACCGCCGCAAGCTCTCGATGGCCCTCGAATAGATCCTCTCTAGTCAATAAAGGTTGACTTGTCTCTGCGCCGCTGTTAGGTCTGCACAGGCAAAGGGAAACGATCCGGCGCCGCTTGGCGCCGGGCAAGGGAGAGACCATGAATCACTTGAAGATGCTCGGCCTTGCCGTTCTGGCGGCGATGGCCCTGGTGGCGATCGCCGGAGTCGGCACGGCCTCGGCCGGGGGCGGCGTCCTCTGCGAGAACAAAAATGAACCTTGCACCACGACATGGGAAGTCAACTCGCACATGACCTTTGTCCTCAAGTCGGGGACCAACTCCAGAATCGTTTCGACAATCGGCTCGGCGTTGAGAACCTGCACGGCATCCGAACTCACAGCGAAGGTGACCAGAGCAGGCAGCGCAACCGAAAGAGGCAAAGGCGAAGTCAAAAATGAATGGTTGACCTGGGGCGGCTGCGGCGCCGGATTTGGGCAGAAAACGGTCACACCCGGCGAGATCGAATTCGAATGGAGAAGCACTGAAGCCGGAACAAAAGGGACAGTCTTCGCCAACAACCTCGTGATCACAGCGGACATTGGAGGCT
>DASSVR010000034.1:0-22218 GCA_035705945.1 Solirubrobacterales bacterium
GACGAGTACTTCGCCGCGGTGGGGACCGCGCTGGTGCGGAGCTTGAGGGCACTGTGGGAGCCGTCGCGAAAGGTGATCGCCCTCGACTGCGACAACACCCTCTGGGGGGGCGCCTGCGGCGAGGACGGGATCGAGTCCCTCGTGCTGGACGGCCCCTATCGGGAGCTTCGTCGCTTCATGCGCCGGCAGGCGGACTCCGGCAGGCTGCTCTGCCTGGTCAGCCGGAACCGGGAGGCCGATGCCCTCGCCGCGCTGAGACGCTGCGCGGATCCGCTCCAGCCGAGCCATATAACGGCCCACCGCATAAGCACCGAGAACGCCAAGTCGGCTTCTTTGCGGTCGCTCTCCGAGGAACTGGCGTTGTCGCCGGACAGCTTCGTCTTCGTCGACGACGATCCGGTCGAGTGCGCCGAGGTGCGCGCGGCTCTCCCTGAGGTCGCGGTCGTCGAGTTGCCCCGTGACCCGGCGGACATCCCGATGGCGCTCGACCACGCCTGGGAGCTCGACGTCGCGACCGTGACCGACGAGGATCGCCGGCGTGCGTCCTTCTACGCGCTCGAGGCGCAGCGCCGTCGCGAGAGGGCCGCGGCTCCGGGCGTGCGGGAGTTCGTCGAAGGCCTGAGAGTCGAGGTCGAGCTCTTCGACCTCGATGAAATGAATGTGGAGCGTGCGGCTCAGATCCTGGCCCGCACCAACCAGCTGAACCTGACCGGCGCGCGCTGGTCGGAGAGTGACCTGATGGCTGCCGCTCGACGGCCGAAGAACGAGGTCCTGGTGGCAGGGGTCCGCGATCGCCTTGGCGACTATGGGCAGGTCGGCGTCCTCGCCCTGGAGGAGCACCCCGATTGTCTGCACCTGGCGGTCTTCGCCCTCAGCTGCCGGGTTCTCAATCGCGGGGTCGAGTCGCAGATCCTGCGCGAGGTGGGACGGCGGGCACGCGCCCGGGGTTGTGAAGAGCTCTCGATCGGGTTCCGGGACACCGGCCGCAACGGGCCGGCCGCCGCGATGTTGGGCCGGTTGCTCTTCGACGGGGAGCTGCCTCCGGGCGCTGATCTGCGAATCGACCTGAAGGCCCTGGACGGGCGGGTGGAGCGCCTGCGGCCGGGCTGGGCCGAATAGCGCACCGACGGCGATCCACGTGGCCGCCATTCGCATCGAGAAGGAGGAGATGGAGGCATTCGCCCGCGCGAGCGGCGACGTCAACCCGGTGCACCTGCCTGGATCGCCGGCCTCGGATAGTCCGTTCGAGGCGCCGATCGTCTACGGCGTCCTTGCTGCCCTGGCCGCGGTGGGCGAGGTCGCCGAGGAGCGGGACCGGGGGCTCCATGGGCTGGAGGCGACCTTCCTGCGCCCGCTGCGGGTGGGGGTGGAGTACGACCTCGATGTACGGCGCGACCGGCAGCGGTTGACCGCCTGCATTCGCGATGGCGATCTCCCGGCGCTGAAGCTCGACGCCCGCTTCTCCGGCGGCGGCGTCCTGCCGGCGGTCGGCCCCGCCGAGCGGCTCGAGCAACCGCGCCGCTGCCGGATCGAGGATCTCGCGCCGGGGGCGTCGGCGAGCGGCGGATACGCCGGGGACGAGGAATCCATCGGCTGGCTCCGTGAGCGCTTCGGGCTGGGGACGCCCACCGTCAGCGACGGTCTCCTCCACGCGCTGCTCCACGCGAGCTACCTCGTCGGCATGGTGATGCCGGGATCGGGTTCGCTGCTTTCGCGGCTCAGAGTCGCTCTCGCCGGAACCGCACCCGTCGCAACCGGCGGGGGGCTCGCGGCGGAGCCGCTCTCCTACCGGGCGACGGTGGTGGATCTGCAGCCTGAGGTCCGGACGGTGACCCTCGCTGGTGACCTGCGACGTCGGGACGAGCTGATCGCCAGGCTCACCTGCGAGGCGCACGTCCCGCCGCCTCCCGCCCCCCTCGACCTGGGGCTCCTCGAGAAGGAGCTGAGGCGCTCATCCGGCCTTCTCCAGGGTCGTACCGCGCTGGTGGTCGGCGGCGGCGGGCGGCTGGGGGCCGCGCTAGTCCATGGGCTCGCGTCGCAGGGGTGTTCGGTCTACACCTGCAGCCGCAGCGGGGCCGAACGGGAGGTGTCCGCGAGATGGAGAGGCGCGATTCACGACGCGCGGGGCGACGCGTCTGACCCCGACCACTGCCGGCGCCTGGTCCGGCGGGTGGTGGATCGGCACGGCGGCCTGGATCTCCTGCTCTGCTGTGCCGCCCCTCGTTTGGAGGGAATCGGCTTCGGGCCGACGTCCGTCGGCCGCTTCAACGACTTCGTCCAGCGCAGCGTGGAGCTCGTCTCCGTGCCGATGGCGACGACGATCGAGGCGCTCGAGGAGAAGGGGGGAACCTGTCTGGTGGTCTCCTCAGAGGCGGTGAAGACGATGCCGCGGGAATGGGGCCACTATGTCGCCGCCAAGGGTGCGGTCGAGGCGCTCGCGGTCTGGGCGGCGCGGCGGTCCCCGGGTGTTGGCGTGCTCGTAGCCAGGGTTCCCCGGCTCGACCGAGAGACGCTAGGCGGAGGCGAGGACGCAGTCGCCAGGGAGCTGGTTGCCGCTTGGCTCATCCGCCGCCTGTCGAGCGGCCTCGGCACCGGCGGCACCCATCTACTGGAGTGGCCCTGACGCTCTCTTCGTCGAGTTTTGACCCTCGCCCGCACCCCTGGCTACTGTCGGCTCGAGGGCGCGATGACGGGCGAACCACAGTTGACAACCGCGGGAGCGATCCTCGACGCGGCGCTGCTGGAGGAGCGGTGGACGGCTGACCGCCCCGATCCCGGCATTGCCAAGGGCGAGGAGGAAGAGCGGGGCGACGAGGTCGAGGAGCTCGTCACCGCTGTCTTCTCCGCGGCGCTGGACGTAGAGCGGGTGCCGCGGAGCGCGGCCTTCACTGCTCTGGGCGGCGATTCGCTGATGGCTATCTCGATCCTCTCACGGGTTTGGCGCGCCACCGGCGTCAAGCTGCCGACCCGCAGCGTGGTACCGAGCGGATCGGTCGCCACGGTGGCGGCGGAGCTGCGGCGGGCCCGGCGGGCCGGTCTCCCAGCGGCACCCCGCGTGCCGAGGAGGACGGTGACCGGAAAGGAGGAGGCGTCCGAGAACCAGGCGGCGATCTGGTTCCTCGAGTCCGGCGGCGCGGCCGGCCCGCTCTACAACGTCCCCTACGGCCTCCGGCTCTCCGGCCGCCTTGACGTCGAGGCGCTGCGGGTCTCACTGCGGCGCCTCGTCGACCGCCACGAAGCGCTGCGCATGCGCTTCAAGCTCGAGGAAGGCCGGCTCCTGCAGGAGCCGGTAACGGCAGCCGAGGCCGAGCTGCCGCTGACCGACCTCTCGGGTCTGCCGGATCCGGGGCTCCGGGCTCTCGAGCTGGGCGATGCCCACGTCAGGACGCCGATCGACCTCGGCAACCCCCCGCTGATCAGGCCGCGTCTCCTGCGACTGGGCCCGAGGGACCACCTGTTGGTCCTCGTCGTCCACCACATCGTCTGCGATGCCTGGTCGATCAAGCTGATGCTTCGCGAGCTGGCCGAGGGCTACGCCTCGCCTGCCACGCCCGACCGCCTCCCCGCCGTACCGGGGTTCCTCGATTTCGTCGCCTGGCAGCGGTCGATGCTGGACGGTCCCGAGGGGGAGCGGCTGCTCCGCTATTGGAGCGGGGCGCTGAGCGACGTCGACGCGACTCCCCTGCCGACGGACCGCCCGAGGTCGGAGGCGCGCCCGTACGTGGGGGACGCCGACCCGATCGAGCTGGACCGGCAGGTGGTCGCTGACCTGAGGAGGGTGGCCGGCGACCAGGGGATGACGCTCTACATGCTCCTGCTGTCGGCTTACTCGATCGCGATCGGGACGTGTTTGGGCCGGCAGGACGTGGTGGTGGGGTCGCCGGTCGCGAACCGGGAGCAGGAGTCGATGGAGAAGGTCGTCGGCTACCTCGCCAACATGCTGCCGATGCGGGTTCGTCTCGAGGGCGACCCCACCCTGCGCGAGCTCTTCGGCCGGGTCAGGGCAACCGCGCTCGACGCCTACGATCATCAGGCGCTCCCATTCGCGCGCCTGGTCCGAGAGATCGCGCCGCCGCGCCTGGATGCCTGCAACCCGCTCTTCCAGACTGCGCTGGTCCTCAATGAGATGACGCCCAGGACGTTCGGCGGTCTCGGCGTCTCAGAGGCGATCCTGCACACGGGGACGTCGAAGCTCGACCTGACCTGCTACCTGGAGGAGCGCCGCGGAGGCGGCCTGGAGGGCCACCTGGAGTACGCGAGCGCGCTCCTCCTGCCGGCGACCGCCCGGCGCGTGCGCCTTGCCTTCGAGCGGGCCCTGGGCGAGATCGCCACCTACGTGGATCAGCCGCTGAGCGAGGTGCAAGCGCGCCTCGAGGGCGCGCTCGCCACCGGCGAGGAGGGGAGGGGAGGGGATGGCCGAGGAACCTGAGGTTGGCGCGAGCGACGTCGTCTACGACGTCGTCGTGAACGACGAGGAGCAGTACTCGATCTGGCCCGTCGACAGGCCGCTGCCCAGCGGCTGGACGGCGGTGGGCAGCCGGGGCTCGCGGGAGGAGTGCCTGGACCACATCGCCGAGGTCTGGACCGATATGAGGCCGCGGAGCCTGCGGGAGGCCTACGAGGCTTGATCAGGTCCTCGAGGCGGCTTGCGCAGTCTCCAGCGGCACAGGCCGGTTCGCCTCGTCCACGGTGACGACGATCGGCTGCGGATGCGGTGCCTCGGCCTCGTCGTACTGGGCGTAGCTGAAGACGATGACGACGTCGCCGTGGTGGGCGAGCCGCGCCGCGGCGCCGTTGACCTGGATCTGACCCGAACCTGGCTCGCCGGCGATGACGTAGGTGAGGAACCGCGCCCCGTTGTTCACGTTGACGACGTGAACCTGCTCGTACTCGGCGATATCGGCGAGCTCGAGCAAACCCGGGTCCACCGTTAGGGAGCCGACGTAGTTGAGATCGCAGGAGGTGACCCTCGCGCGGTGGATCTTGCTCTTCAACAGGGTGCGCAACATCGCTTCCGGTTCGCTTCGCCGATGGGCCCTCGATCGGTGTGTTTTGGCGTGTCCAGGCCGATGGGTGACGATAGTTCGGCTCGGTCCTGCGCGCTACTTCTTCCCCCGCGGCGGAGGCGAGAAGTCATGCAGACGTGGACAACGCTCGACACACAGCGCGAGAGGCGGGCCCGCCGGGCAAGGTGGGTGAGCGGTTTCGCTTCGAGCGCCTGCGCGGTGGGGTTCGTCATCTGGGCGCTCCATCAGGAGCTCCCGGCCCCTCCCACGGCGCCGGGAGCGATCGCCGCGCTCCTGCTGGCGATGGCCGCCTACACGCTCGCCACCCTCTGGATGTGCGAGCGGTGGACGACGCTGCTGTGGCGCGTGGACCCGGGCCTGCCGAGGATCGAGTCCTACCGGTCCGCGGCGCTGGGGCTGATCGGCAACGCCTGCCTGCCGGTGCGCGCCGGCGACGCGATCCGGGTGGGAATGGTGTCGACCGCGAGCGAGAGGCTGGACGCGCGTTCAAGCGTCGGCATGCTGGTTGCCGAAAGGGCACTCGACGTCGGCTGCCACGCGTTCCTGTTGGCCGGGATCTGCCTCGTGCGGTTAGGACCGTCGACCGGCGGTCCCTTCGGGCATCTTCCGGCGGTCGCCGCGGGGCTCGGTCTGATGCTGGCCGCCGCCGCGATGGCGATCCGACTTGGCGGGGTGGCCCTCGCGCGCTGGCGGCCGCGGGGACGCCTATGGGCCTTCCTCGTTCCGGTCTTCGTCCCGCTGGCCGGCCTGCGGTGGGAAAGTGCCCGGGTCATCACGCTGTCCGCGGGCATCTGGTTGGCCGAGATCCTGGCCTGGTGGGCGGCGGCGCAGGCGGTCGGGTTGGAGCTGAACCTGCCGCAGGCGGCATACGTGTTCGCGATCGCGACGCTCGCCCTGATCGCCCCGATCGGCTTCGGCGCGATCGGGACCTTGGACGCGGCGATCCTTCTCAGCCTCGACGCCATCGAGGTGAGCGCCACCGAGATCCTCGGATTCGTCCTCCTGCTGCGCATGGCATTCGTGCTGCCGAGCGTGTTCATCGCGGTCGGGCTTGGGCTGGCCCAACGGTTGAGCTCCCGCGCCGGCAAGGTGGCGGCGGGTGGAGCGCGCGAGGCGGTGAACGCGTGATGCCCGCCATCAGCGACTACGCTTGGGTCGACGGCCGGGTGGTCGCGCGGGAGACCGCGGCGCCGTCAGTCGCAAGTTCTTCCTTTCACATGGGCACCGGGGTCTTCGACGGCCTCATGGCGTACTGGAACGACGACCACTGGCACCTGCACCTGGCCGATCGACACCTCGAGCGATTCGTCGCGGGCTGCGAGAGGATGCGCCTCCCGTTCAGCTGGTCCGCCGGCGAGCTGGAAGAGGGCGTGCGCGAGCTTCTCGACATCTGCCCGGAGACGACTCACTACGTGAGGCCGATCGCGTTTCGGGGCGGTCCCGAGATCCGGCTCGTCCCAAGCCGGGAGATGCCGGTCACGGTGTGCATCTTCGCGACGGAGGCCTGCCGCGGGCTGGAGGCGCCGCTCTCCTGTGGAGTCTCCTCGTTCCGGCGGGTCTCCAGCAGAGCGATCCCGATCTCCTGGAAGGTGTGCGGCGCCTACGCCAACAGCTTCCTCGCCCAGACGGAGGCGCTCGAACAGGGCCACGACACCGCTGTGATGATGGACGAGAAGGGCAACCTCAGCGAGGCCTCGGTTTCGAATCTCTTCCTGATCCAAGGCGAGAGGCTGGTGACGCCGGCGCTTTCGGGAGATGTCTTCCCTGGCCTGACCCGGGGCCTGCTGATCGACCTCGCGGAGGGAATGGGATTGGCGGTCGACGAGCGCGAGGTGAAGGCGAGAGAAATCGAGGGCTTCGACGGCGCGTTCCTCTGCTCGACCCTGATGGAGGTGCGCCCCGTGGCTCGCGTGGGATCGCACCGGTTCCGGTGGGAGAGCCATCCGGTCTTCCAGGCGCTCGCGAACTCGTTCCGTGAGCTAACCGAGCGCTGAGAGGTCGTTGCAGATCGGTCGGCTGACGATGTGATCGGCGGCGACGAGAAGCGGATTGCGCGACCCGTTGAGACTCGCGCCGACGTCTTCGAGGACCTCCTGAAGCGCCGCCGGATCCGTGCACACCTCGGAGAGGCGGGCGAGCTCGTCGGCCAGGGTGGCGCGCCCTTCGGCGGCGTGGGGATTCGCCTGAATCTCGCTGTAGACGTGAGGGTTGCCGCTGGCGATGCGGGCGGCGAGGGCCAGGATGGCGCTCGCCGGCGGGGGAGCGAGATCGACGATCTCCTCGAAGTCGACTCCCAGCCTCCTAACCGCCTGCGTGTAGGCGAGCATGAGCAGATGAGGCAGCGCTTGGAGCACGGCCGTCGCTTCGTCGTGCGCGCTGGGCGAGAGCTCGGTGAGCTGGGCTCCTCGCTCGCACAGCAGGTCGGTGAACGTGCGAGCCCGCCTCGCGGCGTTGTATGGGACCACGGCCACGGCGCGTCCGCCCATCTGGAGCGCAGGCCCGAACATGGGATTGATTCCGACGACCTCGAAGCGAGGGCGCAGTCCTGTCAGCGCGTCGGCGAAGCGGGACTTCACCGACAGCGTCTCGACCAGGAGGGCATCCGGGCGCAGCAACGGGGTCAGGGTTGCCAGTGCCTCGATCGCGACCGGTTCGGGCACGGCGAGGATGACCGTCTCGGCGACTCCGAGCCGCTCTCGCTCGAGTGGGCCTGGACAGGTCACGTCCGCCGTCTCGACGCCCTGGCGGGGGTCGATGCTGACGACGTCGCTCAGCCCCCCCGCCAGCTCCCGGCGCAGCATTCCCCCGACCGCACCAAGGCCTCCCGCGACGACGGTCACGGCTTTGGAGCTGCCCCAAAGCCCTGGGGCAGCTCCGTTCGCTGTTTCTGAATCCGACATTCGGCATCGACCTATGAGGAGACGCCGAGCCCTTCGGGAGTTGTGACCGTATAGGTGGCTTCCACCACGGCAGAGGGAATAGCGCCGCAGTTGACAACGGCATTGACGTGAATCGTCGCGTTGCCTTCGGAGACGCCTGTCACGGTGCCCATGTGGGATGTTTCCCCGGCGGTGCAGGTTATATACCCGAGGAGCGGCGTTCTGGTTGTTACTTCGCCTCCCTCAGCGAACACTGTCCCGTTTGTACCGGAGGTCCATTGAAGCTCCAGGGTGCCTCCTTCGTGGGTTGTGACCGCTCTCGTGCAATTGCTGACGAATCCTGTTGAGAGCGCCCCTGTGAGAACTTCGGCGGTGTAAGGGCTGCTGGAGGTTCCTTCGCCGCCCGATTCGGTGCATGTGTTCTGGATAGCACCTGATGTGTTCTTCAAGAGCGCCGACGTTCCGCTCGCGAGGCTCGTTTTGCTGAAGATAGATTCATTTTTTGTAACTCCGCCGATCTCGACTGTCGTCGCTGACGCGCTGTTCGCACCGAATAACGCCATCAGGGCCATTACCGAGACCGCAGTGAGGCCGAGCGCCTTCAAATACCTCATTTGATTCCTCCATTCTGATCGCCCTGCACATCCCTGGCTTGCAGATACTGGCTACAGACCTTTTCTGTCGGAGTCAAAACGGCGTGCAGACTTCAAGAGGAAAGACCCGGAGGCTGCCCCAGGGCGCCGGGGCAGCCCCTTTCCCCTACGACGAAACGCCGAGCCCTTCAGGGCTTGTGACCGTGTAGGTGGCCGAGAGAATCGCGGAGGGGAGGACGAAGCCACAATCGACGATGGCGTTGATGTGCATCGTCGCGTCGCCTTCGGAGACGCCTGTCAAAAGACCAACGTCAGTTCCTTTGCCGGTGGTGCATTTCAAGGTACCGAGAATCGATCCCGTTGTAACTTCGGCTTCTTTGGAAATAACTGTGCCGTCTGTGGTTTCAGATCTCCATTCAACTTCCACTTTGCCTGGGTTGTGGACCGTCACCGCTCTGGTGCAGTTGTTCAAGCCCGATGACGAGTTTCCCCCCGCGACGACTTCACCGGTGAATGGGCTGTTCGTACTGCCTTCGCCCGTAGATTCGGTGCATGTGTTCTGAATAGCGCCTGCTGTGGTTTTCAGGTTTCCCGAGGTTTCGCTTTTGAGGCTGATCGCGATCGAGACTGATTCATTTTTTGTCGTTCCGCCGACCTCGAGTGTCGTTGCCGAAGCGGTGTTTACGCTGACTAATGCCATCAGCGCCATCGCCGACATGGCGGTGAGTCCGAGGATCTTGCTGTACGTCATGTGATACCTCCATTGATCTCCCTGCCTGGTCCGTAGTCACGAAAACCCTTGCCGTCAGTTGCCGCTTGCGTCAAGAACGGTGTATCTGCTTCGAGAAGAGGAGAACTGGAACTGCCCCAGGGCTTGGGGCAGCTCCGCTGGCTTGTCTATCCGATTCTCAGTGGATGCCTATGCCGAGACGCCGAGCCCCGTCGGGCTTGTGACCGTGTACGTGCCTTGCACCACGGCGGAGGGAATTGCACCACAGTTCAACACGCCGTTGACGTGTATCGTCGCATTGCCTGAGGAGACGCCTGTCAGCGTCCCAATGTGGGTTGTCGTATGCGTTCTGCAGGTTACGTATCCGATGAGCGGCACTCTAACTGTTGCTGTGCCTCCCTCGGAGTTCACTGTGCCGTTTGTGCTGGAGGTCCATTCCAGCTCCAAAGTCCCGGGCTGGTGGATTGTGACCAATCTCGTGCAGTTGCTGACGAATGCTGTCGAGGGACCGCCTGTGAGGGTAGAACCGGTGAACGGGCTGGTGGAGCTTCCTTCGCCGCCCGACGAGGTGCATGTGTTTTGGCTGACTCCTTCTGTGTCTTTTAGGAGCATCGAGGATCCGCTTTCGAGGCTTGCCGTGCCTGAAATGGATTCATTGTTTGTAGTTCCGCCGACCTCGAATGTAGTCGCCGATGCGGTGCCCGCGCTGACGAACGCCAGCAGAGCCATCGCCGATACCGCGGGCCCGAGATGCTTTACGTACTTCATGTGATACCTCCTTCGATTGCCCTGCGGATCCCTGGCCTGGGTACTGCCTACCGCCCTCTGGTCCCTGAAGTCAAAAAGCAGTGTGACGTTCTTCGAGGTGAGGGAGCCGGAGCCGCCCCAGAGGACTGGGGCAGCTCGGATCTCCTTTGTCTATTCGTTTGTCGGCTCTCTCTACGACGAGATGCCGAGCCCTTCAGGGCTTGTGACTGTGTAGGTGGCTTCGAGTACCGTGGTGGTGCCGCCGGTACAAGTGACAACCGCATTGATGTCCATCAGCGCGTAGCCTTCGGAGATACCTGTGACGGTACCCACGTGGGTTCCTTCTTCGCCGGTGGTGCAGATTAGGTATTCGAGGAGCGGCGACCGGACTGTGAACTCATCTCCCTTGGAGAATACTGTGCCGTCTGTGCTGCCGGATCTCCATGTAACCGATACTTCACCTATTTCGTGGATTGTGACGGGTCTCGAGCAGCTGCTCAAGCTCGACGACGACTCTTCCCCGGCAATCAGTTCCCCCGTGTACGGGCTAGTCGTACTGCCTTCTCCGGTAGATACGGTGCATGTGTCAAAAATGGCACCTGATGTGTATCTCATGTATCCCGAGGTTTCACTTGTGAGGCTTATCGCGATCGAGACCGCTTCGTTTTTTGTGGTTCCCCCGACCTCGAGTGTCGTCGCCGAGGCGACGCTGACGCTGACGAACGCCATCAGCGCCATCGCCGACGTCACGGTGAGGACGAGGATCTTCGGGTAATTCATTCGGCTCCTCCTTTTGATCGCCCTGCACGGTCCCTGGCTTGGGTACTGCGTACCGCCCTCTGCCGCTTGAGTCAAAGCGGTGCGAGCGCTTCGAGAGGAGGACGAGGAGCTGCCCCCGGTGCGGGAGGCAGCTCCGGTGGCGCCGATGCTCGCCCTTGCTCAGGACGAGATGCCGAGTCCTTCAGGGCTTGTGATCGTGTACGTGGCTTCCACCACGGCGGAGGGAATGGCGCCACAGTCCAACACGCCGTTGACGTGCATAGTCGCGTTGCCTGAGGAGACGCCTGTCAAGGTGCCCATTGGGGTTGTTTCGTGGGTTCTGCAGGTTACGTATCCGATGAGCGGAACTCTTACTGTTGCTGTGCCGTCCTCAGAGTACACTTCGCCGTTTGTGTTGGAGGTCCATTCGAGCACCAAAGTCCCGGGCTGGTGGATTGTGACCAATCTCGTGCAGTTGCTGACGAATGCTGTCGAGGGACCGCCTGTGAGGACAGAACCGGTGAACGGGCTGGTGGAGCTTCCTTCGCCGCCCGACGAGGTGCATGTGTTTTGGCTGACTCCTTCTGTGTCTTTTAGGAGCATCGAGGATCCGCTTTCGAGGCTTGCCGTCCCCGAGATGGATGCGTTTTTTGTCGTTCCTCCGATCTCGAATGTCGTCGCCGAGGCGCCGCTTGCAGCGTGCAGCGCCATCAGGGCCATCGCCGAGAACGCGGCGAGGCTGAGCCTTTTGCCGTACTTCATGTGATACCTCCTTTTGATCGCCCTGCACGCCCCTGGCTTCGGGTACTGGCTACCGCCTCTTGCCATTCGAAGCCAAGAATTGAGTGCGGAGCAGGAGGGCCCCAGACCCCCTGTTCGTGGGCGGGTGAGTAGGCTGCCGACGGCGGCAGTTGCGGCTGGAGCTGTCGGAGCTATACGTTGCTCCCATGTAACCCCGCCATTGTTCGTCGCCGAGCATGACCCGCGGGCCGCTGATGCCGCTAACTGGTGACTGCGGCGCCCGCACCCGCCGCCTCGACCACCTTTGCGGCCAGGTGCGCTGGCACCTCCTCGTAGTGCTCGAACTCCATCGTGAAGTCGGCGCGGCCGCCGCTGATCGAACGGAGGTCGGGGGCGAAGTCGAGGACCTCGGCCATCGGGACCTCGGCCTTGACCTCGGTCATCGAGCCCTTTGACTCCATGCCGAGGGGGCGGCCGCGGCGGGAGTTGAGGTCGCCGATGACGTCGCCGACGACCTCGTCGGGGCAGCTGATGGTCAGCTTGACGATCGGCTCGAGGAGGGCGGGGTCCGCCTCCTCCATCGCCTGCTTGAAGGCCATCGAGCCGGCGAGTTTGAAGGCGAGTTCGGAGGAGTCGGTGTCGTGGTGTTTGCCATCGACGAGGCGGACGCGGACGTCCTTGACGGGGTAGCCGGCGACGGTGCCGTGCTGCATCGCTTCGGTCACCCCCTTCTCGACCGCGGGGATGAAGCCGCCGGGGATCGCCGCGCCCTTAATTTCATTGACGAACTCGAGGCCGCCCCCGTCCTCGCCGGGTTCGATCTCGATCGCGCAATCGGCGAACTGCCCTTTGCCGCCGGTCTGCTTCTTGTAGCGGGCGTGCGCTGCAGCCGAGCTGCGGATCGTCTCCTGGTAGGGGACGCGCGGCGGGTGCAGCTCGATCTCGGCGCCGAAGCGGCTCTTCATCCGCTCGACTAGGACTTCGACGTGGACCTGGGTCAGGCCGGCGATGATCTGCTCGCCGGTCTGCGGGTCGCGGTGGACGTCGAGGGTCGGGTCCTCCTCGCTCAGCCGCCGGACCGCCGTCGCCGCCTTCTCCTCGTCCCCCTTCGTCTTCGCCTCATAGGAGAACGCCATCACCGGCGCCGGCAGGTCGAGCGGGCGGATCGCCAGGTCCTGCTGCTTGTCGCAGAGCACGTCGCCGGCCCGGGTCTCCTTCAACTTCGCGACGGCGCCGATGTCGCCGGCCCCGAGCTCGGGGACCGGCTTCAGTTCTTTTCCCAGCGGCTGGCCGATCTGGCCGATCCTCTCCTTCTGGTGGTGGGTCACGTTGACGGCCTGGGAGTCGGAGTGGATCGTGCCGCTGTAGACGCGGAAGATGTTGATCCGACCGGCGTAGGGGTCGGCGGTCGTCTTGAAGACGTAGGCGACTAGCGGGCCGTCCTCGTCTGGGGCGACCTCGATCGGCTCCCCGTCGCCATCCAGAGCCGAGAGCGCCCCGCGCATCTTCGGCGAGGGCAGGTCCTCGACCAGGGCGTCCAGCAGTCGGTTGGTCCCCAGGTTCCTGGTCGCGACACCGCAGGTGACCGGGAAGAGGTGTCCCTCGGTGACGCCCTTCTTCAGCGCGGTGACGATCTCCTCGTGGGCGATCTCCTCGCCCTCGAGGTAGCGCTCCATCAGCTCGTCTGAGTTCTCGGCGACCTCGTCCATCAGCTTTTCGCGGAATTCCTCGGCCTGGGCGCGGAGCTCGTCCGGGATCGGTGCCTTCTCGGCACCCCCACGGTCGTTGCCCTCATAGACGAAGGCCTCCATGTCGATCAGGTCGACGACACCCCGGACCTCGTGCTCGGAGCCGATCGGGATCTCAGTCGCCACAACGTGAGATCCGAAGGCCGCCTTCAGCGAGTCGAGCACGGCGAAGAAGTCGGCCCGCTCGCGGTCGAGCATGTTGACGAAGACGAGGCGGGCCAGGCCCTCGGCGTCGGCCCGCTGCCAAAGGCGCTCGGTCTGGACCTCGACGCCGGCGACGGCGTTGACGACGACCACCGCCGAGTCCGCGGCGCGCAGCGCCGCCGCCGCGTCGGCGACGAAGCTGGGATCGCCGGGCGTGTCGATCAGGTTGATCTCGCGGTCGGCGTGCTGGAAGCAGGAGACGCAGGCGTTGATCGAGAGGCCGCGCTCCTGCTCGTCGGGCTCGTGGTCGGAGACCGTCGAACCGTCCTCGACCTTGCCCAGCCGGTTGATCGCCCCGGCCTCGTAGAGCATCGCCTCATGCAGGCTCGTCTTCCCACAGCCGCGATGTCCGATCAGCGCGACGTTGCGAATTCGATCTGCAGCCTTGTGCGGCATTGAACGAAGTTACACCCGCTGGCAAGGCCAGTCCACACGTCGGTGCGCCCCGTGGCTGTCACACTCCTACCTGCCGATGAGCCGTCTATCGGAGGACAAGCGCGCTCAGCCCGGCTCCAACGACGGGGCCGAGACCGTCGAGTCGATGCCCGAGCGTGACGCCGAGTTCTCCACCCTTTCCGGCCACCCCGTCGAGCCCCTCTACACCGAGGAGGACCTGGCCCCGGACGCCGGCGATCGGATCGGCCACCCCGGCGCCTATCCCTTCACCCGCGGCCCATACCCCTCGATGTACCGGGGACGGCTGTGGACGATGCGCCAGTTCGCCGGCTTCGGCACGGTCGAGGAGACCAACGAGCGCTTCCACTACCTGCTCGACCACGGGCAGACGGGGCTTTCCACCGCCTTCGACATGCCGACGCTGATGGGGTTCGACTCCGACCACCCGAGGAGCCTCGGCGAGGTCGGGCGCGAGGGGGTCGCCGTCGACTGCCTCGCCGACATGGAGCGCCTCTTCGAGGGGATCCCGCTGGGGGGCGTCAGCACCTCGATGACGATCAACGCGCCGGCGGCGATCCTGCTCGCCTTTTACGTGCTGGTCGGGGAGAAGCAGGGGGTGCCGGCCGAGAAGCTCGGCGGCACGATCCAGACCGACATCCTCAAGGAGTACATCGCCCAGAAGGAGTGGTGCTTCCCGATCGAGCCGGCGCTGCGCTTGGTCACCGACATGATCGAGTGGTGCACCGAGAACATGCCCCGCTGGCACCCGGTCTCGATCTCCGGGTACCACATCCGCGAGGCCGGCTCGACCGCCCAGCAGGAGCTCGCCTTCACCCTCAAGGACGGCTTCACCTACGTCGAGCGGGCGCTCGAGCGCGGCCTCGACGTCGACGACTTCGCGCCGCGGCTCTCCTTCTTCTTTAACGCCCACATCGACTTCTTCGAGGAGATCGCCAAGTACCGGGCGGCGCGCCGGATCTGGGCGCGGGAGATGAAGGAGACCTACGGCGCCAGGCGCGAGGAGTCGATGCGGCTGCGCTTCCACGCCCAGACCGCCGGCGTCTCGCTGACTGCCCAGCAGCCGCTCAACAACATCGTCCGCACTTCGCTGGAGGCGCTGGCCGCGGTGATGGGGGGGACCCAGTCGCTGCACACCAACTCCTTCGACGAGGCGCTGGCGCTGCCGACGGAGGAGGCGGTGCGGGTGGCGCTACGGACCCAGCAGATCATCGCCGCCGAGACCGGCGTCGCCAACACCGTCGACCCCCTCGGCGGCTCCTGGTTCGTCGAGAAGCTGACCGACGAGATGGAGGAGGCGGCCTACCGCTACTTCGCCCGCATCGACGAGCTGGGGGGGATGGTCGAGGCGATCCGCCGCAATTTCCCCCAGCGCGAGATAGCCGACGCCGCCTTCACCTTCCAGCGGGAGGTGGACGAGCGCCGCCGCATCGTCGTCGGCGTCAACGACTTCACCCAGGAAGACGAAGCGGAGACCCCGATCCTGAAGATCGACCCGGCGCTCGAACGCAAGCAGGTGGAGCGGCTTGCGGCGACCAAGGCAAGCCGCGACTCCGCCGCGGTCGAGGCGGCCCTGGCGACGCTGAAGCAGGCGGCCGCCGGTGAGGCCAACCTGATGCCGCCGATCATCGCCGCCGCCCGAGCGCAGGCGACCGAGGGCGAGATGATCGCCGCGATGCAGGAAGTCTTCGGCACCTACACCGAGTCGCCGGTCTTCTGATCTACCGTTCCCTGCGATGAGTCTGGAGGCGTCCCCGCTCTGGCAGCCCTCGGCCGAGCTGGTCGAGCGCGCCCGCCTGACCGAGTTCAGCCGCTGGCTCGAGGCAGAGCGCGGCCTCGCCTTCGCCGACTACCACGAGCTATGGCGCTGGTCGGTAGACGACCTCGAGGGCTTCTGGCGGGCGATCTGGGACTACTTCGAGGTGCAGGCAGATGGCGACCCCGAGCCGGTTCTCGGCAGCCGGCAGATGCCGGGAGCAAAGTGGTTCCCGAATACCTCGCTCAACTATGCAGAGCACGTATTCGCCGGCAAGGACGAGGAGGAGGTGGCGATCCTCCACGCCTCCGAGTTGCGCGAGCTCTCCGAGCTGCGCTGGGGCGAGCTGCGAGCGCAGGTGGCCGGGGTGGCCGCGGGGCTGCGCGCGCTCGGCGTCGGGCGCGGCGACCGTGTCGTCGCCTATCTGCCGAACATCCCCGAGGCGATCGTCGCCTTCCTCGCCACCGCCTCGATCGGCGCCGTCTGGTCTTCCTGCTCGCCCGACTTCGGCGCCGCCAGCGTGATCGACCGCTTCGCCCAGATCGAACCCAAGGTTCTCTTTTGCGTAGACGGCTACCGCTACGGCGGGCGGGACTTCGACCGCCTGGGTGTCGTCAAGGAGTTGCAGGGGGAGATGCCGAGTCTGGAGCGCACGGTGGTGCTCCCGTACCTGGAACCGGACGCAGACCTCTCCGTCCTTCGTGATGCGATCAGCTGGGATGAGCTGCCGGGCGGAGGCGAGGGAGTTGATCTCACCTTCGAGCGCGTCGGCTTCGACCACCCCCTTTGGGTCCTCTACTCCTCCGGTACCACCGGCCTGCCGAAGGCGATCGTCCAGGGCCAGGGCGGGATCCTCTTGGAGCACATGAAGAAGCTCCACCTCCACGTCGACGCCCATCCCGGCGACCGCCTCTTCTGGTTCACGACGACGGGCTGGATGATGTGGAACTTCCTCGTCTCCGGGCTCCTAACGAAGGCGGCGATCGTCCTCTACGACGGCAACCCCGGCCATCCGGACATGGGTGTGCTTTGGGATTTGGCCGAGCGGGCCAAGACCACGATGTTCGGCACCTCTGCCGCCTACATCGCCGCCTGCATGAAGGCGGGGGTGGAGCCGGGGGAGGGACGTGACCTCTCGGCCCTCAAAGCGGTTGGCTCGACCGGCTCGCCCCTCTCGCCCGAGGGCTTCGACTGGATCTACGAGCACCTCGGCAAGGACACCTGGCTCTTCTCCACCTCCGGCGGAACCGACCTCTGCACGGCCTTCGTCGGCGGCGTGGTGACGCTGCCGGTCTACCGCGGCGAGCTGCAGGCACGGGCGTTGGGAGCGGCGGTGGAGGCTTGGAGCGAGGAGGGCGAGCCGGTGGTCGGCGAGGTCGGCGAGCTGGTCGTGACGGAGCCGATGCCCTCGATGCCGCTCTGCTTCTGGGGCGACGAGGACGGCAGCCGTTACCGCGAGAGCTACTTCGAGATGTTCCCCGGCACCTGGCGCCACGGCGACTGGATCGAGATGACCGAGCGGGGGACGGCGATCATCTACGGCCGCTCGGACTCGACCATCAACCGCGGCGGCATCCGCATGGGCACGAGCGAGATCTACCGGGCGGTGCTCTCCCTCGAAGAGATCACGGACGCCCTGGTGGTCGACGTCCCCAGGGCCGGCACCGAGGGCTGGATGCCGCTCTTCGTCGTCATGCGAGAGGGGGCGGAGCTTGATGATGAGCTCGAAGCGCGGATCGCCAAGCGGATCAGGGAGCGCTGCTCGCCGCGCCACGTCCCCGACGACGTATTCCAAGTCGCCGAGGTGCCGCGCACCCTCTCAGGCAAGGTCCTGGAGGTGCCGGTGAAGCGGATCCTGATGGGGACCGCGCCGGAGCAGGCGGCGAGCCGCGACTCGCTGGCGAACCCGGAGGCGCTCGATTACTTCGTGGCGTTGGCGGAGCGGCTGGCGGTCTGAGCGAGGATCCGCCGCACGTAATCAGGCTCGTAGCGAACCTGCTCGTGGGTGAAGCGGAGCTGGGTGAGGCCGGCGGCGGTGTGGGCTTGATCTCGGAGCCGGTCGCGCGCCTGCTCGGCGGGGGTGCGGTGATAGCGAAGCCCGTCGGTCTCGACCACGAGCCTGAGGTCCGGCCAGTAGAAGTCGACTTCGAAGTCGTTGACCCATTGGCCGGTGAGCGGGACGGGGAGGCCGGCCTTTTTGGCCAGCGGCAGGAAGCGGCGTTCCAGCTCCTCCTTGGTGAGGCGAAAGGTGCGCCGGTCGAGGATCTGGCGCAGACGAGCTACGCCGGGCTCGCCGGCGCGCGGCTCAAGAGCTCGCCGCAGCCCAGGCGGGTGCACGAGGTCGTATTTGTCTGCCTCGTTGATCATCCGCTCGATGTCGCGCCGGTTGAGACGGAGCGCGAGGTCGATCAGAGTCTGGACGGGGGTGGTGACGGGGATGTTGTGGCGGGTGGTGGTGTCGCGGGGCCGAAGGGACCGGCGTCGGTGGATGCAAAGGTCTGGCACTTCCCGGTGGGACTTGCTGGGTAGAGAGAGCTCGATGACGGAGTGCTGCTCGAAACCGATCCGCCACAACGCAGCCGCGCTCGAGTGACTGAGGACGGCGCCGTCACCACAGACGAGAACCGCGGCCATCCAGCGGCCGTGCGGGGTGAGGGAGGGGCGACCGACCGCGTAGACGCCTCGCCGGACCGGGTGTAGCCGCCCGCGCGAGATGCGGTGCTTGATCGCCTTTGGTGAAAAGCCGAGCTCGAGCAGCTGTATCCGCGCGATTGCATCGTGCTGCCGCTTCGCCAGCCTCCAAGCCTCCCCAGACTGCGGTTGGCGAGTTGTGTCCCCCATAGGGGACCTAAGTCGCCAGCCGCTCCTGACTCGCCCCGGGGGGGCTCAGTCCAGGTCGCGGTCGAAGGTGGCGGAGCGCATGACTATGCGGGTCTCGGTGCCCGCGGCGCCGCCGTCGCGGCGGATTGCCCTTACCGTGCGGTCGAGGTCGTCGGCGTCCACGCAGGCGACCCGCAGCTGGTAGTCGAAACGGCCGGTGAGGAAGACCAGTTCGCGCACGGCGGGCAGTTTCGCCGCCAGGCGCTCGAAGCCCTCCGGATCCGTGCTCGGCAGCAGCCTCACATCGACCAGGGCGTCGACGGAGCGGCCGACGTTGCCGGGGTCGATCCTCGCCGTGTAGCCGGTGATCACCCCGTCGCGCTCGAGCCGCCGGACCCGGTCCGCGGTGCCGTGCGGGCTGAGCCCGACCTCGGCTCCGATGCTGGCGAAGGAGGCCCTGCCATTTGCGCGGAGGATAGTGAGGATTCTACGATCGATTGAGTCCATCACTGTGGTTTCGAGGAACTTTTGCAGATTTACTTGGATATAGCGCAGCCGATGGCGAACATCGTCCGGCAAATCACAGCCTGGAGGATCGCATGCGCATCGGCCTGCCCACCGAGATCAAGACCGACGAGTTCAGGGTCGCCCTCACCCCCGCCGGGGTGCGAGAGCTGACCGCCCACGGCCACGAGGTGATCGTCCAGGCCGGCGCCGGCGCCGGCTCCTCGATCGCCGACGCGGAGTACGCCTCCCAGGGAGCGACGGTCGCTCCCGACGCGGCCTCGGTGTTCGCCGCGGCGGAGATGATCGTCAAGGTCAAGGAGCCGCAGCCCTCGGAGGTGGCGATGCTCGAGCCGCGCCACGTCCTCTTCACGTACCTGCACCTGGCGCCCGATCCCGGCCTCACGCAGGGGCTGGTCGAGTCCGGCGCGACCTGCATCGCCTACGAGACGGTCACCGACGCCGCCGGCCGTCTGCCGCTGCTGGCTCCGATGAGCGAGGTCGCCGGCAAGATCGCGGCGCAGGCGGGCGCCTTCATGCTCGAGCGGCCGCTCGGTGGACGCGGGCTGCTGCTGGGCGGCGTGCCGGGGGTCGCCGCCGGCCGGGTGATGGTGATCGGCGGCGGCGTGGTGGGGCAGAACGCGGCGATGGTCGCGCTTGGGCTCGGTGCCGATGTCTTCGTCTATGACCGGTCGATCGAGCGCCTGCGCGAGCTCGACGCGGTCTTCGGAGGCCGCGCCTCCACCTGCTACGCCTCGGCGCTGGCAGTCGAGGAACGCCTACCGGAAGCGGATCTGGTGATCGGCGCGGTGCTGATCAAGGGGGCGAAGGCGCCGCACGTCGTCCGGCGGTCGCAGCTGAGCCTGATGAAGGAGCGCGCGGTGCTGGTCGACGTCTCGATCGACCAGGGCGGCTGCTTCGAGACCTCGCGCCCGACCACCCACACCGACCCCACCTACGAGGTCGACGGCATCACCCACTACTGCGTCGCGAACATGCCGGGAGCGGTGCCGATCACCTCGACCCACGCCCTGACCAACGCGACGATGCCCTACGTGATCCGCCTGGCCGACGAAGGCGTCGCTGCCTCGCTCGCCGCCGATCCCGGCCTGGCGGCCGGGCTCAACGTGATGGCGGGGAAGGTCGCCAACGAGTCGGTCGCCCTCGACCAAGGGCTCAGCTGGGTGCCTGCGGCGGAGCTGATCGGAAGCCCGGCCGCGGCAGTCTCATGAGCTGAAGCGACCGGGGGCCGTGGACGGCGGCGTCCACCGAGGGAGGTTGTGGATCAGGTGGCAGGGCTCGACCTCGAGAGCCGCCGCTAGCTTCAGGAGCGTGTCTAGGCGTGGGAGGTGGGACCCTTGCTCCAGGTTTGAAATCGCGGTGCGGTGAACGTCCGCCAAATCAGCGACCCTTTCCTGGCTCAGCCCTTTGTTCGTCCGCAACTGCGCCAGCCGCTGGCCGAAGTCGGCTGCCACCCGCGTCGAGTCGCTCACCAGCGGAATCGTTTCTGTTTCTGAGCCTAATTACTGCCGCAAATACCCGGGTGATTATTCTCGTCAACCACTCTATACTCGTAAATCGGTACTCGAAAATTTATATAGACAAACAGTTTCGTATCTAGTTTGGTACGGAAAGGGAGCTTGAACCGATGAGGCGTGGCGAGCAGAACGAGGAGCAGATCGACCGGGCTCTCGGTCATCGCCTTCGCCGGCGCATCCTCCGCTGGGCCGCGGACCGGGGAGAAGCGGCCTCGCCGAGGGTGATCAGCGTCGCGCTCGAACACCCTCTGCCGAACGTTTCCTACCACTTGCGCAGGCTCCGGGACGCCGGCCTCCTGGACGAGATCGGGCAGATCCCGGCCTCCGGCAGCGCCGAACATCTCTACCGCCTGAACCCGAAGGCGGCGCACCTGCAGCAGGTGGCGAAGGTCATTGATATCGCCGGTTGAGCGTCCGGCGCGGGACCTCCAGAGCTCTCCCCGGTGGGCCTACGCCGCGACGGATGGCGTCGGTGAGCGGCGCAGCGACGGTTCCCGCTGCCGGCTCGCGCTGATCGCCATCTCGGCGAACGCCCGGGCCGCGGGCGTCGGGACCTCCGGCAATGCCACAGCGACCTCGCAGGGGCCTACGTCGGCGATGCGCGGGAAGCGGACCCCCGGTCGGGCGTAGAACCGCGCCGCCGCTGCCGCGACGATGCTGATTCCACGACCCGCGGCGACCGCCTGAAGCTCCGTCTCGACCGTCGCCACCTCGGCAATCACGGGCGGCGGCTCACCGTGGCGGTGTTCGCACACTAGCCAGTAGTCGCGCCAGGGCCCCTGCCGGGGCGCGGCGATTATCGGCTCGCCGAGGATCTCCTCGATGGTGATCTCCTCGCGGTCCGCCAGTGGGTGCCAGTCGGGCAGGCAGGCGAGGATCGGTTCGGTGGCGAGCGTCGTGAGCTCTACACCTCGAGTCTCGACCGGAGGTCGCAGGATGGCGACGTCGCTGCGATTGTCATCGAGCCCCCCCTCGGGTTCGGAGAAATCGAATTCGGTCACCTCGAGCTTGATATCGGGATGCGCCGCCGAATATTCGCGCAGAACTCGGGGCACGAGGTCGACGGCTGATGCGATGGTGAAGCCGACCCGCAGCGTTCCACGCTGGCCGGCCGCGGTCTCGTGTGCGCGCTCGACCAGGCGATCGAACTCCCTCAGCACCCGGAGCGCGTCGTCGCGCAAGGCTGCGCCCTCCGCCGTCAGCTCGACGTGCCGCGTGGTGCGGTCGAGCAGGTGCAGGCCCGTCCCGCGCTCCAGCTGCTTCAGCGTCTGCGATAGCGCCGGCTGCGAGAGGTGCAACCGCTGGGCCGCCCGCGCGAAGTGCAACTCCTCGGCGAGGACCACGAAGCAACGCAAATGGCGCAGGGCGATATTGGTAAGAGGCACGACTCAATCTTGTCGCAAAGGGAACTTCATTTCAAAGGTTTGAAATCCAGCATTGTTGAATATGCCCACTTGAACTGAGCATGTCGATAGAGCATCTTTGCCGGCCGCGGACGATCACCAGCTCGCCGAGCGCCGGGTGCCAAGCATTCATAAGTACCGCTGCTGAATCGTGTCGTAACCGCGATTTCACTTCAGCGAGGCCCAGAATTACCGTGGGGCGGATTTGAGCGACATCCGACCCAGGACCTCCGAGACCCCGATCGGTGCGATTGTCGCCGCTGGCTTCGAGCCGGTCGCCGAAGAGTTCGAGCGGAACTTCAGCGAACGGGGCGAGCTGGGGGCGGCGTTCGCGGCCGTGGTCGAGGACGAGCTC
>DASSVR010000035.1:0-16476 GCA_035705945.1 Solirubrobacterales bacterium
CAGAGCCTCTGCCACCGCCTCGAGGTCGACCGACCCCTCGCCGAGCGGGGTGAAGACGCCTGCCGAGACGGCCTGCTCGAAGGAACCGCCGTCTCGCACGGCAGCGGCCAGAACCGCGGCGTCGACGTCCTTGAGGTGGACGTGGAGGAGGCGGCGGTGGTGGGCGGCGATGAGGGCGACCGGGTCGATGCCGGCGTAGATGGCATGGCCGGTGTCGAGGCAGAGGCCGACGTTCAGCGCGTCGAGGTCATCCATCAGGCGGTCGATCTCGTCCCGGAACTCGACGTTGGTGCCGGCGTGCGGATGGAAGGCGACGCGCAGGCCGGACTCCGCGGCGATCGCGGCGACGGCATCGCAGGTGGCGATCAGCTGGTCCCAGCCGCGGACCGAGAGCCGCCGCGCGTCGGACGCCCGCCCGGCGGTGGCGCTGCGCTCGGGTGAGAGGCCGTCGATCAGGATCAGGATCTCGGCGCCGACCGAGCTGAGCGCGGAGCAGGTTTCGCCCGCCACCCGGGCGACCCGCTCCGTTTCCTCGGCGATGGACAACGGCTCCATCACGAAGCCGGCGGGCATCGAGAGACCCCGCTCACGCAGGGCGCGGCCCAGCGTCGGCGGCGCCGGCAGGTATCCCAGCGGCCCCAGCTCCGAGCCGTCGAAGCCCGCCTCGGCGATCTCGTCGAGGACCCGCTCCCATCGCGGGACGCCGGGATCGGAAGCCGGGGGCTCGACGCCCCAGGTCCCCGGGGCCGTGGCGATACGCAATTTCCTCCTCCGTCTCTTCGGGACGCTCCTCCTGATGATGGGCGCCCGCGTCGTCTAATGTGATTCAGTGATTAGATTACTGTACTCTGGAAAGTATGACCACCCCCCGCGCCGCAACCATCAGCGACGAGCGCGCCGCGGCCGACGGCCTGCGCGCCCGGCTGGGGGAGGGCGAGCCCCTCCTGGGCCTAATCGTGAAGATGCCGGCGGCGGCGACGATCGAGCTTGCCGGCCACATCGGCTTCGACTTCGTCCTGATCGACGGCGAGCACGGCGCCTGCGAGACGGGCGAGCTCGAACACCACATCCGCGCCGCGGAGGTCGTGGGGATCGCGCCGCTCGTCCGGGTTCCCGGCGCCGGCAGCCCCGAGGTACTGAGGGCCCTCGACGCCGGCGCCGAGGGGATCGTCGTCCCCCATGTCTGCGCCGCCGCCGACGTCGCGCGCGCCGCCGCCGCGCTCCGCTACCCGCCCGAGGGCCGACGCAGCCTCGCCGTCAGCACCCGGGCCGGGCGGCACGGGACGAGCACGCTCGCCGAGCACGTCGAGTCCAACCGGGAGCGGGTCGTGCTGGTCGTGCAGATCGAGGACGCCGAGGCGCTGGCGGAGGTGGACGCGATCCTCGGCGCCCCCGGCCTCGACGCGGTCTTCGTCGGTCCGGCGGACCTTTCGTGCTCGCTCGGAGCGCCGGGTGACCTCGAGGCGCCGGCCGTCCGCGACGCGGTCGACCGCATCGTCGCATCCGTCCGCGCCCGGCCGGAGCTCGCCCTTTGCGCGCTGGCGTCCGACGCCCAAGACGCCGCCGCCTGGAGGAGCCGGGGGGCTCGGATGGTGCTGATGAACACGACCGGGCTGCTTGCCGACCACCTTGCCGCGGTTCTCGCTCGCGCCCGGCAGCCCGCTTGACTCAGATGGCCGGGCTCCCTTGTCCAGTGATATAATCTCTTCTGTGAACGAAGAGCTGGCTTTCTTCGGCGGGACCGCCACCCTGGCGCCAGGGTCCCTGGGGGCCTGGCCGGACATCACCGCCGCCGACAAGGCGGCGGTGATGGCGGTCCTTGACAGCGGCGTGCTGACCGCCGGCGAGGAAGCTCAAGCCCTGGCGCGAGATTACGCCGCCTACCACGGGGTTGCTCATTGCCTCCCCTTCAACGCCGGCACCGCCGCCCTCCACGCCTGCTGCGTGGCGCTCGGCATCGGCCCCGGCGACGAGGTGATCGTCCCCGCTTTCACCTACGTCGCCAGCGCGATGGTGGTCCTGCAGGCCGGAGCCAAGCCGGTCTTCTGCGACGTCCAGCCGGGGACCTTCACCCTCGATCCGCGACTGATCGAGAGCCGGGTCAGCGAGCGGACCAAGGCGATCCTCGCGGTGCACCTGCACGGCATGCCGTGCGATCTCGAGGAGATCCTTGCCCTCGCCGATCGCCACGGCGTGGCGGTGATCGAGGACTCCTCGCAGGCCCACGGCGCCCGCTACCGCGGGCGTCTCGTCAGCACCTTCGGCGCCTGCGCGGGGGCGAGCCTCAACGCCACCAAGAACCTTCCGGGCGGAGAGGGAGGCCTTTTTCTCACCGACGACGAGAGCCTCGTGCTCGCGGCCGACCGGCTTCGCTACATGGGCGAGGACCTGCCTTCGCACGATCCGCCCTTCGGCCGGCGCTACTGGTCGCATGGCGTCGGCTTCAACTACCGCGCGCAGGAGATGCCGAGCGCGTTCGCGCGTTCGCAGCTGAAGCGTCTCGACGCCTACAACGCGCGCGCCGAAGCGAATGCGAAAAAGCTGACTGCGGCTCTCGCGGGCACTCCCGGGCTGCGGCTGCCGGCCGTCCCCGAGGACCGCAACAGCGTCTGGTACCTGTACCGGATCGGGTTCGATCCGGCGGCGGCCGAGGGTTCGCTGGAGCCGCCGGAGCTGCGCGATCGCGTGGTCGCGGCGCTGGCCGCGGAGGGGGTGCCGGTGATGCTGTGGCAGCACGATCCGGTCCCGGCCTTTTCCGCCTTCCGGCGTGAGCCCGCGCGGCCGTGGCATCCCTCGCTTTCCGACGACGAGCTGGCTCCCTACGACCCGGAGGCCTACCCGGTCAGCCGCGAGATCTGCGATACGACCCTCGCGCTCGGGACCGGAGCGGCGCCGCTCTCGGTTCAATCGTCGGAGGTCATCGACGGATACGTCGCCGCCATCGCCAAGGTCTTCGGCAGCCTCGATCGCCTCGCCGCTGCGGAGTTCGAGGTGCCCGAGACCACCGCGCAGGTGGCGGAGTTCGTCCGCAGTCGCGGTCGCGCCGGGGTGCCCCCGGTGCCGCGCCCTTGACGTCGGACTGCGGCGACACAGGCGCCGCGCCGCCAATGGGGGAGCCGGTCCGGGTCGATTTGGGCGACGGCCTCGGTGCGATCGAAGGGTCGGCGCGTCCGGGCTTCGAGGGGGTGGTCGAGGCTTTCGCGGAGAACTTCCGCCGGCGCGGCGAGGCCGGCGCCGCCTTCGCCGTTAGCCGCGACGGCGAGACGCTGGTCGATCTCTGGGGAGGCTGGGCCGACCGCGAAGCCCGCCGTCCCTGGGAGCGGAACACCATGCAGATGATCTTCTCCGGCACCAAGGGCATCTGCGCGATCTGCGTCGCCGCCCTGGTCGGCCGCGGCCAACTCTCTCTCGACGATCCCGTCGCGTCCCACTGGCCGGAGTTCGCGGCGGCGGGAAAGGAGGAGGTGACGGTGGGGGAGCTGATGTCGCATCGGGCCCGACTGCCGGTGATCCGCTCGGCCGCGCCGCTTCCGCCCGAGGCGCTGCTCGACCCCGTCGACCTGGCGAGCAGGCTCGCGCTTCAGGCCCAGGAGAGCGATCCGCGGGCGCGCCTGACCTACCACGCGCTGACCTACGGCTGGCTGTGCGGCGAGCTGGTGAGGCGCGTCGACGGTCGCTCCATCGGCCGCTTCTGGCGGGAGGAGATCGCCGATCCCCTGGGGCTGGACGTCTGGATCGGCTGCCCGCCGCAGGTCCGGCGCCGGGTCGGCGCCCTGCACCACGGCGACGAATTCGGCCGCACCTATTTCCTGCGGCCGCCGCTGCGGCCCGACCCGCTGCTGGACTGGCGCCGGAACCCGGAGGCAATCGGGTCCTCGCGCCTGATCTGGAACGAGACGCCGTTCCTGACGGCCGAGGTGCCGGGGGTGAACGCGGTCGCGACCGCAAGGGGGATGGCGGCCGCGTACGCGGAGCTGCTCCGGCCGGCGCCGCGCGTTCCCGGACTCGATGCCGACGCCATCGGCACCTGTGTGGCCGAGCTCGCGCGAGGGTGGGACGAGCTGAACGACGAATCCCTGCGCTTCGGATCGGGCTTCGCGCTGCAGACCGACGAGAAGGAGCTCGGTCCCCCCGCCGACGCGTTCGGGCACGCGGGGGCCGGCGGCTCGGTGCACGCCGCCTGGCCTTCATGTGGAGCCGGCGTTTCCTACGTGATGACCGAGATGCGCGACCCGCCGGAGCCGGACTCTCGCCCGGAGGCGCTCCTCGAGGCCGCCTACACGGCGCTGAAAGCCGGAACCGCCGCTTGAGGGCAGTGGCATCATGGAGATCAGGCTGGATTGCCGTTGCCTCGCCAGTGACAATGTGATTTAATCACTATATAAGTGGACGCTCTCTGGAGGAGGGAAACCTTGAGGAAACGACTGACGGCTGTGCTCGCTGCCCTTGCGGCATGCGGCGTGATCCTGGGCTGCGGCAGTAGCGGTGGCTCTAGTGGGACGGCGGAGGAGGCCAAACCGGCGAAACTAGGCGAATCAAGCGCCCCCGAGCCGACCGGGGATCCGGTAAGCGGCGGGACGCTTGTGATGGATCGCATGATCGAGCCAGAATCCTTCGACCCGATTGGGACGACCGATAACGGCTCGCTATTCGCCCAGGTTCAGGTATTCGACCGGCTCGTGGAGCTCCTACCGGATTCGCTCGAGCCTCAACCAGGACTCGCTGAGTCCTGGGAGGTGAGCCCGGACGGCCGAACCTACACCTTCAACCTGCGTCCCGGTGTTCAGTTCTCGAACGGCGATCCTGTCACCGTAGATGATGTTCTGTTTTCGCTGGAACGCTTCCGGAGCCCGGCGGATCCGTACTCGTTCATGGTCACCGCAATCACCTCGATCGAGTCGCAAAGCCAGAACCAGATCGTGGTGAAGCTGAAAACCCCGCTTCCGTCGCTGCTCTACGCACTGTCGCTGCCGGCGGCATCGATCGTCCCCAAGGACGTATATGAAGAACTCGGCTCCGCGAAGTTCGGATCGGAACCGGTCGGTTCCGGTGCGTTCGTGGTTCGCAGCTTCTCTCGGGGGCAGAAGCTCGAGCTGGAGCGCAATCCCAATTACTGGCGAGAGGCCGAACCCTACCTCGACGAAGTCGTGATGCGGTATGTCCCCGATGACAACGCACGCATTCTCGACGTCACCTCGGGTCGTGCCGATGTAGCGGAAAACATTCCCTACTCCCAGGTGGCCCAGGTAGACGGCAAACCGGGCGTGTACGTCGAGGTGACGCCGATCACGGGAATCGAACACATCTACCTCAACAACACGACCGACGAGCTGAGCGACGTTCGCGTTCGACAGGCTCTCGCGTACGCGACGCCCGTCCAGCAGCTCATCGAGTCGGTCTATTTCGGGAATGTGGTCCCCGCCAACAACGTGATCGCACCCGGTGCTTACATCGATGACTCCGTACCATCCGTGCCGTTCGATGTCGAGAAAGCAAAGGAATTGATGGAGCAGGCGGGTTACTCCGACGGCTTCGGCCTGACGCTTCTCATCCCGGGCACGGACAGCACCGCTAAGCAGCTCGCCACGATCCTGCAAAGCAGCTGGGCGGACATCGGGGTGGACCTCGAGATCCAGCAGGTGGCGGATGGAAACGCGGTCTATGCCGAAATCACCAAGGGTGCCTACGACGCCGCGTATTTTGGCGTCGACACCGCCGATGTCCCGGTTGAGGACGAGCTCTATCCCTTCCTCTACTACAGGGCTGAAAACGGCAACAACACCGGGTTCCCCTCCAGCGCGAAGCTCGAAAAGCTGGTCGAAGAAGCGGTGACCTCAACGGATGAGGCTGAACGCCACGAGTTGTTCTCGCAGGTCCAGACGATGGGCATGGAACAGCTTCCCTTCGTTCCAGTGGCCTTCGCGACGGCTCGGGTGGGGGTTCGAGATGAGGTTCAGAACTACCAGACGACCGTGTCGAGCTGGCCCCGCTTGGAGCAGGTCTGGCTTTCGGGCGGCTGAGTCGGCATGGCCACCTTTCTTGCACGTCGAGCCGTTCAGTCGCTGCTCGTCCTGCTGATCATCTCCCTGGTGGCCTTTGTACTCGTACAAGCAATTCCCGGCAATCCGGCGCGCCTGGCCCTCGGGCCACGCGCGTCGGAGCAAAGCGTGCAGATACTGGAACAGGAATATCACCTCGACGAGCCGGTGCTGAGTCAGTATTGGCACTTCATCTCCCACTCGGCATCGCTCGATTTCGGCTCGTCGATCCGCTCGCGTCAACCGGTCGGGCCGATGTTGCTCGACCGAGTGACTCCGACGATGCTGATCATCGCCTACGCGGCGTTCCTCTCAACGCTGCTGGCCGTGGGACTGGGAGTGTTGTCGGCGGTTCGCGCGGGGCGCCCGGTTGATTCCGCGGTCCAGGTTGGCGGCATGTTCGCGATTGCGATGCCTCCCTTCTGGCTCGCGCTCATGCTCGTGCTGGCGTTCGCTGTCGGCGTGCCGCTGTTTGCCACGACTGGCTACGAATCCGGCGTCGGGGGAATCCTGCGAACGCTCACGCTTCCGGCGCTGACGATCACCTGCGGCCTCGCGCCGCTGCTGATCCGATCGGTTCGGTCGAGCGTCTTGGAGAACCTCGGTGCGGACTATGCGACCGCCGCGCGCTCACGAGGGCTGGGACCCCGTCGAATTCTGTTCCGCCATGTGTTGCGGAACTCCCTTCTGTCGACGGTGACCATCCTCGGGTCGAGCATAGCCTTCCTGGTGAGCACCACGATCGTCGTCGAGTACGTATTTGCGATTCCGGGGATCGGTGCGCTTTCGGTCAACGCGGTGGCGAGTCGCGACTTCCCCATCGTGCAATCGCTGGTCCTCCTCTTCGGGACGCTGGCGCTCCTGGCCAACCTGGTCACCGATCTCGTCTACGCATGGCTCGACCCGCGGGTCCGACTATGAGTGCGGTTCTCGAAGCGCGAGATCTGGAGGCCGCGGTCGTCGATCGAACGAGTGCCCCCCGAAGCCGGGCGCGGGTAGAGGGCATCATCGGCATCACCCTGCTCGCCGCGATCCTGCTCGGCGTAACCATGGTCCGGATCTTCCAGATCGGGGATCCCAACGCGCCGAACCTGGGAGAGGTGTTCGCGTCGCCCTCCTTGGAACACCCCTTTGGCACGGACTCGTTGGGAAGGGATGTCTTCCTACGAACGCTGTACGCGGGCTGGATCGATATCGGCGTGAGCCTGCTGGCGACCGCAACCGCGGTGGTGATCGGCTTGACGATCGGGGTGGTGGCGGCCTACAAGCGCGGTGCCGTCGACTCGGTTCTGATGCGCATCACGGATGCGATGATTGCCTTCCCCTTCCTGATCCTCGGCTTCGCGATCGTCACGATCACCGGCCCCGGGGCGCTGATCGGGCTGTACTTCGCGCTCGTCGCCAAGGGATGGCCCGCGTACGCCCGGATCAGCCGGGGCGAGACGCTTGTGGTGCGCGAGCAGGACTACGTACACGCGGCTCGCACCCTCGGGTTGGGCCCTGTGCGCATCCTCGTCCGCCACGTCGTGCCGAATGTGGTGCGACCGTGTCTGGTGTTCTCCTTCGCCGACTTGATCGTCAACATCCTCCTGATAACCACGCTCTCCTACCTCGGCCTCGGGATCCAGCCGCCGACGGCAGAGTGGGGCGCGATCATCGCCGAGGGTCAGACCTACATCTTCACCGCGTGGTGGATTAGCACTCTGCCCGGGATCTTCGTCGTCCTGTTCGGAGTGTCCGTCTCCTTCTTGGGCGAGGCGCTCGGAAGGGTCGAGGGGTCCTGGCTCGGGGCGGCTGGCGGCCGTGGCTGAGCCGCCACTGCTGGAGGTGCGCGATCTGCGCGTGCGCTTTCGCACCGGCGGCCGCACCGTGTTCGCCGTCAACGGAGTCAGTTTCGACCTCGAGCGAGGACAAACGCTCGGAGTCGTGGGGGAGTCAGGCTCAGGCAAGAGCGCGATGCTGCGGGCAATTGCCGGTCTATTGCCGGCTTCCGCGGAGATGCTCGGGAGTGTCAAATTTGCCGGCTATCCCCTGAAAGCGGAGGAGATCTTGGGCGCCCCGGACGCGAGCGTGGCGACCGTCTTTCAGGATCCGGCGACCCACCTGAACCCAGTGCAGAGGATCGGCGACGCTCTGTGCGAGACGCTCGAGGTAAGACGCGAATCGACGGGATCCTCGGCCAAGGAGGAGGCGGTTGCCCTCCTGGAACGGGTGGAGCTGCCTCGGGCGCGCGAGCGGATGACGAGCTACCCGCATCAGCTCAGCGGGGGGATGCGCCAGCGAGTGATGATCGCGCTCGCGCTTGCGTGCGAGCCCGTGATGTTGCTGGCGGACGAGCCGACCACGGCGTTGGATGTGACGACGCAGCGCAAGGTGCTGATGCTGCTGAAGCGTCTCCAGCGGGAAACCGGCATGGCAATGGTCTTTGTGAGTCACGATCTCGCCGTTGTGGGCGACGTCTGCGACTCCGTTGCGGTGGCGTACGCCGGTCACATCGTTGAGCGGGGCCCCGCGGCGGAGCTCTTGGTCTCGCCGGCTCATCCCTATAGCGAGGGACTGATCCGATCGATTCCCACTCTGGATCCCGAGTGCAAGGTCAGCGCGATCGGGGGAGCGCCGCCCGATATGCGCATCGAGCCATCGGGATGTCCATTCGCGCCGCGTTGCCCGCGCTGCACTCCCGACTGTCTCGATTTTGCGGTGCCCGCGAATGATGAGACGGAGTTCGCGGCGTGCCTGCACCCACTCATCAGGGTGGCCACGTGAGCCCCGACGGGTCTGACGTCATCCTGCGGGCGAAGCACGTCGGCAAGGCGTTCGGCGCCGGCGCCCGTTTGGTACAGGCGGTGCAGGACGTTTCCCTGTCGGTCCGCCGGGGCGAGGCGGTCGGCATCGTCGGCGAGTCCGGCAGCGGAAAGTCGACGTTGGCGCGGCTCATCATAGGACTCGAGGCACCCGACGCGGGTGAGATCGAGATCCACGGTGTCGATGTCTCGGCGAGGGGGAGGCGTCCGCGCGGTGTCGTCAGGAACGTCCAGATGATCTTCCAGGATCCCTTCACCTCGCTGAACCCTCGGATGAAGATCGGTGCCGCGATCACCGAGGCGCCGCTTGCCGCCAAATTGATCACGCGTCAGGAGCGAGAGGCGGCGGCCCGCGAGGCTCTCGAAGCCGTGGGGCTTCGTCCCGAGCTTGCCCGGGTTAGGCCGCACGCCCTCTCGGGCGGGCAGCGCCAGCGCGTCGCGATTGCCCGAGCCCTCAGCCTGGAACCCAGCGTCCTGATAGCGGACGAGGCTGTCAGCGCCCTCGACGTGTCGGTCCAGGCTCAAATTCTCAACCTGCTTCAGCGCTTACGCGGTGAACGTGAGCTGACGATCCTGTTCATCTCCCATCAGTTGGGCGCGGTGGCGCAGCTGTGCCACCGCGTCGTGGTGATGTGCAGGGGGCAAATCGTGGAGGAGGGCCCAGTGCGCGAGATCTTCGCCGCGCCCAGGCATCCGTATACGCGGGAACTGCTTGCTGCCCAGCCGGGAGGCGGTCCCAAGACGCTGATTCCGAGCACCACCGCCTGCTGACGATCGCGAACGTTGAGCAGTTCCGGGGCATGTCTGGCCAGCTGGCCAAGCCCGACGCCGCCGCTGTAGGCTGCCGCCGTGGACTTCGCCCTCAGCGACGAGCAGAAGAACTTCGTCGACGCGATCCGCGACTTCTGCGACCGCGAGTGCGGGACGCCTGACCAGCGCGAGCGGCTGACCGAGGGCTACCGCGAGCACCACAACTTCGACCTCTACAAGCAGATGGCGGAGCTCGGGTGGCTCGGGGTGACGATCCCCGAGGAGTACGGCGGCTCCGGGGGGACGATGCTCGATGCCTGCCTCTTCATGGAGGAGACCTCGCGCGGCCTCGCCCCGATCGGTGGCTACGCCACGACGCTGATCGTCGCCGGCGCCACCCAGCGCTTCGGCAGCGAGGCACAGAAGGGGGAGATTCTCGGCGGGATCGCCTCCGGCTCGGTCGAGGCGATCGCGATGACCGAGCCGGAGGCAGGCTCCGACGTCGGCGCGCTCTCCTGCAGCGCCGAAGCGGTCGACGGCGGCTACGTCCTCAACGGCCAGAAGGTCTTCTGCTCCAACGCCCACATCGCCGATCACATCCTCGTCGTCTGCCGCACCAACAAGGGCGCCAACAAGCACGAGGGGATGACGATGATCTGGGTCCCCGGCGACGCCGAGGGGATGGAGATCGTCCCGATCGAGACGATGGGCGGGCGGGAGACCAACCACCTCTACTTCACCGACTGTCCAGCCCCAGCCGACGCTGTGCTCGGCGAGGTCGACCAGGCCTGGATGCAGCTGATGGCGGGCCTCAACGTCGAGCGGCTGATCCTCGCGGCGACGATGCTGGGCATCGCCCAGCGGGCGATGGACGACCTCCTGCTCTACGTCAAGGAGAGGCGCCAGTTCGAGCGCCCGATCGGCTCCTTCCAGGCGCTCCAGCACCGAATCGCCGACCTCGCCACCGACCTCCAGGCCGCGCGCCTGATGACCCACTGGGTTGCGACCCTGGTCGACGAGGACCCCGACCGGATGCTCCCCCAGCAGGCCTCGATGGTGAAGCTCTTCGTCACCGAGGTCGCCAAGCGGGTGACGCTCGAGGGAATGCAGATGATGGGCGGCTACGGCTACTCCTCCGAGTACGACATGGAGCGCCTCGTCCGCGCCTCCCTGGTCTCGACGATCTACGGCGGCACCAGCGAGATCCAGCGCAACATCATCGCCAAGACGCTGGGCCTCTGAGTTACTCCTCCGGCAGGTTGGCGAGATCGGCGCGATCCTGCTCGCGATCCTGCGCGAGCTTCATCTCTCGCAGCTGCGCCAGCGAGCAGATAAGGACTGGAACCCCAAGCAATTCGCTCTCCACGGCGTCGCTGATCAGCTGCGAGTAGCTCGGGACCCCACGGGCCCGCTGAACGATGTCAAGGCCCCCGAACCGCGTCATCGTGGTCACGTTGCCCCCGCGCCTGATTACTCCCGCGTCCGTCGCTGCGTCGAAGGGCCGATCGCTGACCGTGGGCAGCGTTGATTTCAACTTCGTAAGCGCATCGGTGAGACGGCTGAGATTCGCGGGGTCAGGATCCGGGACTAGATCGAGATCCTCGGTGCCCCGCACGTATCCATGGGCACCGACGGCTACGCCGCCGATCACGACGAAGCGGACTTCTCCGTCGTGCAACGCCTCGAGAAGGGAGCGAAGGTCGAACTCGCTCAACGCGCTCTGGCCGCGCCTTTGATCGCGCTCATCTGTTTGCAGAGCACGTGGACGCGGGCAAGGCGAGCACTCATCGTGGCTCGCAGGTCGGCCTCGCGTCGCAGGGCGCGCGCTCGACTGAGCTCGTGTACATCGCCGCTCAACCGCTTATCCATGCCGGAAAGTCTAATCCCGGGTGACGGCCGAACGTGGCTTCAGGCGGTGGCTGCCATGTGGCCGTCGTCTACCAGCTCCGGCACGCCGATGTGGAAGCCCTGCGCGTAGTCGATCTCGAAAGCGCGCACCATCGCCAGGGTCTCCGCGTCCTCGATCCCCTCGGCCACCGTCTCCTGCCCGAACGCCTTCGCGAATTGGACCATCGCCCCGACCAAGCGTTGGTTGACGGGGCAGGAGGGGAGATCGCGGATGAACTCGATGTCGAGCTTGAGGTGCTGGATCGGCAGGTCCCGGAGGTAGCTGAAGGAGGAGAAGCCGGTGCCGAAGTCGTCGAGGCCGAGGCCACACCCCATCGCCGTCACCGTCTCGGCGAAGGCGCGGGCATCGGCCATGTTCGTGATCGCCGCCGTCTCGGTGATCTCGAAGTCGAGCCAGGCGGGGTTGAGGCCGTCGCCAATCGCCTTGCGAACGTCGGCGATCAGCTGCGGGTCGCTGAGCGAGGCGCCGCTGACGTTGACCGCGATCGGCCGGGAGCGGCCGGCCAGCTCGATCGCCTTCGCCAGTACCACCCGGTCGATCTCGGCGATCAGGCCGAGCCGCTCGGCGGTGGGGAGGAAGGAGGCGGGCGGGATCACGTCGCCTTGCTCGTCGAGCATCCGCACCAGCAGCTCCTCCCGCGCCACGCAGTGGTTGCGGAGGTCGAAGATCGGTTGCGCGTAGACGACGATCCGCTCCTGGTCGAGCGCCTCGCGGATCCGCTCTCCCCAGGGCAGTTTGTGGTTCGGCCCGCTGCCGGCCTCGACCACCCGCCCACCGCCTTCCGCCTTCGCTTCGCAGAGGGCGATGTCGGCGGTGATCATCAGGCCTTCGGCGGTGATCTCCTCGCCGGTACCGCCGAAGCTGGCGATTCCGACGCTCGCTCCCACCGCCGGCTTGCCCCGCTCCCGGACCAGCGCGATCAGCCGCTCGGCGGCGGCCTTTGCCTGGGCGGGCGTCGCCCGCGGCATCAGCAGCGCGAATTCGTCCGCGCAGATCCGCGCCGGGAGGTCGTCGGCCCTCGACTCGTCACAGAGCGTCGTACCCACCGTCTCCAGCAGCCGGTCCCCCGCCTCGTGGCCGAGCGAGTCGTTGACGAAGTGGAAGGCGTCGATGTCGAGCAGCAGCAATGCCCCCGGCTGCTCGCGGTGGAGCGGGTCCAAGAGCCGCTCTTCGACCTCTTCCACGAAGCTGTCCCTGTCGTAGAGGCCAGCGTTTTCAATCGCTTCTCGCACGGCGACTCCTGAATGCCCAACTGGATTGCGAAGAAAACGACTTTACAAAAAACTAGGTAAACCATGGCAAACGGGCGGGAGGTGGGCGCGCGGCAGCAGTCTCGGCCAACGGAGTGGCGCTATCCTTGGCTCAGCCTCGCGCCTCGGGCCCGGGGTTTTCTTCTGTAAAGACCGACCTCAGGCACGGAACGAGGAGAAGATGGCTCGCGGAGATGTCCGCATCGCGGTGACGATGGCTTGCGAAGAGTGCAAGCGGCGCAATTACCAGACCAACAAGTCCCGGCGCAACACGCCGGACCGGATCGAGATGCGCAAGTTCTGCCGCTGGTGCGGCCGCCACACGGCGCACAAGGAGACCCGGTAGCCCCACATGGCCAAGACCCGTGCACAGCGCAAGGCCGAGCGCCGGGCTCGGGAAGCCGAAGAGCGTAAGCGCTCCGGCGATCACCCCAGCCCCACCGAGGCTCAGCACGACACCCAGGTCCCGATCTCTGGTGACGAGGCGCTGGTCGAGGCGCGCGAGCGGGGCATGGCCGCCGGGGTTTCGGAGGAGGCGCTGCGGCTCCCGGACGACCCGAAACCGTCTCGCAGCGACCGCCGGGCCGAGGCGAAGGCACTCAAGGAAACGGAGAAGCGCAAGCGCGAGGAGCAGAAGCGGCGCGAGCGCGAGCAGCTTGCGAAGAGGCAGAAACAAGCGAAGACGGAGCGCCAGCGCGGCGGCTTCATCGGCTTCCTCATATCCTGTTGGGCAGAGCTGAAGAAAGTCCAGTGGCCTGACCGCGAGACGCTGATCCAGGCCACCGCGGTGACGATCCTCTTCGTCGCCGTCGCGGCGGCCTATCTCGGCGCACTAGACGCGGCCTTCAGCTGGCTCATCAACAAGATCCTCTAGAGACGGATCCCGAAAACAAAGGCTTCAGATGTATCGCTGGTACGTGATCAACACCTATTCCGGGCACGAGAACAAGGTCAAGCACAACCTCGAGCACCGAGTGCAGACGATGAGCCAGAACCGCAACGTGCGGCAGGTCGTCGTCCCCACCGAGCAGGTCTCGGAGATGAAGGACGGGCAGAAAGTCCAGACTGAGAAACGGACGATGCCCGGCTACGTCCTGGTCAACATGGAGATGACCGACGACGCCTGGGGCCTGGTCAAGAACACCCCCGGCGTTACCGGCTTCGTCGGCTCGCGCAACAAACCGGTGCCGCTCTCCAAACCCGAGGTCGACCGCCTGCTCCACCGCGAGACCGCCGAGCGGCCCCGCACCCAGGCCCAGTTCGCGATCGGCGAATCCGTCAAAGTCATCTCCGGCCCGCTCTCCGACTTCTCCGGTGAGATCGCCGAGATCAACGAGGACGCCGCCAAACTCAAGGTCCTGGTCTCGATCTTCGGCCGAGAGACCCCGGTCGAGGTGGGCTACGACCAGGTGAAGAAGATCTAGCTGACGCGATAACCGGCGCGCTCCGGCGTCCTCGGTCGCTCGCGTGCGGAGCACGCCACGCTCCCTGCGTCCTTGGATCGCTTGGTTCTCGCGCCAGCTATGCTCCCGAACCGCCCATGGCAAAGAAAGTCCTCACGATCATCAAGCTGCAGATCCAGGCCGGCAACGCCAATCCGGCGCCGCCGGTCGGTCCGGCGCTGGGCCAGCACGGCGTCAACATCATGGACTTCTGCAAAGCCTTCAACGCCCAGACTCAGGGCGAGGGCGGGACGATCATCCCGGTCGAGATCACCGTCTTCGAGGACCGCTCCTTCAGCTTCATCACCAAGACGCCCCCCGCCGCGGTCCTGATCAAGGAAGCGATCAAGATCTCGAAGGGCTCGGGCGAGCCCCACGTCAACAAAGTCGGGACGATCTCCCAGGACCAGATCCGCGAGATCGCGGAACGGAAGATGCCCGACCTCAACGCCAACGACATCGACGCCGCCTCGAAGATCATCGCCGGCACCGCCCGTTCGATGGGCGTCGACGTCGCCTAGGAGCTTTCGATGGGCCGCCACGGCAAACGATTCCGCCAGCAGTACGACAAGGTCGACCGCGATCACGCCTATCCGCCCGCCGAGGCGATCTCCCTGATCAAGGGGACGGCGAGCGCCAAATTCGACGAGACGGTCGAGCTCCACGTCCTCCTCGGGGTCAACGTGCGCCACGCCGACGAGCAGCTGCGCGGCACCCTGGCGCTGCCGCACGGGCTCGGCAAGGACGTCACCGTCGCCGTCTTCGCCCAGGGTCAGCAGGCTCGCGACGCCGAGGCGGCCGGGGCCGATTTCGTCGGCGGCCAGGACCTGGTCGAGAAAGTCCAGGAGGGCTGGACCGGCTTCGACGTCGCCATCTCCACCCCGGAGATGATGAAAGCCGTCGGGCAGCTGGGCCGGGTCCTCGGCCCCCAGGGCAAGATGCCGAACCCCAAGGTCGGCACCGTCACCGACGACGTCGAGAAGGCCGTCGCCGACTCGAAGTCGGGCAAAGTCGAATACCGCACCGACCGCCAGGCGATCGTCCACATGGCGATCGGCAAGGCCAGCTTCGACGAGGAAAAACTGCTTGATAACTACCAGGCCGTGATGGAGGAGATCGTTCGCGCGAAGCCCTCCTCGGCCAAGGGCCGCTACATCGTCTCCGCCACGGTGGCGACGACGATGGGCCCCGGCATCCGCGTCGACTCAACCAAATCCGCCGACCGCGAAGCGGTTGCCGCGGGGGCGGGGGAGACCGCAGAGGAGCCGGCGACCGCCTAAACTGCGTCGCCGCTTAACCAGAGACCACCGGCTGTGGTCGACGGGCCGATTCTCCATATAGGAGCGTTTCAGGCCCATCGGCGTGTAAGCCCGGTGCAGGTGAGAAATGAACCGCGAGGAAAAGTCCGCAGCCATAAAAGAGATCGCCGCCGACATCGAGTCGGCTGAGGCGATATTCGCTGTCGACTACCGCGGCATCAGCGTTCCTCAAGCCGCCGAGCTGCGCTCGAAACTGCGCGAAGCCGACGCCAGCTTCCGCATCGTCAAGAACCGGCTGACCAAAATTGCCGCCGACCAGGTCGGCGAGGAACGGCTGGCCGAGCTACTGCAGGGGCCGACCGCCCTCACCTTCGTCCGTGGCGACACCGCCCAGGCCGCGAAGGCGATCACGACCTTCAACAAAGAGCACGAGGTCCTCACCTACAAGGGGGGCTTCATGGACGCGACTTCGCTCGACGAACTCGCGTTTAAATCAATCGCCAAGCTGCCTGGGCGCGAAGTGCTCAACGGACAGCTGGCCGGCGTCGTCGCCAGCCCGCTGACCGGGCTCGTCCGCGGTCTGGGTTCCATGATCCAAGGCTTGGCTCTTCAGCTCGGCCAAATCGCCGAGAAGGGCTTGGTTTCGGGTGAGCCGCCACCCGCGGCAGAGGCGGAGGAGGCAGACGCCGAGTCCGAGGACGCTCCGGCTGAGGACGAGAAAGCTGAGGAAGAGACTTCAGATGAAGATTCAAACGAGGAAGAGGGGTAGCGACTGATGGCAACCAAAACTTCAACCGAGGAGTGGATCGAGGAGCTGAAAGGCATCTCGGTGCTCGAGCTCTCCGAGCGGATCAAAGCGCTCGAGGAGGAGTTCGGCGTCTCCGCGACGGCCGTTGCGGCCGCGGCTCCGGCCGCCGCCGGCGGTGGTGGCGGCGGCGATGAAGGCGGCGGGGAAGAGTCTTCGACCGTCGACGTCGTCCTCAAAGAGGTGGGCGGGCAGAAAGTCCCGGTCATCAAGGTGGTG
>DASSVR010000036.1:0-22652 GCA_035705945.1 Solirubrobacterales bacterium
AAGCGCGGGGAGAGCCCCCTCACCAGCCAGTGCGTCGCCGCCGAGCCGACGATCACGAGAACGATCACGGTGGCGATCCGGATCCACTCCCCGTGGCCCGGCGCAATCTCACGTCGCTGGTCGTAGACGAAGAGCGTCCCCGCGATCACCAGCAGCGCCAGCAGCAGGCCGCCGAACTGCCGTTTGGTGAATCTGGGCGCCAGCTCCTCACCCAAGCCCAGCGAGTGCCAGGCATGGCTGCGGGTCTCAAACAACTCCCGCGGGATCCGGGGACGGCGCGGCTGCGGCATTCGGTGGCGGCTACCCGGGTGGGCGCTGCGTATGCACCCGACGGCCCTAACCGCTGGACACCGCGTCCAATAGAGCTCAGCTCTGAATCGCAGCCAGCGCCTCGTCCCGGGTCAGGTGCACCGGGATCGAGAGTTCGAGGCCGGTGATCTCCAGCACCCGGCGAACCTGGTCGTTCTGGCTGCAGATGACCAGCGCACGGCCGTTCTCACCGCTGTCCAGACGCTGCCAGGCGCGCACGATCAGGGCGATTCCGGTCGAGTCGATGAATTCGCACTGGGTTAGGTCGATCAGCAGCGAACCCTCGCCGCTGTCGAGCACCTCCTCCAGGGGGCCCTCGAGCTCGGGCGCCGTGCTGAGATCGAGCTCGCCGCGCACGGAGATCGTCCGCACGCCCTGTTCGACATCCCCGACCTTTACCTGGAAGGGTGCTGGATTCACGGATCGATGCTACCGCAGGTCGTCGAAAGGCCAGCGCGCTGTTTTGGTCCCCTGGAGCAGGGGTAGCAGCACTTGACGCGATGTAGCCGGTTATGCTCGCGAACCATTCGATGAGCCTCGACGCATCTGGGGCTAGGCCGCAACCTTGAATACCTCAATAGACGATCGCTCGGGGCTTCAAATGTCACTTCCGGCAAGGGCCGAGAACGTTGCCGTCGTCCGGCACGCCCTCGCCGGCCTGGCCGAACGGCTGGGGATGGACGAGGCGTCTCTCGCCGACCTGAAGACGGTCGTCACCGAGGCCGCGATGAACGTCGTCGTCCACGCCTACGCCGGCAACGAGCCGGGCCCCCTCGAGATCGAAGCAGAGAGCGACTTCGACGGGCTCACGGTGGTGATCCGCGACCACGGGAGCGGCATTCGGCCCCGCCCCGACGTCGAACGTCCCAGCCTGAGGATCGGGATGACGCTGATCGCCGCCCTCTCCAGCAGCTTCGAGATCAAGGGCGGAGCCGACAAAGGCACCGAGATCCGCATGCATGTGCCTCTTCAGGCTCGCGAGGATGGCGCTCCCCCCGGGTCGACCTTCGCGGTCGCAGCTGAGGACGAGACCCGAATCAGGGTCGGGCCGCCGGAGATTGTCGGCCCGGTTTTGAGCCGGGCGCTTTCGGCCCTGGCCGCGCGCCAGGACATCAGCGTCGACCGGCTCTCGGACACGTTGCTGCTGAGCGACGCGATCTCGGCCCGGGCACCCCAGGGGTTCACCGACGGGCACGTTTCGCTCAGCATCGCCGAGCGGCCGGAAGGGATAGTGCTGAGGGTTGGCCCGATGACCCATGGGGGCGCGGAAAGGCTGCGGGCCAGCTTCGAGCTGCCCGAGGTGGGGGGCTCGCTGGAGAAGTTGACCGACGAGCTGCGGATCGAGCATGGCGACGAAGGCGAGTACCTCGTCGTCGCCATCTCCTCGCTGTCCAAGACCTGAGCCTTAGTCGGGCTCGCCCGCGGTGGTGGCGCCGCTCTGCTCTGCGACCTCGGCGCGGATTCGCTCGAGCGTGCGACGGAGGATGCGGGAAACGTGCATCTGCGAGTGCCCGATTCGCTCGGCGATCTGGGACTGGGTGAGGTCCTCGACGAACCGCAACTGCAGGACCAGGCGCTCGCGCTCGTCGAGGTGGGGGAGAGCGCCCTCCAGGGCCAGCTTGTCCTCGACCAGCTCGTAGCCGGCATCCTCGCCGCCCACCCACTCTGCCGCCGGCGATTCCTCGGATTCCTCGCCGCCGACCGGGCGGTCGAGCGAGAGCGGGCGGCGGTTGTGGTTTGCCTCGAGAACCTCGAGGACGTCGGTCGGCTCGACCTCGAGCCGCTGGGCAATCTCGCCGACCGAGGGTGAGCGCTGCAGATCTACCGTCAGCACTGATATGGCCTTCTCGACCTCTGCCATCCGATCGTGCAGCCCGCGGGGGACGCGGACCGTCCAGACCCGATCGCGGAAGTGGCGCTTGAGCTCGCCGAGGATCGTCGGCGAGGCAAAGGCGGTGAAGGGAGCGCCGCGATCCGGGTCGAAGCGGTCGATCGCGTTGACGAGGCCGAGGCTGGCGACCTGGAGGAGGTCGTCGAAGGACTCGCTGGCACCCCGGTAGCGCAGCGCCAAGTTCTTCGCGAACGGCAGGTAGCGGCGGACCAGCTCCTCGCGCGTAGCCGGGTCGCGATCTTTGACGAAACGCGCCCACAGCGCTCGCTCGCTGGCGAGACCCTCCCCGGGGCCCGGCGCCGACTGGTCTTTCCGGATCTCCTCGCTGTTCACAGCATCGATCAAATAGGCGGCGATACTTAACCAACGTCGCTGCCCCGAGAGCGTCAGTCCGAAGCTATGCAGCGCGACGGCGTCAGTGCCGTCATGGCAACGATAGCGGGCGTCGTGCACGGCCTCGACAGCTTCGGGACCAAGCACAGCCGGTACAGGGGTCCGGTCATCCCTGAGCAGATTGCATATCGCCGCTTCGCGAACATTCGCTCAGCGGACGACCGGACCCCTCACCAACACGCAGCTCTGGGACGCCACAACCGAGCACGCACTTCACCGAGTCCGCGATAACCCTTGCTCTACAAGGTTTCTCGCGGACTCGCGAAACGTATCCCCATCCTCTACCGGCAATGCCCCTCAAGAGCACCGGCGCCGCCGTGCAGAGGCGGCGCCGGGGTAGAACTCCTAGCTAGCCGGCTCCGCTTCGGCGGTGGGCTGTTCCTTGCCCTCGCCGTCCTTGCTGTCCTGCGGGTTCGGGGACTTGAAGTGCAGCATCACGACTTTCGAGAGCATGCCCGCCTCACCGCTGGCGGCGAGGCGCTCGCTCGCTTCGGCCTGAACCTCCAGCAGCCGGTCGAGGGTTCCGGCCAGCAGCTCCGCCGCGTCTTCCCAGCCCTTTTGGTCGACTACCATCGGCGTCCTGCTGAGGTGGCGATCCTCGAGCTCGTCAAAGGTGCCCTTGTCAAGCGCCTCCTCGACGTCCTCGAAAGCGGACTTCAGCATCGCCCCCGACAGGCCGGGCCGCAGGCTTTCCGGTAGACGCGACCATTCGCTGTCGGTGAGGAACTGGCGACGGGTCGCGCGGTAGAAGTGCTCCGTGGCCCCTCGGCGCTGCTTCGTGTCAACGAGCTCGATGCAGTCGTATTTCTCGAGCACGCGGACGTGGTAAGCGACGAGGTTGAGGCTCTGATCGAGCTGGTTGGCAAGCATGTTCGGGCTCGCGACCTTCTCATTCAGAATGATCAGGATCTGCACGCGCAGCGGGTGGGCGAACGCTTTCGCGACTATCTGTTCGACGCCCTCTTTCTTGTTCTTGGTCTTCGGCAAGGCCTTTTCCTTAGGTCGGGGCTAGGGGTAATGGCCGATAACAAGACTTTACATCTTGTCAATCAGGATTTTCACAACGCTCCCGCTTTTTCCGATTATTGACGAGTTTTACTGGCCCCCCCTTGATTGCTGGAATTACTTAGAGTATTAATTACTCAGTCAATTTAGAGCGCTTGCTCGTCAGCGACGGCGCAGGGATCAAGGGAGAGGGAGGTGGGTTTCGTGCAGATGGTTTCGGAAGAGCGTGTCGCACCGCTTTCGATCAGCAAGGGCAGCTGATCCGAACCTGGACGGCGGTCGCGGGCTGAGAGGCTTGGGCGGTGACGCCCTGGAAGTTGCCCCTCATCGTCGCCGCGATCGCCGTTCCGATCGTCTTCGCCTTCTACCTGGGCGGCCCCGGAGTCGGCTTAGCTGCCGGAGCTTTGGTGGCGGTGGCGATCGTTGTCTTTGCGGTCCGGCAGCGTCCCCGCGACCCGATCGGACCGCTCGATGGAGGCGCCGACGTGCGTCGCATCCTCATCGCCCTCGGCGATCCGCTCGAGGACCCCGCGGCGGTCGACCAGATCTCGCGGGCGATCGGGAAGGGGGATCGTGCGATCGTGCGGCTTCTCGCCCCCGCCCGGATCGGCTTCCTCGATCGCTGGGCGTCCGACGTCGACGCCGCCCGTCGCGACGCACAGCAGCGGTTAGTGATCAGCATCGCCTCCCTAGCGGCCGCCGGATTCGAGGCGGAGGCGAGGGTGGGGGACGAGGACGTCGTCCAGGCGGTCGAGGACGAGCTCGGCAGCTTTCCGGCCTCCGAAGTCATCCTCGTCAGCGCCCCCGCCGACAGCAACGAGGTTGCGGCCGAGGCCGCGCGCGAGTTGCGCTCTCGCCTGCAAGTCGGCTTCCGCTGGGTGGTTACCGGTCCAGCAGCTCGCTGAAGCGCACCGCGGCCCGCGTCGGCGTCACGAACTCCTCGCCGTCCTCACCGCTGTGCAGGAGCCCGGCGCCGGCGAGATCGCGGACGGCCCGGTCCACCGCGTCGCGCTCGGCGAAGTCGCGGCGGCTGCCGTTCAGCTCCCGCCGCAGCTCCTCCAGCGTCACGCGCGCCGGATGCAGCTCGATCAGCTGCCGCATCACCGCCGATTCCACGGTCTCGTCTTCGGTCCAGGTGGTCCGACTCTCCTCGAGTTGGTTCATCTGCCTCCCTGCCTTTCAATTCGCGGCGCCGCCGGAGCCCCGCCCGGTCTGGCTGCCATCTTCATCCCCTAGCCCAAGGACCTGCCGCGCCCATGATGCCTTCAGCGCAAGACGGTAGAAATGCTCGACCGAGCCATGAGCGGGTCTGGCCTCCATCAGGGTCACGGCGCCCCGATCCGCCAGAACCCGGACGTGGTAGCTGACGTTGCTGAGCGGTTGCCGCAACGCCAGAGAGAGTTGACGCGGGCTCGCCGGGCCGCCAGTCGCCAGCTCTCGCAGGATCCGACGCCGCAGCGGGTGGCGGAGGGCGACGAGCAAGTCATTGTCGTCCGGACGGTCGCGTGGTGCCATGACCGTCGGGAATATAGGGAAAGGGGAATCTGTTGTCTGTAGATCTTTTGTCTACGAACTAATTCTTGCGACGAAGCTTTTCTAAACGTCCTCGCGGACGCCTCCCATCTCGGTGAAGACGGCCGTGAAGCCGCCGTCTCCGCGCTTCTCGTCGGCGATCACGTGGGAGACCGCGTTGATCAGCGCCAGATGGGTGAACGCCTGCGGAAAGTTCCCGAGGTGCCGGCCCGACTCTGCCTCGAGCTCCTCGGCATAGAGATCGAGCCAGCCGGCTGCCTCCAGCAGCCGTTCGCAAAGTAGGCGCGCGCGCCGGCTCTCGCCGATCTCCGAGAGGGCGGATACGAGCCAGAAGGAGCAGATCAGGAAGGTGCCCTCCCGGCCGTGCAGGCCGTCATCGGTCTCCTCGACCTTGTAGCGGCAGACGAGCCCGTTATCGGTCAGGTCTGAGGCGATCGCGTTGACGGTGTCGCGCACGCGCGGATCGTCCGGCGGCAGGAAGCGGAGGAGGGGGATGAGGAGCAGCGAGGCATCGAGGGCGTCGGTGTCGTAGTGCTGGCGGAAGACGCCGTCACGGACGCCGCGGGCGAGGATCTCGGCCTTGATCTCTTCCGCCTTCGCGCGCCACTCCTCGGCCAGCTCGTCGAATCCGTGTGACGCGGCGAGGCGAGCGCCGCGGTCGACCGCAACCCAGATCATCAGCTTCGAAGAGACGTAGTGCCGCGGCTCTCCGCGCGACTCCCAGATCCCCTGGTCGGGGTTGGGCCAGGCCTCGATCGCCGCTTCGACCTGGTAGCGGATCAGTTCCCGGCCGCCTTTTGCTGCCCGTCCGCCCAACGCCTTTTCGTGGACGTAGATCGAGTCCAATAGCGATCCCCAGACGTCGTTCTGGCGCTGGTCGTAGGCGCCGTTGCCGACTCGCACCGGCCTGGCGCCGCCGTAGCCGTCGAGGTGGTCGAGCGTGCGCTCGTCGAGCTGGCGCTCGTGGCCGACCCCGTACATGATCTGGAGTTCCGGATCGTCCTTGCAGACGTCGACGATGAAGCGCATGAAGTCGCGCGCCTCCTGGTCGAAGCCGAGGGTGTGCAGCGCCCAGAGGCTGAAGGTCGAGTCGCGGATCCAGCTGTAGCGGTAATCCCAGTTGCGTTCGCCTCCTGGGGTCTCGGGCAGGGAGGTAGTGGGGGCGGCGACGATCGCCCCGGTGGGGGTGTAAGTGAGGCCCTTGAGGACTAGCGCCGAGCGCTGCAGGTGGATTCGCCAGGGGTGGTCGGGGAAGTCGCCGTCGCGCAGCCATTCGCGCCAGAACTCTTCGGTGGAGTCGATCCGCTCCAGCGCCTCCGGGGCGCTGCGCGGGCCGCCGAGGTCGCCGTCCTCCCAGGTGACGGCGCAGAACGCGGTCTCGTCTTCGCGCAGGGTGACGCGGCCGCGGGCGGTCCCGCCGTCGATCTCCAGCTCCATATCGCTGGTCAGCTGGAGCCGGGCCCCGTCGTTGGCGCCCGCTACCGCTTCCCCAAGCTCGCCGCCGCTCCAGCGTGCCTCGGCGAGGCCGTAGTCGAAGCGGGGCGCGCACTCCATCTCCATCTCGACCCAGCCGTCGATGCAGGTCATCGTCCGCAGCAGCGAGCGATCGCACTCGTGCCCGGTTTCCGGCCGACCGCGGCGGTTGGCCGGGTCGCCGTCGGCTGGAGCCCAGTCGGCGATCGTCAGCGCGTCCTTGACCACGACCCAGCCCGTGTCGGTGACCCAGGTGGTCTCGATCACCAGCGTTCCCGGCTGGTAACGGCGGGCGATCGGGACGATCACCCCGCGCGGGCGTAGCAGCATGTGGCCGGCCTCGCGGTCGAGCAGGGCGGCGAAGGCGCTGGGCGAGTCGAAGCGGGGAAAGCAGAGCCACTCGACCGCGCCGCCGAAGGAGACGAGGGCGGCGGTGTGGCAGTCGGAGAGGAAGCCGTAGCTCCCGATCGGAGGGAAGCGTTGGTCCTGGGAGCCCATGGGCGTTGCCAAGCTACCAGCGGGCTACGCTGAATCCGATGAACGCTCCCCTCGCCCACGTGGAGGCGGTTCTCGCCCCCCTGGAGATCCTGCCGCTCGCGGTCGTCGCGGTGCTCTACGCGAAGCGCGCCTCGACGCTCGCGACGCGGGGCCGGCCGGTGCCGATCTGGCGCCAGATCTGCTTCGCGGCGGGGTTGCTCGTGATCGTCGTCGCCCTGGTCTCGCCGATCGCACACATCGCCGAGGAGCTGGTGATCGCCCACATGTTCGAGCACCTGATGCTCGGCGATATCGCCACGCTGCTGCTGGTCCTCGGCCTGACCGGGCCGCTGCTGCAGCCGGTGCTGGCGATCCGCTTCTTCGACCGGCTGCGGGTCCTCGCCCACCCGCTCGTCGCCCTGCCGCTCTGGGCGCTGAACTTCTACCTCTGGCACGTCCCGGCGCTCTACGATGCCGCCTATGGGACGGCGCCGGCACACCTCCTGGAGCACGCCAGCTTCGTCTTCTTCGGCTGCCTGATGTGGATGCCGGTCTTCGGGCCGCTGCCGAAGCCGAGCTGGTTCACCGCCGCCTGGAAGGTCGGGTACGTGATCGCCGTCCGCTTTGCCGGCGCGATCCTCGGCAACGTCCTGATGTGGTCCGGCAGCGTGCTTTATCCCGCCTACGCGGAGGGGGAGCGCTACTGGGGGATCTCGCCCCTGGCCGACCAGAGCACGGCCGGGGTGATCATGATGATCGAGGGCACCTTTCTCGGCCTCGGACTGCTCGCCTGGTTCTTCTTCCAGGCCGCGCGGGAGGGGATCGAGAAGCAGCGGCTGCTCGACCTGGCGCGGGAGCGGGGTGTGGAACTCGACGAGGGCAGAGCCCAGCGGGCTGTCGCCGCCGGTCAGGGCGCGCGGCTGGAGAGGCAGATGATCGGGGCCGGGGACGATGGCGACGACGGCGCGACCTGAGCGAACCCTGCTGGCGCCTCTGGTCTTCGTCGTCGGCGCCTCCAGCCTCGGGGTGGAGATCGCCGCCGCCCGGCTGCTCGCGCCTTACTTCGGCGCCTCGACGATCGTCTGGGCGAACACGATCGGGGTCGTCCTCGTCGCCCTCTCCGCCGGCTACTGGTTCGGGGGCCGCTACGCCGATCGCCACCCTCACCTGCGCGGGCTCTGCCTGCTGGTGCTCGCGGCCGCGGTCCTGATCGCGGCGGTGCCCTTCGCGGCGCGGCCCTTCCTCGGCTTTTCGGTCGACGCCTTCGACACGGTCTCCGTCGGCGGCTTCGCCGGCTCGCTCTTCGGGGTGCTGGTCCTGGTCGCCGTGCCGGTGACGCTGCTAGGGGCGGCGGCGCCGTGGGCGGTGCGTCTGGCGGTGGGCGGGGTCGAGGAGTCCGGCCAGGTGGTCGGCCGGCTTTACGCGATCTCCACCGTCGGCTCGCTGCTGGGGACGATGCTCTCGGCATTGCTGCTGATTCCCTGGCTCGGCACGCAGCGGACCTTTCTCGCCTTCGCCCTGGCGCTGGCGCTGGTGGCGACCCTGGGCATCGGCGCCCGGGCCGCGGCCGTCCCCGTCGCCCTGCTCGCGGTCTTCGCGCTCCCGGTCGGGACGATCAAGGGGGAGGGCGAGGGCCGCGTCCTCTTCGAGGCGGAGACCACCCACCAGTACGCGCGGGTGGTCGAACGCGACGACGGCACCCGGGTGCTGGAGCTGAACGAGGGGCAGGCGGTCCACTCGCTCTACCGGCCCGGTAGCTACCTCACCGGGGACTACTGGGACGGCCACCTGGTCCTGCCCGCCGCGGCCAGCCCCCGGCCGCCGCGGCGGATCGCGATCCTCGGCAACGCGGGCGGCACCGTCGCTCGCTCCTTCGGGCACTTCTTCCCTCGTACGGCTGTCGACGCGGTCGAGATCGACGCCGAGCTGACCGAGCTTGGACGCCGCTTCTTCGACCTCCGCAACACGCGGATGAAGGTCTTTGCCGAGGATGCGCGGCCGTGGCTCGAGCGTTCCGAGGACGACTACGACGCGATCATGGTCGACGCCTACCGCCAGCCCTACATCCCCTTCTACCTGGCGACGCGGGAGTTCTTCGAGCTGGCAGGGGAGCGGCTGGCGCCGGGCGGCCTGGTGATCGTCAACGTCGGCCACCCGGAGGGGGCGAGGGAGCTGGAGCGAGTGCTGGGGCGGACGATGGCGGCAGCCTTCCCGCGCGTGCTGCGCTACCCGATCGAGGAGACCAACACCCTGCTGGTCGCCGGCGAGGGGGTGTTCTCGGCGGCGCGGCTGCGGGCGAACCTTGGGGTGCTGCCGGCACCGCTGCGTCCCGAGGCGCGCCGGGCGGCCGCCGGGCTGGAGCCACGGCTTGCGGGCGGCGAGGTCTACACCGACGACCGCGCTCCCGTCGAGTGGCTGGTCGACTCGTCCCTGCTGGAATACGCGAATGACTGATGCCGGAGAGCGGCTGCGGGCCTGGCTGGTCACGGGCCCGGTGGGGCGCGGGTTGGCTTTCGCGATCGATTTCGCCGTGGCTCTGCGGACGATGCTGACGCAACGTCGCTAGGGTCGGCGCCTATGGAGACCACCCTCAAGGAGCTGCCCAACTCGCGCGTCGAAGTGCAGGCCGAGGTGCCCGCCGGCGACGTGGAGAAAGCAACGGCCCGCGCAGCCCGCGCGATGGCGAAGGAGATGCGGATGCCCGGCTTCCGCGCCGGCAAGGCGCCTCCCTCGCTGATCATCCAGCGGCTCGGCTTCGGCACCGTGTTACAGGAGGCGATCCGCGAGGAGCTGCCCGAGTGGTACGAACGGGCGCTGCTGGAGAGTGGCGTGAGCCCGATCGGCGACCCCAGCATCGAGATGGTCTCGATTCCGGAGGCGGAGGATGAGCCGCTCAAATTCAAGTTCGAGGTCGGGGTGCGCCCAGCCGCCAAACTTGGCAACTACAAGGGGCTCGAGGTCGGCAAGGAGGAGAAAGAGGTCCCCGACGAAATCGTCGAAACCGAGGTCGAGCGGATCCGCGAGGGCTTCGCGCGGCTGGAGCCGGTGGACCGCGAGGCGGCCGAGGGCGACTCGCTGCTGATCGACTTCGAGGGGTTCGTCGACGGCTCCGCCTTCCAGGGAGGCGCGGCGGAGGATTACCTGCTGGCGCTGGGCTCGGACCAGCTGATCGAGGGCTTCGAGGAGCAGCTGGTCGGCGCCAAGGCGGAGGAGGAGCGCGAGGTGAAGGTCACCTTCCCCGACGACTATCAGGCCGAGCACCTCGCCGGCAAAAAGGCGGTCTTCAAAGTGAAGGTGAAGGAGGTGCGGGAGAAGATCCTGCCCGAGCTCGACGACGACTTCGCCTCCGACGCCTCCGAGTTCGACACGCTCGAGGAGCTGCGCGAGAGCATCCGCGAGAAAGTCAGCGCCGCCCTCGGCAGCCGCGCCGAGGAAGACTTCCGCGTGGCGGCGATCGACGCCGCCGTCGACGAGGCCACCGTCGAGGTTCCCGAGGAGTTGGCGACGGCGCGGGCGACGGAGCGCTGGGAGCGGATGGAACGCCAGCTGGCGGGCCGGGGGATGGACCCAAATGCCTTCCTCCAGATGCAGGGAAAGAGCCGTGACGAGCTGATCGAGGAAACGAAGCCCGATGCGGAAAGAGAGCTGAAGCGGGAAGCGGTCGTAACCGCGATCGCCGACGCCGAGGGGATCGAGATCTCAGACGAGGAGATGGTCGAGGCGCTGGAGCACAGCGCCGAACACGAGCGGACCACCCCCGAGAAGCTGCTCGAGCGTCTGCGTAAGAACGGCCGCGACGCGATGGTCCGCGAAGACCTGCGGGCACGAAAGGCGATCGAGCTGGTCGCCGAGTCGGCGAAGCCGATCCCGAAGGAGCAGGCAGAGGCGCGGGAGAAGATCTGGACGCCGGAGAAGGAGAAGGCCGGCGAGGAGAAATCCGGCGAGCTCTGGACTCCGGGCGACTGAGGCCCATCAGGGCGTCTCTATAGAGTGCGGACCATGAGCCCCTTGGTGCCAATGGTGGTCGAGCAGACCTCGCGCGGCGAGCGTGCTTTCGACATCTACTCGCGGCTGCTCGGGGAGCGGATCGTCTTCCTCGGGACGCCGGTGACCGAGGACATCGCCAACCTGATCGTCGCCCAGCTGCTGCACCTGGAGTCGGAGGATCCCGACAAGGACGTCAGCCTCTACATCAACTCGCCCGGCGGCTCCGTGTACGCGGGGCTGGCGATCTACGACACGATGCAGTTCATCAAGCCCGACGTGCAGACGATCTGCGTCGGCGTGGCGATGAGCATGGGGGCGTTGCTGCTCAGCGGGGGCGCCGCGGGCAAGCGGATGGCGCTGCCGAACTCGAAGATCCTCATCCACCAGGTCTCTGCCGGCTTCCAGGGCCAGGCGACCGACATCGAGATCCACGCCAAAGAGATCATCGACGTGCGCCGCCGCCTCGACGAGATCATCGCCAAACACACCGGTCAGCCGTTCGAGAAGGTCACCAAAGACACCGAGCGGGACTACTTCATGAGCGCGGAGGAGGCGAAGGAGTACAACATCGTCGACCGCGTCATCGAGCACCACTGATGGGCGCTCCCGGAAGTAGTAGCTAAGAAGTTGCAGAATTTTTCGATTCTGCGCGCAACAGGTGCGTGATCACCTGGCACAATCCTTTATGTGACCCGGAAGGAACTGTCTGCGGTAGTTGCCGAATGCGCGGTGCGCATCGAGCATGCCGCGGCGATGCAGCGGGAAGCCGAAGCGCGAACGGAGGCGGCGCGGGCAAAACAGGAAGAGGCGGTGGCCCGGCAGGAGGCAGCCAGCGCGAAGCAGGAAGAGGCAATTGCCCGACAGGAGGCAGCCAGCGCGAAGCAGCACGAGGCCGTGTTACGTCATGAGGCCGCGATCGGCAAGCAGGAGAAGGGTCTCGAGGAATTCAGGGCGATGCGGAAGAAGACCGAAGAGATGTTTCAGGACTTCATGCGGCGGACCGACAAGATGATCGCCGAGGACAGGCAGTGGGCGAAGCGAATCTTCGCCGAGCTTGACGACCAGCGTGACGAGCGGCGGGCGCTGATGGAGGCTCTGCTTCAGATGATCGACCGGTTGCCGCCACCGCCGCCCCACCTGCGCTCCGCCTGATCTCCATCTCGGCGGTCACGCAAGCCCGCCGTCACGAGGAGGGACAGCCGTCCAGGCGCCGTAAACGGACCCACGAACCGGTGCAGGTCCCTCTCTAAGCTTTGGGGCGCCGCCGGAGGCAAGAGACAATCCCGTTAGGAGGGGATTCCGCTGGCACGTCCTTCAGATTCGAACGAGCAGCTCCTCTGCAGCTTCTGCGGCAAGTCGCAGCGCCAGGTGAAGAAGCTGATCGCTGGCCCAGGCGTCTACATCTGCGACGAGTGCATCGACCTCTGCAACGAGATCATCGACGAGGAGCTGACGGCGCCGCCTGCCTTCGAGCTGGAGAACCTGCCGAAACCGCGACAGATCTACGACGTCCTGCAGGAGTACGTAGTCGGCCAGGACGCCGCCAAGCGCGCCCTCTCCGTCGCCGTCTACAACCACTACAAGCGGGTGCAGATGGCCCAGTCCGACGAGGCCGACGTCGAGTTGCAGAAGTCGAACATCATGATGCTGGGCCCGACCGGCTGCGGGAAGACGCTGCTTGCCCAGACCCTGGCGCGGATCCTCAACGTCCCCTTTGCGATCGCCGACGCGACCGCTCTGACCGAGGCCGGCTACGTCGGCGAGGACGTCGAGAACATCCTCCTCAAGCTGATCCAGGCCTCCGACTTCGACGTCAAGAAGGCGGAAACGGGGATCATCTACATCGACGAGATCGACAAGATCGCGCGCAAAGCCGACAACCCGTCGATCACCCGTGACGTCTCCGGCGAAGGCGTGCAGCAGGCGCTGCTGAAGATCCTCGAGGGGACCACCGCCTCAGTGCCGCCCCAGGGCGGGCGCAAGCACCCCCACCAGGAGTTCCTGACGATCGACACCACCAACATCCTCTTCGTCTGCGGTGGCTCCTTCGCCGAACTCGACAAGATCATCGAGCGCCGCCTCGGCGACCACGGCGTCGGCTTCGGCGCCGCGATCACCTCGCGCGTGCAGAAGGACACCGGCGAATGGTTCGAGCAGGTGCTGCCCGAGGACCTGATCGAATACGGGCTGATCCCCGAGTTCATCGGCCGCCTGCCGGTGATCACCGCGATCCACCAGCTCAGCCGCGATGACCTCTGCACGATCCTGACCGAGCCGCGCCACGCGCTCACCCGCCAGTTCCAGCGCTTCTTCGAGTTCGACGACATCGAGCTGGTCTTCTCCGAGGACAGCCTCGAGGCGATCGCCGACAAAGCCCTGGAGCGCGAGACCGGCGCCCGCGGCCTGCGCTCGATCCTCGAGGAGACGCTGCTCGACGTCCAGTTCGAGCTGCCCTCGCGCCGCGACGTCACCAAGTGCGTCGTCACCAAGGAGACGATCACCGAGGGCCGTCGCCCGACGCTCGTTACCGAGGCGGTCCAGCAGGACATCGGGCCGGCTGACGAGGGGATCACCGAGGAAAGCGCCTAAGCGGGGAGGGGCGGGGGGACCCTCGCCCTCACAACAGCGGGGAGGTTCGGTTGAGGGTCCCCCCGCCCCTCCACAAGCGTTCCTGGCTATCTAGACTCGCGCCCGTGGACGCGGCGCAGCGTAAGAAGCTGGAGGAGACCACTCGGTACGACCCTTCTGAGGTAGAGGGGCGGGTCTTTGCCGAGTGGATGGAGGGGGGGTATTTTCATCCGCCGGCAGAGGGGGCGCCGGGGGAGAACTTCTCGGTGGCGATTCCGCCGCCTAACGTGACCGGGGCGCTGCACATGGGGCACGCGCTGAACGGGTCGATGCAGGACGCGCTGGTGCGGATGAACCGGATGCGGGGGCGCAAGACGCTCTGGCTCCTCGGCACGGACCACGCCGGGATTGCCACCCAGGCGGTGGTCGAGAAAGAGCTGAAGAAGGAGGGGAAGAGCCGCCACGACCTCGGCCGCGACGCCTTCGTCGAGCGGGTCTGGGAGTGGAAAGCCGAATACGGCTCGCGGATCGTCGAGCAGTACAAGCGCCTCGGCGCCTCCTGCGACTACGAGCGAGAGCGCTTCACCCTCGACGAGGGCTATGTCCGTGCCGTCTACCGCGTCTTCAAGCGGCTCTTCGACAAGGGCTACATCTACCGCGACCACTACATGGTCAACTGGGACCCCGGCTCGCACTCGGCGATCTCCGACCTCGAGGTTGAGAACCGAGAGGTCGAGGACACCCTCTACTCGATCGATTACCCGGTCGAGGACTCCGACCAGGTCCTTACGGTCGCCACCGTGCGCCCGGAGACGATGCTCGCCGACACCGCCGTGGCCGTGAACCCCGAGGACGAGCGCTACCGCGACCTCGTCGGCCAGCACTGCGTGCTGCCGCTGGTCGGGCGACGGCTGCCGATCATCGCCGACGAGCACGTCGACCCCGAGTTCGGCACCGGCGCCCTGAAGATCACGCCCGGCCACGACCCAAACGACTTCGAGATCGGTCGCCGGCACAAGCTCGAGGAGATCGGGGTGATTGGCCCGGACGGCCGGATGACCGAGGACGCCGGGCGGTTCGCCGGGCTCACCGCCGCCGAGGCGCAGGAAGCCGTCGTCGCGGCGCTGCGCGAGGAGGGACGCCTTCGCGGGGAGGAGCCATACCTTCACTCGGTCCCGTTCTCGCACCGCTCGGGCGAGCGGATCGAGCCGCTGATCTCGCTGCAGTGGTTCTGCCGCATGGACGAGCTGGCGCGGCCGGCGATCGAGGTGGTCGAGCGCGACGAGGTGCGGATCGCGCCGCCGCAGTGGAAGCGCGTCTACCTCGACTGGATGCGGGAGATCCGGCCCTGGTGCATCTCCCGCCAGCTCTGGTGGGGTCACCGCATCCCCGTCTGGTACTGCGATCCATGTGAGGAAACCATCGTCGCCGAGCAGACGCCTGAGAGCTGCGGCGAGTGCGGCGGCGAGCTGCGGCAAGAGGAGGATGTCCTCGACACCTGGTTCAGCTCGGCGATCTGGCCCTTCGCCACGCTCGGCTGGCCCGAGGAGACGCCGGAGCTGCGCGCCTTCTACCCGACCAGCTTCCTCACCACCGCGCGGGAGATCCTCTTCCTTTGGGTGGCGCGGATGATCATGACCGGGATCGAGTTCGCCGGCGACGTTCCCTTCCGCGACGTCTACGTCCACTCGGTGATCCAAGCCCGCGACGGGCGGCGGATGTCGAAGAGCCTGGGGACCGGGATCGACCCGCTGGAGGAAATCGAGATCCACGGCGCCGACGGCTTGCGCTTCGGCCTGCTGGCGATGTCCTCAACCCAGGACGTGCGCTTCTCCGACGCCAAGGTGCAGCAGGGCCGCGACCTCGCCAACAAGCTTTGGAACGCGAGCCGCCTGATCCTGCTCAACACCGCCGAGGTCGAGCCGGCGCCGCGGCCGAGGACCATCGAGGACCGCTGGATCCTCTCGCGGCTCGAGCGGACGATCGCCTCGGTCACCGAGAAGCTCGAGACCTATGACTTCGCCCACGCGGTGCAGGAGGCCTACTCGTTCTTTTGGCGCGACCTCTGCGACTGGTACCTAGAGATCGTCAAGCCGCGCCTCTACGACGGCGAGGAGGAGGTCGCGGCGGCGCTGCTCTACGCGCTCGAGCGCGTGCTGGCGCTGCTGCACCCGACGATGCCGTTCATCACCGAGGAGATCTGGAGTTTCCACCCGGCCCAGCGGGGGCACCTTGCCGTGCACCCATTCCCGACGGCTGACGACTCGCTGATCGACGACGCCGCCGAGGAGGACGTCGAGAGCGGTATCCGTCTCACCCAGCGGCTGCGCGCCTGGCGCGACCTCGCCGGCGTGCCGGCGGGGGCGACGCTGGCGGCGGTGATCGACGGCGTCGAGCCGCCGGCCTTCGTCGGCCGTCTCTCGCGCTTCGAGTTCGACGGGGTGGGCACTGAGCCGGTCGCCTCGATCGGCCCGGTGCGCGTGCTCGACTCCGACCAGCTCGACGCGGCCGCCGTCGCCGAGCGGCTCGAGAAGCGCCGCGAGGAGCTGCGGGCCGAGGTTGAGCGTGGCGAGCGCAAGCTCGGCAACGAGGGCTTCGTCGCCAAGGCCCCCGCCGAGGTGGTCGAGGAGGAGCGGGGGAAGCTGGAGCGCTACCGCGCGGAACTCGAGGAGTTGGCCTAAGCGTTGGTGCGCTTCCCAGACGGCAGCGGACGCGAAGCGGAGCAGCTGTCGCCTGATCATTACCTCGACTCGCTGGAGCCGGTCGGCTGGCGGCTCGGGCTGGAGCGGATGCGGAAGCTGACGACGGCGCTGGGTCTTCCCCAGCACCGCTTCGCCTCGATCCACGTCGTCGGCACCAACGGCAAGTCCTCGGTGACGCGGATGACGGCGGGGCTGCTGGAAGCCCACGGCCTACGGACCGGCGCCTGCATCTCCCCCCACAGCGAGCGCTGGTCGCAGCGCACGCTGGTCGGCGGCGAGGAGGTGAGCGACGCCGCTTGGGCGGAGGCGGCCGAGCAGGTGGCGCGGGCGGCCGACGGTGTTAACCGCACCCTCGAGGAAGGGGAGGCGGTGACCCAGTTTGAGGCGGCGACGGCGGCCAGCTTCGTCGCCCTTGCCAGGGCCGGCGTGGAGGCCGCCGTTATCGAGGCCGGCCTCGGCGGGCGCCTCGACGCGACCAACACGATCCCCTCGCGGCTCACCGTTCTGACCTCGATCGGCCTCGACCACACCGAGTGGCTGGGGGAGACGGAGATTGAGATCGCCGCCGAGAAGCTGGCGGTGCTGCGCGACCAGACGATGCTGGTCCTTGGGGCGGTCTCGCCCGAGGTCGAGGCGCTTGCTACGGAGACGGCGCGCGAGCGGGGGGCGAGCCTGGTGCGGGCGCCCGAAGACCCCGGTGCGGACGTGCACCTGCGGGCGCCAGGGGAGTTCCAGCGCCGCAACTTCGCGATCGCCTGCGCGGCGGCGGAGGCATTCCTCGGCCGGCTCGATCGCGAGCTCGTCGCGCGGGTCGCCGGCGCGGTCACAGTCCCAGGCCGGCTCGAGCTGATCGCCTCGGACCCGCCCACCTACGTGGACGCGGCGCACAATCCCGCCGGCGCGGCGGCGCTGGCGGAATCGCTTCCGGGGGTGGCCGCGGGCCGGAGGGTGGTCGCCTGCCTGGCGGTCCTCGCCGACAAGGACGCGGCGGAGATGGCGAGGGCGCTCGCTCCCGCGCTCGACGAGGTCGTCTGCACCGAGTTGCCAGCTGAGGCATTGGCGGGGCACGGCCGTCCCGGCGCCCGTTCCCGTCCCGCGGCGGACCTGGTCGCCGCCTGCGAGGCGGCTGGGGTGCCGGCGGAGCCCGAGCCGGATTTCGGGTCTGCACTGCGTCGGGCTCGCGCCCTTGCCGCGGACGAGCCCGAGGGCGTCCTCCTCATCACCGGCTCCCATTACGCCATCGCACCGACCCGAGCACTGGTCGTTTCCTGACTATGCGAGGATTCGGCCATGGATCGATCGCGAGGAGCCGGTTCCGAACTGCTCTCGATGATGGGGCTCGTCGCCGCCGTGGTGGCGATCGTGATCCTCGTTTTCTTCGGGGTCGGCTACCTGTTCGGAAGGCTGTTCCTCTGAGAACAGGGTTAGCGTCGGCAGCGGCGAAGTAGACTGCCGCACCCGTACGGCGGCCTCGGCCTTTTCTCTTTATGTCTCTAGCGATCTTCGGCATCACCAACGACGGCCTCAATTTGGTCGCCACTCTCTTCCTGCTGATGCTGGTCGTGCTTTGGCTGGCGCTGATCGTCTACACCTACCTCGACGCGCGCCGCCGCATCTCTGACCCGTTCCTGGTCGCCTGCGCCACCGTCGCCTCTTTCTTCCCCTTCATCGGAACCGCGGTCTACGCGATCGTGCGGCCGCCGGAGTACCTCGAGGACACGCACGAGCGCGAGCTGGAGATCAAAGCCGCCGAGCTGCGGGTCCGGCAACTGCGCGAGCAGAGCTGCCCGAACTGCGAGTACCCGGTCGAGAAGAACTACTTGCGCTGCCCGAACTGCCAGCGCCGGCTCAAGGACCCTTGCCCCACCTGCGGCAAGCCGGTCGATCCGCGCTGGGGCCTCTGCCCCTACTGCGAGACGAGCCTCGGCGGCGGCGAGCGGCCGCGCCGCAAACGCAGCCCCGACGAGCGCCAGGCGACGAGACGCCAGTCGCAGGGTCCGCCGCCGCGCCGGAAGAAAGCGCCGCCGGAGGCCGAGGGAGGGGCATCGCCAACCCAAGAGCAAAGGAGCCCCACCCGTGAGCCGGACCCTGATCCTCGTCAAGCCTGACGCCTTCGAACGCGCCCTCACCGGAGAGGTGATCGCCCGCTTCGAGCGCAAGGGGCTGCGGATCGCCGCCCTCAAGTCGATGCAGGCCGACGAGTCGATCGCCAACGAGCACTACGCCGAGCACACCGACAAGCCCTTCTTCGGCGAGCTCGTCTCCTTCATCACCGGCGGCACCCTGGTGGCGATGGTGCTTGAGGGATCCGAAGCGGTGAAGGCGGCCCGCCAGGTGATCGGTGCGACCAACCCGGTCGAGGCGGCGCCCGGCTCGATCCGCGGCGACTTCGCGCTGGAGGTCACCTTCAACATGGTCCACGGTTCCGACTCCGACGAGTCCGCGGAGCGCGAGATCGGGATCTGGTTCCCCGAGCTCTCCTGAAGGTCGTTCTCGCATCCGGGTCTCCGCAGCGGCGGGAGATCCTGCAGAAGCTGGGCATTGAGTTCGAGGTCGTCGTGCCTGGGGTCGAGGAGCTGAGCGACGGTGATCCCGAACAGCTTGTTCGCTTGAACGCGCTCTCTAAGGCGAGAGCGCTAAGGGAGGGAGGCATACCTGCGCGCGGGGTCGTGCTCGGCATGCCTCCCTCCCCCCCGGGCCGCCTCGTGATTGCGTGTGATACCGACGTCGTCCTGGATAACGAAGTGCTCGGTAAGCCAGCCGATGCCGCTGAGGCTCGCGCATACCTGGATCGGATGTCAGGTCGTGCTCACACCGTGATGAGTGGGCTCGTGGTGGTTGAGGACGGGGTGGAGCGGAGTGGGGTGGAAAAGTCCACCGTGGTCTTCAAGGAGCTCAGCGACGCTGAAAAGGAGCGGTACGTTCGGTTTGGCGAGTGGGAAGGGCGGTCTGGGGGGTATGCGATTCAGACGCTTGGGTCCTCGCTGGTCGAGCGGGTGGAGGGGAGCGTTTCGAATGTGGTCGGGCTGCCAGTCGGGTTGCTGGCGGAGCTGGCGCCGGTGCTTTTCGAGCGGGGCTGAGACGCCGCGGGCGGGCTAGACCGAATCACTCCGCAAATAGCGGGGTTTCCGGGCTCTGCGATGATTTCTCCACTGGAAAACCCCGTCGATCTAAAAAGGGCTTGGAATTGGGCTTGCTCAGTCGCGTGACTCGCCTCGGTGGCCGCGATATGGCCGTCGATCTCGGCACCGCCAACACGCTCGTCTACGTCCGGGGGCGCGGCATCGTCCTCTCCGAGCCCTCTGTTGTCGCGATCGACGCCCTCAGCGGCCAGGTCCACGCGGTCGGTGTCGAAGCGAAGCGGATGCTGGGGCGGACGCCAGGGACGATCACCGCGATCCGCCCGCTCAAGGACGGCGTCATCGCCGACTTCGACGTCACCGAGCAGATGCTGCGCCACTTCATCAATTCGGTTAACTCCAACCGCTTCGCCCATCCGCGCGTCGTCGTCTGCGTTCCCTCCGGGGTGACCGGGGTCGAGAAGCGAGCGGTCGAGGAGGCCTGTCTCTCCGCGGGAGCGCGGCAGGCTTATTTGATCGAGGAGCCGATGGCGGCGGCGATCGGTGCCGGTCTTCCTGTCGGCGAGCCGACCGGTTCGATGATCGTCGACGTCGGCGGTGGCACCACCGAGGTGGCGGTGATCAGCCTCGGCGGGATTGTTGTCTCGCAGTCGATCCGGGTCGGCGGCGACGAGCTCGACGAGGCGATCGTCGCCCACTGCAAACAGCGGTACAAGCTCGCGATCGGGACCCAGACGGCGGAGGAAATCAAGCTCGAGGCCGGTTCTGCGTCGAAGCTGCCGGAAGAGGTGCGTACCGAGATCCGCGGTCGCGACCTCGTCTCGGGGTTGCCGAAGACGATTGAGCTCAGCTCCGAAGAGGTGAGGGGGGCGATTGAGGAGCCGGTCAGCCACATCGTCTCCGCGGTCAAGGAGACGCTCGATCGGACCCCACCTGAGCTCGCGGGTGACATCATGGACCGTGGCATTACCCTTGCGGGAGGCGGAGCGCTCCTGCAAGGACTGGAGCAACGCCTGCGCGACGAGTGCCAGATGCCCTGCCAACTGGCAGAGTCGCCGTTGACGTGCGTGGCGGTCGGCTCGGGCATCTCGCTCGAGGAGGTCGAGACGATCCACCGCGCCGGAAAGAACAACGGAGCACGGCCCCGGCGCTAGCCAGGTGTCCATGCGAACCCCAAGACTTAGGCCCCCAACGTGTATCGAAAGCAAGTACGCCGCCGCCGGGCGGTGCTCGCGCTGCTGATCGTCGGCTCGTTCGTCCTGCTCACCGTCACCTACGGACAGGGCTCCAACGGCGTGCAGCGGGGTGTCAGCACCGTCTTCAGCCCGATTCAGGAGGGCGCCGACCGCGCCCTGAAGCCGGCCCGCGACCTGGTCAATTGGTTCGACGAGACCTTCGACGCAAAGGGCCAGAACGAGCGCCTACGGAGCGAGCTGGAAGTCGTCCGCCGGCAGGCGGTGGGCGCGCAGGCGGCGTTGGCCGAGAACGCGCAGCTGCGCAAGCTGCTCGAGCTCGACCGCGGCGGGGCGATCCCCGCGGGCTACGAGCCCGTCACCGGCCGCGTGATCTCCCGCTCCCCGATCGTCTGGTTCTCCGACGTGGCGATCGACGTCGGATCCGGCGACGGGGTGGAGGTGGACGACCCGGTGGTCAACGGCGACGGCCTCGTCGGCACCGTCTCCGCCGTCACCGACAGCTCGGCGCGGGTGACGCTGATCGCCGACCACTCCAGCGCCGTCTCGGCGAAGATCGTACCTAGCGGCGTGCAGGGGGTGTTGAAACCGGTCGTGGGGGACCCCGAGGACCTCATCCTCGACTTTCTCGACTCCGAAAAGCTGGTCGGCAAAAGGCAGGACGTCGTCACCTCCGGCTGGCGCGCCGAGGGCATCGACTCGGGCTACCCGCCGAACCTGCCGATCGGCGAAGTCGTCGAAGCCTCCCTGCAGCAGCAGGAGGCGCAGCAGCTGGTCCACGTCCGTCCCTTCGCCAACCTGCGCGAACTCGACTTCGTCCAGGTGCTGACCGGAGGGTCGCGCGGGTGATCCTCACGCCGAACATCCTCGCTCGGCTTGTCGCGATCCTGCTGGGCGGGGTGATTTTGCAGCTCTCCTTCTTCTCGCAGGTGGCCCTCTTCCACGTCAGCCCCGACCTGTTGCCGGCGCTGGTCGTCGTATTCGGTCTGCTCGGCGGAACCCTGACCGGGGCCGTCTGCGGCTTCTCGGTCGGGCTGCTGCTGGACTGTCTGCTGATCGTCCCGCTCGGGGGCAGCTCGCTCGTCCTCCTGGCAACCGGCTACCTGGCGGGGCTCTTCCGGGAGCGCTTCGAGATCCACAGCCCGCTGGGGCCGCCGCTGCTCTGCATGGCGCTGACGATCTTCGCCGAGCTCGGCTTCGGGGCGGTCGAGATCATGTTGGGATTCGACGCCTCGGTGAGCACCATGGTGATCCGCGACGTGCTGCTGAAGGGCATCTTCGCCTTTTTCGGCGGCTGGGCGATCTACCTCGGCGTGCGGCGGGCGATGCGGCCGGCGCTGGTCGAGGAGCCGGCGACTCGGCACGGCAGACGGCCGACGGTGCTGGGAGCCTAGGATCGTGTACCTGCGGAGCGATCAACCTCCCCAGGGCAGCCGCCTGCTGCTGCGGGTCGCGGTATTGAGCGGCGTTGCTGTCGCCCTCTTCGCCGTCCTCTTCTTCCGCCTCTGGAACCTGCAGATCATCTCGGGCGACGAGTACCTGGTCGAAGCGAAGAACAATCGCACCCGCGAGTTCAAGATCATCGCCCCGCGAGGGGAGATCCTCGATCGCGACGGCGAGGTCCTGGTCGACAATCGCACCAGCCTGGCGCTGCAGCTGAACACGCAGAAGCTGCCCGAGGACCCGGTCGAGGAACGCGCGGTCCTGGCGCGGCTTGGAGAGCTCACCGGGATGCCCCTGCGCCGGGTGAGGCGCACGATCAAGGAGGGGGAAGAGGTCGCCGCCGGGGCACCGGTGTCGCTGAAGCAGGATGTCGGCTACGAGCTGATCGCCTACGTGGAAGAGAACCAGCGCGAATTCCCGGGGGTGACGGTCCAGCGTGTCTTCGTCCGCCACTACCCGAACGGGAGCCTCGCGGCCCATGTGCTCGGCAACGTCGGTGAGATCTCCGAAAAGGAGCTGAAGGAAAGGCAGTACAGGCACCTCGAGCCCGGCGACGTGATCGGCCAGGCGGGGGTCGAGTACGCCTACGATCGCTACC
>DASSVR010000037.1:0-17715 GCA_035705945.1 Solirubrobacterales bacterium
GGCTTCGGGAGTTCGCGCTCGATGAGCCAGTAGTAGTTCCACCACCAGTCACCGAGCAACCGAAGTGCGTCGCGTACCGTGTCTTGGGGACTCCATCCATCGGCGGTGACGTAGCAGGCTGACCCATCGATATTGATGTGGGCATCGAATGCCGCTCGGGCTTCCTCGGGCGGCTCTGGCTCGATACGCGCCTCTATAAAGCGGGCGGGAAAGCCGTAGGGATAGATCAACCGGGCAGAACGCTCGGTGGTCGCCTTTCCCCGCCAACTCCGCCGTAAAATTCCCCCCTCCCACCCGTAGCGCCCGTCGTCGCCTCGGACAAAGCGCCAGGGATCCTTCAGAGCTCGACGCTCCACCTCGACCCTATACGGGTCGAGCTCATACCACTGAAGCCTGTCACTATCCGATCGTGCGCTCACGCCGGTTTCCGTCCCCCTGGCGCGGCGGCGGTTTCGGCGGATTCAACGCCACCCCTCCACCGAGCGCTGCGCTCGTGCGCAGCTTGACGACATCATCGGCAGAGCTGGCCTCCTTCGAAAAACCCTCGGTCTGCAACAGCCAACGGTCCCGAGTCATGCGCTCGCCCTTGTAGACGTGTTCGTAGTCATCGACCCGCTCGCGAAAACGCAGCGGCACTGCATCAATGACCGCGCCGCCGAGCATCGTCTGCCAAGCCTTAGTCTCCGAACCGCTGACGTACTTAGCGGCGAGCGGGGCCACCTCGCCGATCGCCATGACGCGGTTAAGCTCTTCGGTGCCGACACATTTCCACAGGATCGGCCCGGAGACAAGACCAATGGCGACTCGAACCGGATCCTCGATTGCGACGCCAAGCAACTCGGCGCGTAGCGTCGCCGACATCTGGTTCATCAGATCTACCGCTGCCCAAATCGACAGGTCGTGCGCCCGATCTAGGCTCCCAAGCTCGCCTCCGAAGACAGCCATGACCCCATCCCCGGTGTAGTCGTTGACATGGGCGCCGTAGCGCGGCAGAACTTCGACTGCGCCGCCCACCACGGCGTCAATGATCTTGGCCGTTTCCTCGGGATGGTCCGCGAAGGCCATCGCGAGGCGCGTATAGCCGCGAATGTCAAGAAACATGACGACCCCCTCGCCCAAGCGAGCTTCGCCGTACTCCAAGTCGCTGAAGTTGGGGTGGTCGAGGTCTGCCGCCTCTCGTGCCTTGACAGCAGACGCAGACAGATCGATGCCCTGGTGGAAACGCTCCTGAAAAGCGCGCTCAAATGACGTCACAAGAACCTCCTCGCAGTTGATCCGTTGACCTCGTCATATTTGGAGCCAGACGGCTCCGGTCAAAGACATGCAAGAACGCTCTCCAAAGGCAGCAGCAGGATAGCCAGCGGCATTCTGGGTCTTGTCGCGGAAAGGTCTGACACCACCAGAATTATAGACGAAGATCGTATTTCTGCAAGTTTTCCTCATTTCCTTCGTTAACGACGCCGACAAGCATCTTTATGAGAAGCGACACCCTGGACAAGGGGGAAGGTCCCGCTTGCCAAGCTCAAAAGCGATGTAGACGGCCTCGACGATTGCCTCCGCGCGGATTTTCGGCAATACTCGGTCTGAGATGGAGGGTACGGTGATCGAGGGAGCGGAACGAAGGGCGTCGATGCTGATGGCCTTTCGAGCTGAGAATGTCCGGTCGTTTCGCGATCCGGTCGAACTATCGCTGCTTGGCACGCGACTCTCGGAGAAGCGCGTCACCCGTGAGATCCCTTGGCGCGAAGGCGGGCGGCCTATTTCTGTCCTGCCTGTCGCCGGCATCTTCGGCGCCAATGCCTCGGGCAAGTCGAACCTGCTGATGGCGATGGGCGACATGCGCGAGTTCGTCCTTCACTCCTTCCGCCATGGAAGCCCGGGCGGGAGGCTCCCAACCAATCCGTTCCTGCTAGGGGAGGATGGCGGCAGCGCGCCATCAACTTACGAGGTCGAGCTGGTCCTCGACGGAGTCCGCCACGAGTACGGCTTTCGCCTCGACTCCGAGCAGATTCAGGAAGAGTGGGCACGCAGCTACCCGCGCGGCCGCGCGGTCCTACTCCTGCACCGCACCGGCGATGAGGTCCAACTCGGCGCTCAGCGACGTGCCAAAGGGCGGGCGACCGAAGAAATCCTGCGCTCCAATGCGCTTTTCCTCTCGACCGCGGCAGCTACGAACCATCCGCTGTTTCTGCCGTTGTTTGAATGGTTTCAGCGCAATCTCTTTTATGCAGACGTCCGCACCCGCGGTGCCAGGCAGGTCTTTACTGCCAAGCTTCTCGAGGAGGGTGATCGTCGCCAACAGATGCTGGCCCTGCTGCGTGAGGCCGACCTTGGCGTGACGGATGTCAGCCGTCGCGAGCTCGACCCCGAGGTTAAGGAGAAACTCGAGAAGGTGATCGACATCTTCCGCGGCGAGGACTCCGATGAAGACTTGGAGGAGCTTGAGCTGGACGAATTCGAGGTGCGCCTTAAGCACCGTGCCGGGAAGCGAGAGGTCGATCTGCCCTTCGGCGAGGAGTCATGGGGAACCGTGATTTGGTTCGGGATGATCGGCTTAGTTGTCGATGCATTGCGGGAGGGCTCGGTACTCCTCGCCGACGAGCTCGAGGCGAGCCTGCATCCAGCCTTAGTCAACGTGCTTGTCGACCTGTTTCAATCGCCACAGAGCAACCCACGTCGCGCGCAGTTGATCTTCAATTCTCACGAGGTCACTCTGATGGGCGACTCCGCCGATCGCCCCCTTGGCCGCGACCAGATCTGGTTCACCGAGAAGGACGAGGACGGGAGCACTCGCCTCTACCCGCTGGTAGATCTCGCGCCGCGGCGTGAAGAGGCAATCGCACGCAGGTACCTAGCCGGACGCTATGGGGGGACCCCGATTCTCTCACAGCGGCGCCTAGAGCAGATCGCCGAGCCCGTAGGCAACGCGGAGGAGTAGTGGCGCCGCCGCGGCGAACGGTTGCGGCCCGGCCGAGTCGACGAGAGCTACTAATTTTCGCAGAGGGTGAGGTAACCGAGGAGGACTACCTCAAGTATTGGCACCGTCGTTTTCGAAAACAGGTGAACGTTGAGATCCACGAGTTTCATGGCACGCCGCTGGCCCTCGTCGAACGTGCAGTCGAAGCGAAGACCGCCAATGAAAGGACGGCGCGACGGGGAAGAGGCCGAGCTCACGACGAGGTCTGGTGCATCTTTGACATTGACGCCCACCCTCGCTTGGACGAGGCAAGAAACCTGGCGAGCACCCATGGAATAAACCTAGCTATCTCAAACCCGTGTATAGAGCTTTGGTTTTTACTGCACTTCACCGAGCAGACGGCCTACATCGACCGCCATATTGCTCAGAAAGAAGCCAAGACGCACCTCAAATGCAGTAAGGCTCTGAGCGATGTCGCACTCACCCTGCTTGCCGAGAATTTCGATGTGGCCAAAGGTCGAGCCCAGCGGCTCGACGAAAAACACTTGGGGGACGGAACGCCAGCACCCGGCAATCCCAGCAGCAGCGTGTGGAGAGTCGTCGACTCGATCACCCAGCTACCTTAGTAACGACGGGCACAATTCGGACACATCGGCCGGACCACCACTGATCATGCCTGGCCGCCGCCCTCCTCCTCGAACAAGCCCATTTGCGGCCATTCCTTGTCCTCGGATGACCCCGTGTGACCATCCGTGCCATGCTCGGGAATAATGATGGATCCTCGACAAATAGATGGGGTTGTATGCCCCCGGTCTCACAGAGATCGGGCGGACGTTCCCGGTGCCGGAGCTCGCGGCCCCTCCTGCTACTGGACTTCGGCAGCCGGCGGCTGCTGCTCCGGCGGGGCCTCCGCGGTCGCCGGCTGCTCCTGCGAGCCTTCGAAGTTGACGACCAGCGTGGCGTTCACAGCCGCGTCATCGACCTGCTCGAACTTGAGCGTCACCGAACCGCCCTCGTCGTAGAGCCCGCCAGGCGTGTACTCGAACTTGCCGTCGCCCACGTTCTGGAGCTGACCGTCATCGCCCACGACAAACCAGCGGAGCTGCGCATTCGGCGGCAGCGACTGGACGTCGATGGGGAGCGGACTGGCGGGTCCCGTCCACTCGTGCGGGGACGGTGGGCTGGTCACGTTCAGGGTTCGCTTCGGGGCAGCCGCTTCGGTCACCGCTTTGCTCCCCTCCTGGACCGATTTCGAGCCGAAGTAGAAGGCCGCGACGGCGACGACCAGGGTGCTGACGGTGGTCAGCAGCTGCAGGTTGATGTCCTTCAGGTCCCTGTCTTCGATGCTGCGGACGACGCTGTAGGTGACTTCGCCTTCGCTTTTGGTCCGACTGACCTGGACGATCTCGGTCGCGGGGATGGCTTCGAATTCCTCCTGGGTCAGGTTCGTCGATTCGAACTCCTCGGTGCCCGAGGCGCTGCTGGCGTAGAGGGCGACGACGGCGAAGATCAGAATCAGGCCCAGGGCGATCACGGCCTGGACGCTGCCGGCGGGCAGGCCCAGCGCCTGGCCCCGGTCGGACATATTGAAGATGCCGAACATCGCCGCAGCGACTGCGAGCGTCATCAGGAGGGCGACCACGCCGACGATCACGATCAGCGGCAGGACGATCTCGGGTCGCAGCGTCTGGCCGTGCTGGAGGTCGTTCGCGGCGATCACCACCGCGGCGACCGTGCCGAAGAGAACAACGGCGACGCAGAGAACCAGCAGCGCCGCCTTCCAGACGGCGTTCGAGTCGAGCTCCCCCGTGTCTCCTCCCGCGTTCAAGCGGGAAGATTCAAACACTAAAGACGCCGTTGTGCAAATACAGGTGAGTTCGCAGACGCTCAGCGCCGAGGCCCCGCGTCGCACGTATGCGACTTCCCCCACCCCGGGCCGCCGTTGCAGTAGTCGTGGCCGCGGCCGCCGTAGAGCTGGTCGGGTTGGGGGCCGCCGTAGAGGCGGTCGTTGCCAGGGCCGCCGTGGCAGCCGTCTTGGCCGGGGCCCATGAGGCAGATGTCGTTGCCGGGACCGCCCCAGCAGCCGTCGGAGCCGGTGCCGTGGCGGCAGTAGTCGTTGCCGGCGCCGCCGACGCAGTCGCTGTTGCGGGGACCGGTGATGCAGACGTCGTTGTTGGGGCCGCCGACGCAGCGGTTGCGGCGGGCGCCGCCGGGGAAGCAGATGTCGCGCTCGCCGTTGCCGATGAACTTGTCCGAGCCGGGGCCTAGATAGACCGTGAGGGGGATGGGCAGGCGCTCGGCGACGCGGACGAAGTCGCCTGATGGGCCCATCTGGATCTCGATCGAGGAGGCGCGGCGGGTGCAGACGGCGACGCGGTGGCCGCGAGTGAAGCGGCAGCCCCGCGGGTGATGGCGGGCCATCTTGCCCTTGACGACGATCCTGCCGTTCTTGGTGGTGAGGGTGAGCGTCGAGCCGGCTTGGGAGCCGTAGACGACGATCCTGCCCGCGGGCGTGGCGGCCGTCGGCGCCGTCACCAGGAGGACCAGCGCCGCCAGTGCGAGGGCGACGAGCTTGCGGCTCGGGGGGAAGAACATCGCGGGCATACTAAGCATGTGCATCGGCTAACAAAACGGAAACCTGAAGCCAACATGTGTTCGACCCCGCAAAATGGGAGGGAACTTTGATCTATCTAATTAGGCACGGAGATGCCGAGGACGGCGATGGCGACGACGCGGCGCGCCGGCTGACGCCGAAGGGCGAGCGTCAGGCGCTGAATGCCGGCCGCGCGCTGGCGGCGATGGAAGCGGAGATCGACGCCTGCCTGACCAGCCCCAAGCTCCGCGCCGCCGCCACCGCCCGCCTCGCCTGCGAAGGGCTCGGTCTCGAGCCGGAGATCACGGAGGAGCTCCGCGGCGGCCCCTTCGACTCGCTCTCCCTCGCGGCCGGGCGCGGCGACCTCCTGCTCGTCGGCCACGAGCCCGACTTCTCAAATGAGGTCGCCCGACTCACCGGCGCCCGCGTCAAGCTGCGCAAGGGCGGGCTCGCGATCGTCGACGGCTCGACGCTGACGGCGCTGCTGCGCCCGCACGACCTGGCGGCTCTCGCAGCGGAAAACTAGGCGTCTCCCACCGGCCCGAGCTGAAGTCTCGAACGACTCGACACGTTCCCAACCGGTCGCCTACGGTGGAGGTGTGAAGCAGCGCGTCAGCTTGATCACCCTGGGAGTCGGCGATCTCGCTCGGGCCCGGGGCTTCTACGAAGCGCTGGGCTGGAGCACCGGCGCGGAACCGGACGACGATGTCGTGTTTTTCCAGGCGGGAGACATGGTCGTCGCGCTCTGGGACCGGGCGCGGCTGGCGGATGACAGCTGCGTCACCGACCGCGGGGGCTGGGGCGGCATGACTCTGGCGCTCAACCTTGCCTCGCCGCCGGAGGTGGACGCGGTGATCGAGGAAGCCCGCGCCGCCGGGGCGACGATCGGACATGAGCCGGCGGAGACCTTCTGGGGCGGCTACAGCGGCGTCTTCATCGACCCCGACGGTCACCCCTGGGAGGTCGCCCACAATCCCCGCTGGATCGTCACCGAGGACGGCGGCGTCCGCCTGAACTGAGTTCGACTGGCCGGTCAACCAGGATTGCTCAGATCCCTGTAGCCTCCCCGCCCGACTTTTCACGATCGAAGGGATGGCGTACTGATGGGACTTCTGGATGGAAAAGCGGCGATCGTCACCGGCTCGGCCCGGGGCATCGGACGGGCTACGGCGGAGCTGTTTACCCGCGAGGGCGCGAAGGTGCTGATCAACGACCTCGACGCCGACGTCGCCGAGCAGGCAGCGGGTGAGATCGACGGCGAAACCGCCGTCCATGCCGGCGACCTGACCAAGCCGGGGGCGGCCGACGAGCTGGTCCAGGCCGCGGTCGATGCCTTCGGCGCAGTCGACATCGTCGTCAACAACGCCGGCTACACCTGGGACGGGGTCGCCCACAAGATGACCGACGAGCAGTTCCAGGCGATGCTGGACATCCACACGATCGTTCCCTTCCGGGTGTCCCGCGCGTTGGCCCCACACTGGCGCGAGGCCGCAAAGGCCGAGCGCGGCGAAGGCAAGGAGGTCTTCCGCAAGATCGTCAACGTCTCCTCGACCTCGGGGATGATGGGCAACGCCGGTCAGGTCAACTACTCGGCGGCGAAGATGGGCGTTGTCGGACTGACGAAAACGCTCGCCAAGGAGTGGGGCCAGTTCAAGATCAACGTCAACGCCGTCGCCTTCGGCTTCGTTGAAACCCGTCTCACCGCGGCGAAAGAGGCCGGCGAAGAGATGACCTCGCCGACCGGCGAGAAGATCGAGCTCGGGATCCCCGAGCAGATGCGGCAGATGGCTTCGGCGATCATCCCGCTCGGCCGCCCGGCGACCCCGGAGGAGGCCTCGGGGCCCGTCCTCTTCCTCTCATCGCCGCTCGCCAACTACATGCACGGCCAGGTGCTGAACGTGACCGGCGGCATGTTCGGGGGGATGTACACCTGAGCGACACGGTCCCAGACAAGGGGAGGCGGCGCCCACCGCGCTACCTCGACGTGGCGGACCGCATCTGGCCCGCCACGCGCCGCTTCATGGGCATTCACACGTTCCTCTACCGGAGGACGGGTGGGCGCCTTGGCCACACCATCCCCGGCGTGCCGGGCAAGATGCTGCTGCTCGACCACGTCGGCGCCAAGAGCGGGATCAAGCGCACCTCGCCGCTCCTCTACGTCCGTGACGGCGAGGACATGGTCATCGTCGCCTCGAAAGGCGGCTATCCCAAGCACCCGGCCTGGTACCACAACCTGATGGCCAACCCCGACATCACCGTGCAGGTGAAGGGCGAGACCGTCCCGGTCCACGCCCGAGTGGCGAAGCCGGAGGAGCGCGACCGGCTCTGGGCGCTGGCCGTCAAGGGATACCGCGGCTACGACGACTACGCCGCCCGCAGCAAGGGCCGCGAGATCCCGCTGGTCGTCCTCGAACCGCGCTAGCGCGGCCTGCGCTCCTCGGCCACCGGGTCGCCCGACTCGGTGGCGATCGCCTCGGGCGGCCAGGGGCCGGCCCAGTTGTCGCGGGCGCCGTCGATCGTGATCGTCGTGCCGGAGAAGAAGTCGCCGGCGGGCGAGGCGAGGTAGGCGACGAGCCAGGCCAGCTCCTCGGGCCGGCCGGCGCGGCCGATCGGGATCGAGCGCTCGAGGTTGTCGACAACCACCTGCGGATACTTGGTCAGCAAGGTCTCGGTGGCGAACTGGCCCGCGGCAAGAGCGCAGGTCTTGATCCCGAAGCGGGCCCACTCGACCGCCAGCGTCCGCATCATGTTCTCGACCGCGGCGCGGGCGGCGCCTGAGTGGACCATCCCAGGCATTCCGTTGTGGGGGGAGAGGGTGACGCTGAAAACCTTGCCGCCGCCCTGGGGGATGAAGGCCTTGGTCGCGGCGGCGTGGGTCATCAGCCAGGTCCCCTGGACGTTGAGGTCGATCACCGTCTTGAACCCTTTCGGGCTGATCGCCTCGGCCGGGCTGAGGAACTGGCCGCCGGCGTTGTTGACCAGCACGTCGAGGCGCCCGTGGCGCTCCAGCAGCGTGTCGAAGAAGCGGCCAACCGGCTCCTCCTCGCGGATGTCGAGCGTCTCGTGCTCGAAGGAGCCGGGAAGCGCGGCGGCGAGCTCCGCCGTCTCGGCCAAGGGCTCGGAGCGGCGGCCGCAGCCGACGACGGCCCCGCCGAGCCGCGCCAGCTCCAGCGCCGTCTCGCGCCCGAGGCCGCTGCCGGCACCGGAGACCACACAGACCTGCCCCTCCAGGAGACCGTCGCGGAAGACCTGCGAATGCGAGCTTTCAGCCATCTCCGCGCAAGCCTATAGGCGTCCTGAGCGGCGTAAATTGACCCGACGATGAGCGTTCACGTCGAACCGCAATCGCTGCACGAGCCGCTCGCCGGGGGCACGCCCGGCGCCAGCGTCGTGGTCGAACCGTTGATCGCCGGCCATGTCAGCTGGGCGCCGGAGATGATGGTTAGCCCGGGCGGTCGCTTCCTCACCGTCAAACTGCTGCGTCTGCTGCTGACCGGCAAGGGCGCTATCCCGGTCCCGGTCCCAGCCTTCCTGATCCGCCACCCCAGCGCCGGCGCGATCCTCGTCGACACCGGCCTGCATCCCTCGATCTCCACCGATCCCCGCCAGAACTTCGGCTCGCTGGGCGCCCGCATCGGCACGCCCAGCCTCGAGGCCGGCGAAGACGTCCCCTCGCAACTGCGCAAGCGCGGCCTCGATCCGGGTGAGATCCCGATCGTGGTGATGACCCACCTTCATCTCGACCACACCTCGGCGATCTCCGAGTTCCCCAACTCCACCTTCGTCGTCAGCGAGACCGAGTGGAAGTCGGCCGCGCATGGCTCCAGCCCGATGCTGAACGGCTACCGCCGCGCCCACTTCGACTACGCGTTCGACTACCGCAGCGTCGACTTCGACCGCACCAATATCGACTCCTACGCCGGCTTCGGCCGCACCTTCGACCTCTTCGGGGACGGCACGATCCGGCTCGCCTACACGCCGGGCCACAGCCCGGGGCACATGTCGTTGGTCGCGCGCCTGGCGAAGCAGGACTTCGTGATCGGCGGCGACGCCATGTACATGCTCGACCAGCTCGACGGCTCGGCGGCGCCTCCGCCCCGCCCCCACGACGCCCACAACTGGCGCCGCTCGATCCAAGAGCTGCGCCTCTTCCACCGCCAGTTCCCCGACGCGGTGATCACCCCCGGCCACGATCCGGGCTTCTATGCCCGGATCGAGCCGCGCTACGAGTAACGAGCTCCGCGTACATCACCCGCACACGAGCGAAAATCTCCGTCGCGACCTCTAACTGGCGCTCGCGGCTGGGCGCCTGCTCGAGCGCAAAGCTGACGGGCTCGCCGAACTGGATGGTGACCCGAGGGAAGCGCATGCGCTTCCAGCTACGGACTCGCTCTGAACCGTAGATCGCGACCGGGACGATCGGCACCCCCGATTCCAGCGCGATCCGGCCGATCCCCGGTTTCGGCTGCCCCAGCTCCCGGGAGCGCGAGCGCCCGCCCTCTGCGTAGACGAGCAGCATCTCGCCCTGGCGCAGCAGCTCGTGGACGGTCTCGAAAGCTTCCTCGTCGTGGTGGCCGCGGCGAACGGGGAAGACGCCGCCGTGCTTGTAGATGTAGGTGAGGACCGGCGGCCCGAAGAGCTGCGACTTCGCCATGAAGCGGATCTTCCGCCGCAGGTAGACGCCGACGAAGAAGTGGTCCATCTGGCTGAAGTGGTTGGGGGCGAGGACCAGCGGCCCCTGCTTGGGGACGTTCTCTACCCCGATCGACCGCAGGCGGAAGATCAGGATCGTCGGGATCGTGAGGACGAGGCGGGCGAGGGTGTAAGTCCAGCCGACCCCCTTGCGGGCCGCCTCGTGGAACTGCACGAAGTACTCGGCCGGCCGCGGATCTTTGTAGACCTGCGGCTTCAACTCGCCCATTCGCGTGAGCGCTCCAGTGCCCGTCTCCAATCCGCCAGCAGCTCCTCCCGCCGCGCCGCCTCCATCCGCGGCTCGTAGCGGTCCGCCTCCCGCCACATCTCCCCCACCCGCTCCACCGTCCAGGCGCCGGTCGCGATCCCGGCCAGATAGGCGGCGCCGAGGGCCGTGGTCTCGGCGATCTCCGGCACCGAGACCGGCGCCCCGAGGACGTCGGCCTGGAACTGCATCAGCCAGCGGTTGGCGACGGCGCCGCCGTCGGCTCGCAGCAGCTCCAGCCGCTCCCCGCTGGCCGCCTCCTGGGCGCGGACCGCGTCGACCGTCTGGTAGGCGATCGCCTCGAGGGCGGCGCGAGCGAGGTGGGCCCGGCCGCTGCCACGGGTGAGGCCGACGATCGTGCCGCGCGCGTAGGGGTCCCAGTGGGGCGAGCCGAGCCCGGTCAGGGCGGGGACGAAGTAGACGCCGTCGTTGCCCTCCAGCGAGCCGGCCAGCGCCTCCGTCTCGCCCGCCTCCTCGATGATCCCGAGGCCGTCTCGGAGCCACTGCACGGCGGCCCCGGTGACGAAGATCGAGGCCTCCAGGGCGTAGGCGACCTCGTCGCCGAGACCCCAGGCGACGGTCGCCAGCAGCCCCTCCGGCGCCGGCGGCGGCTCGGGTCCGCTGTTGAGGAGGACGAAGCTGCCGGTCCCGTAGGTGTTCTTCGCCATCCCGGGGTGGTGGCAGGCCTGACCGAACAACGCCGCCTGCTGGTCCCCCGCGACCCCGGCCACCGGCACCTCGCCGCCGAACTCGGTCGTGGTCCCGAAGACGCAAGACGAGGGCAGCGGCTCCGGCAGCCGCGCCGGGTCCACGCCGAGCAGGTCGCAGAGCTCCTCGTCCCAGGCGAGGCGACGGATGTCGAAAAGCATCGTCCGCGAGGCGTTCGTGTAGTCGGTGATGTGGCGCCCGGTGAGCTTGAAGAGGAGCCAGGAGTCCACCGTCCCGAAGACCGCCCGCTCCATCCCTTCCGCGTTCCGCAGCAGCCACTCGACCTTGGTGCCGGAGAAGTAGGGGTCGATCGTCAGCCCCGTCCGCTCGCGGACCAGCGGCTCGTGGCCGGCCCGCTTCAGCTCCTCGCAGCGGTCCGCGGTGCGGCGGTCCTGCCAGACGAGCGCCCGGTGGAGCGGCCGGCCGCTCGCGGGGTCCCAGGCGACCACGGTCTCGCGCTGGTTGGTGATCCCGATCGCGTCAAGCTCCGCGCCCTCGATCCCGGCGGCGGCAATCGCCTCCCCAGCGACCCGCTGCGTCACCTCCCAGATCTCCTCGGCGTCGTGCTCGACCCAGCCGGGCCGCGGGAAGAACTGCTCGAACTCCGAATAGGCGCGCCCCGCCACGGCGCCTTCGCCGTCGAAGACGAGGCAGGTGGTGCCGGTGGTCCCCTGGTCAATGGCGAGGATCACGGCGGGGGCTAGTCCCGGACCTTGCAGGTGCGGATCAGGGTGGAGGCGAGCCGGCGCCCGTCCTCGAAGGCCATCCCCACCCGCGCGAAGGGGAAGATCCCCACCGAGAACCCCGCCGGCGCAGCGCACTCGGCTCCGAGATAGCTGTGACGGCGGCCGCGGTAGACGTAGGTGCGGCGCAGGTTCAGGCTTATCTGCCTGATATAGCCGTGGCGGTTGAGCGAGGCGGGAAAGTGGCCGGTGAACACCGTCCCGAAAGTTCCGCGCGTATGGCGGATGCGGAAGACGAAAACGCGGCTGACCGGGACCGGCTCGTCGTCGTAAACGTGGGCGAAGATTGCCCGGCGACCGTCGACCACCGCGTTGAATGCGAGGAGCCTCCCCTTCGCCCAGACGGTCTTCTGGTCCGGCAGAGCGAGGGCGGCGACGTAGCGGCCGCGGCCCACCAGCGCCGACCCGCACGCGCTCAGCGCCTGGCGGCGGTCCTTGGCTTCGAGCTGCTGACGGCGGCAGACGGGGAGCCCGCGCGTGTCCAGGGTGCCGCCCCGGTTGATCGCGATCGTGATCTGGCGCATCGCCGGCGGCCGTTTCCCCGACAGCGTCTTCACGGTCCCGGAGACGTAGACGGAGATCGGCGCGCGAGCGTGTCGTGGCAGCGCCTCCGGATTGAGGTCGCCGTCAAACCTGACGAAGAGGTCGCCGCGCTCCGTCAGCTCCGCTTGGGCGACTGTGGCGCCGAGAGCACCCATCGCGGCGACAAGCGCAAGCATCGCGATCCTCTTCGTTCCTCGGCGCATGGTGGGAGCTCAGGCTACCGTCGCCCCGGCGAGCGCAGGCGACGGCGCGCCAGATAAACGCGACCGAAGTCGCGCAGCTGCCGCGCCCGGTGAAGGAATCCGCCGAGGTCTCGTCCCGTCGCCCGGTGCTCGAGATCGAGCTCTTGCTCGCGTAGCCGGTAGCCCGCGCGGACGGCGTCGACCGTCATCCCAATCTCCATCCCGTAGCCCTGCGCGAAGGGAAGGGTCGCGCGCAGCACCTCAACCCGCATCGCCCGCTGGCCGGAGATCGGAGCCACGGTCTCGACTCCGCAGAGGCGGCGGATCGCCCAACGAGCAAAGCCGAGGGCGATGCCGAAACCGCCGCCGACGTGCCGGCTGAAGGAAGCGACGGCAAGGTCGCACTCCTCCCCCGCCACCGCGTCGACCAGCGGCGCCAGGCGAGCGGCCGAGGCGCCGAGGTCGCCGTCGCAGAGCAGCACGAAGCGGGGCGGCGGTTGCACGCTCAGCGCCGCCTCCGCGGCGGCCGTGACGTTGGCGCCCTTGCCGTGGGGGTGGCCGCGGCTGACCACCTCGGCGCCGGCGGCCATCGCCTTCTCGCCGGTGCCGTCCTCCGAGGCGTCGTCGGCGACCCAGATCCGCGCCGAGGGAAAGACCTCGCGCAGCGCCGCCACCGTCGCGACAATCCGCTCACCCTCGTTGCGTGCGGCCACGATCGCTGCCAGCGCACTCTCCTCCCCCACCGCATCTACCGGTCCCATTGTCGGGCTATTGTCCCCGCCCATGGCTGACATAGAGGCGCACATCACCGGCAACGTCTGGAAAATCGAGGTCGAGGTGGGGGACCAGGTCTCCGACGGAGACACCGTGGTCATCCTCGAGTCGATGAAGATGGAGATCCCGGTCGAGGCCGAAGACGACGGGGTCGTCAAGGAGATCCGCTGCGAAGAGGGGCAGTCGGTGAGCGAAGGCGACGTCCTGGTGGTGCTGGAGTAGGACGGTGGACGAGCAACTCGCGGGTGGCAAGCTCCTGCTCGACCGGCCGGCCGAAGCGGTCGCCCGGCTGACGATCTCCAACCCTGCCCGACGCAACGCCCTCGACCACGAGATCCTCGACACGATCGCGGAGGTTTTCCCCCAGCTGGACCGCGGGATCGAGACCCGCTGCGTGATCATCACCGGGGCACCGCCGCTGTTCTCGGCGGGCTACGACATCGCCGGCATCCCGGAGGAGACCTTCGAGCGCGATGCCGAGGCCCTCGTCGCGCATCCGTTCCACGCGGCGATGGAGGCGATCGCCGGCCATCCTTGGCCGACCATCGCCGCGATCAACGGCCACTGTCTGGGCGGCGGCCTTGAGCTGGCGATCACCTGCGACATCCGGCTCTGCGCAGTGGGCGCAAAGCTAGGGATGCCGCCGGCGAAACTGGGCCTGATCTACGGCCACACCGGTCTGCGAAAGTTCCTCGACACGATCGGGCTCTCCCACACGAAGGAGCTCTTCCTCACCGGGCGCAACCTCGACGTCGAGCGGGCGGAGCGAATCGGTCTCGTCAACCATGTCGTCGCCGAGCGGAAGCTGGAGGCCACCGCGGTCGAGCTGGCGGCGGAGATCGCCGAGAACGCGCCGCTCTCGATGCGCGGCAACAAGCACGCGATCGACCTCCTCAACGCCAACCCCAACCTGACCGAGCAGCAGGAGACGGGGCTCGTCGTCCTGCGCGAATCCTGCTTCGCCTCGGAGGACTTCCGTGAGGGGATCCGCGCCTTCGCCGAGAAGCGCCGGCCCAACTGGACGGGAAGGTGAGCGAGAAGGCACGCCGGGCACTCGCTGCGTCGGACCCGACGATGGCGGCACTGATCGAGCGGATCGGGAAGATCGACATCGCGACCCGGTTGCAGAGGCGCAAGGAGGAGCGACCCGCCGATCCCTACGGTGCTTTGCTGCGAGCGATCGTCGGCCAGCAACTCTCGACCAAGGCGGCGCGGACGATCTACATGCGCGTGCTCGACCTTTTCGGTGGCACGACGCCGTCTCCCGAGCAGCTGCTCACAGTCCGCGAGGAGGACCTGCGCGCCGCCGGCCTCTCCGGCCGCAAGACCGAATACATCCGCGACCTCGCCTCCCACGTCCTCGGCGGAGAACTCGAGCTCGACCGCCTCGACCAGCTCTCTGACGAGGAGGTGATCGAGGAGATCGTCGCCGTCCGCGGACTCGGGCAATGGACCGCCGAGATGTTCCTGCTCTTCCACCTCCAGCGACCCGACATCCTCTCCGGGGGCGACCTCGGGATCCGCAAGGCGATCCAGGTCGAGTACGGCTTGCGGGAGATGCCGCTGCCGAAGCGGGTGCTCGAGATCGGCGAGCCCTGGCGCCCCCACCGCAGCCTCGCCTCGCTCTACCTCTGGGAGTCGCTCGCGGCGGTGCCGGGATGAGGAGGCGCTTCTGGGCAGGCATCGTCGCGGTCATGGTGATCGCGGTCGGGTCGGTTGCGGCCGCGGTCCTCGTCTACCTCGACGACCACGACGACTTTCACCTGATGCAGCGTGAGGAAGCGGTGCGGGCCGCACACCAGGCGGAAGCCGCCGCCGCGGTCTCGATCGGCAAGCTCTCCACCGCGTCCGCTTTCGCGCAGACGCAGGGCAGGCTCGACCGGCACGGGTTCAGCGTGATCGGCCGCACCCTGGTCGGTGAGGGCGCGCTCGACGGTGCCGCCTACATCCCGCGGATACCGGCGGCGAGCCGCGACTACTACGAACGGGCTCTCGGCATCCCGATCCGCGAACGGCGCCTCGGACCGATCATGCGTCCGGCGGCGCAACGCCCGGTCTACTTCCCGGTCACCTTCGGGGCCAGCACCCATCCCCAGCCCGAGCAGGTGCGTGGCTTCGACCTCGGATCGGATCCCCTGCGGGCCCGTGTCTTGCGGCGCGCGGGCGAGAGCGGTCGGGCGGTGGCGACGCCGCTGGTCCCGCTGCTGATCGGCGGGACCGGGGTCAACGTCTTCCGCGCGATCTACCGAGACGGCGCTCCGCGAACCACGCGGGCTGAGCGCTGGCGGGCATTGACCGGCTTCATCGCCGGCAGCTTCCGGGTCGGCGACGTCGCCGCCGCCGCTCTTACCGCCCTGCCCGAGGACGTCGAGGTTCAGTTGCGCGTGGACGGCGGGCTCGCGTTCGGCCCACGGCGAGATCTGGAGGGCGCGGCGACAGTGCCGATCCACATCGCCGACCGCACCTGGGTGCTGGCGGTGAAGAACCCGGGCGGGCCGAACCTGAGCCTGCCGGTCGCGCTGGCGGTCCTGGGCATCTCCTTGGCGGCGCTGCGGGGCTTGCTGATCCTGGCCTGGAGCCGCGGCGAACGCATGCGGGAGCTGGAGCGGCAAGCGAGTGAGGATGCCCTCACCGGCCTCGACAACCGGCGCCGCTTCGAGAAAGACCTGGCGGCGGCGATGGCGAGGAGCCGGCGCTACGGGTCGACAGGGGCGCTGCTAGTGCTCGACCTCGATGACTTCAAGCGGGTCAACGACTCCCACGGGCATCCGGCGGGAGACCGGCTGATCAAGGACGTCGCGGCCGTGCTGCGCAAGCGGACCCGCCAGAGCGACGCGCTGGCGCGGCTCGGCGGGGACGAGTTCGCGGTGATCCTGCCGCGCTGCAGCCGCGAGGAGGCGGAGCGCGCCGCCGAGGCGATCGCCGCCGAGGTTGTCGCCAGGGCGCCGGAAGACGGGGGAGAACGGGTTTCGGTGAGCGTCGGCGTCGCGATGTTCGGCGATGACCCGCGCACCAGTCCCGCCACCATCGTCTCCGAGGCCGACGCGGCTATGTACGCGGCCAAGGACGAAGGCGGCAACAGGGTCAGGGTCTTCGAGCCCGACTCGGTTCGTGAGGGCGCCGGCGAGCGCTAGCCGGGGAGGTCGGCACGAAGGTCGAGGACGCGCTGGACTGAGGCCTCGAACTCCGGGCGTCTCAGTCCTTTCGCGCGCAGCTTTCCCACCAGCGCCCGCCAGGCCCGCTCGGCGGGTCCCAGCCGCGCGAACAGGAGCAGGTCGGCGCCGGCGCGGGCGCCGGCCACGGCGACCTTGGCGGTGCCGCCGAAGTCCTCGACCGCGGGCGTTTCGAGCGCGTCGGTGATCGACACTCCCTCAAACCCGAGGCGGTTGCGGAGCTCGCCGGTGGCGATAGCGCGGGTGAAGGCGGCTGGGTCGTCTGAGAAGGCCGGGTAGATCGCCGTGCTCAGCATCACCATCTTCCCGCCGGCCTCCACGAAGCCACTGAATGGCTTCTCGTCGACTGCGCGCAGCTCCCGCCTGGAGAGGTCGATCTCTTCGACCGAGAAGTCGGTGTTTTCGCGGGCGGCGCCAAAGCCGGGGAAGTGCTTGCCAGTAGCCACTACACCGCCCGCCTGCAGCGCTCTCCCGAAGGGGACGGCGGCGGCGCTGACGCGGGGGGCGGTGGAGCCGAAGCTGCGTTCGGTTTCGGCGATCACGCCTCCCGGGCGGCCCACGTCGAGCACCGGCGCAAGATCGACGTTGACTCCAAGATCGCGCAGGTTGGCGGCGGTGCGGCGTCCCTGGCGGGCGCTGAAGGCGGCCCCGCGAGCGCCCATCTCCTCTGCCGAGGCGCTAGGGGCGCCGCTCACCCGCTTCACCAGCCCGCCCTCCTGGTCGACCATGATCAGCAGCGGGTCGCGCAGCTTCGGCGGTCGCGGAATCGCCTGCAGGCGCGAGATCAGCCGCCTGCCGGCGGCACGGCTGGGGATATTCTCGGCGAAGAGGACGACGCCGGCGACGCGTCCCTCCCGAACCGCCTCGCGAAGCCCCGGCGAGATCGTGGTGCCGGGTAGGCCGGTGACAAGGCGCTGCCCCGCCAGATGCCTCGGCGAGAGCGTCTCCGCCACGCTCGGCCGTGGCGGCCCGGCCCCGTCGCCAAGGGTGGCGCCAAACGCGAACGCCCCAGCCGCAAGCCCCACCAGCGCTGCCAGAGCAACTCGCCGCCGCCGCGTCACAGCAGAGGTCATCGGCCGATCCTAAGGGTGTGGTTGAGCTTTGTCCCGCTATCCGGGTCAAAGC
>DASSVR010000038.1:0-11547 GCA_035705945.1 Solirubrobacterales bacterium
GGGAGTGTCCGGGGGACCCCTCCCCCGGCTCCCATCAGGAGGCTAGCTCGTACTTCTCCAGCAGCTTCAGCCAGAGCTCGCTTCGAGTGGGGTAGGGGGAGATCGCGTGGCGGAGTTTTGAGAGGGGGATCTGAGCGACGATGGCTACCGTTGCTGCCTGGAGGAAGTCGGCGGTCTCGAAGCCGGTGAAAGTGGCGCCTACGATCGTTTCGCTGGCCTGGTCGACGACTATGCGGGAGGTGCCGCCGGTTCCCTTGCCCTGGAAGCTGGCGCCGGGCGAGCCGTCGGTGGGGACGTCGACGGCGCGGGCGTCGATGTCGGCCTCCCGCGCCTGGTCGAGCGTCTTCCCGGCGGCGGCCACCTGCGGGTCCGTGAAGGTGACCCGGGGAGAGCCGAGATCTTCCGCGCTTGCCATGGTCTCGCGTCCGAGCAGGTTCTCGGCCGCGACCCAGGCCTGGTACTTGCCCATGTGGGTGAACAGGGCGCGGCCGTTGACGTCGCCGATCGCGTAGAGCCAGTCGCCGCCGCCGACGCGCATGCGGTCGTCGGTCTCTAGGTAGCCGTGCTCGCCGGGCTCGATGCCGGCGGCTTCGAGCCCGAGGTCAGCCGTGTGAGGGACGCGCCCGACGGCGACGAGGATCTCGGCTCCCTCGACGGCATCGCCACTTTTCAGCCTGGCGACAACCCCCGGGCCACCAGGCTCCACCCGCTCGACCAGGGACCCGGTGCGCGCGTCGATCCCGAAGTTCTCGCGCAACGACTCCGCGACTTCCTCGCCAGCGAACGGCTCCTCGCGGGGCAGGAGTCGTTCGGCTCCCTCGACCAAGGTGACTATGGTTCCGAGGCTCGCCCAGGCCTGGGCGAGCTCGCATCCCACCGGCCCACCGCCGAGCACGATCATGCTCTCCGGAACCTGGTTGGCGGTGGTCGCGTCGCGGTTGTTCCAGGCGGAGACCGAGTCGAGCCCGTCGATCGGCGGCATCGCCGCCTTGCTTCCGGTGGCGACGACCACCGCCTTCTCGGCCGTGAGCACATCGTCGCCGACGCGGACCCGGCGCTCCCCCACGAAGCGCGCCTCGCCGCGGATCAGGTCGATCTCCCTTTCTTCCAGCCAGGGCAGCTGACCGGAGTCGTCGCGACCGTGGATCACCTCGTCGCGCCGCGCCAGAACCAGCTCCGGCTCCAGGTCGCCGAGGCCCGTTGGCACCCCTGGGATCCGCTTCGCCTCCGCCAGCACGTCCGCCGGCCGCAGAAGCGCCTTCGACGGCATGCAGGCGTAGTAGGAGCATTCGCCCCCGATCAGGTCGCGCTCGACGATCGCCACCCTCCAGCCCGCCTCGGCCAGCCGCCCCGCGCAGACCTCCCCCGCCGGGCCGGCGCCGAGCACGATCGCGTCGTAGCTGCGCTCGTTCACGCGCCCCATCATCACAGGCCCGCTGCCCCGGAGGCCGTACAATTGGGGGGCATTCCAAGCACGGGGGCGACAGGCTTCGACGTGGTCGACTCGTGCGAAAGGTTGCAGGTCGAGGTTGACGGAGGCCTCGTTAAACCCCGTCACAAACCAATACGTGCGGACCATGAGTTCGCCCTCGCCGCTTAGTTAGAAGCTAAGCGCTGTGAGAGTCGGTCCTTCCCCGCCCGCGGGAAGGGGCACCGGCTTCAGAAGCGGGCTAACCCAGGCGGCCTGTCCCGCCCGCCGGGGGACATCAAAGGGGCTTTGTCTCCCGCAGTGCCCGCCGGCGCGGACCCCGGGAGACGAGAATCAAGCGCCGGCTAAACCTGTAGACACCCTCGCACCGCGTCCGCGGATCCGAGTTCGAATCTCGGCGCCTCCATCACCGAGTCCGCGAAAACCACCTCTCGGGGACGGTTTTCGCGGACTCGGCGTTACGCAGCTTTCGGCAGCCTGTGCGGGCGCCGAAGTTGGAGCAGCTGCCCTCGCTCGGCGTGGACCGGCTCGAAGCCGCTGACGGAGAGGACGACGTAGCTGTAGCCGCAGGGGCAGGCCTCGCGGTCGACGTCGTCGAGGTCCTCGACCAGGACCTCTTCCTCTTCGGCGCAGGCGGAGCAGACGACCTGTACTTGCCACATGCCTCGATGGTGCCGGGCATGCCGGACGTACCCGACTAGGCTGCAACGCATGTTGCGCTACGTCGCCTTCCTGCGGGGTATGAACCTCGGCGGGCGCCGGATCACGAATGAGGAGCTGAAGGGGGAGTTTGCGGCGCTGGGCTTCGAGGAAGTCGCCACCTTCCGGGCCAGCGGCAACGTCGTCTTCTCCAGCTCGAGCAGGGAGAAGGAGGCGGCGTTGACGAAGCGGATCGAAGCCGGACTCGGCGATGGGCTCGGTTACGAGGTGCCGGTCTTCCTGCGCAGCTGCGCCGAGGTGGCGGCGATCGCGGCGAGCGAGCCGTTCGACCCGAAGCTGGTCGCCGCCTCGAAGGGCAAGCTCCAGGTCTCCTTCCTTGCGAAGAAGCCCGCGGCGAAGGCGAGGAAGTCGGTGCTCGAGCTCTCCAGCGACGAGGATCGGCTCGTCGTCGAGAACCGGGAGCTCTTCTGGCTCCCCAGCGGCGGCATCAGCGAATCGGACCTCGACTGGAGGCCGATCGACGTCGCGCTCGGCCACGGCACGATCCGCACCATGGGAACCGTCGAGCAGATCGCCGCGAAGTACTGCTAGGCGAGCGTTACCGAGAGCTCCGGCGGCTTCGCCAGCGTCTGGAAGACGACGCAGTAGCGCTCGGTCAGGTTCAGGAGGGTTGCCAGCTGCTCCTCGTCGGCATCGGTCTCCAGCTCGAAGCTGAGGCGGATCGCTCTGAAGCCGACCGGCGCCTCGCGGTCGACCGCCAGGGTGCCGCGGAAGTCGAGGTCGCCCTCGGCGTGGACCCGGCCGCCCTCGACCGGGATGTCCAGGGAGGTGGCGACGGCCCGCAGGGTCACGCCCGCGCAGGCGGCGAGCGCCTCCAGCAGCATGTCTCCCGAGCAGAGGAGGGTGCCGTCGCCGCCGGTGGCGGGGTGGAGGCCGGCCTCGGCGATGGCGCGGCCGGTCTGGACCGAGCAGGAGACGCCCTCGCCGAGGCTTCCCTCGGCCTTCAGAGTGATCATCGCCTCCTCGGGCGTGCGCTCGTAGCGCTCCTTCAGCGGCGCCTGGATCGCCCGTAGCTCGTCTTGCTCCACGTCCGTCAGCTTAGGGGCGCGGCTGTCTTTGGGTCACTACCTTGGTTGCCGTAATGGCGATCGCGACCGCAACCGCGCTCGACGTCTACGTCGGTGGCAAGCTGCTCTTCGAGGACGTCTCCTTCAAGCTCGAGCCGCGCGAACGGATGACGCTGTCCGGGCGCAACGGCGCCGGCAAGTCGACGCTGCTCCGCGTCCTCGCCGGCGAGCGGCCTCCGGACGGCGGCACGCTCAGCGTCCAGCGGGGCGCGCGTGTTGCGCTCCACGACCAGCGGCCACCGCGGGGGACAGAGGCGACGCTGGGCGAGTACGTCTTCTCCGGCCGCACCGACATGATCGAGACCGAGGCGAGGCTGGCGCGGTTGGAGGGCGAGATGGGCGGCGACGGCGGCGACGAGGCGATGCGGGCCTACGCGGCGGCGCAGCAGCGGCTCGAAGCCGGCGGCGGCTACCGCTGGCGGGACGACGTGCTCGCGGTCCTCCGCGGCCTCGGCTTCGCCTCCGAGCAGGTCGACCGCCCGCTCTCGACCTTCTCCGGTGGCGAGCTGACCCGCGCCTCGCTGGCGCGGGCGCTCGCGACCCGACCCGACCTGCTGCTGCTCGACGAGCCGACGAACCATCTCGACATCCCCTCGCTGGAGTGGCTCGAGCGCTACCTCGTCGACCTCGACGCGGCGGTCGTCCTCGTCGCCCACGACCGCTGGTTCCTCGAGGCGGTCGGCACCTCGGTGCTGGAGCTGGAGGCGCAGCGCGCCCGCTTCTTCGCCGGCCCCTGGCACGCCTGGCGCCAGGAGCAAGCCAAACGGCAGATCGCCCTCGGCAAGGCGATCGAGCGCCCGCAGGCGGAGATCGCGCGGATGGAGCGCTTTGTCGAGCGCTTCCGCTACAAGGCGACCAAGGCGCGCCAGGCGCAGTCGCGGGTGAAGATGATCGAGAAGGCCAAGCGCGGCGGGCCGGTGGCGGAAAAGCGCGACATGCGCCACCTGCGCTTCTCCTTCAAGCCGCCGGAGCGGCCGGGGCGGGTGGTGCTGAAACTGGTCAACGGGACGATCGAGGTGCCGGGGCGGACGCTGCTTGCCGGCGCCGGCCTCGAAATCGAACGGGGCGAGCACGTGGCGCTGGTCGGCCCCAACGGAGCCGGCAAGACGACCCTGATCGAGACCCTCGCGGGAGATCGCGAGCCGGCGTCCGGCAGCGTCCGCCGCGGCCACAACGTCAGGATCGGCTACCTCTCCCAGCACGCCGACACGGCCGCCGGCAGCGGCAGCGTGCTCGACGCAGCCAAGCGCGAGACGGGGCTGACCGAGAACCAGGCCCGCGCCCTGCTCGGCGGCTTCCTCTTCTCCGGCGCCGAGGTGGAGAAGCAGCTCTCCGACATCTCGGGCGGCGAGCAGCGGCGGCTCTCGCTGGCGATCCTCGTCGCCTCGGGCGCCAACGTGCTGATCCTCGACGAGCCAACCAACCATCTCGACATCGAGAGCCGCGAGGCGCTCGAGGACGCGCTGACCGAGTTCGAGGGGACGGTTCTGCTCGTCTCCCACGACCGGGCGCTGCTGGAGGCGGTCGGCAGCCGCACCCTCGTCTGCGAGGGCGGCGAGCTGCAGAGCCACCCCAGCGGCTGGGCCGAGTACCAGCGGCGGCGCGACGAAGCCGAGGCGGAGGCGGCCGCTGCGGCGAAGCAGCCTTCGGGCGGCGGCCGGAAGTACAGCGCCACCAAGCCGGCGCAGAAAGCGGCGCGCAGGGCGGCGAAGCTGGAGCAGCGGATCGAGGAGGCGGAGGCGCGGCTGCGCGAGCTCGAGGACGAGCTCGCCGATCCCGACGCCTGGTCGAGCCCAACCCGGGTCGAGCGGGCGACGAAGCAGCACGCCGAGGCGAAGGCGGCGGTCGAGGAGCTCTACGCGGAGTGGGAGGAGGCTCAGGCCGCCGCCGAGGCCTGAATGACCCGCGTGCCCTTGGCCGGCGCCAGGGTGATGTTGCGGACCTTGACCCGTTCGGGACGTGGGTCGGCCGGGCGCAGCGCGGCCCGCTGGACGAACTCGCGCAGGATCGTCCGCATCTCGTATTCGGCGAAGGCGGCGCCGATGCAGCGGCGGACGCCGCCGCCGAAGGGGATCCAGGCGTAATTGTCGGCTTTGCCGTCGAGGAAGCGCTCGGGGCGGAACTCGTGGGGGTCGGGGAAGACGTCCTCGCGGTAATGGAGGGCGGCGATCGCCGCCAGCACGAAGGCCCCGGCCGGCAGCTCATAGCCGCCGATCGTCGCCGGCGCCGTCAGCTTGCGGGCGACGTCGACGATCACCGGGCGCGCGCGCAACGTCTCTTTGACGGTGGCGGCGAGGTAGTCCTCCTCGCCCGCCGCGAGCGATTCCCGGAGCCTTCTCAGCACTCCCGGGTTGCGGACCAGCCGCTCCACCGCCCAGGCCAGGCCGGTGGCCGTCGTCTCGTGGCCGGCGCCGAGAACCGTGATCAGCTCGTCGCGGAGTTCCTGGTCGTCCATCGCCTCGCCGGCCTCGTCGCGCGCTCCGAGCAGCAGCGAGAGGACGTCGTCGCGGTCCTCGAAGCCGGGTTCGGCGCGCCGCAGCCGGATCTCCTCGTAGATGAACTCGTCGAGGGCCTCGCGCGAGCGGACGAAGCGGTTCCAGGGGCTGAGCGGGCCGACATCGCGGCGCAGGATGGGGAAGGAGGTGATGACGCCGACCCGGTGGGCGAAGTCGTCGATCAGCCGCTCGAAGCGCTCGAGCCGCTCCTCGTCGTGGACGCCGAAGACGGCGCGCATGATCACCGCCAGGGTGATCCGCTGGGTGTGGGGCCGCATCGCGAAGGGCTCGCCCAGCGGCCAGCTCTCCATCTCCCGGCGGGTCATCTCGACGATCAACTCGCCGTAGCGCTCGATCCGCTCGCCGTGGAACGGCGGCAGCAGCAGCTTGCGCTGGCGCATATGGGGCTCGTCGTCGAGGGTGAGGACCGAGTGCGGTCCGAGCGCCGGCTCCAGCACGGTCGCGTTCGCCTCGCCGGCGTGGAAGACCGCCGGCGCCCCGGTGAAGAGCTCTTTGACCAGGTCCGGCCGGGCGACGTAGTTGACGTGCCCGAAGAAGGGGAAGTGGACGCTGAAGATGTCGCCGTAGCGGCGCTGCCGCTTGGCCAGGAACCCGAGGGGGTCGCGGGCGTAGCTGATCGCCTGGACGATCGACGGCGCCCGCGAGCCGGGTGGGGAGGTCGCGGCGATGGCCTGCGGCCGGGGAAGAGTCGCCTGCTCCATCGACCTGGAGGTTACGCCAATTCCTGGCTGTCCAGCCAGTTCGGCTAGAAGACGATCGTGCGGTCGCCGTCGCGGAGGACGCGGTCGTCGAGGTGGGCCATCACCGCTCGGGCCAGGACGAGGCGCTCGATGTCGCGGCCGATGCGGACCATGTCGGCGACCTCGTCGCGGTGGTCGACCGGCTCCACGTCCTGGGCGATGATCGGGCCGGCGTCGAGCTCGGCGGTGACGTAGTGGGCGGTGGCGCCGACCAGCTTCACCCCGCGCTCGTAGGCGCGGTGGTAGGGGTCGGCGCCGACGAAGGCCGGCAGGAAGCTGTGGTGGATGTTGATCGCCGGCGCGCCCAGCTCGCGGAGGAAGTCCTCGGAGAGGATCTGCATGTAGCGGGCGAGGACGAGGAGGTCGATCCCCTCCAGCAGCTCGAGCGCCTGGCGTTCGGCATCGGCCCGGGTGCCCGGGTCGACCGGCACGTGGTGGAACGGGATCCCCACCGACTCGACCTGGGCCGCGTGGTCGGGGTGGTTGGAGATGACCGCGACGAGCTCCCCGGCGAGCTCGCCGTTCCGCCAGCGCCAGAGCAGGTCGGAGAGGCAGTGGTCCTCGCGGGAGACCATGATCGCCAGCCGCTTCGCCCGCGCCGTGTCGTGGAACTCGTAGTCCATCTCGAACGGCTCGCCGATCTCCTTGGCGAAGCGCAGCTCGAGGCCCTCGCGCTCCGAGTCCGGGATCCGGTCGAAGACCATCCGCATGAAGAAGCGGTTCTCCGCGGTCGAATGCTGGTCGACGTCGACGATGTTCAGCCCCGACTCGGCGAGGAAGCCGCTGACGCGAGCGATCAGCCCCGGTTGGTCGGGGCAGGCCAGCAGCAGCCTCGAGGTCGGGGCCTCTCCCATGGGCCGATGATCGCGGATATGCGCGAGCGGCTACGGGCCGGTTGACGCGAAGACGCTCCAGACGCTTCCCGACCTGCGTCCGCTGACGCCAAGGCGGTCTGAGGCGGCAACTTCGCGCCCACGGTCACGCGGGTGACCGCGCGTGCCGTGCCTGGGCTTGTGCGGGTTGCAGCAAGCGCCCTGGCTTGTGTGACGACCGCCACAGTTCCCGCGAGCGCGGACCGCCACGGTTTCGCGCTTGCTCACAAAACGTAAACATTTCACCCCGATCTTGCTCATGCTGCTCGCCTTCCCGGCGGCCGCCTTCGCGGCTGGGGGCGAGGAGAGGAAGGCGCCTGTTCTGGGTGTCGCACCCGCCCGGGTCGCTCCGCCGGCAACCTCGCCGATGGCGGACCTGGAGCGCCCGGTCCACCGCTTCCACCGGCTGGTCGAGCGGATCTCGCGCCAAATCAAAGTCGAAGAACGCGCCGCCGCCCAGCGGCGCGAGCGCGAACGTGAGGAACGGTTCGCCGCGCTTGGCGTCTCGATGGCGACGCTGGAGGCGATCGCCTCCTGCGAGTCTGGCGGCGACCCCACCGCCGTCTCGGCCAACGGCAGCTACCGAGGCAAGTACCAGTTCGACTTCGGGACCTGGGAATCGGTCGGCGGCAGCGGTGACCCCGCCGCGGCCCCCGAGGCCGAGCAGGACTACCGCGCCGCTCTGCTGTACTCGCAGGCGGGGTCAAGTCCCTGGCCCGTCTGCGGCTGAGCCTCCGGCCCCCTCGCCACCGGCGCAACTACGATGCGCTCCATGGCTGAGGAGCGGATACCGGAGAAGGCAGATGAGGAGCAGGTTCCGGCGCCTGACGCCAGCGGGCCGGTGCGGAAGCCGCCGAAGGAGGCGGTCGCCGAGGCGAAGGTGCGGGCGCCGACGCGCGGCAACCGCAAGCTGGAGAGCTTTCTCGGGGCGGTCAACGAGGACAAGCGGGTGGGGGCCTGGTGGTACCTGACCCAGGTCCACGCCGAGCGGCTGGGGATGTCGGACCACTCCTGGGTCCACATGCAGATCGTCCTCAACATCGCCCTGCGCCTGCTGCGGCTGCTGGTCAAGGCGGGGGTCGAGCCGGCGATGGTTTCCGACCACGGGATGCGCGACCGCGACGCCGAAGTCGTCGTCGCCGGCGGCGCCCTCCTCCACGACGTCGGCATGTCGATCCACCGCACCGACCACGAGGCCTACTCGCTCTTCCTCGCCAGCGGCGCCCTCCAGGATCTGCTGGCCGACGTCTACGAGGAGCCCGAGCGCACCGTGGTCGCCTCGGAGATCCTCCACGCGATTATCGGCCATCGCCGCCGCGGCGAGCCCTACACGCTCGAGGCCGGCGTCGTCCGCGTCGCCGACGCCCTCGACATGGCGCAGGGGCGCACCCGAATCCCGCTGCAGGCCGGCCACGAGGGCATCCACTCGATTTCCGCTGCCGCCGTCGACGAGGTGCGGATCGGCCCGGGCGACGAGCGCCCCGTCCAGGTCGAGATCCAGCTCAACAACTCGGCCGGCATCTTCCAGGTCGACGACCTGCTGGCGACCAAGATCCGCGGCACGCCGCTGGAGGGCCGCCTCGAAGTCGTCGCCAAGGTCGAGGGCGAGACCGAGAAGCGGCTGCTCAGCGGCTTCCGGCTGTCCTAGACAACGTCGAGCTCTTCGACGAGCTCGCGGACCCGCCGCTCGATCTCGTCGCGGGTCTCCCGCACCGCCGCCAGCGGCCGGCCCTTCGGGTCGGGCAGGTCCCAGTCGAGGTAGCGCTTGCCGGGGATGTAGGGGCACTCGTCGCCGCAGCCCATCGTCACCACCACGTCGGCCCACTCGGCATCCTCGCGGGATAGCCGGCGCGGCCTCCGATCGCTGAGGTCGATCTCCAGCTCGGCCATCGCCTCGACCACCTCCGGGTGCACGGAATCGCCGGGGGTCGTGCCGGCCGAGCGCGCCTCGTGCCGCCCCTCGGCGGCGCGGCGGAAGAGTGCCTCGCTCATCTGCGAGCGGCCGGCGTTGTGGAGGCAGACGAAGAGGGCGCGGGCCATCCGATAGAAACTAGCCACAACCACGAAAGGAGTCAGGCATGAGCGGACAGGCACGACTCGTAACCGGAACGGACTTCGTCACCCAGCCGGTTCAGGACTACGACGCGGCCGCGGAGTTCTACGGCGAGACGCTCGGGCTCGATTTCTCGAAGCGCTGGGGCAACATGCCCGCCGGCGAGTTCGAGACCGGCTCCCTGACGATCGCGCTGATGCAGCCCGAGGCATTCGGGATGGAGTTCAGGCCCTCGACGAGCGCGATCGCCCTGCACGTCGAGGACGTCGAGGCGGCGCGTGCCCAGCTGGAAGCCAAGGGCGTCGAGTTCAAGGGGGAGACGATCGACTCGGGCGTCTGCCTGCAGGCGATCTTCGAGGACGTCGACAGCAACCCGCTGATCATCCACAACCGCTACGCGCCAAAGACCTGAGGTGCCAGCGCGCTAGTTCGACCGCGCCAGGTCCGCGCGCCGCTGTTCCTTGCGCTTCTCCAGCCGGTTCTGGATCAACGAAAGGACGATCACCAGGCCGGCGAAGAAGGCGATCACGCCGAAGCAGAAGAAGGTCACCGTCTTATCCGTGGTCGGTCCAGCCAGGCCGGCGCCCTCGCTGGCCAGCGCCGCGGGGGCGGTGGCGAGGGTCAGGGCCCAGATCGAGAGCAAGGCTGCCGCAGCGCGCTTCACGGGCGAGAATCTAGCGCACCGGAAGGCGCCGCCGCGCCCGCATAGGATGCCCGCCGATGTCGAGCCTCGAGGCACTTCTGCTCGGGATCGTCCAGGGGCTCACCGAGTTCCTGCCGATCTCCTCATCCGGCCACCTGATTCTGGTCCCCTGGCTCCAGGACTACACCTTTCTGCAGCAGAACCCGGATTTCAACAAGACCTTCGACGTGGCGCTCCACGCCGGCACGCTGATCGCCGCAATCGCCTATTTCCGGGTCGAGGTCGTCGCCCTCACGCGAGGATTTCTGGAGGCCGTGCGGCAACGGGCGATCGAGACGCAGGAGCAGCGGCTCTCGCTCGCCATCGCGGTCGGCACCATCCCGGCGGTGATCGCCGGCGGCCTCGGCGCCAGCTTCATCGACGAGCATCTCGGCGAGCCTTGGATGATCGCCCTGCAGCTGATCTTCTTCGGAGCTCTGCTCGCCTGGGCCGACCGGATGCCGCAGCGCCGCGGCCTGGAGGCGACCGGGGTGCGCGACGGCTGGTACATCGGCCTCGCCCAGGTCCTCTCCCTGGCGCCCGGCACCTCGCGCTCGGGCATCACCATCACCGCCGGCCGCTGGCTCGGCCTCAACCGCGATGCTGCTGCCCGTTTCTCCTTCCTGCTGCTGATCCCGGCGGTCGCCGGAGCCACCGTCTACAAGGCGGCCGAGGCGATCAGCGAGGGCCTTCCCTCGGGCGTCGCCGGACCGATGGTGGTCGGGACCATCGCCGCCGCCGTATCCGGGTACCTGGCGATCGCCTTCCTTCTGCGCTTGGTCCGGACGACCAGCTACCGCCCCTTCGTCCTCTACCGCTACGTCGCCGGGATCGCGGTCCTGCTGATCATCGCCACCGGGTTGCGTCCGGCAACCTTCTAGCCGCAAACTCGACTCACCCGCACCGTGGCTGTGAAAATCCTGTGAACGGGGCTCGGGCGGCGCCTCCGGCGGGCATACAATCGTCCTATCCGCCTCGCTGTGATCGACATCGACAGCGGCTTCGTCACCGTCCTGGCCAGGCGCGCCGAGGCGGCTGGGTGGCACCTCAACCGGTGCGCCGGACCGGTTCCGCCACGGGATCTCGTGGCGATGAAGCTGAACGCGCTCCTGCTCGACCCGGCGCTGCTCGGCGATCAAGCCTGGCCCTACATGGAGCGGATCACCTCGCTGCTGCCGGACCTCGGTTTCGTCGTCTGCACCGGCCGCTCGACCGTCGCCCAGCGAGTACGGGGGCTGCGGCTCGGCGTCGACGATTGGATGACTAAGCCGTGTCACCCGGAGGAGACGATGGCGCGGCTCGAGGCCGTTTCCCGCCGGCGCCGCCGCGGCCGCCGCGAGTTCGAGGCCTCGCCGCTGGTCGTGGGCGAGCTTGAAATCCGCCCCGACCGTTTCCAGGCCTACGTCGGTGACGAGCCGCTCGAGCTCACCCGCCGCGAGTTCGAGCTCCTCCACCTTCTCGTCGAGGA
>DASSVR010000039.1:0-6166 GCA_035705945.1 Solirubrobacterales bacterium
GATCGCCGCCGCCCTCAAGGGCGCGCGCCCCGAGCAGGGAGCCCTGGACCGGACGATGATCGAGCTCGACGGCACCCCGAACAAGGGCAGGCTCGGCGCCAACGCGATCCTCGGCGTCTCGCTGGCGGCAGCCAAGGCCGCGGCGGCGGACTCTGGACAGCCCCTCTATCGCTATCTGGCCGAGCTCTACGGCGGCGGCGAGCCGAACCTGCTGCCGGTACCGATGATGAACGTCCTCAACGGCGGCGCCCACGCCGACAACTCGGTCGACTTCCAGGAGTTCATGATCGTGCCGGCAGGCGCGGCGAGTTTCTCCGAGTGCCTGCGGGTGGGGGCCGAGGTCTTCCACGCGCTGAAGAAGTCGCTGTCTTCGCAGGGACTCTCGACCGCCGGCGGCGACGAGGGCGGGTTCGCGCCCAACCTCGACTCCAACGAGGCGGCGCTGCAGGCGGTGCTTGCGGGGGTCGAGGCGGCCGGCTACGAGCCCGGAGGCGACGTCTTTATCGCCCTCGACCCGGCGACCAGCGAGGTCTTTGACAACGGCTCCTACGTCCTCGAGCACGAGGGTCGCACGCTCTCCTCCGAGGAGATGGCGGATTACTGGGCGGACGCCTGCTCGCGCTACCCGATCGTCTCGATCGAGGACGGCATGGACGAGGAGGACTGGGACGGCTGGAAGCTTCTCACCGAGCGCCTCGGCGACCGGGCGCAGCTGGTTGGCGACGACCTCTTCGTCACCAACCCTGAGCGGCTACGTCGCGGCATCGAGCTCGGCGTCGGCAACTCGATCCTCGTCAAGGTGAACCAGATCGGGACCCTGAGCGAGACGCTGGAGGCGATCCGGACCGCTCGCGAGGCTGGCTACACGGCGGTGATCTCCCACCGCTCCGGCGAGACCGAGGACACGACGATCGCCGACCTCGCCGTCGCCACGGGCGCGGGCCAGATCAAGACCGGCGCTCCCTCCCGCTCGGACCGCGTCGCCAAGTACAACCGGCTGCTGCGGATCGAGGAGGAGCTGGGCAATTCCGCTGAATTTCCCGGCCTGAACGCTTTCCTCCAACGACGTTCCTAGATGCAGGAAAGCGGGGCCCTGTCGCGTAGCACGAGGTATGGCAACGCGTGCGCAGACCGGCCGCTCTCGAACCGCTTCCCGCCGCCGCCCCGCCGCTCGCAAACGCCGTCCCGCGGCGCGCAGCGGCCCCAGCCGGATCAAGTGGGACCGCGTCGGCAGGATCGCCCTGACGCTGGTTCTCGCCGCCGTCCTCTACTCGTACCTGAATCCGGCGATCGAGTTCGTCAAGGCCTACACCGGCACGACCGCCGCCAAAGCCGAGCTGCACGAGCTCCTCGACCAGAACCGGCGCCTCCACAACCGCATCCAGTCCTCCGACGACCCGCTCGTCGTCCAACGCGAGGCACGCGCCCAGGGGATGGTCGGCGAAGAAGAGACGCCCGTGGTGGTCAGCGGCAACCTCGGCGGCTGACCTCTGCACCTGCCCATGCTTGACCTTGGCTCCTACCTCCTGGGAGTCGTCCAACTGGCGCTGGTCGTCGTCCCGATCGGCTTCAGCGCTTACCTGTTGCGCCGGCGTGTACTGCCTACCTGGACCGGCGCACCTGCGCGGCTGGTCGAGTCGATCGTCGGTGTGGCGCTGGTCATCTGGCTGTCGGAGATCCTGGGCACGTTCGGGCTGTTCTACGCCGGGGCGTTGATCGCATGTTCTCTGCTTCTGGCGACTGGGTCGTACCTGCTGACGCAAGGGGTCTCTCCAGCAGGTGGCGCGGAGGGCGGACCCCCCGCGCACGCACAGTTTGTAGAGCACGGGGGTCCGCCCTCCGCGACAGGACCCGCTGGCCAGAGCGCCTTGCCCCTGCTTGTGATGGCGGCGGTTATCGCGGCCACGGCGTTCAGCTGGTTCGTGACGACGAAGTACGCGCTGGACCGGGGGATATTCAACTTCGACTCGCTCTGGTACCACATGCCCTTCGCAGTGGAGATGGTGCAGAGCCACTCCGTGGTGGGGATGCATCACCCGGAGACGGTTTTCACCAACTGGTTCTACCCGCAGAACTCCGAGCTGCTGCACGCGGTTGGGGTTCTGCTGACGGGGCGGGACGTGCTGAGCCTGTTCCTGAACTTCGGATGGCTGGCAGTTGCCTTCCTCGCCGCGTATTGCGTGGGGCGGCCGTACGGACGAGGAGCGGTCACCACGGTCGCCGCGGCGATCCTGCTCGCCTGCCACACCCTGGTCGTGCGAGATCCTGGGGCGGCGAAGAACGACCTCACGGCCGTCGCCCTGATCTTGGCCTCGGTCGCAATCCTGGTCGAGGCCTGGGCCCATCGCGCCCCCCGCTCAAAGGGTCCGCCGGACCTTTCTTCCGGATACCGGAGAAAAAGTCCGGCGGACTCTGGTTCCGGTATGCGGAACAAAGGTCCGGCACACCCCGCGGGGTGGGACCGGTGGGCGCTTGCCGCGGCTGGGCTTGCCGCTGGGCTGGCGGCTGGGACGCGGGTGACGGCCCTGGCTATGGCGGCGGCGCTGACTTTGGCGGTGGTGTGGTTGGCGCCGCGGGGGCGGCGCTGGGCGGCGGCCGGGTGGTGGTTCCTGCCGGCGCTCGCCGGCGGCGTCTTCTGGTACCTGCGCAACCTCGTCGTCGCCGGCAACCCGATCCCGGAGGTCGAGTCGCTGGGGCCGATCTCACTGCCCCATCCCGAGCGGCTGCAGCAGGGGCGGCCGGATTTCAACGTCGTCCATTACGCGACCGACACCGATGTCTGGCGCCAGTACTTCGAGCCGGGGCTGGAGCAGGCTTTCGGGCCGCTCTGGCCGCTGGTGGTCTTCGGCGCCGCGGCGGCGGCGCTGCTGGCGATCTTTCGCGGCCGCGACAGGATCATCCGCTGGGTCGGCGGCGTCGCCCTCTTCGGGCTCGTCGCCTACCTGTTCACCCCGCTCAGCGCCGCGGGCGCGGAGGGGGAACCGGTCGGCTTCGGGATCAATATCCGCTACGTGGTCCCGGCGCTCCTGGCGGGGATCGTCCTGCTGCCGCTGGATCGCTGGTTCGACAAAGGGCGGCGACAATCGTGGCTGCTGGGCGGGCTTGTCCTCGTCTTCCTGATCACCAACCGGCCTGATCAGGATCTTCGTAACGAGGCCCGTGTCTTTGCCTTCCTCGCCGTGCTCCTTGTCGCGTCAGCTATCGCCCTGCTGCTGTTCCTGCGCAGGCGCAATGCCGGCACCTCGTCGCTCGCCGCCGCCGCAATCGGTCTCGCCGTCGCCATCGCCGCTTTCGGCTACCCGCTCCAACGCCACTACCTGGAGAACCGTTTCGCCAACGACGGTCCCCCCGAGGAGCGCATCCCCGACATGGACATCGGCAACGCCTACCGATGGGTGCGGGGGATCGAGGACGCCCGGATCGGGCTCGTCGGCACCAACGTCGGCTTCGCCGGCTACGGCTTCTACGGCACCGATCTCTCGAATCGGGTGAGCTATCTGGGAGAGGACGGCCCTCATGGCGCCTTCAACGCGATCTCGACCTGCGCCGGATTCCGCGCCGCCGTGAACGACGCGAGGCTCGACTATCTCGTCACGGCGCCATTCCTCAACTTCCTCCACCCCGACGAACCGATTTTCTCCCCCGAGGCCCGCTGGCTCGAGGGGCAGCCTGCCGTTCAGCAGCTTCTGCGCAGCGGTCGCGTGACGGTCTGGCGGGTACGGGGGCGGCTTGACCCGGGCGGCTGCGGCCCCGCCAATGCGCCCCTGCGCAAGGTCCCGCAGACGCCGGAATCCTGATTGCCGCCGGGACCTTAGGGGTAACCTCGCCTCGTGGCCTATCCGCTCGAGAACGCGCTCTTCCAGTGGGAGGAGGGCAAGCGGGCTCTGCAGGCGATCGACGATCCGCGGCGCCGGCGGCTCGCCGACCGGGTGATCGAGGCGATCCGCGACGAGCTGCGGCGCCGCATCGGCCCCACCTTCAGCTCCGCCGAACTGGCCGACCTTTACGGTGAGGGCACCGACTGGGCGCAACAGGTGGCGATCGACGTCGCCCCGGCGATCGAGGATGAGGCCCAGTCGCTGGCCGACGCCGCCTTCTGGCTTTACCTACGTGGTGCCACCGACTTCGCCGGCGGCCGCCAGCTGCCCGTCTGACAGCTAGTCGTCTGACTGTTCGCCAGCGTCGTCCTCGGGCGCGCCAGCGCGTCGGATGACGATCTGGTCGGCCTCGATCCGGACCGTAACCTCGCGTTTGCCTGCCCAGTGCTCGGCGTAAACCGGGTTGTCCTTGACGGAGGCGTCGAGCCAGAGGCCGTAGCCCTCGGTTTCGCCGTGGTCGAAGGTTGCCTCCAGCTCTTTGCGGCGCCCCCTGCCGCCGCGACGGCCACGACGGCGACGACGGCGCTGGCCGGCACCGGGTGCGCCCTCGCTCCGCTCCTCGCGCTCCTCATCCTCTTCGCCCTCACCCTCATCCTCGGTCTCGGGCTGATCGGCCTCTTCGGCCTCGGTCGCGGCCTCGATCTCCGCTTCGATCTCGTCGCGGAGATCGATTTCGCTCGAGCCGGCGTTCTCGTCGTCTGGGGAGAGGTCGTACTGCTTGCGGAACTCGCGCAACTCGGTGGCGCTGACTTCGAGCTGATGGGCGATCCAGGCGTCGGTGCGCCCCTGGTGGACCCAGGCGCGGATCTGGTTCAGCTGCGGCTTCAGCGAACGTCGAGCCATCGGCGCGCGAGTCTATTGAAGGAAGGCATCCGTACGCGGAGAGAGGCGGTAGCTCTACGCCATCAAGACGGCAAGCGCCTCGAACATCGTGACGACCACCACCGCCACCGTCGCGGTCAGGCACACGGCGAGGACACTGAAGCGGACCTTCCCCTCCTGCTCGACGCGGTTGATTTTGCGCGCCCGCGACCGGTTCGCGGCACGGCGGCGCAGCTGCTCGCGTCGGCGGCGCTCGAGGTAGGTCTCCTGCTCGAAAGCCGTCTCGAACTGGGAAATGCTCTGTCGCATTCGCATAGGAGGGGGCCCTAGGGCCAGCGGGCACCGTAGCAAAACATCATGCAGCGTTTGCATTCGCTCACATTCAGCAGGCGTCCCAGAGGCCCCGGCCCGCCCGCGCAGCCGCCATCTCGATCCGTTCGAAGCGCACGGCGAAGTGGTCGTTGGGCGGGATCGTCAGGGTGCGGGCAAGACCCCCGCGCAGCAGCTCCGCGTTGACGAGGCGGTCGTCGAGGTAAACGTAGGCGAGCAGCCTGCCGTAGACGTCGCGGCGCTCCTCGTCGAAGACCAGACGCACCCGCCGCCGCTCCACAAGGCGGTGGTTGAACCGCGAGGCTGCCGGCCCGTAGCACTGCACCGGCTCCCCAGGCTTGACCGTCTCCGGCGTGTCGACGCCGATGTAGCGGACGTCCTCACTCTCCCCGCCCAGCCGCACCTCGATCGTGTCGCCGTCGACGACACGCGTCACGTAGGCCGTGGCGCTGCGGGGCGGCTCGCCCCGCCAGAGCCCGTCCCACGCCTCCCACGGCCGCAGCAGCACAGCCGCCGCGAGCAGGAGCAGCAGGAAGCTGCCGATGTTGCGGCGGGCGCTCACCTCTCTTCAAGGCGAGCTGCCCGCGCCTTCGCCCCCCTTACGGCGTACGCCGCACGTTGCTGAGCAGCGTCTCCTTGATCTGCTCGATGATCGCCAGCGCGTCGTTCCACTCGCGCTGCCAGACGTTGCGCCCGAAGATGACGCCGGAGCCGCCGGCCGCCATCACGTCGCGGGTGTTGGTCAGCACCGTCTCGTCATCGGTCTTGGAGCCGCCGGAGAGGACGACGAGCGCCCGCCCGGCCGACTCGACGCACTGGCGGATCGCCTCGGTCTGGTCGACCTCCATCTCGTTATAGGGCGCCGGGGCGTCCTTGTCCTTCGAGGGGTCGACCTTCGGCATGTTGAGCTTGACCACGTCGGCGCCCATCTCCATTGCCATCCGGGCGGCGTAGTCGATCGCGTAGAAGGAGTTCTGGCCGCCCTTGGCCTCGATCGCTTCGCCGCGCGGGTAGGACCAGATCACCAGCGGCATCCCGAAGCGGTCGCATTCCTCGCGCACGCGGCGCAGCTGGGCGAGGTCCTCGTCCTGGCGCGGGGAGCCGACGTAGAGCGTGTAGCCGATCGCGTCGGCGCC
>DASSVR010000040.1:0-13340 GCA_035705945.1 Solirubrobacterales bacterium
GGTGTCCCTCTCCAGACACCGCTCGCTATGGCTCGCGGTTGAGTGTCTGGTGAGGGACACCCGACCCCTCCTTGCATAGGCTGAATTTATGTCCCGTCCTTGGAAGCTGACTGTGAGGCATGGGTCGGAGGTCAGCCACGAGCGCTTCGACGACCTTGCTGAGGCGGTGGCGGCAATGCGAGAGCAGGCTTTGGCTATTCGGAGTGAGGGGCCGGTGCGGCCGGTGCGTTCGCTGCGGGACTTCGCGCCGGGGGACCAGGTCAATGCGCGGCTGCAGCTGAGCGGCGGCGGGTGGCTGAGGAAGGCGACGGCTGGCGTCGACGTGCGCGGCGACGGAGCCTTCGTGCCGTTCACGGGCGGGATGGTGCGGGAGGAGCTGGATCCCACCAACCACGACACCCCGTTCGACCTGGTACGCGAGACTCTGGAGGCGGAGGAGCGATGAGCCGAGCCGAGACGGAGATCCCGAAGGGCAGCTACGCCGCCGGCGAGCGGGTGAAGCTGCCGGCGGGTGCCGAACCCCCGTTCACAGTCTTCATCAACGGCGTCGAGCAGAACCGGGAGAGCTACCGGATCGAAGCCGGCGAGATCCACTTCGGCCGCCCGATCGTCAAGGAGAAGGTGGGCACGGGACGCTGGCTGGCGATGTACCTGGGTCTGTTCGGCACCTACCGCAAGAACGAGACGATCGACCTCCAGTTCAACAGGGGCGGCAAGGTTGAGCTCCGCTCCGACCTGCCGGTGATCCCCTACGCCGAGGGCGAGGAGCCGTGAACATCGGCTTCATCCTCCTCTGCGACTACAGCGAGGCCGTCAACGGCAAGCTCTACCTGACCGGCGGCGGCTGGAACGTCCTCCGCCTCCCCGAGCTGCCCGCCGAGTGGTCCTTCTCGATCGGCCTCGGGATCGACATCGCCTACCACGAGACCAACGACCCCCACGAGCTCGTCGTCACGATCCAGGACCCCGACGGCGTCGAGCTCGGCGAGGGCCTGACCGCCAACTTCGAGACCGGCCGACCACCGGGGCTACCCCAGGGCCAGGAGCAACGCCTGGTGATGTCGATCGCCGCCACCGCGAGCTTCGCGACGGCGGGGCCACACGCCGCGGTCGTCCAGGTCAACGGCGAGGAGCTCGGCCGCGCACGCTTCTACCTGATGGAAGCGGTACCGCCTGAGGTCGCGATCTAGTTGAAGACGTACAACAACAGGAAGGCGATGATCGCGAAGGCGGCGCCGGCGGCCTGAATGCCACGGTCGCCGGCAACTATCTGGGCCATCGAGCGGTCGTCGGAGCGGTCGTAGATCAGGTACAGGTAGCGGAAGATCCCGTAGACGACGGGCGGGATGGTGAGCATCATCTGGCTGCCGATCAGCGGCGAGTTGACGGTGTAGATCGCGTAGCTGATCACGGTGCCGGTGGTGACCAGGGAGACCATCTGGTCGAGGAAGGGGAGCGAGTAGTGCTCCAGCACCGGCCGGGTGGCGGTGCCTTCGTGCAGCTCGGAGACCGCCTCCTGGCGGCGCTTGGTGAAGCCGAGGAAGGCGGCGAGCATGCCGGTGCAGAGGATCAGCCACTCCGAGGCGTGGGCGTCGACGGCGCTAGCGCCGGCGGCGACGCGGAGGATGAAGAGCCCCGCCAACGTCATCACGTCGATGATCACGATCTGCTTGAGGCCGAGGCTGTAGGCGACCTGGGCGACCCCGTAGCCGACGACCATCAGCCCGACCTCCCAGTTGACGGCGCCAAAGGCGATCGCGACGGCAAGCGCCGCTACAACAGGGGCGATCACCATCGCCGTCCGCTCCGACAGCTCCCCCGCGGCAAGCGGGCGGAAGCGCTTCTTCGGGTGCTTGCGGTCGAGCTCGACGTCGATCAGGTCGTTGACGAAGTAGCCGGCGCTGGAGATCAGGCAGAAGGCGACGAAGGTGATCAGCGCCGCGGCGATCGCGTCCGGCTCGGTGAATTCACCGGAGAAGAGCAGCCCGGCGAACACGAAGACGTTTTTGATCCACTCCTTCGGCCGACCGGTCTTGATCGCCGCCCGCAGCGGCGAGCGCCGCGGCACCGCGGGTCCCTGCCCGGGTTGCGTCGGCTCAACCGGCACGGTGGGCTGTTCGGAGGTGATCGTTTCCATCGTCAGGTGGCGACTGAGCAGCCGGATTCGGCTGCCCAACCGGGAATGCGGGTCGCGAAAGGGTACCGCCGAGCGGCGGCGTCCTCTTCATACGGGGTCGATGAGGACGCCTGGGTTCAGCATCCCGGCGGGATCCAGCTCAGCCTTGGCGGCCCGGAGGGCGGCGGCGAAGGGGGCCGGGCGCTGGCGGTCGTACCAGGGACGGTGGTCGCGGCCAACGGCGTGGTGGTGGGTGATGGTGCCTCCGGCGCCGATGACCGCCTCCGAGACAGCGGCCTTGATCTCGTCCCACTGCTCGACCTCGCCGCCGCGGATCGCGGGGGCGAGAACCGTGTAGTAGGGGGCGGCGCCGTCGGGGTAGACGTGGGTGAGCCGGCAGCTGATGCGGGGGGAGCCGGGGCCGTCGGCGGGGACGCCGCTGACCGCGGAGACCGCTCGTCGAGCGGTGTCCATCACCGAGGCGTGGAACTCCTCGAAGCGGTCCCAGGTGATCGCGGTCTCGAAGGTCTCGGAGAGAACGCCGCAGGCGACGAAGGTGTCGCGCAGGTACGGCGCGAGCAGAAAGGCGCCGCGCCAGGTGCCGACCGCGTCGTCACCCTGCCCTGAGGTCCGGACGTCTTTCGGAGAACCGCCGTGGTCGCGAGCGACCGCGAGCGCCAGATCCATCGATTCCTCCACGGGGTGATGCGCGGACTCGAACCCGAGGAGCAGGAGGTGGGCATCGCCGGCGCCAGTGACCTCCGCCTCGGCGGCATCGAGGAGGCGGCAGTTGGAGGGGTAGAGCCTCGACTGGGCGATCGCGCGGACGGCGTTGGCGGCATCGCCGAACCCCCCGAACTCGACGCCTACCGAAGCCTTGAATCGCGGTCGTGGCCGCACCCGTACCCAGGCCTCAGCGATGACGCCGAGGATCCCCTCCGAGCCGATCAGCAGCCGGTCGGGAGAGGGCCCAGCGCCGGACCCCGGAAGTCGGCGGCTCTTCCAGGTCCCCCGTGGGGTGATCGCCCGCACCGACTCGACAAGCTCGTCGATGTGGGTCTCCAACGTCGCGAAGTGGCCGCCGGCCCGGGTCGCGATCCAGCCACCCAGAGTCGAGAACTCGAAGGACTGCGGGAAGTGGCGCAGGGTGAGGCCGTGCTCGCGCAGCTGCTCCTCCAGGCCCGGCCCCGTCGCCCCGGCCTGGATCCGCGCCGCCAGCGACTCCGGATCGACCTCGAGCACCCGGTCCAGGCGCCGCAGGTCCATCGAGACGACCGGCCTCTCCCCCAGCCGAGGCTCCACCCCGCCGACGACGCTGGTTCCGCCCCCGAACGGGATCACCGCCGCCCCCTCGGCCTCCGCCCAGCTCAGCACCGCCTCGATCTCCGACTCGTCCTTCGGGAAGGCGACCAGATCCGGCGGGTTCTCGAACTTCCCGTAGAACCCGCGCACCACATCCCGGTAGGCCTTGCCCAGCGCATGCGACACCCGCTCGTACCGCCCCTCCGAGAACAACTCCCCAAACCCATCGGGCCGTCTCAACCGAGGCGCCCGAAGCTCCACCTCATCCAGCGGCACCGGCCGCTCCACCTCACCGCCGAACCCGAACCGGTGACGAATCCCTTCCGCCGCCTCCCTTAGCTGGTTAGCGGTAGGAGCCTGATCCTCATACCCCCACCCCCAGTGCTTGAGCCGCCGCTCAGTCATTCGGAGCTAGTCCACCTGGGGCGCCCCCTCGGGCGGGTGGCGCGAGGGGAGAACCCCCGCGCGCAGTCAGTTTGTAGAGCACGGGGGTTCTCCCCTCGTGACAGGACCCGCCCGCCGGAGCACTTACCAGTGGACCCCTTTCATCAGATGCGCAAACGCAACCGCCTCGGTCGAGGGCGGTTTGTCCCGCGCCTCCTCTTTTTTGCCCTTCGCCGCCTGCGAATCCGGGAACAGCTTGTAGGCGGTGTTGAGGATCGAGTCGCTTGCTTTCGGCGCCACCGCGTAGAGCAGCTCGCCGAAGTTGCCGAGGCGGGTCGCCACCTTCTTCGGCCGGTTGACCATCGCCTTGGCGATCATCTCCGCCGCCTCCTCGGGAGTGATCGCCGGGAACATGTCGTACATCCGCGTCGGCGCGATCATCGGCGTCCGCACCAGCGGCATGTGGATCGTCGTCAGGTGGACGTCGTCGTCGACCACCTCCGAGGCGATCACCCGGCTGAAGGCGTCCAGCGCGGCCTTCGAAGCGACGTAGGCGGAGAAGCGCGGTGGGTTGGTCTGGGTGCCGATCGAGCTGACGTTGATGATGTGACCCTGCTTGCGGGCGCGCATCGTCGGCAGCAGCGCCAGGATCAGCCGCACCGACCCCAGGTAGTTGAGACGGATCGTGCGCTCGAAGTCGTGGTAGCGATCGTAGGAGAGGGCAATCGAGCGGCGGATCGAGCGACCCGCGTTGTTGACGAGGACGTCGACGTGGCCGTGGTAGGCCAGCACCTCCTCGGCCATCCGCTCGATGTCCTCGATGTCGGAGAGGTCGCACTGGTGGATGTGGGCGGTGCCACCGGCGGCGACGATCTCGTCCTTGGTTTCTTCCAGCTTGTCGAGCGAGCGAGCGACGAGGAGCACGGTCGCGCCGGCGTCGGCGACCTTGACCGCGGTCGCTTTGCCGATCCCCGAGGAGGCGCCGGTGATGAGGACGACCTTGCCCCGCACCGCCGCCGAGAGCGAGCGGTCGCGGAAGAGGTCCGGGTCGAGGTTGCGCTCCCAGTAGTCCCAGACCCGCGACGCATAGCTCTCCAGCGGCGGCACCTCGATTCCCGAGTCTTTCAGCGCTTTCCGCGCCTGGGTCGAGTCGAACTTGGTCGGATAGTCGACGTAGGCAAGCACCTCAGGCGGCAGGTCGAGCTGCTTCAGCGCCACCTTCGCGGCCCGCTTCGCCGGCGGGAGGAGGTTCAACACACTCCGCACCGCGCTGGTCGCCGGCTCGGTCACGTCGCTGTCGAGGCGAACCGTCATCTGCGGCGCGTCGGCGGCGCGGGCGAAGATGTTCATCACCTCTCCCGCGGTGTGCGGGTTGGGGTCAGTGAGATGGAAGGCGCGCCCGTTCAGCCGCGGCTTATGGGCGATGTGGTCGATCGCCGCGGCGACGTAGTCGACCGGGACGATGTTGATCTCACCACCTTCGATTCCGATCGTCGGCAGCCACGCCGGCAGCACCCGCCGCAGCCGCTGCAGGCTCTTGAACATGAAGTAGGGACCGTCGATCTTGTCGATCTCGCCGGTGCGCGAGTCGCCGACGACGATCCCGGGCCGGTAGACCCGCCAGGGCCGCTGGCACTCGTCGCGGACCAGCCGCTCGGACTCGTGCTTGGTCCGGAAGTAGGGGTTGGTGTCGAGCCTTTCGGCCTCGTCGAACATTTCCTCGGTCCAGATGCCGCGATAGAGGCCGGCGGCGGCGATCGAGCTGACGTGGTGGAAGCAGCCGGCCTCGAGCGCCCCCGCGAGCTCGATCGCGTGGCGCGTTCCCTCGACGTTGGCGACCTCCTGCGTCTGCGCGTCCGCGGTGAGGTCGTAGATCGCCGCCAGGTGGAAGAAGTGGTCGATCTCCCCCCGCATCGTCAGCAGGTCCTCCTCGGAGACGGCGAGCCCGGCCTGGGTGAGGTCCCCGGTGACCGGCACGATGCGGGCCCCGTCGGCGCCGAAAGCGGTGCGCAGCTCCTCGAGCCTGCCCCGCGATCCCGCCCGGACGAGGGCATAGATCGTCCCCTCCCGCTGCAGCAGTTTCTGGACCAGGTTGCGGCCGATGAACCCGGTGGCCCCCGTGACGAAATAGGTCATTGGGTACCAGGGTATCTCCATTCACATGCTCGTAAACTTCATTGCCTAGACTGCGACCGGAGATGCCAGAAACGGCCACGGTGCAGATCGCTATGCCCGAGATGGGCGAGTCGGTGACCGCGGGCATCGTTCTCGAGTGGCACGTCGCCGAGGGCGACACGGTCAGCGAGGGCGACACCGTCGTCGAGGTCTCGACGGACAAGGTGGACGCCGAGGTCCCGGCGCCGGCCGACGGGGTGATTACGAAAATCCTGGTGCAGGTGGACGACGAGGTTCCTGTCGGGGCTCCGCTTGCCGAAATGGAAGCTGGCGGTGGTTCTGGGGGCGAGGGACGGGACGCCAAGCCCGCGGGTCCTGTCGCCGCAGGGGACCCACCCCCACCTGCAGAGCAGGCGGGGGTCCCCCCTACGACGCCACCCGCGGGAGAGGCCGCTGAGTCCAGCGGCACCGGGACCAACGGAGGTTCTGATTCCGGGAACGGGGCGGCCGATGTGAAGGCAACGCCCGTGGCGCGGAGGGTTGCGGAAGCTAACGGCGTCGACCTTGCTTCGGTTCGGGGTAGTGGCCCCGGGTCGAAGGTCACCAAGGAGGACGTGATCGCGGCGGCGAATGGCGGGGGGAACGGAGCCGCTGCCGCGCCGGCCGCTGGGGAGGCCAAGCAATTGCGCGGGGCGGCGGCGATGCTCGCTTCGGCGATGGACGCGAGCAAGGCGGTGCCCACGGCCACCTCGTTCCGGACGATCGCGGTCGACGTACTGGACGCGAAACGAAGGGCGATCAACTCGGTGCTGAAGGAGCGGGGGCTGAAGGTCTCCTTCACCCACCTCGTCGCCTGGGCGATCGTGCAGGCGGCGAAGGAGTTCCCGGTGATGGTGCGGGTTTACGAGGAGAGGGAGGGGAAGCCGTTCGCGATCGACGGCAACCCGATCAACCTCGGGATCGCCGTCGACGTCGAGAAAAAGGACGGCTCCCACAGCCTGATGGTGCCCGCGATCAAGAACGCGGGCGAGCTCGACTTCGCGGGCTTCCACTCCCACTACGAAGACCTGATCGCGAAGACGCGCGAGAACAAGCTCTCCGCCGACGACTTCCAGGGCACCAACATCAGCCTCACCAACCCCGGAGGGATCGGCACGATGGCCTCCGTGCCCCGGCTGCTGAGCGGCCAGAGCGCGATCATCGCCACCGGCGCGATCGCCTTCCCGCCCGAGTGGAAGCACGCCTCGCCGGAACGGCTGAAGCAGCTCGGCGTCTCGAAGGTGATGACGCTGACCTCGACCTACGACCACCGCGTCATCCAAGGCGCCGAGTCGGGCGCCTTCCTGCGCCGGGTCGAGGAACTGCTGCAGGGCGAGGACGGCTTCTACGAGTCGGTCGCCGCCGACCTCGACTTCGAAGCCTCGATCGTCAGCACGGCCCATCCCGCCTCCGCCTCGGCTCCGCCGCTGAGCGCCGCCCCACCCAGCGCCGAACCGGCCAGCGTCCCGGGCGAGATCGACGAAGAGCTGCTGCAGGGGGTGCAGGCGGCGACCTCGCTGCTGAAGGCCTACCGCACCCACGGCCACCTCGCCGCCGGGCTCGACCCGCTCGGCTCCGAGCCGAAGGGCGATCCGGCGCTGCAGCCGGAGAACGTCAACCTCACTCCGGAGTTGATGGCGCGGATCCCCGCCTCGATCCTGCGCATCGGGGTCCCGGGCGAAACGCTGCTGGAGGCGTTGCCGCGGATGCGCGACGCCTACTGCGGCACGATCGGCTACCAGGTCGAGCACCTCTCCTCGCACCAGCAGCGGATCTGGCTGCGGGAGATGATCGAGACGGGGGCCCATCGGCAGCCCCTCACCGATGAGGAGAAACGCCGCCTGCTGAACCGGCTGATCGACGTCTTCCAGTTCGAGCGCTTTCTCGAGAAGGCCTACTTGGGGCAGAAGATGTTCTCGATTGAGGGCCTCGACGTCATCGTGCCGATGCTCGACGAGGCGGTCACCCTCTCCCACCGCGCCGGCGCCGAGGAGGTCGTCTTCGGGATGGCCCACCGCGGCCGCCTCAGCGTCCTCGCCCACAACCTCGGCCGCCCGGTCGAGTCGATCCTCGCCGAGTTCGAGGGCGCGAAGCGAATCGAGGCGGTGAAGGCGGTCGCCGGGATCCCGCACGGCGGCACCGGCGACGTCAAGTACCACTACGGCCACCGCGGCGTTTACGAGACCGCCGAGGGCGAGAAGATCTCGGTCCGCCTCTACCCGAACCCGAGCCACCTCGAGTTCGTCGACCCGGTCGTCACCGGCGGCACCCGCTTCCTGCAGTCCGACTTCGACGGGCCGGAACTTACCCACGACCCGAACCGGGCGGTGCCGGTCCTGCTGCACGGCGACGCCGCCTTCCCGGCGCAGGGAGTCGTCGCCGAGACGCTCAACCTGCAATCGCTTAAGGGCTACACGACCGGCGGCACGATCCACCTGATCCAGAACAACCAGGTCGGCTTCACCACCGACCCCGACGAGGCGCGCTCGACCCCCTACGCCGCCGACATGGCGAAGGGATTCAACGTGCCGATCATCCACGTCAATGCCGACGACGTCGAGGCATGCATCGGCGCGGTTCGGCTGGCGATGGCCTACCGCGAGCGCTGGTGCCGCGACATCGTCATCGACGTGATCGGCTACCGCCGCTTCGGCCACAACGAGACCGACGAGCCCGCCTACACCCAGCCGACGATGGCGACGAAGATCAAATCGCACCCGCCGGTCTCCGAGATCTACGCCGAGAAGCTGATCGAGGAAGGCGCGGTCTCGGCCGAGGAGGTCGGCAAGGTCTCCGACGAGCGGCACGCGGAGATGTCGGGGGCGCTGAAGGGGCTGCGCGAGAAGATGGAGGCGGGCGAGTACGAGGACCCGACCGTCACCGGCGCCACCACCAGCACCGGCGAACTGCTCGACCGCACCGCCAGCCCGCCGGTCCACACCGCGGTCGAGGCCGGGAAGCTGCGGGCGATCAACGAGGAGCTGCTGAAGACGCCGGAGGGATTCAACGTCCACCGCAAGCTGCGCCGCCCGCTGGCACGGCGAACCGAGGCGCTGGAGCAGGGCGGGATCGACTTCGGCCAGGCCGAGGCACTCGCCTTCGGCTCGCTGCTGACCGAAGGCGTCCACATCCGCCTCACCGGCCAGGACACCGAGCGCGGCACCTTCTCCCACCGCCACCTCGTCCTTCACGACGAGAACACCGGGCTGAAGTACACGCCGATGCAGCACCTGGGGGACGCCTCGGCCCCCTTCGAGCTCCACAACAGCCCGCTCTCGGAGATCGCCTGCCTTGGCTTCGAGTACGGCTACTCGGCGGCGAGCCCGAACGCGCTCGTGCTCTGGGAGGCACAGTTCGGTGACTTCGCCAACGCCGCCCAGGTGATCATCGACAGCTTCATCGTCTCCGGCGAGTCGAAGTGGGGGCAGACGAGCCGCCTGACGATGTTGCTCCCGCACGGTTACGAGGGCTCCGGCCCCGAGCACTCCAGCGCCCGCATCGAGCGCTTCCTCGCCCTCGGCGCCGAGGGGAACATCCGCATCGCTTACCCGACCACGGCGGCGCAGTACTTCCACCTGTTGCGGCGCCAGGCGCTGATCAAGAAGCCGCGGCCGCTGATCGTCTTCACCCCGAAGGGCCTGCTGCGACTCGAGCGCGCCTCCACCAGGCTCGAGGAACTGGCCGAGGGAGAACTGCATTTCATCCTCGATGACCCCACCGCCGACGGACGGCGCGAGAAAGTCGAACGGCTGGTCCTCTGCACCGGCAAGGTCTACTTCGATATGGATGACAGCGACCGGCGCGAGGCCGCGGAGAATGTCGCGATCGCCCGAGTCGAGGTTCTGTACCCGTTCGCCAAGGAACAGCTCGAGCGGGTGATCGCCGGCTACCCGAACCTGGAGGAGATCGCCTGGGTCCAGGAGGAGCCACGGAACATGGGTGCTTGGAAGGTGATGTCCCGCCGGATGCCCGACATCCTCCCCGAGGGGGTTGCCCTTACCTACATCGGCCGTCAGGGTCGGGCCAGCCCCGGCGAGGGTTACTCCGGAGCCCACGCGCGCGAGCAGGAGCGCATCGCTCTTACCGCCCTCACCCCCGGTAACTGAACCCGGTGGCACGCAAACCGTTCGAAAAGCCCGTCCCGGGTGCATTATTCGTCTGGGTAAAGCGGCTGTCGTGGTTGGAGCTCGCCGTGTTTACCGGGCTGATGATCTTCTGGCTCCTGCCCGGCTTCGAGACCGAGACGATGGTCTTCGGCTGGGCCCACGGGCTCGGGTTCATCGCCCTCTGCCTGCTGATTTGGCTCGCCTGCATCAGGAAGGAGACTCCCTACACGCTTCTCGCCGCCACCCTCACTCCGGCAGGCCCGGTCGGCAGTGTGATCGGAATCGAGCTGATCGAGCGCAAGGGCTGGGGAATTGGGGAACATCGAAGTTCCCAGGGAAGTGCGGCAGAAAGCGCGCCCGAAGGCGGCTAAAGCGCTCGATTCAGCTTGACCGAGTGGTGTCTAGACGCTATAGCTAAACCCTGACTGTTCCCTCAGGGCAGTCCCGCCAGGGGAACGGCCGCGTCGGCATCCCTCCCTGGCTACCGACGCGCAGGTGCAGTGAGGGTCGCGCGGACCCCCCTGCCTCCCGCGGCCCCGCTGCGCCTATCCGTTCAATTTGCGCAGCACGGTCTGGAGGATCCCCCCGTTGAGGAAGTAGGTGATCTCATTCGGGGTGTCCAGCCTGACCGTCGCCTCGAACCGCTTCTCGCTCCCGTCCTCGGCGCGGGCGGTGACACTCACCTTCTTCGCCCGGCCCGCAGCCAGATCCCCGACGTCGAACGTCTCCGCCCCGGTCAACCCGAGCGACGTGACGTTCTCGCCAGGGGCGAACTGCAGCGGCAGGACCCCCATCCCGATCAGGTTGGAGCGGTGGATGCGCTCGAAGCTCTCCGCGATCACAGCGCGGACCCCGAGCAGCTTCGTCCCCTTCGCGGCCCAGTCCCGCGATGAGCCGGAGCCGTACTCCTTGCCCGCCAGGACAACCAATGGCACTCCTTCGGAGGCATAGGCCATCGCCGCGTCGTAGATGGTGGTCTCCTCGCCGTCGGGAAAGTGCCGCGTATGGCCGCCGGTGCGATCGACCAGCTGGTTACGGAGGCGGATATTGGCGAAGGTGCCGCGGATCATCACCTCGTGGTTGCCGCGCCGCGACCCGTAGGAGTTGAATTCCGCCGGCTCGACGCCCTGGTCGATCAGCCAGCGGCCGGCGGGGCTGTCGCGTTTGATCGCCCCGGCGGGCGAGATGTGGTCGGTCGTGATCGAGTCGCCGAGCTTGGCGAGGACGCGGGCGCCGCTGATCGGCTCGACCCCGGGCGCCTCGGCCGGCATCGCTTCGAAGAAGCTCGGCCGGCGCACATAGGTCGACTCCGGCCAGGTGTAGCGATCTCCAGCCGGGACTTCGACGGCGTTCCACATCTCATCGCCGGAGAAGACCCCGGCGTAATTGCGCTCGAACATCTCGGACTCCACCGAGGCGCCGACCAGCTGCTTCACCTCCTCAGCGCTCGGCCAGAGGTCGCGCAGATAGACGGGCTCGCCGTCCGAGCCCTCGCCGAGCGGCTCGTTGCCGAGATCGATGTCCATGCGGCCGGCCAGCGCGTAGGCGACCACGAGAGGAGGGCTCGCCAGGTAGTTGGCCTTTACGTCCTGGTTGATCCGGCCCTCGAAGTTGCGGTTGCCGGACAGAACCGAGCAGACGGCGAGGTCCTTCTCGGCGACCGCGGCCGAAATCTCCGGCGCCAGCGGCCCGGAATTGCCGATGCAGGTGGTGCAGCCATAGCCGACGAGATTGAACTGGAGGGCGTCTAGGTACTCGGTCAGGCCGGCGCGCTCGAGGTAGTCGGTGACGACGGTCGAGCCCGGCGCCAGCGACGTCTTCACCCAGGGCTTGCGCGTCAGCCCTCGTTCGACCGCGTTGCGGGCGAGCAGGCCGGCGCCGACCATCACGCTGGGGTTCGAGGTGTTGGTGCAGCTGGTGATCGCGGCGATCACGACCCGGCCGTGGTCGAGCTCGAAGGAGGTGCCGTCCTCCAGCGTCACCTCGATCGCGTCGCTCGTCCTCTTCGGCACCGTAGCCGTCGCCCCCGTCACCGCCGGACGCGGCCTGCCGGCCTCGGTGTCGTGGTCCTCGGCGGGCGGGTCGGAGGCGGGGAACGACTCTTCCATCGCCTCGTCACGGCCGTCCGTCATCTGCTCGGCGGCGTCGGGGTCGAACTCACACATCGCCTCGAGGAAGGACTTCTTCGCCTGCGCCAGCGGTACCCGGTCCTGGGGTCGTTTCGGGCCGGCAAGACTCGGTTCGACGTCGCCGAGGTCGAGTTCGAGGAGGTCGGAGAAGACCGGGTCCGGGCTGGACTCGTGATGGAACATCCCCTGCTCGCGCGCGTAGGCGTCGACCAGCTCGATCGTCTCGGTCGTGCGACCGGTGAGGTCGAGGTAGCGCAGGGTCTCGGCGTCGACCGGGAAGATCGCGCAGGTCGAGCCGAACTCCGGCGACATGTTGCCGAGCGTGGCGCGATCGGCGAGCCCGAGCGTCGGCAGGCCCGGCCCGAAGAACTCAACGAACTTGGAGACGACGCCCCGCTCGCGCAGCATCTCGGTCGCGGTGAGGACGAGGTCGGTTGCCGTCGCCCCCTCCGGCAGCTCGCCCGAGAGCTTGAAGCCGACCACCTGCGGCAGCAGCATCGAGATCGGCTGCCCCAGCATCGCCGCCTCGGCCTCGATCCCGCCGACGCCCCAGCCGAGCACGCCGAGGCCGTTGACCATCGTCGTGTGCGAGTCGGTGCCGACGAGGGTGTCGGGGTAGGCCTGGAAGACGCCCCCGTTCTCGCGGCTGTAGACAACCTGGGCCAGGTACTCGAGGTTTACTTGGTGGCAGATGCCCGTCGCCGGCGGGACGACGCGGAAGTTGTCGAAGGACTGCTGCCCCCACTTGAGGAACGAGTAGCGCTCGCGGTTGCGCTCGAAGTCGTGCTCGGCGTTGACGGCGAAGGCGCGCTCGTTGCCGAAGGCGTCGACCTGGACCGAGTGGTCGATCACGAGGTCGACGTCGACGAGCGGGTTGATCGCCGCCGGGTCGCCACCGATCTCCTCCATCGCGTCGCGCATCGCGGCCAGGTCGACGACCGCCGGGACGCCGGTGAAGTCCTGCATCAGCACCCGGGCGGGCTGGAAGGGGATCTCGACGCTGGGCTCGGCCGCGGCGTCCCAGCTCGCGATCGCCTCGATCGTCTTCGCGCTCGAGGAGACGCCGTCCTCGAGCCGCAGCGCGTTCTCCAAAAGGACCTTCAGCGAGTAGGGCAGCCGCGCGACGTCGAACTTCTCCTGCAGCGCGTC
>DASSVR010000041.1:0-74119 GCA_035705945.1 Solirubrobacterales bacterium
GCCCATGCCCACGATCGCGATCGGCTCGTTCGCCTCGGAGAGCAGGCGCTCGTTTTCCCGCCGCAGACGCTCGGCCGTCTTCGCGGACTCCCGAAGGGCCGCAGCGAGCTTCTCGCGGGTAGGGCTCAACTGGTCGGTCGCCATCGCTTGCTCCTTGGTCGAGATGAACGACGTGCATTGAAGACGCCGTCCCCGGCCGGAGCCAAATGCCGCGGTCGAGGCGGCCCGCGCTCAGCCCCCGGACCCGAACCGCGCCCGCCACCGCTCGACGTCCCCCTCGGCGACCCTGCGGAAGAGGGAGGGCGGGACGGTGAAGGGGTGGGTGGGCGGCAGCTCGTCGCCCCTGAATGCGGACGGCCACCCGCGGCAGGAGCCCGGTGCGGCGAGCGCATCGAGGAGCCGGCCCGCGGCGAACGGCATCAGGGGGGCGCTGAGCCGGGCGAACAGACAGGCGAGGTTGACGCAGAAGCGCAGCGTCAATTCGGCATCGCCACGGTCTGCCCCCCCGATCGACATCCATGGCTGCTTGCGGTCGAGATAGGCGCTGCCGCAACGCCAGATCGCGCGCAACTCGCCGACCGCGGAGCGGAACTCCCGCGCGACCATCCGGTTCTCGTACGCGTCCAGCAGGCGATCCAGGTCCTTCAGCAGCTCCAGCTCAGGCGGTCCCGGCTCTCCCCCGGCGGGGACCCTGCCGCCGAAGTGCAGAGCGGCGAGGGCGAGCGAGCGGCGGACGAAATCTCCGAAGGTGCCGGCGAGGTCCTCGTTGACGGCGACCGCGAAGGCCTCCCACGAGAAGGAGGCATCCTCGACTTCGGGCGCGTTGGCCATCAGGTAATAGCGCCAGTGGTCTGCCGGAAGCAGCTTCAGTGCCTCGTCCATGCAGACGCCGATGTTCCCGTTGCCGGCGCGATCGCCACCGTCGTAGGCAAGCTGGTGGAAGGCCTTGAGGTCATCGACGAGCTTCCACCGGTCTCCAGAGCCGATGACCATGCAGGGGAAGCACACCGTGTGGAACGGGACGTCGCCCCCGGTGATGAACTGGACGTAGCGGACGTCATCGGAGGCTCGCCACCACTGCCGCCACGCGTCCGGGTCGCTGCCCGCCGCGGCCCATTCTCGAGTCGCCCCTATATAGGCGATCGGCGCGTCGAACCAGGCGGAGTACACCTTCCCATCGAACCCCTGCCTCCCGACCGGAGCTCCCCACGCCAGGTCCTGGGTGATGCTGCGATCCTCCAACCCCTCGTCGAGACGTTCGAGGCCGACGGTGCGAACCAGCGCTGGCCAGTCGGATTTCTCGCTCAACCACGCGCGCAGCTCACCCACCAGCTTCGACTGCAGGAGGAACAGGTGACGACTGTCCCTCAGCTCGAGGTCCCGGCTGCCCGAAATCGCCGAGCGGGCATGGATCAGCTCGGTGGGCTTGAGAACCCGCCCGCAGCCGTCGCACTGGTCGCCGCGCGCGGCCTCGCTGCCGCAATGGGGGCAGGTGCCGACGATGCAGCGGTCGGGGAGAAACCGGCCGTCTCCTCGGGAGAAAACCTGCCGCGTGGAACGAGGTTCGAGGAAGCCTTCTTCGTCGAGCCGCTGCGCGAAGTACTGCGTCTGTTCCCTGGCCTGCGCCGCCGAGCTCCTGCCGAACACGTCGAAGGACAGACCGAGGTCCCCGGCGAGCCGTACCCGTCTCTCGTGCCGCCGGCGGCAGTACTCGCTCACGTCCAAGCCGGCTTCGTGGGCCGCCAGTTCGCTGGAAGCTCCGTGCTCGTCGGTCGCGCAGACGAAGAGCACCTGTTCGCCGCGGGCGCGGAGGAAACGGGCGTAAACGTCCGCCGGCAGCATCGAGCCGGCCAGGCTCCCCAGGTGCTCGACCCCGGAAGCGCACGGGGGAACGGCGGTTATGAGGTGCCGCGGCATGGCCGTGACAGGGCGATCGCCGTGGCGAGAATGCCCGCCGCGACGGCCCAGCGCCCGACTAACCGGGATGGGTTTCCTCGCGGGGAGCGGTGGGGGCCGCGCAATCGCACCCGGAACCGTCCGCTCTCCAACTCGAACGTGACCTCGGCGTGGTGGAAGTCCGGCTTCGCCCCCGTCATCGGGTACCACGCCTTGAAGACCGCCTCCTTCGCGCTGAATAGCAGGCGATCCCAGCAGGGGCCGGGCGCCTCGTGCAGGAGCCGGCCCACCCGTTCCCGCTCGACCGGCAGGGCGATCGCCCCCAGCACCCCCGCCGGAAGCCGCAGGTTCGGCTCGGCGTCGATCCCGATCGCGGCGAAGTCGGTCGCCCTCCCCACCGCTGCCGCCCTGTAGCCCGTGCAGTGCGTGATGCTCCCGACGACCCCGACCGGCCAGCGCGGTGCGCCGAACGCATCGACGAGAACAGCCGTTGCCGGCAATCCCAGGCCCCCCAGCGCCTCGCGCGCGCACGCCCTGCCGGTGATGAACTCGCGGCGGCGGCTCTCCACCGCCGAGCGGAGCGCAAGCGCCTCCCCACGGAAGAGCGGCGCCTCGATCTCGGACCGGGTCGCCGCCACGGAGACTCCCGGCGGCAAGAGCGACTCAATCGGTCTTGGTACTGGTCGCCTCAAGGGGACAGAAGGGGGTGTCCTGGATGAGGTCATAGGTGATGTTCGAGGTAGTCACCTGCGTTTCGTAACCGCCGGTTGCGCTCTTGGTGTATTCCAGCGTCACGATCCCCGTCTGGGCGGGAATGCTGATCACGCAGGTCCTTTCGTTGTCGTAGCCGCGGATGGAGGCTCCGGCCGGGCACACGAGATCGGCCTCACCCCTATAGGTGCGCTTGGATCCCTGCCTGATCTGAATCAGTGTGTAACACCCTTCCATCTTCATCGTGGTGGCTTTGGAGCCGAAGCTCCCGGCGGTGGTGCACCCACTGAGATTGATCCTGTTGATTGTCAATGTGTTCGATGCTTCGCTCAGCGTCGCGGAGGAGCTGGCGTCGCACTCGCTCGAACCTGCTTCGCTGTTGAATTCCCACGTCCCCTCGACTCCTTCTCCAGTGAAGGTTGCGGGATCGCTGGAAGATGCGAAATTCGCAGCCGATGCAATCGAGGTCAAGAGGAAGCCCGATGCCACCAAGACGGCGACGCAAACCCCCAGGTGCTCGAGCTTGAGACCCGTGGGATTGCTTTCTGTCGCTCGAGCCACCATGGGTTCGTTTTACCTCTCGAGCTCACGGAGGCATAAGTCGGGCGACGGGATCGGCGCCCCGCGGGCGAAGGGGAATCTTCCGGGGCCACCAATTCCACTTCCCCAGGATCGCCATCAGGCTCGGGACGAGCAGCGGCCTGACCACGAAGGCGTCGAGCAGGACCGCCGTCGCGACCCCCATCACGCCCTCTTTGATCAGCAGCACTTCCGAGGTGGCAAAAGGTCCCACGGCGAGGCAGAACAGGAGCGCGGCCGCGGTGATGATCCGGCCGGTCCGCTCCAGCCCCAGCGCGATGGCCTCCGGGTCCGGCCGCCCCTCGTCCCGTGCCTCTTTGATCCTCATCAGCAGGAAGAGGCCGTAATCGGTGAGCAGCCCGAATGCGCCCACGCTGACGACGATCGGCAGCGCAAGCACCAGCGCGTTCTGGGAGTCGTAGTTGAGCGCCTCCTGGAGGCGGCCGCCCTGGAAGATCAGGACGAGGATGCCGCAGGTGGCGCCCAGGGAGAGGATGTTCATCGCCACCGCCTTGAGCGGGAGCACCAGGGATCGAGTCGCGATTCCGAAGAAGAAAAGCGTTACCAACACGAGAATGGCAGCCGCGTAAGGCAGCCTTCGCTCCAACGACCGGGCCGCATCGATGTAGAAGGCGGTGTCGCCGGTAACCGTCATCGGCGCGTCCATGGCGCGAAGCCGTTCGACGAAGCCCTTCGTCTTCCGAGAGAGGACCGCGTGGGTCGGGTTCAGGTCGAGCTGCCACAACCGGGGAGAGTGTTCGAACCCGGTCGGCGAGGGGATGGCGAACCCGGTTCGCGCCGTGAGGTGCTCCACCCGTTTCGAGACGCGCTTAGCGGTTGCCAGGTTCCCATGTATCGCGAGACCGATTTCACCCAGGCCCGGATGCGGGAAGTTTTCCCTCGCCTCCTCGGCGAACGCCCTCGCGCTCGAGGCGGGCGGCAGCGAAGTGGTGTCAAAGCCGGTGAACCGCATTCCCAGCGCCGGCAGCGCGAGCAAGACCAGCAACAGGGACGAGAGAACGGCCACCGGAACCGCCCTGCGCATCACGAACCGCCCGGTCCGATACCAGAACCCGGCCGAACGTGGGCGTGCGGTTCGGTCGAGGCTCCGCTGCCAGGCGGCGGGCGTCAGGGCATTGACCCGCTCGCCGAGCAGCGTCAGAAGCGCCGGGAGAGCGAGCAGGCTGATCGCCCCGGCGACGAGGGCGACGAGGATGCCGGTGATCGCGGCCGACCGCACGAAGGAGATCGGGAACACAAGCAGGGAGGAGGCGGCGGCGCTGATCGCCAGGCAGCTGATCGCCACCGTCCTGCCGGCCGTCGCCAGCGTCACACCGGCGGCCTCATGCGGGGAGCGGCCTGCCGCCAGCTCCTCGCGGAAGCGAGAAACGATCAGCAGGCCGTAATCCACCACCAGTCCGAGCGCCATCGCCAGGGCGAGGTTGAGTGCGAAGAGCGAGAGCGCCATGACCTCCGCCAGAGCTCGGATGCAGCCGGTGACGATCAGCAGCGTCAGGCCCCCGACCAGCATCGGCAGGAGCGCCGCGATGATGCTGCGAAACACCCAGAGGCCGGCCATCAACAGGAGCGGGAACGCGATCAGCTCGGCCCTTCGCAGATCGCTCTTGGCCTGCTCGGTGACCTCGTGGGCGAGCAGCCCCCTCCCACCGACCTTGACTCCGGGGCGTTCCAGCGCCTGGGCGACCGCGAACGCCGCGGGACCTTCGGCGAGATCCGTCCGCAGCCAGCCGAGAACCGCGAACAGGTCTTCGTCGCGCGACGCGAAGAGTTTCGGCACGGTCGCCTCGACCTGCGGCAAGCCCTGGAGCCTCGTGTGGAGGCGAAACGCCGCCGCCTCGCCATCGACGAGGAGCGCGATGTTCGGATCCCCCCGCCACCCCTTCGGCTTGACCGCATCGAGTTCGCCCGCGGTTTGGTAGCTCTCGGAGTCCCAGCTGCCGAAATCGCTTTCGCTGTTCGACAGATGCTCGGAAGCGTCACGACCGGCAAACCCGGCCAGAATGGCCACCGAGGCCACCAGGATCAGGATGAGGCGGGGCCTTCTGACGGAGATCCGCATCGGGGGACGTGCCTACGCCAGGTCCCGATGGGCGAGCCGGTACCCGCACCTCGGGCAGCTGACCACCGGGTCGTGCTCCTGCGACCCGGCCTCCTCATGCAACACCGCCGGCTCGTCCTCCACAAGCTCGGCATCTACCGCGGGCGCGTTCCTCCCCTCCTTGAGAGCCGCGCGGAGCTCGGTTCTCAGATCGGCCACCGAGAAACCCTCCGAGGCGGCACGATCGAGCCATGCTTCCTGCTCCGCCTCCGGCAAAGCGGCGACGGCCACATGGTGACTCCAGGTCAAATCGTCACGACGTCGTGACGTTTCGAAGGCGGTGGCAATCGATGCCATGTTCGCCAAGCTCCTGGGGTCATACCCCGTGATCTTGGCTGCCTGGGTGTACTTTTCACCCCACCTGTCTGCACCGTAGCGAACCCAATCGCCCAACCACCACTGGTTGCAGCGGCTAATCCCACCTAAGCGCTTTCCGACCACGAGCCACTCGCGGCGCGCGAGATCCCGCCTTGGGACCCAAGCAACAGCCGGCTGGGTGCCGCGGGACGCTGAGATACCGGGGTTAGGTTTGAGAGTCGCGCTTGCCATCGTCCTTCAAATGTCGATGGTTTACCTGATTGATCAATAGGTACCACCTGAGCAAGCCGGAGTGGAATGTCAATCTGCGAAGTCAGAGTCCCCGGACTTCGCGAATCGCGAGTTGTAATCCCTACTCCACGGGGTGCTAGCTGCCGTTGGAAGTCAGCTCTTCGAGCCTCAGTGCCAATTCCAACTCGGCGCCACACGCGGGAAGCGGTCGTCCTAACTTCTGCTCGATCAGGCGCAGTCGGTTTTCCACCGTCCTGCGGCTGACCCGCAGAGAAACGGCTGCCGAAGAGGCGTTGCGTCCCGCCTCGAAGTAAGCACGTAACGTTTGCCTCAAGGTGACTCCCCTTCGTTTGCTCCCGGCCAGCGGAGCTAGGTAGGCGGCTTGGAGCGAACGCATCAGGTCCGGCATCTGCAGGGCGATCGCCTCCAGGGCAACGTCGGAGAAGCAGGTGACGCTGACCGGCGTGTGGATCGCGACGCCAAAGGCGGCCTTGGCCTCGAAGTGCGTCGAGCGCCAGCCCTCGATTTCCCTGCCCGGCTCCCCCACTGCCACCTTGGCATCGATGCGCGGCCTGCCCGTCAAGGCGTCCTGCACCGAGCGCGGCGCAACCTTCCGACTGCTGCCCAACCACGCCCAGACCATTCCCTCCTCCCGGGGCGCAGCGAGCAGTGCGGTTCCGAGGGACTCGGCCAACACCCGCGCCGCCTCCATCGCCCGGCCACCGCTGACGACGAGGCCGAGGTGCCACCTCTCCAGGTTGTAACCCACCTCCCGATCCGGGGCCGGGGCCCCCGTGAGAAGGCGTTCGACCAAGGCGTTGAGGCGCCGCGACGACAATTCGTCCAGACGGACCTCCTCCAGTCTGTACTCCGCTGCCAGCTCAGTCGCGAAGCGTAAAAGTATGGAGCCCTGCAGCGCCTGTACGCTGCTCAGGTTTTCGCCGGACATACCCCCCGCCTCTTGGAGGATGAACTCATTCAACAGGGTCTGAGCCGCGATCACCTCAACCAGAAAGGTGTCCAGGGCAATCCCGTCCCGGGCCGCTCTTCGCGCTTGGACGACGGCCGCAGATGGGATGGGGGTAGCCGCGTCATCCCCACTTTCGATGCAGTCGAAGTTGAACTCAGTGACCGCGGCCAGGGCTGCATTAACTTCGGTGCAGTACTTGAGATCTTGAACTGCGGGGGAATTTTTCTTTCGGCATGTGTGAGAGAGAGCTCGCTCTATCTCACCCTGGCGCCCACGAAGCCGTCGTGCGAGCGCCATGTGGCCAGCGCCGAGCGGTTGTCTTTCCTTGACGCCCATGCTCTCTGTCGCCCGCCATTGCACAAACAAGATTCGCTAACCGCCGGGCGGATCCTGCCGCGGGAGTGTGTCGCAAACAGTTCGCGCCAGTCAATGCTCGTCGAAGAGTGGTGTACAGCGACTGGGTCCCCACCGCCGCCGCCAGTACCGCAGGTGAGGCACGCAGACGTCGGCCTCTTGTCGCGGTCACTCCTAACGAAACGCGCCGCAGAACTCGGCGATCGTCATGCCGATGATCTCGACCGCCCGCAGCAATTCGTCGACCGGCAGGTGCTCGTCGGGGGCGTGGGCGAGCGCCAGGTCGCCGGGCCCGAAGACGACCGCCGGGGTGTCGCTGTAGAGGTTGAAGATCATCGCGTCGCAGGCACCAGGCATGCCGACCAGGCGGCCGGCGGCGCCAGTCTCGCGGGCGGCGGCGGCGAGGCAGGCGACGATCGGGTGGTCGGGGTCGATCGCGTTGCCGATGAACGGCCGCATCGTCTCGCGGCTCAGTTCGACCGGGTTCACTGCCAGGTAGGGATCGGTGGCGGTATAGGACCGTAGGAAGCGCTCGAAGCGCTCGAGCACCGCCTCGCGCGACTCACCCGGCAGGAGGTCGACCCAGAAGAGCAGCTCGGCGGCCTCGGGGTGGGCCATCACCTCCGGGTCGCCGGCGCGCAGGGACCAGATCGTGTCGGCGTAGGCCGGCATCGGGTACTCGCTGTCCTGGCCGAAGAACAGCACCTCGGCGCACTCGCGCGCTCTCGTCCGCTCCCAGGCGACCAGCGCCTCCTTGACCATTAGCGCCTTGTCCAGAGCGCTGGTGCCGCGCCACCAGAACGCGCTGTGGGTGGAGTCCCCGCGAACGACCGCCCGGTACACCTGGCCGCCCTTCGAGGCGGGGGCGATGTTCAGCTCGGTCGGCTCGAGCACGATCGCCGCGTCACCTCCATAGCCTTTCGCGCAGCAGGCGAGCGTGCCGTTGTAGCCACCGAGCTCCTCGTTGACGACGCTCTCCAGCACGACCGAGCCGGCCGGCTCGAAACCGCAGCGCCGGAGCGTCGCGACCGCCATGACCATCGCCGCGACGCCGCCCTTCATGTCGGCAGAGCCGCGTCCCCAGATCGCGCCCTCGCGCAGCTCCGCGCTGTAGGGATCGCTCGTCCACCGCTCTCGCGGCCCGGCGGGGACGACGTCGACATGGCCGTTGAGAACCAGGCGGCGACCCGCCTCGCCGCCCCAGGTGGCGACGACGTTGGGGCGGTCGGTGTAGTCGAGACCCGGCCACCAGCCCTCGTGGGCCTCGATGCCGTCGACGTCCCAGGGCTCGAAGACGTCGACATCCAGGCCCAGCTCCTCGAGCTTGGCGGCGACGACGCGCTGAACCGGGCCCTCGTCGCCGCCGGGTGGATGGGTCTCCGAGGGCACGCGAACCAGCTCTTGGGCGAAGGCGACGATCTCCTCGGCATCGCGCTCGACTCGGTCGCGGAGGCGCGCCCCGACGTCGCCCGCCGGGCCAGCGCTCACCGCGCGTCCTCGCGCGCCCCGGAACGGTCGAGTCCGGTGATCATCGCCACCACCTGATCGCCGTCGGTCTCGGCGATTCGCCGCTCGCCGACCATCCGGCCGCGACGCAGCACGTATACGCGGTCGGCGACGCGGAAGACCTGGTCGAGATCATGCGAGACGATCAGCACCGAGAGGCCGCGTTCGCGCAGGCGCATGATCGTCCGTTCCACCTTGGCGGTCTCCTGCACGCCCAGCGCCGCGGTCGGCTCATCCATCAGGATCACCTGCTTCGCCCAGTGGGTGGCCCGCCCGATCGCGATCCCCTGGCGCTGCCCGCCGGAGAGGTTGCGCACGGTCATCGACGGCGAGTGGACGCGGATGTCGAGCTCGGAGAGGATCTGCTGCGTCGCCGCCTTCATCCCGCGTTTGTCGAGCAGGCCAACCCGGTTGCGCAGTTCCCGCCCGAGGAACATGTTCATGAAGACCGGCTGGTTCTCGACCAGGGCCAGGTCCTGGTAGACGACCTCGATCCCATGCGCCCGCGATTTCCGCGGATCGGCGAAAGTGACCTGCTCGTCGCCGACCCAAATCTGACCCTCGTCCGGCTGGTGCACCCCGGCGATGATCTTCATAAGAGTCGACTTACCGGCGCCGTTGTCGCCGACGATCGCGGTCACTTCCGCCGCCCGCAGCTCCAACGAGACGTCATTGAGGGCAACGACGCCGCCGAAGTGCTTGTGCATCCCCTCCAGACGCAAGACCGGGGCGCTCGCGACGCCGGCCGCGCCGCCTCCGTTTGGGGACTCCTGCGCCGCCATCAGTCCTTCTGCTCCCGCAGGCCGATCACGACGGCGACGAGGATGATCAGGCCGAGCGCGACACTCTGCTCGGCGGCGCTCAACCCGTAGAGGATGAGGCCGTTGTTGAGGATCGCCAGCAGCAGCGCGCCCATCAACGCACCGACGATCGAGCCGCGACCGCCGAACAGGCTGGTGCCGCCGATGATCACCGCGGCGATCACGGCGAAGAGGTCGTTGGCGCCGAGCGTGTACTGCGCCGCCTGCAGCTGCCCAGCGGTGAGGACGCCGGCTAGCGCGGCGGTCATGCCGCTGATCACAAACGTCGCGACACGGACGCGGTTGACGTTGATGCCGCCGGTCGCGGCGGCGCGGCGGCTGTCGCCGATCGCGCGCACGTGGGCGCCGAAGCGGGTGTAGCCGTAGAAGACGAAGCCGATCACGCCGATCGCCAGCGCCCAGACGACCATCCCGGAGAGATCGCCGATCTGGCCGCCGCCGAACCAGCGCAGGAAGGTCTGGTCCGTGACCGCCACCGATTGGAGGTCGTGGACCATCCGCGAGAGTCCGAGCGCAATCTGCATCATCGCCAGCGTCACCAGGAAGGACGGAACCCGCAATCGAGTCACCAGCAGACCGTTGATCAGACCGACGCCGAGGCCGACCCCCAGCCCCGCCGCGACGCCGAGCACCAGCCCGTAGTCCTGCAGGATCGAGGCCGCCGCCAGCGCCGAGAGCGCCACCACCGACCCGATCGAGAGGTCGATCTCGCCAGCCGAGAGGACGAAGACGGCGCCGACCGCCATGATCGCGATCGGCGCCGCCTGGCTGGCGATGTTGAGCAGGTTCACCGAGGTCAGGAACCCGCGGTCCTCCAGCGTCAGCGCGAAGACGAGGAAGATCAGGACCAGGCCCGGGTAGACGGCCAGCTTCGAGACGGCGGCCCGGTTGGCCGCCGCCTTGTGCCACAGCTCGACGAGCGGGAGGGCGTCCGACCGGACGTCGCGCTCCATCTTCTCCACGTTCGTCGCCATGCCCTACTGCCCCAGCCCCTCGAGCACCGAGGCCGGTGCGGGCACCCCGTAGACCTCAGGCCACTCTTCCGCGAGGTTGTCCCTGGTGATCAGGGAGGAGCCGGTGGCGATGAATGCAGGCGCTTCCTTGCCGAGGGCGGCGAAGCCGACCTCGTTGGCGAGCGCCTGTCCCATCACGAACGGACCGTCGACTCCGGCGCCGATGAAGCTGCCTTCCTTGGCCAGGTCGAGCGCGGTCGTTTCGTTCATGCCGAGGTCGGTCACCGCGACGTCGGTACGGCCAGCAGCCCGCAGCGCGGTGAGGACGCCAACCGCCGGGTCCTGCCAGCTGACGTAGATGCCATCCAGTTCCGGGTTGCGGGTCAGCATCGCCGAAGCGGGCTCGTTTGCTTTCGCGGGATCGACGAAGCCGACTTTGTCGACCACATCGATCTCAGGGTACCTTTCGCCCAGGGTCCGCTCGAACGCTTCGTCCCACTGGTTGACGATGAAGAATTCGGCGTCGTAATAGAGCATGCCGATCTTCCCCTCGCCTTCGAGCTCCTCACCGAGCAGGGTCGCCGAGCGCTTGGCGGCGTCGACGACGTTCGTCGTCACCACGCCGACGTAGTCCTTGTTGTGGACGAACCCTTCCGGGATGTTGGAGATGAAGACGAGCTTGGAGCCGGCCTTCGCCGCTTCCCGGTACATCGACGCCGAGCTGGCCGGGTCCACCGGCAGGGTGACGATCACATCCGGCTTTAGGGCCTGGACCGTCTGCAGGTCGCTGCGCTGTTTGGCCGGGTCGAAGTCGGCGACGGTGTTCGCGACGACCTTGATCCCGAGCTCGGAGAGACGTTCGCGAGCGGCGATTTCGACGCCTTTGGTGAAGGTGTCGGTCGTGTGCCAGACGAAGGCCGCCGTGTAGTCGCCGGCTTTCAGTTTCTCGATCTCGCTCTCGCTCAGGTCGACCGCACTGCCGGCCTCCGCCGGTTCACCCTTGGGACCGACCATTTCCGGCGCCTTTTCGGCTTCGGACGACACTTGCGTTTCGGCACCCGTCGTGTCGTCGTCCGAGCTGCCGCAACCGGCCGCCAGGACAACGGTCAGACAGATGACCAGGAACAACCCAAAGAACCTACGCATGCTGCTCTCTCTTCCTGTTGTGTTCAAATCGCTCATGCAGTTGGCGTCACCTTTTGAAGTCCGTATGGCGCGTCGGGATCGCGCCCCAGCGCCCGGCTCATCTCGAGCGAGAGCTGCTGTGCGCGCACCGCGTGCAGCAGGCCGGTGAGCGGCTCGCGCACCCCGCTCGGCGTCGGCAGGTGTTCGTAGCGGGCGTCGGGGAGGCCCGGGAAGTCGGAGACCCAGACCACATGCGAGCCCCGATCCGAGGCAGCGCCGGCGGCCGCGACGACGTCGCCGTGGACCGGTCCCGTGGCGGCAAAGCAGACCAGGGGGACCTCGGGGCCGGCGACGGCGAGCGGCCCGTGGACGAAGTCGCTGGCCGAGTAGGAGAGGACCGGGATCGAGGTGGTCTCCAGCAGCTTTAACCCCGCCTCCAGCGCGACCGGGTAGAGCAGGCCGCTGCCGACGGTGACCACGGCCCGCGCGTTGACCAGGCCGGCGGCCGCTTCGCGTACGCAGCCATCGTCCTCGAGCACTCGCTCCTGCAGGGCGGGGATCGCGGCGAGGTCCTCGAGGTCTTCGGCGTCTTGGCGCGAGAGCGCGTCGGCGACGATCGCGATCGCCGCCAGCTGCGTCGTGAAGGTCTTGGTGGCGGGGACGGCGCGCTCGAGGCCGGCGCCAAGCGCGATCACTCCGTGCGCGGCCTCCGCCAAAGGCGACCGCTCGTCGTTGGTGACGGCGATCGCCGTCGCGCCGGCGGAGCCGGCGAGCTGCACTACCCGCTCGATCTCCGGCGTGCGTCCCGACTGGCTGAGGGCGATCAGCAGCTGCCCGCTCAGATCGGGGTAGCGCGCGTAGCGGGTCCAGATGCTCGGAGCGACGAGGCCAACCGGGACGCCGAGCGCGATCTCCAGCAGATAGCGCCCGAAGATCGCGGCGTTGTCCGAGGTCCCCCGCGCCAGCATCAGGACGCCCCGCGGCGGCTCGGCGACGACCTCGCGCAGCATCGCCCGGATCCCCGCCTGGCGATCGAGGAGCTCGCGCAGGGCACGTGGCTGCTCAGCCATCTCGCTGGCCATGCACGAACCGAGCGGCGAGGGCGCCGTCATCCCGCCGTCCCCTCGACCGCTCTCCCCGAGGCGTCGAAGATGCCCTCGACCCGGGGCGAGCCCGCTGCCACCCCGCTGAGCGCGGCGACGTTGGCACGGGTGAAGAAGGCCTGGGCGCGGAAGCCGAAGACGACGGCGTCGCCGGGGCGGGCGGCGGCGTCGAGCTGCCCGTAGTAGTCGATCGCGGCGGGCGCGGGCAGGAAGGCGTCGACGGGGTTCGCGAGCGCCTCGTCGGCGCTGCCGCCGACCAATGCCTGTATCTGGTACTCCGGGAAGACCGGGTCCACGTAGAGGCCGCCGCCGAAGCAGAAGGCCCGGCCGGCGTGGACGTGGGAAACCTCGCTCAGGTAGAGCATCGCCGGCAGATCGGGCAGGTCCGAGAGGGCGTGGGCGGGCGTCGTCCCGGTGAGACCGTGGCCTGGCTCGACCTGGGTCGCCCCCGCGTCGGCGAGCGTTCTCAGCACCTCCACCGAGGTGGTGCCCGGCGCATTTACCTCGATCTCGGCGTAGCCGGCGCCGCGGAGCTCCTCCGCGACCCGCTCGAGGGTCGCCAGGTTCGGCGTCGGGCGCACCTCGCCCGAGCTCTGGTCGAAAAGCAGTGCCGGAAACGTGGTAACCCCGGCGAATTCGGCCCCCTCCAGCCGATCCAGGGCCTCCGCCACCCGCACCGCTTCGCCCGCCGGGAATCCGCCCTCGTGACCCGGGTAGAAGCGGTCGCCGACATCGTGAACCCGCGCCAGCAGCGGCTGCGAGCGGCCGAGCTCGGCGGAGGCGGCCGCCGCCTCGGCCGCTCGCTCGAGGTTGAAGACCGTCCAGTGCTCGGGCCGCATAGCGGCCGCCTCGCGTGCCTCCCGAGTGGGCACCTGGACCAGGTGGCCAACGTGGCCGAGCACCGCTCCAGCGCGAACCAGGGCCCGGGCGCACGCCATGTCGACCGCGACGCCGGCGTCGATCCCGCCCTTCCCGATCGCCTCGATCGCAGCGGGGTTGCGGCCGATCTGCTTGGTCATCGCGTAGACCCGCAGGCTGTGACGACTCGCCCGAGCGGCGGTCAGGGCGGCGTTTACGGTGATCGCGTCGAGATCGAGGACGTAGCTGTTGGCGGGCAGCTCGCCGCTGGCGTGCAGGTCCACGGCGGCCCGCAGCAGCGAGGGGTTGCGGCGGCGAAGAACGTCGAGGAACACGTCAATCGCCCTCGCTCTCGGCTTTCGGCATGCCGCTCGGCGGCGAGAGGACCACTTCGCGCGCCGCCTGCAACCCGAGTGAGAGGGCGCCGACAAGGGCGGCCCGCGGCCCGAGGGCGCTCTGCTCGATGCGCAGCGGCTTCGCCGTCAGCTCACGGCTGTAGCGGCGTACCGGCTCGATCAGAAGCTCGTTCGCCCCGATGCCGCCGCCGAGCACGACCATCTCGGGAGCGATCACGGCCGCCAGACCGGCGACCGTCATCGCGATCATCCGCGCCTCGCGATCGATGCACTCAAGGGCCAGCGGGTCGCCGTCGGCCGCTGCGGCGAAGACGTCGGCCGCCGTGCAGTCCTCCGCGAGGTCGCTGCTCTGCCCCTGGGCGAGCCGCCGCCGGACGTCGGCGACGATGCCACGTCCCGAGATCGACTCCTCGAGCGGTCCTCGCAGGTGCATCCCGGGGTCGAAGGGGTCCTCGCCGAAGGGGAGGTAGCCGATCTCGCCGGCGGCGCCGCCGAGGCCGCGGCAGAGCTCGCCGTTGACGACGACACCGGCGCCGATGCCGGTGCCGATCGCGACGAAGGCGAAGTGGTCTGAGTCCTTGGCCCAGCCCTGCCAGCGCTCGCCGATGGCGGCGACGTTGACGTCGTTCTCGACCACCACCTGCAGGCCGACGCCGAGTTTGGCGAGCTCCTCGGCGAGCGAGATCTCGCTGAGATCGGGGATGTTGTAGGCGAGGGTGATCCGCCCGCTGGTGGGGTCGACGGTTCCCGGCACCCCAATCGCGAGGGACCTCACCGCCACCCAGTCGACGCCGGCGTCCTCGGCAAGACCGCGGGCAAGATTCCCCAGCTGCTCCAGCAAAGCCTCGGGGCTCTGCTTCTGGGTCGGCTCGGTCCGCTCCGCCAGGACCTTGCCGTACAGGTCGGCGATCGCTCCCGTCACCTTCGTGCCGCCGAGGTCCATCGCGATCACATGGCCGACGCGGCGATCGACGCTGTAGAGGGCGGCGGTACGGCCGATGCCGCCGGAGGTGCGGCCGTTCTGGTGAACGAGCCCCGCGTCGACGAGGCCGTCGACGATCGAGGAGACCGTTGGCTTGGAGAGCCCGGTCAGGCTGGCCACGGTGACCCGGCTCAGCGGGCCGTGGAGAAAGATCGCCTCGAGGACGAGTTGTTCGTTGATGCGGCGGGCAAGCGAGGAGCCGCCGGGCCCGCTCTGAGATTGGTTGTCGATCATCAAGAATTAGTTAATTAACTTGCCTTACAAACATGACGATAGTACCCTCGTCCAGCCGTGTCAAGGAATTCATCCGCGAATAGCCAAGAGACGCCGCTCGCAGAGCGCTCCTGGCCGGGTGGGGACCGCCGTGCTGTCCTCCTGCACGGCTCCAGCTCCGCAAGCGGGTCCTGGTGGCGGATCGGCTCAGCGCTCGCCGAAGCCGGGATGAGCGTCAGGGCGCTCGACCTGCCAGGCCACGGCGGCAGCCCTCCACTCGACGCCGAGCTGCTTCCAGGGCCAGTCGCGACGGCGGTCGTCGCCTCCCTGCCGCCCGAGCCGATCGACCTGTTGGTCGGTCACTCGCTGGGCGCTCTGGTCGCGCTCGAGGTGGCGGCCATGGTGCCGGGCCGGATCCGGCGGCTCGTCCTCGAGGAGCCGCCGGGACCGCTCAGCCTCGACTTCGAGACGATGGCCGCCGAGCTCGAGTGCCGAGCCCGCGAGGCGCGCGACGATCCAGGCGCCAAGCTGAACGCGATCCTCGAAGCGTTCCCGCGCTGGCACGAGCTCGACTGCCTGCAGACCGTCTGCGACCTCGTCCGCTGCAACGACGCTTACGTCGCCGCCGGGCTGCGGCGCGGCACCGAGTGGCGCACCGTCGCCCTGGCGTCGAAAACCAACCTGCCGACGCTGCTCCTGCTGGCACCCGACTCCGACGGCCTATATGACGACCGCGAGGACGGCACCGCCCTCCGCCGCGGCGAGCGCAAGCAACTGATCGACGCCTTTCCCGAAGTCGAGGTCCAGGTCGTGGACTGCGGCCACTGCGTCCATCGCGACGCCTCCGAGGCTTGGCTGGAGGCCGTCACCGACTTTGCTTAGGGCGTTGTCGGCAGGTTTGCGAAGGCTTATCAGCAACGCGAAGAGGGCGTACCCAAACACCATCCACAGCAGCGCCCTCTGCCAGCCTCGCCTCCCCTCGAAGATCCCTTCCCTACCCAAGATTAAGTACTACTACCGCACGCACGGGACTCTCAAACCAGTCGCGAGGGAAGCCGAAGTAGCGCTCGACTAGGGCCTTTCCGCTCCACCGGCGAGACTCTTGATCCGGAGATCAGAGTCCCTGACGAGCTGCGGGGACACCCTGGCGAGAATTAGTCGCCCATGCCCTTTTCAGGACGCACATTGCATCCGCCTCCGTGCCATCGGCGGCTCGAATGTTCGGAGAGCTGAGAAGCGGGCCAAGCAACCGGTCATTCGGCAGGCTTGAGCGCGTGGCACAGGTGATGGTCGGGATTCGAATCGGAGCGCTGGCAGGGACCCACCGGGGCTTGGGATAGTCGGCCTCGAGATATAGAGATTCCGTCTTGCTGATGAGCCGACGTGCCTCCTCCCAGCGCAGCCCCCTCACGTAAGACCAGGGAACGTGGACTCGCCTGACCACCCCGCGCAGCGTCAGGCCATCGTGCCCGATCTCCAACCCCATCCTCCGCGCGAACAACCACTCAGAGAACACAAAGACAAGCACAGCCACTATCAATCCCCCCACCACCTGCGATACATCCGGCGTACTCCTCAGCCAGCTATATCCGATCACCACCAGCAGGAGGAACCCGGTCAGCACCCGACAGAGGCGGCGCCAGTGGGCTCCTTGCCAGCGACCGAATCCCGCCGCCTCCCCACACGCTAAAGAGCTAGCGTCCATACTTGCTCTGCGCGGCGTCCAGCCCCCCTTGCGCCACGGCGGGCCCGCCTTGAATTATCGCCTTGGCCGCAGGGGGAACATTCTTCGCCAGACCATCGATGAGGAAGCGGAAACTGCTGAACCAGAGCAGAATCCCGTTGATCGCCTCCTTCGCGACCAGGTTGGGCACGTCGCAGAATTCGCTTTCGAAGCCTTCGCCTAGAACGCCGGCGGTGCCGGTGGCGAAGACGTACAGGAGAGCGACTCCGCAAACGAGGTCGGAGACCGGCGCCAGGCAGATTGCACCCCCGATTGCGCTGACGACGGGCGGTGAGGACAGGATGCCCGGCAGATCGATGCCGGTGGCGTCCTTTAGCTCTTCGGCCGCCTGGTAGGCACAGTTCTCTTCGGAAATGGGATTGATGTTTTCGAGCCAATCCCCTGGGTCGATGCCGCACATCCCGCTTGGATCGACCATGTTCACCGGGTTGTCGCCCGCATAGGTATAGGGAGCACGCGTCAGGGAGGCGATCGGATCCCGGCTCATGAACTGGCCGGTCGCCGGATCGTAGAACCGCGCCCGGAGATACTGGAGGCCGCTGGCGGAGTCGGTGTACTGCCCGGCGAAACCAAGTGGGGTCGAGCCCGCCCCGGATTTGCCTTCGAGGCCGCCGTAGGGGCCGTAGCTGATGGCCGCGCTGACTTCCCCGCCGGCGTCGGTCAGCAGGCGACTGCTACCCAGATGGTCATGATGGATGTAGGTCGGAGCTTCTTCGGCGGAGATCTGCTCGATCGGGAGCCCGTTGACCCCGTAGATGAAGCTGTTCGCTTCATCGCTGAGGATCGACGGCAGGGCCGTGCTCGTGTCCCAGGTGAGGTACCGGGTGACCATGCCAGAGGTCTTGCTGGCGAGCTGACCATTGCCGTCGTAGGCAAAGCTCTCGGCGAGCGCCGGACTTTCGCCTTCTTCGGGGCGTTCGATCGAAATTAGGTTGCCGGCTTGGTTGTACCCATAGCTGGTCGTGGGGCTGCCGCTCGGGCTGGCTTCGACGCGCTGGCCGAGTTTGTCGTACCCGTAGCTGATGCCGGTCCCAGATTCGAGCTGGCTGGCGGCGTCGTAGACGTTGGTCGAGCCGAGACCTTTCGTCAGGTTGTCAGCATTGTCGTATTCGAAGGTCGCCGCGCCGGCTTCGATCAGCCGGTTGTCTTTGTCGTAGCCGTAACTCACTGCACCGGGACCCGGCAGGCCTTCGCGAATTTCTTCTTCGACCTGCCCGAGGGGGTCGCGACTGTAGCCGAGTGAGGCCAGCGTTTCGCTTTCTCCGGTGAATTTCGCGGCGGTCATCCGCGATGCTTGGTCGTAGGTGTATTCGTCGACGTTGCCGCTGCCGGACGGGAAGACAATCTGCTCGAGGTTGGAGTCGGCGTCATAGAGGAAGCTGGTAGTCCCCCCCAGCCAGTCGGTGACGCTTTCAAGCCGGCCGGCCGGGTCGTAGGCACGGGAGACGGTTTTGCCGTTCGGGTAGACGAGGCCGGTCACCTGGTCGGCGATGTCGTACTGGTATTCGACATCGTCCCCATGGCCGTTTTCGGTACCCGTCAGCCGGCCGAGCTCGTCGTAGCTGAAGGTGGATTCGCCAGTTCCGTCGACCATGCTCGTGACGTTGCCGTCGGCGTCGTATTCGAATTCGACATCGGGCGTTTCTTCGTCGGAATAGCTGATTTTCGTAAGACGATCCGCGGTGTCATAGGTGTACGTGGTTTCCCGTTCCGCCGCGTCCACGGTAGCCACCGGATTGCCGGCGTCGTCGAATTCGGCCGTCGTTTTCCGCCCCAGGGGATCGATCACTTCGACCGGCTGCCCGAGCACGTTGCGGACGTAGGTCGTCGTCGCTTTATTGCCGTCGGTCTGGCTGGTCACCAAGCCCGCCCCGTTGTAGCCGGTTTCGAGCACCGCACCGCTGGGCTTTTCGACTTTGATCTGCTGGTCGTATCCGTTGTAGACGTATTTCGTCGTGTTGCCCTTCGAGTCAGTCGTGGAGATCACGTTGCCGTTTCCGTCGTAGGAGTATTCGGCGGAGTGCCCAAGAGGATCGGTGACTTTCACCGCCCGGCCTTGGGGATCACGTTCAACGGTCGATTCGAATTCGGCCGGTTCGGCCCCTTCGAGATTACCCCGCGGGCTGACCGTCGAGATCAGTCGCGAGTCTTCGTCGTAGGCCCAGGTCCGTTCGTGGCCCAGCGGATCGACTTCGCTCGTGCGGTTGCCGAAGCTGTCGTAGCCGTAGCTCCAGGTCCGTTCGAGCGGATCGGCGATGAATTCCAGCTGACCGTCTTCGTCGTAGCCGAAGGTCGTCGTCTGGGTCGTTTCCCCGGGCCCGGGGCTGGAGGCGCTTTCGAGATTCCCGTTGCCGTCCCGCGCGAAGGTAGTCGTCACCCCGCCGGGGCTCGTAACCGAGGTGACGTCATGGGTGCCGTTGTAGGTCCATTTGGTTTCCCCCGCGGGGCTTTTTTCGCTGGTCCGGTTGCCATCTTCGTCATAGCCGAACGTCGTCGTATGGCCATTGCCGTCGGTAACGCGGATGAGCCGACCGGCTCCGTCATATCCGAAGGTTTCGGTGGTGGCGTAGGGCGTTCCGTAGCCGCGCGTCACCGAGTAGGGCTGGTTATTGGAGGTGAACCACTCGTCGGTGACGGCGCCCGTGGCTTTGTTCGTGATGGTCGTGTGGAACGCTTCGTATTTGAAGGTCTGGGTCCGGCCGGTCGGATCGGTCTGGGAGATCACTCGGCTCGAACCGTCGTATTCGTTGGTGGTTTTGCCGCCCCGGCCATCCGTCACTGAGGTCATCCGGTGCGAACCGTCGTATTTGTACTGCCAGCGAGGACCGGCAGCTCCCGGAAGCGTGACGCTGGCGAGGTTGCTGCCTTCGTAGGCATAGGTGACGACATGGCCCATCGGGTCTTCGACGCTTTTCACCAGTCCAGCTTCGTTGTAAGCGAAGGTGAGCTGGCGGCCGCCCGGATCGGTGATTGCTTCCAAGCGCCCTTCGGGGTCATAGGAGAAGGTCGTTTCGTTGCCATTGCGGTCGACGATGCCTTCCAGCTTGCCGGTGCCGGAGAAATGCATCTCGACCTGATCGGCGCGAACCAGCGTGAAGCCGCCTTCGGTGCTGCCGCTCAGCGTCTCCTGGGCCCAGTCGGGACCAGAATAGACCGAGGCTCCGACGTGGCTGAAGGGAACGGAGCTGCCGTTGCCGCGGACGAAGGTGACCGTTTCCCCTCCCCCCACGATCGTCAGGTGCTCGTGGAAGGCGCTGCTCCATCCGTAGCCGAACGGACCCGGGGAGGCCGCCGCCGCGGCTGCTTGTGCGCTGTAGCCGCGGGTCAGGTAAAGCCCGATCCCGCGCCCGCCGATCGATACGTCCGTCTGGCTTTCGATGAAGTCCCCCGTCGCGCATTCCACGGGATCTGCCGACTGGCATCGTTTACCGAACTTGTTCTCTTTGGGCACCGTCACCGGTTTTTCGAATTTCACTTTCGAGGACTGTTCTTTGATCACGCCGAAATTCTCGAATTCGGCGGTGACGACCAGGTTGATGCTGCCTTCGGTCCTCTGGAAAAGGCCGTTGTTGACGAACCGACCTGAGCCGCCGCCTTCGTTCCTGAGCAGCTGGGGCACCCAGGTCGGATACGGTTCGGGGTTGAAGTTGTAGGTGCCTTGATTCTTAAAAACGGCTCCCCCGTTGAGGTTGAGTCTGCTGGACGAGGAATGGGTGAAGGTGCCTTCGTTGATGAGCGTCCGTTGCGTGAGCGTCGGCATCGTCGCGCCCGCGGTAAGGACGTTGACAGTGCCCGCCATGAGGGTGGTCTTCCCCGACCCGCTCATCGTGCTCTCCTGTTCCCAGAGCAGGGCTTTGGTCACCTCGAGATCGCCGGCGCCGGACAAGTTGCCTTTGTAGCGGAGCCTGAGCGTGCCAACCGATGGGGACTTTCCAGCGGGGATCGTGATCGACTCTTCCCGGAAGCTGAGGTCTGCTTTCGGCGAGCTGAACGTGCCGAAGGTGATGCTCGGCCCTTCGCAAGCAAAGGTCCCTTCGATATCGCTGCCATCGCCGAGGACGACGGAGTGGACTCCTTCGCACCAGACCGAACCGGTCGAAATCTGCATCGTCCCGAGGTTTTCGAAGTTGGAGTGGATCTTCAGCCGCCCGGTACCTTCGGTCTTTCGCAGGGTGCCTTTGTTGACGAATTTCGCGCTCGTTCCCGAGCTCCAGATCTGCCAAAGCGATTTCTCACCGTTGGCGTAGTAGGTCCCGAGGTTTTCAAAGACACCTCCTTCTGCCACCACCAGTTTCGAGGAACTGAGCTGCGTGATCGTCCCTTCGTTGACGACCCGCCAGCCGGAAACCGCAAAATCCACGTTTGCCGAGCCGATAGTGCTAACGGCCGAGGAGGTAAGGACCGTTTCGCCGGTTCCGCTCATGCTGCTCGCGCCTTCCCAAGCAAGCCCTTTGGTTACTTCCAGCTTGCCCGCCCCGATCACATTGCCCTGGTAGCTGAGTGCCAGGTTGCCCAAACTCGTGGTCTCTCCGGCGGGAACAGTGACTTTGGTTTCCCGGAACCACAACACCGCTTTGGGAGCCGTGAAGCTGTTCAACGTGACGTTGGTTTTTTCGCCTGAAACCGCACCTTCGACATTGCTTTCGTCGGCGAAGGTCGCCACGTGGCCGGTCCCTTCGAACTTGATCTGCCCCGTCGAGGCGATGAACGTCCCCAGGTTTTCGAAGTCGGCCAAGATCTTGTAGGTCCCAGTGCCTTCCGTTTTGCGGAAAGTGCCTTTGTTGACGAATCCGGATCCGACCCCTGAGCTCGATAGCTGGAAGGATGATTTTTCCCCGTTGGCGTTGAAGGTCCCGAGGTTTTCGATGACGCCCCCTTCGGCCGCATTCAGCCGGGAGTAGGCCAGCTGCGTCACCGTTCCTTCGTTGACAAGGCGCCTGCCCGAGAGCGTGAAGTCGGAGTTGGCGGAGCCGATCGTGCTGACCGCGGAGGTGCCAAGGATGGTTTCCCCCGACCCGCTCATCGTGCTCTGCTGGTTCCAGGTCAGCCCTTTCGTGATTTTCAGCGTCCCTTCGCCAGTCAGGACGGCCTGGTATTCGAGTTTGAGGCTTCCGAAGTGCCAGGTTTCCCCGGTCCCGAGCAATTTGATCGTGGCTTCCCGCACGGTCAAAGCCCCTTCACCCTGCAGTCCCTGCACCGCCTGGGTGCCGGCGGTCAGTTTCACAGTCTTGCCGGAGCCGATGCAGGCAACGTCGCTTTCGTTCGGAACATGGCCAGCGGACCAGTTGGCGACGGTTGCCCAGCTTCCTTCAGCAGGACCGGTCCAGGTATTGGTGCATTCCGCCGCGCGTGCGGGCGGCGAGAGCCAGAGCCCGATCAGGACGACTCCAAGGAGGAGCCCCCCGAGCTTCGCTGCGTTCTCGGACCGTAGCTCAAGCGCCTTCATGGCAAGTTGCTCCAATCTGTAGTGGCCGATAAGACCAGAGCCTGCGGCAGGCGCTTCCCCAGTCGTGAAGAGATCCTTTAAGTCAATTCGCCCGTTGGCAATCGAATGATTGATTACCTAATTAATAGTAGGCGCTAATCAGTGACCAAAGGTGCTCGGCCTCGCGGCTGTGGCGGTCGTGCCCCTAATGCCGTTCGTCGGGAGCGGCGGTCGCGTTTCCGGGCGAATTTCTCCGTTGAGGTAACTGTCCGCTTCTTGACAGGACTTACTACGTTCTCTAACTTGGCATTTCTTCGCGGGAGGGATCATCACAGTTGTCGAACTCGGCTCGGCCCACCCGCTAAACCCCTCAACCCCGCCTGCGGCTCGTTTTCGCGCGTCCCGGCTGGAAGTGCAGACTCGAATTCACGGTCGGGAGCGAAGTCTCTGGCTCGGGCAACGACACATTCGTGGGAACCCAGATTTCACGTGTATGGGTGGAAACGGTCCCTTAATCATCCGGATCACAAACGCGAATCTCACGACGAGGTGCTTCGCCGAACAAGTTAGGACTTTGTGCCGTCCAGCGAGTCAAGCGCTGAAGGGGCGCCGCGTGCGGATCCAGTTGAGGGATGTGGATGTGGGGTCCCACCCCCTGTGAGCTCTCCTCCTTCATGGTTGAGCAGCAAGACCGTAGCGCTCCACGTGGCGCACGAATGGAACCGCTAAGCGGATCTGACTTCGCCCATCACATCCCCCATGCAGGGCGTCAAGAGGGGTGCCTGACCGGATTCGAACCGGCGACCGCCTGGACCACAATTAGGCTTTCTTCGCGGTGCTGGAATCGGATTCCGGTATGGCAAGCGGCTTTGCGCCCGCCCTGGATCCGCGCCGCCGAAACTCGATGCGCGGGGATATTCGGCGATTGTCGGGGTGTTCAGACAGAAATGCGGATTTCTGCCTGATCGAGCCTACCCTCGGTTTAACCGACAATCGTTCTGCCGTGCCGGGCTGGAAGGTGGCCGTCTCAGAGGCAGACTTTGCCCCCTACGCCTGCAAGGATGCCGGCGATGACGGCGGGAGCGGACGGCGAAGCGATCGAAACCCTCTCGGGCGACCCGACGCTTGTGCTGCCTGAGTTCGACGACCCACCGAGTGATCCGCTTCGCCTACTAGAGCGGTGGCTGCGGCTCGCAGTCGAGCGGGGCGTGCGGGAGCCACGGGCGCTGGCCCTGGCAACTGCTGATGCACAAGGGAGGCCATCGAGCCGCATCGTCCTCCTCAAGCAGGTAGCCCCCGCTCTGATCTTCTCGGGCAGCTACGAGAGCCGCAAGGGCCGGGAGCTCGAGATCAACCCGCGGGCAGCCGGGACGCTTTACTGGCGCGAGACCCTGCAGCAGATCAATGTCGAGGGGCCGGTGGCGAGGTTGGGCGAGGCAGAATCGGATGCGATCTTCGGCGAGCGGCCGGAGGAGGCCAGGGCAGTTACGATCGCCTCTCGGCAGGGCAACCCGCTGGACGATTCCGCGGCCCTCCGGCGTACGGCCGACGCCTTGCGTTCAAGCGGCGAGCCGCTGTCCCGCCCCCCGCGCTGGGGGGGCTTCCGCCTCGACCCCGACCTGATCGAGTTCTGGCACGGGAGCGCGGACCGCCTCCACCGTCGCCTCCTCTACCTGAAACGGGACGGCCGCTGGACCCACCAGCGCCTGCAACCCTGACCGGGCTGGCCACACCGGCGCATCGCCCCTTATCCCGGCGTGTCGATCCAGCGCACGATTCGCCCATCATCACCCCGCACCCGCCTGACCCGCTCTTGCTTGTCGCGCGAAGTCGCCGGATGGTCGACCTCAAACCCCTGACCTGTCGCCCGAAACGGGGCAGTCCACACTTGATAATGCCTATTTATGGTGATTGTCCTTCTGGCATTTGTAGCCAAATAAGAAAGCCCATTCCTAGATTGGGACCCTTCAGCAGGCCCTCGATAGCCGCAGCTAGCCGAGCAAACTCCCAACTCGGGAACCGCGTCGGGTGGACGATGACGAGGCCGTGATGCTCACGATCCAACTGGGCGTATTCGCGAATGATCGGTTCGAAGTCGACGCGGTTGTAGGTGACCAGGGCTCGGCCTTGCTGCTGGGCTACCTCGAAGAGGTCGGGGTCTCTCAGGCCTCGGAGGCTTGGGTCGTCCGTCGCGGCAATGACGTCATGGCCTCGGTCTCGGAGTCGTTCCGCGACCTTGCCGCTGATTTGCTCGTCGAGGAGGAGCTTCACGCCAAGGCGGCCTGTTCGCGCTGCCAGGCCGCTTCGGCTTCATCGGCGTCTGCGGTGTTGAGGGTGATGCGGCGGTCGATCTCGTCGGGGAAAGCGCTGTAGTAGCGGACCGCAGTCCGCACTTGGGAGTCGGTGAGATTGAGAAGCTCGGCGGTGGCGACGATTGCCTCCTCCCCACGCGCCTTGCCGCTCTTGAGCGTGAACATGAGCTCCCAGACGTCGGGGCCGCCAGCCAAGGCGGCGCGCCGGCCGGTGGGGCCGCCGCGGAACACGATGCCGGGGTGCTCGTCCATGCGCGTCCCCTCGTCTACGTAGCGCTCAGCGAGGCGGGACTTGTTGGTGCCGGCCATCTCGCTGCGCTGCTTCAAGCGATCGAGCACATCGGTGCCCCATCGGGCTGAGAAGGTTTGCGTGTCCCGCGCTGCCATTTGTAATACAGCGTAGTACAAACCCGGACGGGCGCGGAATCGCCATCTATCGCCGCACATCCCTGCCTATCCCAACGCCCATCAGGCAGTTTCTGCCTGATCAGGAGCGGAATCTAAGCCCCGGTTCAAACGCCTACCGTGACCCCAACCCGCCCATTTGCAGCAATTCCAAGAGGGGTGGCTGACCGGATTCGAACCGGCGACCGCCTGGACCACAACCAGGAGCTCTACCAGCTGAGCTACAGCCACCTCGCCGGCACTCAATTTACCGGGCTGGCCGCAAACCCGGGGCGGTCCGGGTCAGGCGGCTGCGGCGGCCCGGTCTGCTGGAGACTCGGCGGTCTCGCTAGGGCCCCGCGAGAACTCCATCTCGTCGTCGATCGGGCCGTGCTTGAAAAGGCGGATGTCGCGGGCGTAGTTCTGGTGCAGGCGCCAGGGCTTGGTCAATCCCTGCTTGGGCAGCTGGTCGAGGGAGCGGAGGACGTAGCCGGATTTGAGGTCGATGAAGGGTTCGCGGGGCATCGAGGGTTCCGGCTCGCGGGGCATCGCCACCCGGTAGCCGTGCGCATCCATGTGGTTGAGCAGGCGGCAGAGGTACTGGGAAACGAGGTCGCACTTGAGGGTGAAGGAGGCGTTGGTGTAGCCGAGGGCGAGGGCCATGTTGGGAATGCCCCCGAACATCGCGCCCTTGTAGCCGATTAGATCCGAGAACTGCTTGCGCTCGCCGTCGACCGAGACCTCGATCCCGCCCATTACCAGCAGGTTGAGCCCGGTCGCGGTGACAATGATGTCGGCCTCCAGTTCGCGCCCAGAGGTCAGCTTCAGCCCCTTCTCGGTGAAGGTCTCGATGCGATCGGTGACGACGGAGGCACGCCCCGCGCGCATCGCCTCGAAGAGGTCGCCGCCGGGGACCAGGCAAACGCGCTCGTCCCAGGGGTTGTACTTCGGTTCGAAGTCGCGGTCGACGTCGTAGCCCTCCGGCAGGTGGCGCTCGACCCCTCGCCGGATCAGTTTGCGGGTGAAGCGCGGCGCCCGGCGCGAGAGCTGGTAGAAGGCCATCTGCAGGAGGACGTTCTTCCAGCGGGCGATCGCGTAGACGGCCTTGTCGGGCAGAACCCGGCGCAGGGCCTTGGCGATCGGGTCCTGGGCGGGCAGGGTGACGACATAGCCCGGGGAGCGCTGCAGCATCGTGATGTGCTCCGTCTCGGGAGCCATCGCCGGGATCAGCGTCACCGCGGTGGCGCCGCTGCCGATCACGACGACGCGCTTGCCGCGGTAGTCGAGATCCTCGGGCCAGTGCTGGGGGTGGACGATCTCGCCCCGGAACCGCTCGCGACCCTCGAACTCCGGCGTGAAGCCCTCGTCATAGCGGTAGTAGCCGGTGCAGCCGTAAAAGAAGTCGCAGGTCAGCTGGAGGGTCTGGCCTTCGCGCTCGACGCGGACGGTCCAGTGACACTCCTCGCTCGACCATTCGGCGGCGACGACCCTGTGGCCGAAGCGGATGTGGTCCTCGACGCGATACTCGCGGGCGGTCTCCTGGATGTATTCGCGGATCTTCTCGCCGGCGGCGATCGAGTCTTCGTCGCTCCAGGGCTTGAACGAGTAGCCCAGGGTGAACATGTCGGAGTCAGAGCGGATGCCGGGGTAGCGGAAGAGGTCCCAGGTGCCGCCGATCGCCTCGCGGGACTCGAGGATCGCGTAGCTCTTCCCGGGGCAGTTCCGCTGCAGGTGCGCGGCGGCGCCGATGCCGGAGAGGCCGGCTCCGACGATGAGGACATTTACGTGCTCGCGCTCGCTTGGCACAGCCATCACTCTATCAACAGTATGTCGAGAGCGTCAACGACTTGTCGATCTTCTCAACGCAATGTATCGTGGGGATTATGGCGACCACCTCAAACGCGACTCCCACTTCCCCCCCTCCTACCCGGGGAGAGTCCACCGCTCCCACGGGACGCGGGCGCCGCGGCACCCGGGCCAGCGGCGACGATCGCGAACGGGCGATCCTGGAAACGGCGGAGCGCCTGCTCGAAGAGCGCGCCCTCAGCGAGATCTCGGTCGACGACCTCGCCAGGGGCGCCGGAATCTCCCGCCCCACCTTCTACTTCTACTTCCCCTCCAAGGACGCGGTGGTGCTGACGATTATCGACCGGCTCGTCGCCGCCGCGGCCGGCAGCCGCGAGGAAGCCCTCGCCACTCTTGCCCAGGGCGACCCGCGGGCGGGGCTGCGCCAGGGCCTCGAAGATCTCTACGGCGCCTTCCGTGCCCGCCGCGCCGTGGTCATGGCGGCGGCCCAGCTGCGGACGACGAACGAGGAAGCGCGCGAGCTCTGGACCGAGGTGATGGAGGGCTGGGTCGCCGACGTCACCGCGGTGATCGAGACCGAGCGCGCCCGCGGCGCCGCCCCTCCCGGCCAGCCCGCCCGCGACCTCGCGATCGCGCTCGTGCAGATGAACGAGCGCGTCCAGTACGCGACCTTCGCCGGCGAGTCACCCTCGCTCGCGGACGACCGCGTCCTTGACGTCCTCGTGGACATCTGGCTGCGGGTGATCTACGGCACCGGCGATCCTGCGTAGAGCCGGTTTTTCGGCCCGGCAGCCGGGGTAGCCGGTCCCCACAGCGCCGGCCCGGACCCCGGCGGCTTTTCACCGACTTCGAGTCGGTTCCCGCTTGGGTGAGAAGACCAACCGCTCCCGCGGAGAGGCGTCCGGGCCGGCTACGGTTTCGGGATGCTCGGTATCCGCAGTGGGGTGCGCGCCGTCGTCGTCGCCGTTGCCGTCGGGGCCCTGAGCCTCATCGCCCCCTCCGCCACCGCCGTCGGCTCTTACCCCGCCCTCTCCCCCTGCCCGGTTTTCCCCGACCCGCCGGCCTCCCTCTCGCCCCGCGCCGCCTCCCTCCCCACCGAGGCCGCCTGGAACCAGGACATCTCCAAGGCACCGCGGCACCCCCGCTCGAGCGCCTACATCGCCTACCTCAACTCCCAAGGCGGCGACCACCTGCACCCCGACTTCGGCTCGCCCCGCGCCTACGGCTTCCCCTACTCGGTCGTCGGCGCCGGGCAGCGCAGGCTCCCCATCCACTACACCGCCTACGGCGATGAGAGCGACCCGGGGCCGTTCCCGGTTCCGGCGCGGGCGCCGGTCGAGGGCGGCAACCGCAGCGACGGCGACCGCCACGTGCTCGTCGTCGACCGCAGTGCCTGCAAGCTCTACGAGCTGTACCGCGCCTTCTACGTCGCCAAGCCACGCCCCCACTGGAACGCCGACTCCGGCGCTGAGTGGAATCTGCGCTCGGCGGCGCGCCGCCCCGAGGGCTGGACCTCGGCCGACGCCGCCGGCCTGCCGATCTTCCCGGGCCTCGTCCGCTATGACGAGGTCGCCTCGGGCCGCCTCGACCACGCGATCCGCGTCACCTTCGAGAGCACCCGCGACGCCTGGGTCCACCCCGCATCCCACTGCGCCGGCGACACCTCCAGCCGCACCGCCCCGCCGATGGGCCTGCGGCTGCGACTGAAGGCCGGCTACGGGCTCGGCCGCTTCACCGGCGCCGCGAGGACGATCGCCCGGGCGATGAAGCGCTACGGCCTGATCGTCGCCGACAACGGCTCCAACTGGTTCTTCTCCGGCACCAGCGACCGCCGCTGGGACGACGAGAACCTCGACCAGCTGAAGCGCATCCCGGGCCGTGCCTTCGAGGTGGTGAAGAGCGCCGCCGCAATCCATCCATGCTGATTTGCAGGGAATGGATTGGGTATCAGGGCCGATAGGGACCCGATCGATGGAGAGAGGAACGATGGCCCAGACCAAAGCCAAACCGAAACAGAAATCGCCGGCGAAACGCCCCAAAGCGTCGGCGAAACCGAAAGCGTCGAAATCGACGAAATCGAAATCGACGAGCAGCGGCAAAGCGCGCAGCTCAAGCAATGGCGCCAGCCGTTCGAACGGCTCTTCGAGGAAAAGCTCGCCGGTGGAGGCGGTACGCAGCGCCGTCGGCGATGTCGGCGGCAAAGCCAAAGGCGCCGGCAAATCCGTCGGCAAAGCCGCGAGCAAAGCCAAAATGCCGCTGGTCGCCGGTGGAGCCGCGATCGCGGGAGCGGCCGGGGGCATGGCCCTCGCCGCCTCGAAACAGGGCAAGAAGGGCAGCCTCAGCAAGGCGATGACGCGTCGCCCGAAGATCAAGATCGACACCGGCAACGTCGCCAAGGCGGCCAAGGAGGTGGGGAACTTCAGCGCGCAGGTGGGGGAGCTCGCGAACGAGCTGCAGCGCGCGCGGGAGTCGGGGGACGGGAAGCACCGCTCGCCGATAGAGGTCGTTCTACAGGGACTAACCGCGAGGCGCTAGCGCCGGGCTGGCCCTGAGAGCATGGGGACGGCCGCGCGTGACGGACGCGCGGTCGTCGGCCCCAGCCGCGCGGTTATTCCTCCTCGTCCTCGGGCGCCTCAGCGGCGTCGGTCGGGTGGACGATCCGCTGTACCACGGTCCAGTCGACTCGAACGTCTCGGTAGGTGACGCCCTCCTCGGGCTCCTCCGGGATGTTCTCCCGCTCGACCTCGACGTGGGTGTCGTGACCCGGATCGCCCTCGTATCGGAGCTTCTTCTCCGGCACCTTCCCGAACTCGAGCTCCTCCGCCTTGACCGAGGTGAAGAACTCGAGGTCGGGACGCCTGGCCTTCTTCGGCTCGCTCATCCGGTGGCCGCCTTTTCGACATCGTGGACGGTGACCCGGCCTTCGGCCCCGGTCCCCTCGACCTCGTCGATGTCGACGCCTGCCTCCCCGGCCTTGCGCAGGGCCGCGGCGGTGGCGTGGTGCTTCTCCGCCCGGCGCTGACGCCGCCGCTCACCCAGCTCCATCGCCTTGTGACCAGCAGCGAGGCCCAGGTCTTTGACCTCGTCGGTCGCCGCGGCACCGATTTCCTTGGCGACAAGCTTGGCGACCTCTTTGGCGATCTGGCCGCCGGTGATGCCCTGGCCGCCATTGCCGCCGCCATTGCCATCGCCACCACCGCCGCCGCCTGAGCCGCCGCCGCCGGCTCCGAGCTGCGCGAGGCCGCCGAGCGCCCCGGCACCCTGGCCGAGGCCGCCCACCGCCTGCCCGGCTCCTTCGCCCAGACCCCCAACAGCCTGACCGGCACCTTCGCCGACCTCCCCCACCGCTTTGCCGGCACCGCCACCGACGTCTTTCACCGCGCCACCGGCACCTTTGCCGACGTCCTTGACAGCGCCCTCGGCTCCTTCGCCAACGTCTTCCACGGCGCTGCCGGCACCTTCGCCGATCTGCCCCACGGCTTTGTTGGCACCTTCGCCGACTTCACCCACCGCCTTGCCGGCCCCTTCGGTAACCGGTTCGAGCGACTCGGCGATGGTCTGAAGCACCTCAGGGTTGCGATCGAGCGTCGTCAGGACCCGATCGATGATCGCGGTGACGTGGTCGAGCCGTGCCCGAAGGAGCGCCTGCGCTTCGACACCCTTGAGGTTGAGTTCGACCTTGCCGAGCTCGGCGTGGACACCGACGCTCAGCTTGACCAGGTCGAGCACCTCGGCGTGCAGGGAGATGCGCGCCACGAGATCGTCGAGCTCGAAATGGAGCTCATCGACCTTGACGATCGGGATGTCGACGACGACGTCCGGCTCGTCGGTATCGCTGATTTCGCCCGGGTCGATGACCGTGTAGTCCTCGTACATCCGCTCCGGCACGGTTTTCTTCGACCCTTGGTTGCGCGCCTCGGACCTGCGCTCGCCGCCGTTCGAGCTCCCTTTCCCCTTTTGCGGAGTCGGGCTTTTGTTCCGCCCCCTGCCGCTGCCACGCTGCCCGCTTCCCCTACTTTGCGAAGTCTTCGATTCTGACCGTTTGCGGTCGCTTTTGCGCCTGGTCTGCTGGGCCATCTCCACCTCTCCTCGCTCGCGCGCTGTCCTCTTCCTTAAGGAAGTTTTTCCCGTTGCGGGGGACCGCAAACGCGGTTGTGAGCGGTCTCAACCCCGTCCGGAGCGGCCGCCGGAAACGAAGCGCCAAGCGCGCCCGAAGCCGTAGATGACGGCGAAGGAGATGGCGAGGCCGATCGCGCCGAGGACGAGCAGAAACAGCACGAAGGCGAGGATCGCCAGCGGGATCAGGAGGAGTTTCACTCCCGCCAAGTTTCTCAGGGTCGGCCCCCAGGCGAGGGCCGACCCACAGGTGGCTAGGCGCCCTTCCCGATCGAATCGAGAGGCACCATGCGCTCGGTGCGGAGATCCATCCGTCTTCACCTCCTCCCCGGCTATGACTGCTTGCCCTAGTGAGACCGGATTATGGTGAGGCTAGTTCCACCATTGAAGTGGATTTCAGGAAAACGCGCAGACTTTTGAACAAGATGTCCAACCAGCTATTACGATCAGGCCCTCGGCAGTAATCAGCCCTCGACAAGGAAGAGCGATGTCAACCAAGATTCAGCGCCGCAAAGCCACCGAAAACCGGATCAAAGCGATGAGCCACCCCCTCCGCGCGGCGATTCTTCGCATCTTCGTTGAGCGCACCGCCAGCCCCGCCGAAATCTCTCGCGAGCTCGACGAGGAGCTATCGAACGTCAGCTACCACGCCAAACAACTGGTCGAGCTCGAGTGCGCGGAGCTGGTCAGCACCCGCCCCGTACGTGGGGCACTCGAGCACTTCTACAGGGCGACCGAGCGGCACCTGATCGACACGGAGGAGTGGGAAGAGCTCGATCCGATCATCGCCGAGGACCTGATTTGCGAATTCATGCAGAAGATCCTCGACGACTTCGTTGCCTCGGCTCGCGCGCAGCTGATCGGTGGCGACAAAGACTTCCACCTGACCCGCACTCCGCTCGTGCTCGACGGGGATGGCCTGCAGGAAGCGCTCGAGGTCCATGAACGGGCCCGCCTCGAGATCCTCGAGATCGAGGCTCGCAGCGCTGCCCGAATGGTGGAGTCGGGGGAAGAAGGCGTCCGGACTTCAAGCTGCCAGGGCTGCTTCAAGATGCCGGATCCCAAGCAGCGATAGCGGCACAGATTCGCGGGAAAAGGCCCCGCGCACGCGGATAGACTCAAGTCGAGTGTTCAAAACTCTCGAAGGAGGAGATCGGGATGCCGACGGCCGCGCAGCATGCCAAGCAGCGTGAGAGGACTACCCGCAACCGCCTGAAGGCGATGTCACACCCTCTGCGGGCGAGAATCCTGCGCCTGCTCGTCGAGCGTGGCATCCAGAGCCCCGCCGAGCTCGCTCGCGCCTTGGGAGCGGACCTGTCAGACGTCAGCTATCACACCAGGAGACTCGAGGAGCTTGAATGCGTGGAGCTTGTCAAAACCCAGCCGGTGCGAGGAGCCATAGAGCACTTCTACCGAGCCACCGAGCTCCACCTGATCGATACCAGCGAGTGGGAGGAATTAGATCCCATGATGGCGGGAGACTTGGTATGCGACTTCATTCAGAAAATCCTCGATGACTTCGTGGCCTCACGAAAAGCGGGGATTGTCGGCTCGGATAAGCACTTTCACATAACCCGGACTCCGTTGATCCTGGATGAGGAGGGTTTTCAGGAAGGAATGGAAGCCTTCGAACGCTGCCGGTTGGAGATGGCCGAGATCGAGGCACGCAGCGCGGAACGCTTGGCCGACTCGGGAGGCACTGTAGTCCCAACGTCATCAGGGCTCGCGTATTTCAAAGTGCCTCGGAATTCGCTCAAGCGCTAGGAGGGCTACCGAGGCCAAGTAACCCGCCGCCGGCCGGGTTAGCCTGCGCGGCCATGGCGGAGGACTCCAGTTCGGTGGCCGCGAAGCCGCGCCCCGTCGTCTTCGGCGCCATCGGGACCACCCTGGAGTGGTTCGACTTCACGCTGTACCTCTACCTCTCGCCGATCATCGCCTCGCTGTTCTTCCCGTCCGGCGACCAGCTTGCCTCGCTGATGGCGACTTTCGGAGTCTTCGCGGCGGGGTACCTAATGCGACCGCTGGGGGCCCTCTTCTTCGGCAGCTACGGCGACCGCCGTGGCCGCAAGGCCGCGCTCAGCCTCTCGGTGGCGATGATGTCCGGGCCGATGGTCCTGATCGGCCTGCTGCCGACCCACGCGACGATCGGGGCCGCGGCGGCGGTGCTGCTGGTGCTCCTGCGCCTGGTCCAGGGCTTCTCGGTCGGCGGCGAGTTCGGCGGCTCGATCGTCCTGCTCGAGGAGAGCGCGCCGCCAGGGCGGCGGGGCCTCTTCACCAACCTCGCCCTCTCTACCGCGGGCATCGGCTTCCTCCTCAGCTCGCTCACCGCGACCGTCCTGCACGCCCTCCTCACCATGGGGCAGATGGAATCGTGGGGGTGGCGGTTGCCCTTCTTCCTCGGCGCGGCAATCGGGGTCTTCGCCTTCGTGATGCGCCGCAAAATGGACGAGACCGAGCGGTTCAAGGAGGCGAAGGAGTCCGGCACCCTGACCGAGGCTCCCGTCCACACGCTCCTGCAGACCGAGCGCGGCCGCCTGCTGGCGGTGTTCCTGCTGGTCGGCTACTCGGGCCTCACCTACTACCTCGCCGCCACCTTCGTGCCCTCGTGGCTGCAGACCGTGGTCGAAGCCGATCCCGCCGAGGCGCTGCTCGCGGCGACGGTCGGCGCCCTCCTCTATACGGTGGTCTCCCCCTTCGCCGGCCTACTCTCAGACCGAATCGGACGCCGGCCGATGATGGCCGCGGGGGCGGCGGCACTGGCCGTGGGGGCCTACCCCCTGTTCGACCTGATGAGCGAGGGCACGTTCCCCTCCATCCTCGTCGGCGCCATCGTCCTGATGCTGCTCGTCATCGTCTTCGCCGGGCCCTCGACCCCGACCTTTACGGAGCTGTTCTCGACCGCAACCCGCTACAGCGGTGTCGCCGTCGGCTACGGCCTCGGCATGGCCGTCTTCGGCGGCACCGCCCCCCTGATGGCCACCGGCCTGATCAAGCTGACCGACAACGACCTCGCACCGAGCTTCCTGCTGATCGGCGCCTCGATACTGGTCCTCGCCGTGATAGCCCTGATCCCCGAGACCGCCTTCGGCGACCGCGAGAAGGTCGAGGCGGAAGTTCAGCCGGAAGGGGCTTAGCGAGTTCTCAGCCCAGCAACCGGACGGTGCAGCCGAGTCCGGTGATCCGAGCAATGCGCCGATCCCCCGTCAGGAGCAACTCGGCGTCAGGCTCCATCTCGGCCGTCGCGAGAATCAGAGCGTCCGGCAGGCGGAGTGATTTGAGGCGCGAGCGAAGTTCGGCTGCGGTATCCGCGACAGTCGTGTCCACCGGCAGAACCTCAGAGATCAGTTGGGAGAAGAAGCCCCGGACCAGATCCTCGTCGTGATGACCTAGCCTGGCACCGGTGAGGACCTCTGCGTAGGTCACCACCGAAACCAACAACCGCTGCTCGCGAACGAGTTTGCGTATCTCCGCGGCTGCGACGTCGTGAAGCGCGTCGTTGCGATCGAGAAAGCCGACCACGGCGTCGGAGTCGAGAACTACCGCCACTCCTCGCGAAGCCCTTCTACCTGCTCGCGCAATCCTCCGGAGGTCTCGAGGCATCCGGAATAGCGATCGACCAGCTCGTCGACGCGCGTCAAGACCACGCGACCAGCGCCCTCAGCCTCTACCTTCAGAGTATCTCCGGGCTCGAACCCCGCTCTCCGAAAGGGGCCAACTGGGATCGTCACCTGGTGCTTACTGGAGACCCTGGTTTGATTCTTTACCTTCTCGGCCATAAGTAAAGATTAGCATTGTGTCCAGCGAGTCAGGCCAAGCCTGGGGATCCGCTTTCGCCGCGCCAGAGCCCCCGGCTGGATTCGAACCAGCGACCGTCGGATTAGAAGTCCGATGCTCTGTCCACTGAGCTACGGGGGCGGCGTGGCCAAGATTACGGCGCGGAGGCGGCGGCTCGCCGTAGGATCGGGCGATGCCGAAGGCGGAGATACGGGGGACGGAGCTTCACTACAAGAGGAGTGGCGAGGGCGAGCCGCTGCTGCTGATCCAGGGGATGAGCGGGACGCACCTGTCGTGGGGGGAGCCGCTTCTGGGCCTGTTGGAGGAGAGCTTCGAGGTCGTCGTCTTCGACCACCGGGGGATCGGGTTGTCGGCGCCGTTCGACGGGCCATTGACGATCGCGGAAATGGCGGCGGACACGGCGGAGCTGCTCGACCGGCTGGAGATCGAGAGGGCGCACGTGGTCGGGATCTCGATGGGCGGGATGATCGCCCAGGAGCTGGCGCTCGCCCACCCTGGCCGGCTGCGCTCGCTGACCCTTGGCTGCACCTATTGCGGCGGGGCCGGCTCAAAGCTGATGCCGGAGGAGAACGCGCAGAAGCTGCTCGGGGGAATGGCTTCGGGTAGCCGGGACGAGGCGATCCGGGCCAGCTACGAGGTCAACCTCTCCCCCGCCTTCCGGGCCGACGAGGGCCGCTACGCCGCCTTCCACGAGATGGCGACGAAGGTCCCGGCCGCGCGGCGGACGATCGAGCTGCAGGCGCAGGCGATCTTCGGCCACGACACCAGCGGGCGGATCGGCGAGATCGGCGCGCCGACGCTGATCGTCCACGGCACCGAGGACGGCGTCCTCCCCGTCGCCAACGGCCATCTGATCGCCTCGCTGATGGCCGAGGCCAGGCTCGAGATCCTCGAGGGCGTCGGCCACATGTTCTGGTGGGAGCAGCCCGAGCGCTCCGCCGAGCTGATCCGCGAGCACGCGCTCGCCCTCAGCGCCTAGCTCGGTTCTTCCACTGCTTCCGGTCGCTCTTCCGGCTTGCAGGCGGAGGGATCGAGCTCGCCGTTCACCTCGAAGACGTAGTCCGGCTGGGGTGAGGCTTTATCGTCGTTGACCAGCAGCTTCACCGCCGGGTCGTCCTTCACCCAGGCATAGACCGGGAACTGGTACGGGTTTGGGATGCCGGCGTTATAGGGGCCGGTGTCCTGCGTGTATTCGCTGAGCACGAGGTATTCGTAGCCGCCCTCGTTGATCAGGGCGCGAAGTTGCTGACAGCTGGTCGGGAGGCGGTTGGCCCCGTGCGGACCTTTGACGCCGATGAACTCGACTTGGTTGCTGACGTCGTTGCCGTAGAAGCCGTACTGGCCGAAGATGATCTGGCTCGAGCCGATGATCCCGATCCGCTTGTCCCGCAGCTTCTGGGTGAATTCGTAGGCCTTCAGCGGGCCGCCTTCACCGAGGAAGGGATCCGGCCTGACGTAGTGCTGCTCGGCGTACTGGACCTGCTGCGCCCGGCCGAGCACCACCGCCAGCAGGACCAGGACGGCGGCGCTCACCGCGATCGCCCCCCGCGTCACGTTCGCCCGCGTACGCGCCAGCGACAGCCCCGCCGGCGCCCAGACCAGCGCCAGCGTCAGGAACACGGCGCCGACGATGTAGCTGGTGAACCAGCGCGGCGTGGTGAGGACGGTGATCGCGTAGACGCCGGTGAGGAAGAGCAGGGTCTGCCAGGCGCGCTGGTCGGGCGCCCGCAGCGGCCGCGCGATCGGCAGCAGCACCATCGCCAGGACCAGTCCCGGCGCCAGGTAGCGGGTGTTGGTGAAGAACCCGGTCGGGGTTCCCTCCTGGCCGGCCGCGGTCAGCGGCGTGAAGACGTAGACGACGGCCGTCAACAGCGAGGCGACGGCGATCACCCGCAGGATCCTGTTGCGCGAGCGCCAGGCGATGTAGGCGGCGGCCGAGGCGGCGACGATCAGGATCAGCGGCCAGAGCGGCCCGAAGGCGTTGTCGAGCTCCGGGAAGAACCAGCGGCGGTAGATCGTCGGCTCGGTCAGGTAGTCGGCGACGGCGAAGCGCGGCCGCGGGTCGAGCGGCATCTGGTCCGGCCGTGGCAGGTCGAGCGGCCCGAACTTAGTGATCGGGATCGGGTTCCCCCCGGTCTTGACCATCGCCCGCAGGTACCAGTAGCCGCCGACCACCAGCATCGGCAGGCCCATCACCCAGGTGGTCGTCCAGCGCCGCCCCCTGCCGCTGAAGACGATCACGCCGAGGGTGATCGCCGCGACCGGGACGAGGAAGGTGAACTTGACCGAGGCGGCGAGCCCGGCCGCGATCCCCGCCATCACCAGCGGCCCCTTGTCGAGCAGCGGTGCGTCGCGCTCGGGCGCATCCGCCACCGCCCCGGCTGCCGGCGCCCGCCGCTGGTGCCCGTTGATGAGGAAGGCGGCGAAGGCGAGCAGGAAGGCGAGGCCCATGATGTCGTTGCGCGCCTCGCCCGGCTGGGTTTCGATCATCACCCCGGAGGCGAGAATGATCGCCGCGGCGACCAGGGTCGCCGGACCGACCCTGTAGGGCCGCCCGACGCACCAGGCAGCGAGCAGCGCGATCGGCAGCCAGATCAGGTTCTGCAGCGGCGCCAGCCAGTCGCTCTTGAAGAGGACGATCGTGGCGGCATTGATCAGCTCGGTGCAGGCGGGGTAGAACCAGGGCGCGAGCCGCAGCGGGTCCGTGTAGTGAAGCGGCACCGTCGAGTGCTCCTGGGCGATGAACGCCGAGAACGGCATGTGGTACCAGGTGGTGTCGCCGCCGAACATCCCGAAGTCGAGACTCGACTGGGCCGGGAAGGTCCACTCAGCGACGGTCCAGGAGGCGACGCCGAGGGCGATCAGCAGGGCGATCGTCTCGACCCGCGGCGCCTCCACCTCCCTGCCGGCGTCCCCCGCCTTGGCGCGGCCGAGCCAGGCCGAGCCGAGCCCCGCGCCGATGCAGAGCACGACGATCCAGCCGAAATAGAGGAGGCTGAGCGAGCCGAGAACCTGCAGGCAGACGACTAGCAGCGCGATCGCGATCGTCGCCTCCGCCAGCCGCGCCAGCGCGCCGGTGAATTCGGGCACGATCCAGCGGCGCAGCCAGTAGCCGCCGAGGCCGAGCGCCGCGACGATGCCGATCAGGGCGAGGCAGCCGGCTATGTAGGAGCCGAAGGAGGGTGCCACGAAGGCCGGGATGCTATTCGCAGCGCCCCCGGGGGACCGCCGCGGTGCCAGTCCCTCCTAGGAGGCGGCGGCGGGAATGCGGCAGGTGACGCCGGTTCCGGCGAGCCCGCAGTAGCCGTTCGGGACCTTGTGCAGGTACTGCTGGTGGTAGTCCTCGGCGTAGTAGAACGGCCCGGCGGGCTCGATCTCGGTCGTCACCGGCGCGTGGCCGGCGCCTCTCAGCGCCTGGTCATATGCGTCCCGGGCCATCTCCGCGGTCGCCTTCTGGGCGTCGTTCGCGAAGTAGATCCCGGAGCGGTACTGCGTCCCGATGTCGTTGCCCTGGCGCATCCCCTGGGTCGGGTCGTGCTCCTCGAAGAAGACCTTGAGCAGGTCGGCGTAGGAGATTTTCTCCGGGTCGAAGGCGACTAGGACCGCCTCGGCGTGGCCGGTCTTCGCCGTGCAGACCTCCTCGTAGGTGGGGTTCGGGGTGGTCCCGTTCATGTAGCCCACCGCCGTCGTGTAGACGCCGTCGAGCTGCCAGTAGAGCCGCTCCGCCCCCCAGAAGCAGCCGAGGGCGAAGTAGGCGACCTCGATCCCCTCCGGGAACGGCGGCTTCAGCGGCGTGCCCAGCACGTCGTGCTTCTCCGGCACCTCGAAGGCGGGCTCGCCGCGTCCCGGCAGCGCTTCTTCCGGCGCGACCATCCGCGTCTTCTCCGGACTCATCATCGTCATCAGCTTTCCGAGGCGGCTCATTTCCCTTGTTCCCTCCTACCGAGAAGGTAGCGTCTGCGCATGCCCTGCCTCGTCGCCCTGCTCGCGATCATCTCGCCCCGGCTGGCGCTGTTCGCGATCTTCATCTTCTCGGAGCTGCTCAGCGACGCCTTCGACAGCTGGCTGGTCCCGCTGCTCGGCTTCTTCCTTCTCCCGTGGACGACGCTCGCCTACGCGGTGATGTGGGCGGCGAGCACGGACACCGTCTCTGGCTTCGAGTGGTTCATCGTCATCCTCGCCTTCCTCTTCGACGTCGGCTCCTACGCGAGCCGCGGCCGGTTCCGGCGGGATTAGCGCGCCGAGCGGCTACTGCTCGACCGGATAGGCGATCCGGATCTGAGCCTTGGAGAGGACGAGGAAGGGCATCTCGGTGACCGTGCCGTCGTCGAGCGAGGTCACCTTGGCGTTCGTCAGCGGCACGAACTCGAAGTCCCCGCGGTTGAGCGAATCCGAGAAACGGCTCTGGTAACCCGCCGGCGGCAAAGTCAGATCGCCCTCGATCAGCTGGCGATCGGTTTCGAAGAATGCGCGCTCGACCCGGCGCCGCTCCCGCACCTCGACCGGATCCTCGGCTTTGTTCCCAAATAGCTCGTCCATGCAATGCCTCTGGAGGAGTGTCGGCTCGGTGGGGGGAGAACTTGATGCCTGCGGAGACTTTGCATGGAGACAAGCGCGGGAAAATGACGTCGAGAAGGATGGTTATTATAATGGCTATATGGGTAAGACGATGACCGCAACTGCCGTCAAGGCCAACTTCCTGCGCCTCCTCGACGAGGCCAGCGCCGGCGAAGTGATCGAGATCACCCGGCACGGTCGTCCCGTCGCACGGCTGGTCCCCGCTGCGGGAGCAGCTTCGATCAAAGGGTCCTTCCGGGGCCTGGCGATGACCTCGGCCGAGGAGGAGGACCTGTTCTCGACCGGAGAGATCTGGAACGTCTCCTAACCGATGAGTGCGGTTGTGCTCGACACCCACGTTGTCCACTGGTGGTCGGCTGAGCCGGAGCGCGTCAGCGCGGCCGCCGCCAAAGCTCTGGAAGCGGCCGACGAACTTCTTGTCGCCGCGATCTCCTGGTACGAGCTTGCTTGGCTCGCGAGGCACGAACGGATCGTCCTCAACGTCCCAGTCCGCTCCTGGCTGGAGGGGCTCGGCGCCCAGGTGCGAACGATCAGCGGCAACCCTGCGATCGCCGACACCGCGGCGGGCCTGCCCGCTTCGTTCCCCGGCGACCCCGCGGATCGGCTGATTTACGCAACGGCGATCGAGCAGGGGGCGAAGCTCGTGACGAAGGATGGGGCGATCGCGGAGCACGACCGGCCCCGCTCGCTGGTCGTCTGGTAGCGGGACCTAACGCTCGCGCTGCGCGGCCTTCTCCCGCGCTTCGCCCTTCTCCTCGAGCGTCATCGCGCCAGGGTGCCCATCCCCGGGCCACGGCGAGAGGACCATCAGCAGGCGGGCATTGGAGCGCGCTACCACCGTCCGCCGCTCGCCCGGAGCGAATTCGAAGAGGTGGCCGCCGCTCGCCGTCGCGAAGTCGCCGCCCTGCGTGGTGACGTCGATGTCGCCGTCGACCACCAGCAGCCGGGCGCACTCGTGCACCTCGTGCTCCTGCAGCTCCTCACCCTCGGGGAGGTTCAGGAGGATCGTCCGCGCGTCATCCGCCGAGGCGAGGATCCGCGGCTGATGCGGCTCCACTCCCACCGTTTTCAGGTCCCAGCTCTCCATCTCAACTCCTTCCCGGGGTGACTTCTGCTCGGTCACCTACCCGCTTGCATGGGAGGATCATCCTCCTCGCAACGAATCGGGGTGCCCGGATTCGAACCGGGGACCTCCGCCACCCAAAGGCGGCGCGCTACCAGGCTGCGCCACACCCCGACTGAGGCAAGTGTAGGTTCTGGGCCGATGGCAGAGGTGCTCCCCTTCAAGGCGCTGCACTACGACCTCGGGAAGGTCGGGTCCCTCGACGCGGTGGCGGCGCCGCCCTACGACGTGATCGACGCGGCGCAGCGGCGGGAGCTGCTGGAGCGCTCGCCCTACAACGCGGTCGCGATCGACCTGCCGAAACCGTTCGATCCGGCTGACCCTGACAGCAACCCGAGCGGCGATCCCTATGCGGAGGCGGCGGCGCGGATCGAGTCATGGCGCACGGAGGGAGCGCTGGTCCAGGACGAGGAGCCCTCGATCTGGGCGATGACGCAGGACTACGTCGCCCCCGACGGCAACCGCTACAGCCGCAACGGCATCCTCGCCCGGGTCAGGGTCGAGGACTACGAGAGCGGCACGGTCCGGCCCCACGAGCGCACCCATCCCGGCCCGCTGCTCGACCGGCTCGAGCTGACCCGCGCCACCGGCTACAACCTCTCACCGATCTTCTCGCTCAGCACCGAGGACGCCTGGCCGCTGGTCGAGCCAGCGCTTCCGGACGAGCCTTGGGGCGAGGCGCGGGACGAAAGCGGCACCGTCAACCGGCTCTGGAAGATCGAGGACCTGGCGGTGCACGCGGCCGTGACCGAGTGCCTGGCCGGCGCGCAGCTGCTGATCGCCGACGGCCACCACCGCTACGAGACCGCGCGCGCCTTCCGCGACGAGGTCGGCGGCGAGGGGGAGCACAACTACACGCTGATGTCGCTGACCGGGCTCGACGACCCCGGCCTCACCGTCTTCCCCACCCACCGCCTCCTCTCCGGCTTTGCAAACGACAGCGAGCGGCAGGAGCGCCTCGGCAACGGGCTGCGCGAGCTGTTCGAGGTCAGCGAGGTCAGCCGCGATGCGATCGACCCGGCGGGCGAGGACGGCGTCGGCGTCTTCGGCCTCTACGACTCCTTCCACAAGCGCGCCTTCCGGCTGCGGCTGAAGGACCCGAGCGAGGTCGACCGGCGCCTCGACGGCAAGCCCGAGGCCTACCGCCGCCTCGACTCGGCGATCCTCGAGACCCTCGTGCTCAAGGGCCTGGCCGGAATGAGTGACCACGACATCGACGAGCGCCAAGGCCTCGAATACGCGAAGAGTGTCGACGCCGCGCTCGGCATGGTCGACGAGGGCGGCTACGACGTCGCCTTCATCCAGCGCCCGGTCCCTGTCGGACAGGTGAAGGCGATCGCCGAGACCGACGCGAACATGCCGCCGAAGTCGACCTACTTCTTCCCCAAGGTGATGACCGGCTTCGCCTTCAACCCGGTGCGCTGACGTGGTCAAGATCTACACCAAGAAGGGCGACGACGGGACCACCTCCCTCTGGTACGGCGGCCGCATCCCCAAGCACCACGGCCGCACCGACGCGTACGGCACCCTCGACGAGGCCTGCTCGCAGCTCGGTGTTGCCCGCGCGCTCTGCGACGCCGACCAGGAGCGGCTCGCCGCCGACATCCTCCGCCTCCAGGACGACCTCTTCGTCGCCGGCGCCGAGCTGGCAACGGCGCCGGAGGCGGCGCAGCGGCTCGAAGACGGCGTCAGCCGCACCACCGAGGAGATGGTCACTGAGCTCGAGCAGATGATCGATCGCTACATGGCCGAGGTCGACATGCCGCCGAAGTTCGTCATCCCTGGCGGCAACCAGCTCTCCGCCCAGCTCGACGTGGCCCGCACGACGATCCGCCGCGCCGAGCGCCGCATCTCCGAACTGAACGAAGCCGGGCAGATCGAGAGCGAGACGGTCATCCATTTCGTCAACCGCGCCTCCGACGCGGTCTACGCGATGGCCCGCTACGCGGACGTCGACGACCCCGCCCTGTTCGAGGGCCGCGGCAAGGGTTGAACGTGCGGCTGGGGCCCGCCTGATGGACCTGGGCCTAGCGGGACGCGCCTGCGTCGTCACCGGAGCCAGCAGCGGCATCGGCCGGGAGACCGCCCTGCAGCTCTGCGCCGAGGGCGCGATGGTGCTGCTGGTGGCACGGGGCGAGGAGCGGCTTGCGGCGGCGACCGAAGAGGCGGCGCGGGCGGCGGAGCCGGCTGGGGGAGCGGCGGCTGCCCTGACCCTCGACATCACCGACGAGGACGCCGGCGAGCGGATGCTGGCAAGCGCCGAAGAGCGCTTCGGGGCCCTCGACGTCCTCGTCAACAACGCCGGCACCGCCAAGTGGCGTGATCTCGACGAGGTGCCCGACGAGGACTGGCGCCGCCAGTACGAGCTCAACGTGATGGCCCCGCTGTGGGCGATGCGGGCGGCGATCCCGCCGATGGCCGAGCGTGGCTGGGGCCGCATCGTCAACGTCTGCTCCACCGCCGGCAAGCGCCCCTCCGCGGCGATGCCCGAGTACTCCGTCGCCAAGGCCGCCGAGCTCTCGCTCTCGCGCCTCTTCGCCGACCGCTACGCAAAGAGCGGCGTCCTCGTCAACGCCGTCGCCCCGGGCCCCGTCGAAGCCGAGATGTGGATGGAACCCGGCGGCCTGCTCGACCAGTCGATGGGGCTCTCCGGCGCCGGCAGCCGGGAGGAGGCGCTGGCGGAAGCGGGCTCGAAGCGCCCGATCGGACGCCTCGCCCGGCCCGAGGAGATCGCCTCGGCGATCGTCTTCCTCTGCAGCGAGCGCGCCTCCTACGTCGCCGGCGCCGCCTGGTCCGTGGACGGCGGCACGGTCCAGGTGATCATCTGATCGGTCGCCAGATCGACGCCGCGGTGCTCTTGCCTCTCTACGGATGGCCGGAGGACGCAGGGTTGGTCTTCACCGAGCGTCGAGCCGACCTGCGGCGCCACGCCGGCGAGATCTCCTTTCCAGGCGGTCGCCGCGACGAGGGCGACGCCGACCTGCGGGCGACCGCGCTGCGGGAGGCGGAGGAGGAGATCGGCCTCGACCCCGCCAATGTGAAAATCGGCGAGGCGCTGCCCGCGACCAGGACCTTCGTCACCAACTACGTCGTCCACCCCTTCGTTGGCTACGTCCCCCACCCGCGGGATCTCGACCTGCGCCCGAATCCAGCCGAGGTCGAGACCGTCCTCACTTTCTCGCTAGACCTCCTGCGCAATGGCTACGAGATGCGCCGCCTGATCCGCCGCGGCGTCCCCATCCACACCCCCACCTACGAGGTCGAAGGGCACCTGATCTGGGGAGCAACCGCGCGGATCTTGGGAGACCTGCTGGAGCGCCTCAGCTAACTCGCGGTCTTTTCGGGCTGCGGGACGATGCGGATATAGGGCTTCGGCTCCTCCCAACCGCCGGGGAAGAGCTCTTCCGCTTCCTCTTTTTTCACCGAACCGGAGATGATCACGTCGTCGCCCTGCTGCCACTGGGCCGGCGTCGCCACTTTGTGGTTCGCGGTCAGCTGCAGCGAGTCGATCACCCGCAGCACCTCGTCGAAGTTGCGCCCGGTCGTCATCGGGTAGACGAGGATGAGTTTGACTTTCTTGTCGGGGCCGATGACGAAGACGTTGCGCACGGTCTGGTTGTCGACCGGCGTGCGATCCGCGGCGTCGCCGGAAACGTCGGCCGGCAGCATCCCGTAGAGCTTGGAGACGCTGAAGTCGGCGTCGCTGATGATCGGGTAGTTGGGAGCCGCCCCCTGGGTCTCCTCGATGTCCTTCGCCCACCCCTCGTGTTTGTCGAGCGGGTCGACCGAGAGGCCGATGATCTTCACCTTGCGCTTGCTGAACTCGGGCTCGATGCTCGCCATGTAGCCGAGCTCGGTCGTGCAGACGGGAGTGAAGTCCTTTGGGTGGGAGAACAGCACTGCCCACGACCCCTCGACCCAGTCATGGAATTTGATCCGACCCTCGGTGGTGTCGGCCTCAAAATCTGGTGCTACGTCACCGAGTTTTAGAGCCATTCGGAACCCGCTCCTCTCGCGCTTGCCTCAATTACCTGAATTCCTATCCGAGTCTAGCTCTTACCGGTCGCCGGCCAGAAGGGCCCGCACCTCCACCGCGAGACTGTCGCCACCCGCCATATAGGCGGGCTGAGACGGACTCGGTGGGATCGACCTCACGGGGATCCGCCAGGTCCGCCCGGCGGTGCGGACGATCTCGGCGCCAGTCTCGGTCCCCTCGTAGAGGACCCCCCGGACCGGCGTTTCCACCAGGTGCTCCATCAGCCGCTCCAGGCGCGGGCCGTGGATCGCCGCCAGCTCCTCCGCGCCGCCCGTCGCACCGCCGAGCAGCAGGACGAGCACCGTGACGTCGCCGACCAGCTCAAGGATCGTTGCGGGTCGGTCGGGATCTGCCAGCGCCGACTCGATCCCCGCCGCCTGGATCGCGTCCAGCCCCTCCTGGCAGCGACTCGTCCCCCGCACGGCCCAGCCTTCGGCCAGCAGTCGCCCACCAAGCTCCCGGCCGCGGCAACCGCAGCCGACGATCAGCGCCCGTGCCACCCGGGAGACCCTAGCCAGCCTCGAAAGGTCCCCTGCCGCGCAGCCGCAGGCGCTCGTCCTCGGCGACGCTGGCCCGGAGCTCCTCCTCGGTCATCTCCGGCGCCCCCCGCCGGCGCCGCATCTCGTTCTGGGCGTCCATCATCTGCCGGATGTCGTCGATCTCGTTCTGCGCCTCCACCTCCGGCGAACGGGTCGGAACCCAATCGACCAGGCTGGCGGAGCTCCCCGGGTAGTAGTGCCCGACGATCACCAGGACGCCGACCATGAACACCAGCACGCCAAGGGTCCCGAGAATGATCAGCACCAGACAAGGATACGGTTCAGGCCGATGCCCGAGGCATACGTAATCGAGGCTTTGCGCACGCCAATGGGCGCCTACCGCGGCGCGCTCTCCGCCGTTCGCCCGGACGACATGGCCGCGCACGTAATTCGGGCGGTGGTCGACCGCAGCGGCGCCGACCCCGAGCGCATCGTCGACGTCTACTTCGGCGCCGCCAACCAGTCGGGCGAGGACAACCGCGACGTCGCGCGGATGGCCGCATTGCTCGCCGGCCTGCCGCAGAGCGTGCCTGGCGCCACCGTCAATCGCCTCTGCGCCTCGGGGCTGGAGGCAGTCAACTGCGCCGCGCGGGCGATTAGGGCGGGCGAGGGTGACTTCTACCTCGCCGGCGGCGTCGAGTCGATGAGCCGGGCGCCGTGGGTGGTCGAGAAGCCCGAGCGCGGGCTGCCCCGCGGGCCCCAAACGATGCACGACACCACCCTCGGCTGGCGGATGATCAACCCGCGGATGGCCGAGCTCGGGGTCTCGACCGAGTCGATGGGCGAGACCGGCGAGAACGTGGCCGAACGCTTCGGCGTCAGCCGCGAGGACCAAGATGCCTTCGCCCTGCGCAGCCACCAGCGCGCGGTGGCCGCGGCCGAGGCGGGCAGGCTCGCCGAGGAGGTCGTCCCAATCGAGGCACCGCGGGGACGCGAGACGGTCCTGGTCGAGGCAGACGAGGGACCCCGTCCCGATGCCTCGCTCGAGAAGCTGTCCAAGCTGCCCCCGGTCTTCCGCGAGGGCGGCACCGTCACCGCCGGCAACGCCTCGACCCTCAACGACGGGGCCGCCTGCCTACTGGTCGCCTCCGAGAAAGGCGCGGAGGAGATCGGCGCCGAGCCGCTGGCGCGGGTCGTCGCAACCGGCGTCGCCGGCGTCGATCCTGCCTTGATGGGAATCGGTCCGGTCAAAGCCGTCCCCCGGGCCCTCGAGAACGCCGGCCTCTCGATCGACCAGATCGACCTGGTTGAGCTGAACGAGGCCTTCGCCTCGCAGGTGCTCGCCAGCGCCCGCGAGCTGGGCATCGAGGAGGAGCGGCTCAACGTCAACGGCGGCGCGATCGCCCTCGGTCATCCGCTCGGCTGCAGCGGCGCCCGCCTCTCCGGCACCCTCGTCCGCGAGCTGCGCCGGCGCGGCGGCAAGTACGGCATCGCCACCCTCTGCGTCGGCGTCGGCCAGGGCCTTGCCACCGTCTTCGAGGCGGTTTGATCGCTCAGAATCAATAGGCTGCGGTTGATGAACGTGCGGCAGCAGCCTCGGTATCGCTTCAACACCGCGGCACTGCTCTGCGTACTCGCGGCGACCGCGCTCACGGCGCCTGCCACGGCATCGGCCGAGTGGCGCATCCTCGAGGCTCCCGCCCCTACCGCCGACGAAGGCGGCGCCACCGCTTCGATCGTCGGCGGCCGGGCCGCCTCGATAACCGAATTTCCCTCCCTCGCCTACATCGAGGCGCGGATCGGCAAAGGCGGCTTTGCCTGCACCGGCACCGTCGTCGCGCCGCGCGTAATTCTCACCGCCGCCCACTGCATCGAGAGCCAGGAAAGCGGCGCCTTCACCCCGCCCGGCGCCTACGCGATCGCCACCAGCACGACCGCGCCGGGCCAGACCGAACCGCAGAACATCTTCCGCGTCGTTGAAACCCACGTCTTCCCCGGCTTCGATCCCGGCAGCCTGCGGGGCGATGCTGGAATCCTCGTCCTCGACCGCCCGACCGGGGCGCCGCCCCTGGCACTGGCTGGCGCGGCCGACGCCGCCCTCTACGCCGGGGGCGCCTCAGTCCAGCTCGCCGGCTGGGGACTGACCCGCGCCAACGCCGTTAAAGCACCCGGAAGCCTGCGCGCCACGGGGATGACGGTCCAGACGCCGGCGTTCTGCAGGCGAAAGACCCGCGACTTCTACCCGCCCTACTCGGCGGCGCAACAGCTCTGCACCCTCGCCACGCCGGCGAAGACCAGCGGCGGCTGCTTCGGCGACAGCGGCGGCCCCGCGATCGCGCAGCGAGCCGAAGCCACCCCTGTGCAGCTCGGGATCATCAGCACCGGCGGGCCCTTCTGCAGTACCAAACTCCCCAACGTGCTCACCCGCACCGACCTCGTCTCGACCTGGGTTGCCGAATGGGCCGCCGCGATCGAAGCCGGGGGACCGCGGCCCGTGGTCGACCCTAACTCCCCGTTCCCCCTGATGACGCGACCGGTCGCCGAGGCCTTCACGGTCTTCACCCTGGCGCGCCAGTTCGGGCGGCGGTTCGAACGAACCAAACAGGTATTTGGAAACTGCCGCCGGGCCAGCCGGTCGCGTTTCCGCTGCCAGGTTGCCTGGCGCGCCGGCAGGCTGATCTTCGCCGGAATCGTCACCCCGTTCTACGTCCGCCGCCAGGAAGCCTTCACCTGGGACAGCCACTTCCGGATCGAATGGGCGGCGATCAGGTGCCTGCGCTCCAACCCCGGGCGCTGCGCGATCCACACCAAGCGGGGCTAGACGCTGAGCGAGAATTTCGAAGAGCTGGCGAGCGTCGACGGGACCATCATTCCGACGGCCGAGGCGACGATCGGCCTCAAAGACGACGGGCTCTACCGGGGCGACGGGGCCTTCGAGGTGATCCGCCTGTATGGCGGAAAGCCCTTCGCTCTCGTCGACCACCTCGACCGCCTCGAGCGCTCCGCCGGCACGATCGAGCTGGAGCTCGACCGTGGCGCGCTGGAGCTCGAGATCGAGGCGCTGCTGGGCGCGGCGGGACCGGTGGACGGCCAACTGCGGCTGATCGTCACCCGCGGCGGCCGCCGGATCGCGGCAACCGAGCCGATCCCCGACCACCAGGCAACCATCGCCCTCGCCACCGTCACCTACTCGCCGACCGTCATCCTCAACGGCGTCAAGTCGCTCTCCTACGCCGCCAACATGCAGGCGACCCGGATCGCTAAAGGCAGGGGCGCGGACGAGGCGGTGCTGATCCGGCCCGACGGCAGGGTGCTCGAGCCCCCCACCTCGGCGATCTTCTGGGTCTCGCCGGAAGGGGAGCTGCGGACCCCCGCCCTCGACGACGGCGTGCTCGAGTCGATCACCCGCGACCGGATGGTCAAGGCGCTGCACGTTGAAGAGGGGAGCTGGCACCTCGACGACCTGCGCGGCGCGAGCGAGGCCTTTCTCGCCTCCACCACTCGGGAGATCCAAGCGGTCTCCTCGGTCGACAGGACCGTCTTCCCGGCCCCGCCGGGACCACGTACGCGCGAAGCACAGGAGGCCTTCGCGGAAACGCTAGGTAAGGAGCTGCGCGAGCTTTAACGCCGGCATGACAGGGGACGGCAGATGAACTTCCAATTCAGCGACGAGCAACAACTGATCCGCGAGGCGGCGCGGGAATTCGCCGAGCGCGAGATCCTGCCGCGGGCGCGCGAGAACGACCGCGCCGGCCGCTTCGACCGGGAGCTGGCCCGCAAGCTGGGCGAGGTCGGCTTCCTCGGCGCGCCGATCGCGGAAGAGTACGGTGGCCGCGGGCTCGACTACGTCGGCTACGGGCTGATCGCTGAGGAGATCGGCCGCGCCGACTCCTCCGCCCGCACCGTCGTCTCCGTCCAGACCTCGCTGGTCGCCGGCTCGATCGAGAGGTGGGGCAGCGAGGAGCAGAAGCGGCAGTGGTTGCCTCGGCTCTGCTCGGGCGAGGCGCTCGGCTGCTTCGGCCTGACCGAGCCCGACACCGGCTCCGACGCCGCCAACCTCCGCACCCGCGCGACGAAGTCCGACGGAGGCTGGTCGATAAGCGGCCAGAAGATGTGGATCTCGCTCGGCAACTTCGCCGAGGTGGCGCTGATCTTCGCCCAGACCGACCCGTCGCTGAAGCACCGCGGGCTCGCCTGCTTCCTCGTCCCCACCGACAGCGAGGGGTTCACGGCGCAGGAGATCCACGGAAAGCTAGGCCTGCGCGCCTCCGACACCGCCGAGCTCTCCCTCGACGAGGTCGAGGTGCCCGACGAGGCGATGCTCGGGGAGGTCGGCGACGGCTTCAAGGTGGCGATGAGCGCGCTGGAGAACGGCCGCTACAGCGTCGCCGCCGGCTGCGTCGGGATCTGCGAAGGCTGCGTCGAGGCCTCGGTCGAGTTCGCGAAGGAACGCAAGCAGTTCGGTGTGCCGCTGGCCCGCTTCCAGCTCGTCCAGGAGATGATCGCCGAGATGATCCTCAAGCGCGACGCCAGCCGGATGCTGGTCCTCCGCGCCGGCCTGCTCAAGGACGAAGGCAAGCCGAACGCGACGGAGACCTCGGTGGCGAAGCTCTACGCGACCGAGTCGGCGGTCGAGTGCGCGAACCTGGCGATCCAGGTCCATGGCGGCTCCGGTTACGTCGACGATTACCCGGTCGAGCGCTACCTGCGCGACGCCCGCGTCACCACCCTCTACGAGGGCACCTCGCAGATCCAGAAGCTGATCATCGGCCGCGCCGCAACCGGGATCAACGCGATGCTCCCGTTCGAGGAGAGCTGACTTGGCCGGGCTGGTCGAGGTCTCGGTCGACGACTTCCACGTCGCCCTGCTGCGCCTGAACCGGCCGGAGGCGCGCAACGCGCTCTCGGCGGAGATGCGGGCGGAGATCGTCCAGAGCCTTGAGCGGCTCGACGCCGACCCGAAGGTCCGCTGCATCGTGATCGCCGGGTCCGACGAGTTCTTCGCCGCCGGCGCCGACATCCGGGCGATGGCCGAGCGTCCGGTCGACGCCGCCCCGGACCCGAAGGGGATGGAGTTCTGGATTCGCATTAGCGCGATCCAGACGCCCACCATCGCCGCAGTGTCCGGCTACGCCTTCGGCGGCGGCTGCGAGCTGGCACTCGCCTGCGACATGATCGTCGCCGACGAGAAGGCTCGCTTCGGCCAGCCCGAGATCACGCTGGGGATCATTCCCGGAGGGGGCGGCAGCCAGCGTCTGGCGCGGGCGATCGGCAAGCAGCGGGCGATGGAGTACGTCCTCACCGGCCGCCGCTGGGACGCGAAGACGGCAGAGCGCTGGGGCCTCGTCAACAAGGTCGTCGGCAAGGGCGCCTGGCTGAACGAGGCGATCGAGCTGGCGCGGCTCGTCGCTGAGCGGGCGCCGCTGGCGGTGCGGCTGGGCAAACGCGCGGTGCTGGCGGCGGAGGAGAGCACCCTCGCCGAGGGCCTGAAGGTCGAGCGGCGGCTTTTCGACGAAGCGATGGCGAGCGAGGACCGGGTCGAGGGGATGAAGGCCTTCCTCGAGAAACGCCAGCCCCGCTTCGAGGGCCGGTGAAGGTCGGCCGCGTCGGCGTCCTCGGCGCCGGCACGATGGGAAGGGGAATCGCCCAGGTGGCGGCGCTCGGAGGCTACGAGACCGTCCTTTACGACGTGAGCGCCGAGCTGGCCGAGGCGGGTGCGGCGTCGCTGCGCGAAGCCCTCGACAAGGGCGCCGCCCGCGGACGCTGGAGCGAGGACGACGCGAGGGCGGCGTCCAGCCACGTCGATACGGCCTCGGAGCTGGACGAGCTGCGGGGTTGCGACCTCTTGATCGAGGCCGCGCCGGAGAGCCTGGAGCTGAAGAGGGCCCTCTTCACCGGCGTCGCGGAGGCACTGGGGCCCGAGCCCATACTCGCCACCAACACCTCCTCGCTGCGGGTGAGCGAGATCGCCGAGGGGGTGCCGCGGCCTGAGCGAGTGGTCGGCATGCACTTCTTCAACCCGCCGGCGCTGATGAAGCTGGTAGAGGTGGTCTCCGCAGAGCGTTCGTCCGATGAGGCGCTGGAATTGGCAATCGAAGTCGCCCAGCGGATGGGCCGCATCTCGATCCGCGCCAAGGACAGCCCCGGCTTCGTCGCCAACCGCCTCGCCCGCCCGTTTCCGCTGGAGTCGCTGCGGATGCTCGGCGACGGCGTCGCCGACGCGGCGACGATCGACCGCATCGTCCGCCTCGGCGGCGGCTTCCGGATGGGGCCGTTCGAGCTGCTCGACCTGATCGGACTCGACGTCAACCTCGAAATCGCCCGCTCCCTCTTCGCCCAGGGCGGCCAGCCGGAGCGCTGGCGCCCCAGCCCGATCCAGGAAGAGCTCGTGGCCGAAGGCCGCCTGGGCCGCAAGAGCGGCCGCGGCTACCACGCCTACGACGAGGGACGAGACCGCGAGGCCGATCCCGACCTCGGCATCGACGCCCCTACCCTCGACCCGGCGGAGCTGGCGAAGATTGACCCGGCTGCCGAAGAGGTGTTGACCCGGCTCTTCGCGCAGATCGCCAATGAGGCGGCCTTCGCGCTGGAAGAGGAGATCGCCTCGCCGGAGGACATGGAGACGGCGATGCGGCTCGGCTTCAACTGGCCGTTGGGCCCGCTCGGCATCGCCGAGCTGATCGGACGGGCCCGCGCTCTGGATCTGCTCGAAGGCCTGCAAACCGAGAAGGGCGCCGCCTACGACCCCGCCCCGCGCCTGCGTGCGGAAGCCGAGAGGGAGCAGCGATGAGCGCCCGCAAGCCGGCCACCGAGGCAACCACCCGGCGCAATCGGGAGGCCGCCGAGGCGCTGCCGCCCGGAAGTGAGGAGGACTTCGCCGAGGCGACCCGGGGGCTGATCGCCCCCTTCGACCCACCGCGGGTCGAGACCGCCGACGGCAGGGTCGTCTGGGACCTGGCCGCCTACGACTTCCTCGAGGAGGACTGCCCCAAAACCGCCCACCCCAGCCTTTGGCGCCAGAGCCGGCTCAACCGGATCGCCGGGCTGTTCGAGATGGCGCCGGGCTTCTACCAACTGCGCGGCTTCGACCTCTCCAACATGCACGTGGTCGAGGGCGGGCGGGGGATCATCGTCATCGACCCCCTGATCTCGGCCGAGACCGCCGCGGCGGCCCTGGCGCTCTACCGCGAGCATCGCGGCGACCGCCCCGTGACCGGGCTGATCTACACGCACAGCCACATCGACCACTTCGGCGGCGCCAAGGGGATCGTCAGCGCCGAGGAGGTGGCCGACCGCGGCATCCCGGTGCTGGCGCCGGAGGGCTTCCTCCACCACGCCGTCAGCGAGAACGTCTACGCCGGGACGGCGATGGGCCGCCGTGCTGGCTATATGTACGGGGCGCGCCTTGAGCGCGGCCCCGACGGCCAGATCGGCTCCGGGCTCGGGCAAACGACCTCGCTGGGGACGATGACCCTGATCCCGCCCAATGTCGCGGTGACCGCGACCGGCCAGGAGGAGACGGTCGACGGGGTGCGGATGGTCTTCCAGCTGACCCCCGGCACCGAGGCGCCGGCGGAGATGAACTTCCACTTCCCCGACCACCGCGTCCTCTGCATCGCCGAGAACGCGACCCACACGATGCACAACCTCCTCACCCTGCGCGGCGCCCTGGTCCGCGACCCGCATGTCTGGGCCCGCTACCTCGACGAGGCGATCGAGCTCTTCGGCAGCGTCAGCGACGTCCTCTTCGCCGGGCACCACTGGCCGCGCTGGGGCAGCGAGCGGATCGTCGACTACCTGAGCAAGCAGCGCGACCTCTACGCCTACCTGCACGACCAGACCCTGCGCCTGATCAACAGGGGGCTGACGGGCCGAGAGATCGCCGAAACGCTGGAGCTGCCGCCCGAGCTCGCCTCGGAGTGGCACTGCCGCGGCTACTACGGCTCGGTCAGCCACAACGTGATGGCGGTCTACCAGCGCTACATGGGCTGGTTTGACGGCAACCCGGCGCACCTTTGGAAGCACGAGCCGGTCTCCTCGGCGCGGCGCTATGTCGAGTTCATGGGAGGAGCCGAGCGGGTCGTCGACCTCGCCCGCCGCTCCTTCGAGGCCGGCGACTACCGCTGGGTCGCGGAGGTGGTCAACCACGTCGTATTCGCCGAGCCGGAAAACGAGGTGGCGCGGCAGCTCCAGGCCGACGCCCTCGAGCAGCTCGGCTATGGCGCCGAGAACGCAACCTGGCGCAACTTCTACCTCGTCGGCGCACACGAGCTGCGGGAGGGCAGCTCCGGCACCCCCACCGAAGCGCGGCCGCTGGACATCCTCGCCCGGCTCTCGCTCGAGCAGATCCTCGACGGGATGAAGGTGCGGCTCGACGGCCCCCGCGCCTGGGGCAAGCGCCTGACGATCGGCTGGCAGGTGACCGACCCCGACGAGCGTCGCCTGCTGACGCTGGAGAACGGCGTGCTCAACCACCGCCCCTGGAAGGACAGCGCCAAGGCGGAAGCAACGCTGGTTGTCGAGCGGCGGGCCCTCGACGAGCTGCTCGCCGGGATCGCGGACCTGGCGGAGCTCGCGGAGGGCGGCCGACTGCGGGTCGAGGGCGACGGGGTGAAGCTGGGCGAGCTGCTGGGGCTATTGGAGGAGCCGGACCCCGGGTTCGGGATCGTCACCCCGTAAAGGAGGGGCTGGACGCCCTCAGCGGCCGAGCCGCATCATCACCTCGTCGACATAGCACCAACTCCAGTCCTGGCCGGGCTCGGCGGAGCGGACGATCGGGTGGCCGGTGTCCTGGTGATGGGCGGTGGCGTGCTTGCCGGGCGAGTCGTCGCAGCAGCCGATGTGGCCGCAGGTCTGGCACATCCGCAGGTGGACCCAGCTCATGCCCAGCGCCAGGCACTCTTCGCACCCACGTATTTCGCCCGGGATATCCAGGTACGTGACGCTGTCGAGATGCGAACACTCGCGGGGCACGCCCGCAAGATATACGTGTCCCTATAAGTCAGGAATCCTTACCTTATGCGCCCGGTGGCGATCTCGGCCGGCTCGCCGCCGGGCAACCAGTGCGCCTCCACCGGAGGAGGGGCATCGCGCAGGTAGCGCTCGGCGTCGAGGGCGCCCATGCAGCCGGTGCCGGCGGCGGTGACCGCCTGGCGATAGGTGTGGTCGACGACGTCGCCGACGGCAAAGACGCCGGCCAGCTTGGTCCGGGTCGAGCCAGGGTCGACGACGATGTAGCCGTCCTCGTCGGTCTCGACCTGCCCCTCGACGATCTCTGATTTGGGCACGTGGCCGATCGCGACGAAGGCGCCGCTGGTCTCGATCTCCTCCTCGGCGCCGCTCTCGACGTTGCGGAGGCGGACCTTCTCCAGCTTGCCGTCCTCACCGGCAACGAACTCCTCCGCGACAAACGGCGTCTTGAGCGAGATGTTGTCCTTCTCGCGCGCCCGCTCGAACATGATCTTCGAGGCGCGGAACTCGTCGCGGCGGTTGACGATCGTCAGCTCGCTGGCGAACTTAGAGATGAAGATCGAGTCCTCCATCGCCGAGTCGCCGCCGCCGATCACGATCACCTTCTGGTCTTTGAAGAAGGCGCCGTCGCAGACGCCGCAGGTGGAAACGCCGCGGCCGCCGAGCTCCATCTCCCCGGGGATCCCGAGCCGTTTCGGCTCCGCCCCCATCGCCAGGATCACGGTCTTCGCCCAGTGCTCCTCGTCGCCGAGGAAGACCTTCTGCACGCCACCGTCGGAGAGCTCGACCCGGTCGACGTCGTCGCTGACGAACCGCGTCCCGAACCGCTCCGCCTGGGCGCGGAACTGAGCCATCATCTCCGGGCCCATCACCCCGTCCGGGTAACCCGGGTAGTTCTCGACGTCGGTCGTGTTCTGCAGCTGCCCGCCCCACTGGAAGCCCTCGAAGACCAGCGGCTCCAGGTTGGCGCGCGCGGTGTAGAGCGCCGCCGTGTAGCCGGCCGGCCCCCCACCGATGATGATCACGTTCTCGACCTTCTTCTGCTCAGCCATATCTGCCGCCTGGAGTCTAATACTTTACTTTTTATAGTACCTCAGCCGACCGCCGGCTCGAGGTCGGAGGCGGCGCGGCCGCCGCGATCGATCGGCAGGCCCTCTTCTTCCCAGCGGTGGACGGTCTGGCGGAGCTGGAAGAAGGCGAACATGCCGGGGGGGATCGGCATCCAGAAGGCGACCAGGCGGAAGGTGAGGATCGCGGGAAAGACCGTCTCCTCGGGGATGCCGAAGAGGACGAAGGCGCCGATCATGCCGGCGTCCACCGCGCCGACGCCGGCGGGAGCGAAGGGGAAGAGGTTGGCCACCATGCCGAGGAAGAAGCCCTGTACGACGGCGGCAAGCGGAACATGGGCCCCGAAGGCATGGAAGGAGGCCCAGAGCACGCCGATGTTGGCCGCCCAGAAGCCGGCAGCGCCGAGCACAGCCAGGCCACCGCGGGAGGGGTGGGCGAAGAGGCTGAGGGCGAAGCGGAAGCCTTCGCCAAGGGTCGCCGGCACCTTGGCGGCGGTCTGGAGGAAGGACCGCGCTCGCTCGCCGTGGGCGAAGGGGGCGAGGCGCCGTTCGACGTCGGCCGGAATCAGCGTGATCAGGATGCCGACGATCAGCAGCCCGCCGGCGACGCCGGCCGGGATGATCGTCAGCTCGAGCGAGTCCTTGCCGTTGACGACCCCGGTCCGCAGCAGGATGCCAAAGACGATCAGAGCCAGCGGGTAGAAGGCGTACTGCAGCGCCAGGAATGCGACCATCCGCCGGGCGACCTCGCGACGCCGCATCCCCGCCTTCCGCAGCGCCCAATAGGTGAGGGCGATACCGCCCGCCCCCCCGGCGGAGAACAACCGGGTCGCCGCCAGGCCCGCGAGATTGATCTGGTAGGTCTCGGCCCAGTTCAGGCGCAGCGCGTCTCCCCCGACCACCCCCTTGAAGAGGGCGATGTAGGTCGCGTAGGCGAGGACGTTGAAGCCGATCGCGATCGCGATCCAGACCGGATCGGCATCGCCGAGACGGCTCATCGCGTCGCCCAGCCCGACCAGCTTCGGGAAGAGGAAGTAGATCCCCCCGAGGAGGAGAAACACGACGACAACGGTTTGGATCAGCCGCCGCGTGGTGAAGATCGGCATTTCGGCGTAACGGCTGCTCCCGTTCGCCGAGTCTTCCCGAGACACCCCAAAAAACTACCCGCTCGCGATCCTCTCCAGCCGTTGCAGACCCGCATTGATTTTGTGTACGGCGGGTTCTGCGAGGAGCTCTCCCCGCCGAACCGCGGCGACCAGGGCGGCGCCCGCGATCAGGTCGGTCACGTAGTGCTCCCCGAGGTAGACCAGGGCGAAGCCGAGGGTTCCCGCGTAACCCCATCCGAGCGCTCCCTCGACCCTGCCGGCTTCCGAGAGGGAAAGAGCGGCGGCGACCGAGGTGGCGAAGTGCAGGGAGGGCATCGCCGCCCACGGGTTGCCGCCGAGGGTGTCGTAGAGCCGCTCCCAGGCCCGTCCCCAGGTCGGTTCGCCGACCTCGACCATGATCCGACGCACCTCTTCCCCGGTCAGCCCCTGCTCGGCGGACCACCAGGGCGGCGCCGTCGGCACCGCGAAATAGACGACGCAGCCGAGGTCGAAGACCGCCGCCATCTGGCGGGCGGCGCGCGGGAAGCGCTCGTTGTGCCGAGCCAGGATCAGGGCCAGGGCGAGGTAGGGCTCGATGAACCAGAGCCAGTGCGTCCAGGTGAGGAAGTGGTTGACGACGCGGACCCCCGGCAGCCGCTCGAGGGCGCGCTGCAAGCGCGCGTTGGGGAGCCGGCCGCCGCCGATCATCCGGTCGACGCGAATCGGATAGCGCGTGCGCAGCCGACCCCGGAGCCGGACTGGGTCGTCATAGGGGAGCTCGTGCGCAACGGTGAAGGCCCACATCTGCAGCGCGAAGAGGGCGACGTCGCGCCGCTTCGAGCGCGGCTGCAGCACCGCCAGCGCCAGCGGCCCGGCGGCGCAGACGGCGACGGTGACCGGAGCGGAAATCCGCAGCCGCCTGCGCACGAGAGGGACCGCGAGGGCGGCTCCGATCGCCGCGACGCCGCCAGCCCGGACCGCGAGGCGAAGCGCATTCGATGACCGGGAGCGCCCCATAGCGGCGCGAGTATAGGTCTGGAGCCCGAACCGGACCGGCAAGCCGCCGCGCCGCCTCGCCTGAATAGAATGGCCGCGCTTTGGCGCCGCACTCCCCTGGCACTGACCAGATCGACACCTTGCTCACGATTGGCTTCGTCGCCGCCGCGATCCTCATGGTCGCGGTCACGGCCGCCCTCCTCTACGTAACCCGCCGCTACCGCTCCGAGCGGGGTGTCGAGCCGCGTCAGCTCCTCGGCGGACGCCGCCTGCAGTTTCGCGTCGCCGGTGCGCTGACCGCCTTCGCGGCGCTCCTCTTCATCCTCGGCGTCGTCTTCACCGACAATGCCCGCGAACAGCCGACGACCGGCGAGACGGGCCTCGCCTCGGCGAAGTCGGAGCCGCTGAAGATCAAGGCGACCGGCCAACAGTGGCTGTGGCGCTACGACTACCCGAACGGAGCCTTCTCCTATTACAAGCTGGTGGTGCCGGCCGACACCGCCGTCGAGCTCGAACTCGTCTCCACCGACGTCGTCCACACCTGGAACGTCGAAGAACTCGCCCGCAAGGCCGACGCGGTGCCCGGAAAGACCAACCGCGTCTTCTTCAGTGTCAGCGCCGACGACGAAGGCATCTACGAGGGCAGCTCGGCGACGCTTTCGGGCCAGGCCTACGCGGCGATGCGCACCGCGGTCGAAGTCGTCTCGCCGGAGGAATACGAACAGTTCCTGGAGACCCGCAAAGCGGACATTGAGACCGCCCAGGACCGCGTCGTCGAACTGATCCAAGAGGGAGAGACGCCATGAGCACCCTACCTCGTCCCGAGCTCGTCGTCGACAGCTACCCCGCCCGCCGTCCCCGCTGGGCCCAGCTCGCAACCAGCGCCGACCACAAGGACATCGGTCGAATCCTCGTCTGCGCCGCCCTCGGCTTCCTCTTCATCGCCCTTGTTGAGCTGCTGCTGATGCGGCTGCAGCTGCTGATCCCCGAGAACAGCTTCCTCGAGCCGGTCGCGTTCAACCGGATGCTCTCGCTCTACGGAGCGACGGCGATCTTCCTCTTCGCCCTACCGCTCGCGCTCGGGCTCTTCTACTACGCGGCGCCGCTGCAAATCGGCGCCCGCGGCACCGCGCTGCCGCGGCTCGGACAGATCGGGTTGGCGCTCTGGGTGGGCGGCGCAACGATTCTTTACGCGGGCTTCCTCTTCACCCCCTCGGAGGCGGGAGTCAATCCGCTGCCGCCGTTGAGCGAGGTGGCCTTCCTCTCCAGCAACGGCGTCGACGCCTGGGCCGCCGCGACCGGCCTGGCGACGCTCGGCCTCCTCCTGCTGGCGATCGACCTGGTCGCGACCTTGCGGACGCTGCGCGCCCCGGGGATGGCATGGCGACGGCTTCCGGTCTTCGCCTGGGCCGCAACCGTCAGCTCCTGGCTGATGGTCTTCATCGGCCCGGTCCTGCTGGCCGCATTGACCATGCTGATGATCGACCGCAACTATGACGGGATCTTCTTCGCCGATGGCTCCGGCGGCGCGCCGCTGCTCTGGCAGCACCTGAGCTGGATCTTCTACACCGGCGCCTACATGCTGATCCTGATCTTCGCCTTCGGCGCAATCGCCGAAATCGCCGCCACCTTCTCCCGCAAACCGCTCTTCAACCGCACGGTGACGATGGCCTCGCTGGCGGCGATCGCGGTGATCGGGACGCTGGCGTGGATGCAGAACATGCTCACCGCTCCGATCGGGATCGGCTGGATGTACTACGCGATGCTGATGTCCCTGGCGCTGATCGTGCCCTTCGGCCTGGTGTTCTTCAACCTGATCGCGACGCTCGCCGGCGGCACCCTGCGGATGCGGGCGCCGCTGCTGTTCGCGCTCGGAGCGGTCTTCTCGATCTCCGTCGGACTGGCAGCCGAGCTCTGCCACTCCCTCGTCGCCGCCGCCTGGCAGCTGAAGAACACCACCGACGCCACCGCGGCGACCCACTTCGCGCTGATCGGCGGCTCCGTCTTCGGCGGCTTCGCCGCCCTTCATTACTGGTTCCCGAAGATGACCGGGCGGACGATGGGCGAGAGCCTCGGGCGGATCTCGTTCTGGACGATCCTCCTCGGCCTCCTCCTCGGCTTCGTGCCGCTCTTCTTCGCTGGCGCCCACGAGGGCCAGGTGATCGACGCCTACAAGTACTTCGACGGTGGCGGCGTCAGCGGCTACAACCTAGTCGCCTCGATCGGCGTGCTGATCCTCTTCGTCGGGATCCTGCTGGTACTCGTCAACGCGATCACCAGCCGCGGGAACGGCCCCGAGGCCGGCCACGACCCGTGGGGCGGCACGACGCTCGAGTGGTTCGCGCTCTCCCCGCCGGAGGCCCACAACTTCGACGTCCTCCCCGATGTCCGCAGTGCCGAGCCGCTGCGCGACATCCGGGTGGCGATCGACCATCGCACCCGCCGCTCCGATCAGGCGGCAGCACGCGAAACCCAGCCGGTAGCCTGAGCGCCATGCAATCCGGCGCCGGCGCGGAGACCGCGCTCAACCCGACTGCGGCAACCCGTTCGCTCCTCCCCACCGTCGTCCGCGACTACCTGACGCTGACCAAGCCGAAGGTGCAGTCGCTGCTGCTGTTCACGACGGTGACGACGATGTACGTGGCCGGCGACCCCTCGCTGGGCCTGATCTTCCTCACCTGCCTCGGCGGCGCCCTTTCGGCGGGCGGAGCCGGGGCGATCAACCACGCCGTCGACCGCGACATCGACCGCACTATGGCCCGCACCGCCAGCCGTCCTGTCGCCTCGGGCCGCGTATCCGCAAACGCGGCGATCGCCTTCGGGGTCACCCTCGGCGCCGCATCGTTCCTGCTGCTGGCGCTGACCGTGAACCCGCTGGCCGCCGCGCTCTCGCTTTCGGGCCTGCTCGGCTACGTCGGCGTCTACACCCTCTGGCTGAAGCGCAGAACGCCACAGAACATTGTCATTGGCGGCGCCGCCGGCGCCGTCCCGCCGCTCGTCGCCTGGGCGGCCGTCACCGGCGAGCTCAGCGGCATGGCCTTCTACCTGTTCGCGATCGTCTTCTTCTGGACGCCGCCCCACTTCTGGGCGCTCTCCCTGCTGATGAAGGACGAGTACGCGAAGGCGGGCATCCCGATGCTGCCCGTCGTCCGCGGCGAGGAGGAGACCCGACGCCAGATCCTCCTCTACACGGTCCTTCTCTACGCAGTCACCCAACTTCCCTTCTGCGCCGGCGGCCTCGGCGTCGCCTACGTCATTCCCTCGATTGCCTTGGGAGCAGCCTTCATCTACTGCGCCGTCCGCCTCCTCCGCACCGCCGACCGCCGCTGGGCGCTGCGCACCTACCTCTTCTCCCTCGCCTACCTCGCCCTGCTGTTCCTCTCGATGGCGATCGCCGCCAACGTCTGAGAGCACGCCCCCTCCTCCCCGCTTGATAGAAATCCCGGCAATGGATCGCGAGACCGCACGCCGGAACATGCGCGCCGGGCTTGTCGCCGGGGGCATTGCCGCCGGCATCTTCGCCCTCGCCTTCGTCACCGCCTTCCTCTACATCGCCCAGTAACCATGGCCGAGCACCGACAAGTACCGGAGCCGGGCGAGATGGTCTACACGCACCGACCCTCGTGGGCCCCGGCCTTCCTCGCCCTCGGCGCGGTCGGGCTGGTCTGCGGGACCTTCGCCTCCGGCTTCATCTTTCCGCCGATGATCTGGGCCATCGCCGGCGCGCTCTTCTTCCTCGCCGCCTTCCGCAGCATGGCCCGACGCGCCGTGCGCGACTACTACCGCCTCCCGCGTCGCCAGGGGCGACGCGGAGCGGCACTCCCCGTAGAAATCATCAGCGGTCCTCCGCAGACTTAGTTTCAGCCGCCCCTACCCCGGAGTCATTTCCGAGGTCGCGCCGTCCTGCGTCCAGCAGCGGACGATGTCGCGGATCGAGAGGACCCCCACCGCTTCGCCGCCGTCGAAGACGACCAGGTGGCGCACGTTCCGCCGGGACATCTCAGCGGCGGCGCGCTCGAGGCTCCAGTCGGGCGCGGCGGTGAGCACGCCCTCGCTCATGTGATCGGCGACTCGCTCGGTATCCGGGTCCTGTCCCCGCGCGGTTGAGATCAACAGATCCCTCTCGGTGACGATCGACGGCGTCGGCAGCTCGGCATCGAAGACGAGCGCCGCTCCGGTCCCTTTCTCGACCATCTTCTGGGCCGCCTCGCGCAGCGTATGGGAGGGACCGACGGTCAAGGTGATCTCCGACATCCCGTCCTTCACCTGCATTCACGGCCTCCCATCTTCAGCTGGTCAGAGTTAGTGCGGATAGCCTCAAGATAACCCATTATCCATGCCTGGCGCGACGCTTGGCGGGTGCCCCGATATATAGACTCCCGCCCGCATCCCGCCATGCCACGCCCCTCCCGATCCATCCAACCGCTGCTCGCACTTGCCGCCCTCCTCGCGCTTGTCTTGGCCGTTTCCGGCTGCGGCACGACCGACGTGGATCCGGAGCGGGGGCGAACCCTCTTCAAAGAGAAATGCGGCGAATGCCACGCAATGGCCCAGGCCGGGACTTCCGGAACGGCCGGCCCCAATCTCGACCACGCTTTTGCCGCGGCGCGGGCCGTCGGCAACGACAGTGACACGATCGAGGGGGTCGTCACGGCGCAGGTCGAGTACCCACGCCCGTCGACCGGAAACTCCGCCGTCTCGATGCCGCCCGACCTCGTCACCGGCCAGGACCTCGCCGACGTCGCCGCCTATGTCGGCGAATGGGCCGGGGTTCCCGGCGCCGCGCCGCCCAAGGTCCCGGGCGGCCCCGGTGCCCAGGTTTTCGCCAACACCGGCTGCGGCACGTGCCATACCTTCGCCGCGGCCGAAGCCGGCGGCGTCACCGGCCCCAATTTGGACGAAGCGCTTCCCGGCGAGAGCCAAGCGGCCGTCACCCAGATGATCGTCGACCCGAACGCTGAAATCGCAAAGGGTTATGACCCCGGCCTGATGCCGCAGAACTACGCGCAGGTCCTCTCTTCAAAAGAAATCGAAGACCTGGTCAAGTACCTCCTTGAAAACGCCCGGGGCGGCTCCGGCGGATCCAAAGGCTGAGCGAGACCGAATCTGCAAAATGGGTGGGTCCCCATGGAAACTCCTAGGTGGAGCTTCCTGGGGACCCCGCGCATATCAGCAGAATTCTCCGTAGTTGAGTCGCAAAATGCCCGAGAACTGCCCCGGGTTAGGACGTTCCCCGCCGGGGTTCATGCAGGCGAGAACGTTATATCCGGTTTGAGGACTTCCAGTTAGGAGCTTGACGGCCCTGTGTTGGCAACTGTTGATGGCGGATTTTCCGTAAGCCTGCAAGAGACCGGTGACGCAGTTGTACGAGACCTTCGTACTAGTGAAGTTCGGCTCGTACCAAACGCAGAAGTTCGTGGCCGTGCAACTAGCGGCAGGGGCCGAACTTACCCCCGAGCTCGCGCCGAAGGCAAGCGCAACCAGAGCCACCACGCCGATCAAGCCAAGCTTCTTCGTCAACTTACGCATTGATTTCCTTTCCGGGTACTCGACTGGTATGTAAAAATCAGAACTAACTTACTTATAAACGGATTGTATTTTATTTCTTACCTAAGAGCTCAGCGATGAGCAATCAGCCGGCTGGCGGTAAAAGTCGACCGAAAAGCCGCTGCGATGATGTACACCCGATGCCCGGTCACTCGAGCCGTCTCGATATCTCGCCTGAGCGCTATGCCCAGGTCACCCTCGTCGCCCTGGCGGCGCTATCGCTGATCGTCCTCACCGGGGCGGCGGTCCGGCTGACCGGGTCCGGGCTCGGTTGCCCGGATTGGCCCAAATGCTACGGCGGCACGACGCCGCCGCTTGAGTACCACGCGGTGATCGAGTACGGCAACCGGCTGCTGACTGGTTTCGTCGGCTTCGCCGTGATCGCCGCTAGCGTCCTCGCTTTCTTCCGCCGCCCCTACCGCTGGCACCTCGCGCTCTTCGGGGCGCTGCTGCCGCTTGGGGTGCTGGGGCAGGCGATCCTCGGAGCCCTCGTCGTCAAGTACCACCTCGCCCCCGGTCTGGTGATGTCCCACTTCATCCTCTCGATGACGCTGCTCGACGCGGCGTTCGCACTCGCCTGGTGCTCCCGCTACGAGCCCTGGGAGCGGCGCCGCTCCCAGAACCGGCTCGGGGTCTGGGCGGTGCGGGCGCTGATTCCCCTTGGGCAACTGACGATCCTGGCCGGGACGATTGCCACGGCCTCCGGTCCCCACGCCGGTGACCACGAAGGCGAGCTGGTGCACCGCTTCGACTTCTACGGAACCGGCACGCTGGAGTGGGTTGTCCAGCGCCATGCGGCGGTCGCCGCTGTCTACGGCCTCGCCGCGGTGGCCGTGTGGCTCCTCCTCCGTCGGCCCGGTGGGGAGCGACGCGCCCTAACGCCGCTCACGGTCGTGATCGGCCTGCTCGCCCTGCAGGGGGCGATCGGAGGCGTGCAATGGGCCCTGGAGCTACCGGCGGGAATCGTCTGGGTCCACATTGCCGTCGCTACCGCCAACTGGCTGGCGATGCTCTGGGCCGTCGCCGCGGCAGGCCGCTTGGAGCCCCGCGGCCAGACCTCAGTGGCGGCTCGCGAGGAAGCCGATCGTCCCACCGCGGCCACCGCCGGCTCGCTGTAGCGGTTGCTCCCCTTCTGGCTCTCAATCGGCGTCCTCAGCCTGGCCCAGGCGGCCCTCGTAGCCATGCCTCGCCCGCCCTCCTCCGCCCTCCTCCGCCGCTTCCACAGCCGCTGGTGGGGGCTGGTGCTGCCGCTCTCGATCGTGGTCGTCGTCGCGGCGATCGCCCTGGAGTCGGCCAGCGCCGAGTTCCTCACCTACCTGGCGCTGGTGGCTGTCCCCCTTCTCGCGGCGGCCGCGCTGGCCTGGCTCGCACGGGGCAGCCGGCCTTCGCTTGCCGTCGCCGTCCTTCCCCTATTCGCCGTTGCCTGGGCGTCGAAGGGATCCCTGGCCGGTGAGACGGCGGCGCTCGCCCTCTCCGCACTCGCCTGCGTTAGCCTCGGCTGGCTGGTCGCCTGCGTAGTCCCTCCGCGCTGGCTGAAGCTGGGGATTTACCTGATGGCCGTGGTGGACGCCTGGCTGATAGCCACCGACCTCCTGCAGGAGCCCAACGCCATCCTCAACGCCGCGGCCCCAGCCGCCGACCTCCCCCGCCTCCAGTTCGCCACCTTCGGCTCGGCGGTGATGGGCTTCGGCGACCTCTTCATCGCCGCCACCCTCGGCGCCCTCCTCGCCTACGACCGCCGTCTGCAGCTGCAAGGCGCCGCCCTGGCAGCCGTCCTCTGCGTCGGCTTCGATCTTCTCTTCTTTGCCGTCGACCAGACCCCCGCCACCGTCCCGATCGCTCTGACGCTGGCGTGCCTCGAATCGGTTCAGCCGCGCGCTAAACCTGCGTTACGAGGGCAGCGAAGCCGGCAATGAAAGACGAAGACATGGCGATGACACCGAAAAACATCGTCCTTTGCATCGAATCGAGACGCGCATCGATCTTGTCGAAACGCTTGTCGACCTGCTCGAAACGCTTGTCGACCTCGTCGAAGCGTTCGTCGACTCGATCGAAGCGTTCGTCGATCCGCTTTGCGAACTCGTCCAGTCGCTCATCGGTCCAGCTCTCTCTCATGAGGACATGCATGCTGCCAGACTACAGAGCTAAATGCAACTTTTTGTCGTAGAAACAAAAAGTTCTGTGCCAGTTCAGTGCCGTCTCTGCCTCAACCACCGATATCCGTAGGCGCACGCGGCGATCACCAGCGCTAGGCCCAACAGCGCCCCCACCAACGGCCGCGTCAGCAACGTCACCCCGATCACCACCGCCGCCGCGATCCCCACGATCACGACCCATTTGAAAACTGCCGCCTCGTTGAGCCGCAGTTTCATCGGAGGCGGTTGACAGCGTCCGCGCTAGAGGATGTAGACCGTGACGTAGACGATGATCCACATAATGTCGACGAAGTGCCAGTAGATGCCCGGCACCTCGACGCCCAAGTGGTCCTTCGCGGCGGGGCCGAAGTGGCCGCGGAAGGCGCGGATCGTCGCGAACGTGAGCAGCATCAGGCCGACGAAGACGTGGGCTCCGTGGAGGCCGGTGAGGCTGTAGAAGATCGAACCGAAACCGAGGTCGCGGGCGCTGAAGCCGATGTGCGCGTACTCGTTGACCTGGATGAAGAGGAAGGTCGCCCCCAGCAACCAGGTCGCCACCAGGCCCAGTTTGAGGCCGGCGTGGTTGCCGCGGCGGACCGACTCGAGCGCGTAGTGGATCGTGAAGCTCGACGAGACGAGGATGGCCGTGTTGATCCCGGCCACCGCGACCGGCAGTTCGTACGGCTCCGGCGGCCAACTGGGCGGGTCGACGACGACGCGGAGGAAAAAGTACGAGGCGAAGAACGCCCCGAACAGCATCACCTCGGAGACGATGAAGAGGAGGATCCCCAGGGTCTGGCGATCCATCCGGGAGCTCTCGTGGGCCTCCGGCGGCCCGTGGTGGTCGGCGTGGCCGTGCCCGGCGGCTACGGTGGCGCTCTCCATCAGTCGGTCTCCCCCTCGGCCACGGCGGCAGCGACCGCGGTCGCGGGCCGGCCCACCTCGATGTGCTCGACGGACTTCTCGGTGATCTCGCGGACCCTGCCGATCAGGTTCTCCTCCAGCCACTGCGACCGCTCGCCGGTGAAGGTCGAGATCAGGATGTCGTCGATCCGGTAGTGCTCGACCGCGTTCTTGACCGCGTAGAAGGGGTCCGGGCTCATCGGCTGGCCGGTGGCGTCGATGTCGGAGCGGTAGAGCTCGGCCAGCGTCGAGGCGAGGTCGCGGACGACCTGGGCCTCGCTGACGTCCTCGGCCCGCGGGCAGATGATCGTGAAGCGGTGCGGGCGGATGCCGGCACGCTCCTTCAGCCGGGAGACGAGGTCGGGCGCGGCGACCGTCTTCGTCGCCACCACCAGGGTGTGGTTGAGGTCCCAGCGGATCGCGTCGTCTTCGATCCGCACCGGGATATGGGTGAGTTTCACCTCCGGTTCGACCCGCTCGCGCACCCACTCAACGAGATCGCGTCGCATGAAGCCGAAACGGGTGTCGGATAGGCAGGAAAGGAGAATCTCCCCTGGCCGGTGCGCCCGCACGGCGTCGTCGAGCGCCAGCGCCGGCTCGGGGTCCATCACCTCGCCGACCGACTCGATCCCGAACTCGCTCAGCACCGCCATCGTCACCTCGACCCGCGCCCGAGCGGCCTCGCGCACCTCGCTGGAGTCGATCAGCTGCCCGACCGAGGGCTGGTTCTGGGGCGCGGCGACTACGACGCCGGAGACCTGCTCCTGGCGCTCGCGAACCGCCTGCAGCAGCTTGCGGCCGCCGGCGACCTCGTTGAGGAAGACCAGCAGCGACTGGCGCTCGTCAGTCACCTCGGGGCTCATTAGGTGCTGCCCACCACGCTTTTCTCGCCGGCGGGCACCTCGGCGCCTTCGCCGGGCATGATCGCGTGCTTGGCGCCAGGCACCCCGAACTCGTAGGGACCGCCGACGACGCGCGGGATCTCGTCGAAGTTGAAGATCGGGGGCGGCGAGGAGACCTGCCACTCGATCGAGTTCGCGCGCCAGGGGTTGCCCTCGGCCTTCGGGCCGAAGCGCCAGCTGACGATCATGTTGTAAAGGAAGACCAGCTGGGCGGCACCGAGCATGAAGGCGAAAACGCTGATCAGCAGGTTCCAGTTGCCGAACTGCTCGGCGTAGTCGGCGACCCGACGCGGCATCCCGTCCATCCCCACCCAGTGCATCGGGACGAAGGTGCCCCAGGTGCCGACCAGCGTGCCCCAGAAGTGGACGCGGCCGAGTTTCTCGTCGTACATCCGCCCGGTCATCTTCGGGAACCAGTGGTAGACGCCGGCGAAGATCGTAAAGACCGAGCCGCCGAACAACACGAAGTGGATGTGGGCGACGATGAAGTAGGTGTCGGAGACGTGGATGTCGATCGGCACCATGCCGAGCATGACGCCGCTGATGCCGCCGATCGTGAAGGTGACGATGAAGGCGAGCGCGAACAGCATCGCCGTCGAGTAGGTGTGGATCTTGCCGAAATAGAGCGTCCCCAGCCAGGAGAAGATCTTGATTCCGGTCGGAACCGCGATCAGCAAGGTGGTGATCATCATCGGCACTCGCAGCCAGGAGAACATCCCCGCCACGAACATATGGTGGGCCCAGACCGAGTAGCTGAGGACGACGATCCCGATCAGCGCCAGCGCCATCAGGCGGTAGCCGAAGATCGGCTTGCGGGCGTGGGTCGAGATGACCTCGGAGATGATCCCGAACCCGGGCAGCATCATGATGTAGACCGCCGGGTGCGAGTAGAACCAGAAGATGTGCTGGTAGCTGACCACGTCGCCGCCGGCCGCGGCATCGAAGAAGTTGGTGTGCAGGGCGCGATCGAAGAGGACCATGAACTGGACGCCGGCGATGAAGGGGGTCGCGGCGACGACCAGCAGCGAGGTCGAGAGATTGGCCCAGACCAGCAGCGGCATCCGCCAGAAGGTCATCCCGGGCGCACGCATGGTGATGATCGTGACCAGGAAGTTGAGCGCGGTCGCAATCGACGACGCGCCCGCGAACTGGACGCCCAGGTTGAAGAACGACTGGCCTAACGGGGCGCCGGTCGAGAGCGGCGCGTAGCCCGTCCAGCCCGCGTCGAAAGCCCCGCCCGGAGCGAGGTAACTGGCGATGAAGAGGATCCCGGCCAGCGGCAGCATCCAGAAGCTGAGCGCGTTGAGGCGCGGGAACGCCATGTCGGGGGCACCGATCATCAGGGGCAGCACGTAGTTCGCGAGCCCGGCGAAGACCGGGATCACGAAGACGAAGATCATCAGCACCGCGTGCGTCGAGAAGAGGCCGTTGAAGGTCGACGCTTCGACGATCTGGGCGCCCGGCTGCGCCAGCTCCGCCCGGATCAGCATCGCCAGCAGGCCGCCGACGAAGAAGAAGAAGAAGGTGGTGACGACGTACTGGATGCCGATCACCTTGTGGTCGGTGTTGAAGCGGAAGTAGTCCTTCCAACTCGTGGCCCCGTGCTGGGAGTGGTCCTCGGGGATCGTCGGCGCGCCGACCGCCCAGCGCAGCCAGTAGTCGAAGCAGCCGAAGCCCGCCAGGAAGCCCAGCGGAGCGAGGACCGCCGGCACGACGATGTGCGGGTAGCCGGTCTGCTCGGTCTGGTAGATCGGTAGATCGGAGATCGCCCGCAGCGCGATCACGAGGCCGAAGCCGAACGCGCCGAAGGCGACGGCCCCAAGCAGCCCCCGCCACCAGCCTGGTCTCTTTAGTGCGGCAACCATCAGGTCTTCACCATTATGCTCCGCCGGCCCCCAGAGCCGGCGGGTTGGTCGCGGAGTCCAGTTCAACCGCTTCCATCAGCGCTTCCGGCGCTTCCTGATCGAGGCCTTCGACCCATTCTTCGAACTCGTCGCGCGGCTCGACGACGACTTTCGCCCGCATGGTCGAGTGGCCGAAACCGCAGAGCTCGGTGCAGACCAGCTGATAGGTCCCGACCCTGTCCGGGGTGACGATCGCGGTGGTGGTGATGCCGGGCACGTTGTCTTTCTTGATCCGCCACTCGGGGACCCAGAAGGAGTGGATCACGTCCAGGGCGTGCATCTTGAAGTGGACCTGGCGGTCGACCGGCACGTGCAGCTCGCCCTCGCTCCAAGCGTAGTTTTTGCCCGGGTAGGCGAAGCTCCAGGCGAACTGCTGCGAGAACACCGCGACCGTGAGCTGTTGACCCTCCGGCACCGGCTCTTCGATGTCGTCGAGGACCTTCCAGCTGTAGCCGCCGGCGAAGAGGACGATCACGGTTGGGATCAGGGTCCAGGCGATCTCCAGACGGGTATTGCCGTGGATCGGCTCGCCGTCGGACTCGTCGCCCGGCTTCGCTTTGAACTTCCACAGCGCGTAGAAGAGCATCACCATCACCAGGGAGAAGACGAACGCCGAGAGGACGATCATCACGTTGAGCAGATGATCGATCTTCGGCGCAGCCGTCGAGGCCTGCTGACCGTCCCAGTTGATCGGGACCATCACCGCCGAGATCACCGCCGTCAGGGCAACGGTGACCAGCAGCATCTTCACTATGGGCAGGCGGCCGTACATCGGGGCGGCGGGCATTCTATTGAAGCGGCGGCGGGAGGCTTTGCGGTCCAGGTGACGCTCCGCGCTACCCCTCGGGGCGTGGCAGATCGTCGAGCTCGCCGGCCGCCGCGGCAAGTACCCCGCGAGCCACTCCTTCCCAGCTCCAGAGCCGGGTGACGGTCTCGACCAGGGCGGAGCGAGCGCGCTGGCGGTCGGCCTCGGGGAGTGAGAGCCAGGCATCGAGGCGCTGCGCGATTGCCTCGACAGCGCCCCGTTCCACCGGAAACGACGTCAACGACCCGACCTCGGGGCTGAGCGCCGTCCCCAGCTGCCGCGAGACCTCGCGCATCCCCGAGTGCCCGGCAGAGATGGGCATGGTCCCGCAGGCGGCTGCCTCGACGGCCACCATTCCGAAGGCCTCGGGGAAGGTGCTGGGCATCACCATCGCCTCCGCCCGGGGGAAGAAGGAGGCCACCTCGTGGTGCTCGAGCCGCCCGACGAACGCGACGGAGCCAGCTGCGGCGCGGGCCATCTCCGCGTAGCCGTCAGGGGGTTCGGCAAGGAACTCAGAGAGGATCGGCAGCGGCCCCTGCTCCCCGCCCTCAAGGGCCCGGCCGAGCCGCGCAATCTCGCGGGCGTCCTCGAGATCGCCCCGCTCGAGCACCGCCAGCAGCCGGCGCAACCCCTGCTCGTAGGCCCCGAACCCGGCGATCTCCAGCCGGGCTTCGGGATTGGCCGCGTGGACCAAGGGCCAGGCGGCGAGGAGAAGGTCCACTCCCTTGGAGACGATGAGCTTGCCGACGAAAGTCACCAGCCGCTCGCGCTCGCCGCGGGGTTGGAACTCCTCGACGTCCACGCCCGGCGGGCCCAACCGGGTCTTCTCGGGCAAATCCGGCAGGGCCGACAGGGCCGCCCAGAGGGAGGCGGCGGTATGCGCGGAGCCGACCAGGACCCCGTTCGCCGCCGCCATCCCCTCTCGTGCGTACGGCAGGAAGCGAGGATGTGGTTTCACGGTGTACTCCAGCGCGGAGCCGTGGATCTTCGCCGCGAAAGGCGCCACACCCGCCCGGGCGAGAATCGCCGGGCCCATCACCAAGTGATTGGCCAGCGCCAGGTCAATGCCACCCGCGGCCGCCGCGACCTCCCGCACCGCCTCGACGTTCGCCTCGATGTAACGGCTCAGCTCGTCTTCGGTGAGCTCCGGAAAGGTCTTGACCTCGAACCCCTCATACGGGTCTTTGACGTAGACGGGCAGCAACCCGCCGATGTCGGGGTTGTGGACATGGACCCCCTCCGGCCGCACCTCGCGGTCCTGGCAGAGCAGGTGCACCTCGTGCCCCAGCCTGGCCAGCGCCCGCACGAGGTTGACGTTGTAGATGTTGCTGCCGGTGCCGCGCAGCATGTAGCCGTGGAAGACGAGGATGCGCATCGGAGCCGCCCAAGCTATTAGTCTTCGCGGCGATGAACGAGAAGCAGCTCTACCGGATGCGCGCCGCGGCCTCGGGCCGCGAGGCGATCGCCCCCGCCGAGCCCGGCTCGGTCTACGTCGATCGTGAGACCGGCGAGGAGATGGAGCCGGTCGGCATGCTTCTGCCACTCGCGCCCTCGGTCTCCTCCCTCCCCCGCAGCCCGGAGAACCTTCGCGCCTGCCGCCGCTGCGACCAGCTGATCGGGCTGGACGTCAGCGACTGCCCTTACTGCGGATTGCGGCAAGAAGCGCTTTAGGCAAGTGAAGAGGGCTACCCGCCCCCACCCCACCTAGGCGCCTCAAACTACGGTTTCTTGACCAACGTCGCCGTGTACAGCAACCGCGCGTTGGAGTAGTAGCAACCGTAGGTCTTGATTTTGCCGACGCCCTGTTGGGGGTGACCCCCCTGGATGTCCTCCTTGGAGGAGCAGTGCTCTGGGAGGCGACTGCCGCGCCAGGTGTTGTCAGCGGAGACGTTGAAGGCGAACATCGGCGCCCAGGTGGGGATGGTCAGCGCCACGACTTGGCCTTTTAGGACGGTGAGCGGGTGGTCGAGGGCGAAGACGGGGGTGCTGCCGAAGTAGGGGTTGAGCGTCTCCAATGGGCTCTGGCGCACGAGTTTGTATTTGGGGGGTTTGGAGCCCTCGACCGGGCGCAGGACGCCGATTCGCGCCTGCGAGGGAGTGCCGAGGAAGTCGTTGAAGAACCCCACCTCATCGGTGGTCGTTTTCGTTTCCCGGGTCGATGGCTTGGAGAGGGTGATCGACCAGGCGACGATCTTGCCCTCGAAGGGCGCCTCATAGGGGCGCGGCACGCCGTCGGCAATCGCCTGGAAGCCAGTCACGTGACCCTCCACCCGGCAGGGGGTGATCTCGACGTTGTTGACGATTTTCCCGGGGCAGGACGGCGGCGGCGTCTCCGAGGTCTGCCCGAGGACGAGGACCCGCAGGGGCGCCGAATCGGCCCCCCGTGGCCAGGCGATCACGGTCAAGAGCGCGAGCAGGCAGGTTGCGGCGAGCAGGGCCCAGGCGCGGCGGCGGTCGGATTTCGTCTCTGGGGCGGGCATTCGATCAGGCAACACGGGACGCTCTGCCCAGTTGCGGCGCCAATCTTGCCGTCCGCGCCAGCAGGATGGGGCGCCGGCGGCGCCCTTGCAGGATCCCGGCCAACCCGCCCCGGTAGGGTTGCCGGCGCGAGATGGAGGCTTCCAATCAGTCAAGCGACTTCATCCCGGCCGCCCTCGCCGCCTTCGAAATCGAGGCGGACGAGATCGAGCTGGCAGTGATGCGCGCCGCGCACGAGATGTTCTGGCCGCCGATCCTCGAGCTGCTGGAGACCGACACCAGCGGCGGCGCTGCGGAGCCGACTCCAGACCTTTCGAAGGCGCCGCCGAGCCGATGAGCGCCGGTCTCGACCTCCCGCTGCGTACGCAGGCGGCCGCGATCGCCGCCGGCGAGGTCGACCCCGGGGAGCTGCTGGAGGCGACGCTGGACCGGATCGAGGAGCGCAACCCGGCGCTGAACGCGGTCGTGGACACCTTCCCGGAGCGCTCCCGCGAGATGCTCGAGACGGCGCCGCGGGGGCCGTTGCACGGCGTCCCGATCGTGATCAAGGACGAGTGGCCGCTGCCCTGGCGCGCGCAGCGCTTCGGGGCGGCCGAGATGCTCGCCCCGGCGGCGCCGGGAGAGTCCGGCCCCTACCGGGCGCTGCGCGACGCGGGGGCGGTGATCGTCGGCGTCGCCAACATGCACGAGCTCGGCGCCAGCAGCACCGGCAACATCTCCGTCTACGGACCCGCACGCAACCCCTGGAACACCGATCGCTGCCCGGGCGGCTCCTCGAGCGGCCCCGCAGCCGCCGTCGCCGCCCGGCTCGTCGCCGGCGCGGTCGGCGCCGACGGGGTCGGCTCGATCCGCTACCCGGCCGCCTACTGCGGGCTGACCGGCTTGAAGCCGACCTTCGGCCGCTCGGCGATGGAGGGCCACCACATGGCCGACGTCTCGACGACGATCGTCTCCGGCCCCCTCTGCGCCGACGCCGGCGACAACCGCCTGCTCGCCTCGGTCCTGTTCGACGAGGAGCTGCGAGCGGGCGACGCGAAGGGCTTGCGAATCGGCGTGATCCGCGGCGAGGTCTCCGAAGACGTGGCACCGGCGGTTGGCGAAGCCTGCGATCGAGCGATCGACGAACTGCGCGAGGCAACCGGAGGCGAGGTGCGGGAGGTGGACCTGCCCGACCTGCCGGCGGCCACCCTGGCGACGGTGCTGATCGCCAACAGCGAGAGCCTCGGCGGGGTGACCCCTCAGCGCCTCAACGGCCTCGACCCGGAGCTGAGCCCGATCGGCCGCGGCCTGCTCAAGTACCGCCTGCTGCTGCCGGCGGCCGCCGCGGTGAAGGCCCACCAGGTCCGCGCGATCGCCCGGCGCAACCTGGCCGACCTCTTCGCCGAGGTCGACGTGCTCGCCTGCCCGACCGTGCCGGCAGTGGCGCCGCCGCTGGAGGCGCCGCTGGTCGAGCTGCCCTCCGGCACCCTCACCGCCGACCAGGCGAACGTCCGTGGCGGCGCCCTCGCCAACCTCACCGGAATCCCGGCGATCAGCGTGCCCGTTGGCTTCTCCGACGGCCTGCCGATCGCCCTGCAACTGCAGGCAGCCTGGGGGCGGGACGAGCTGCTCCTCGACACCGCCGAGGCGCTCGAGCGCGCGAACGGGCGGCACTGGGTCGAGGCCGCGCCGTCGCAGCCGCGCGGGGCCGAGCCCCTGGAGGCCTAAGTGCCCGCGATCGTCGCCGAGGGCCTGCAGCGCTCCTTCGGCGACTTCCTTGCCGTGAACGGAATCGACCTCAGCGTCGACGACGGCGAGATCTACGGCTTCCTCGGCCCCAACGGAGCGGGCAAGACGACGACCGTGCGGATGCTGACGACGCTGCTGCTGCCGACCGGCGGCACTGCAGCCGTCGCCGGCCACGACGTCGTTGACGAGGCGCGGCAGGTGCGGGCGTCGATCGGCGTGGCGCTGCAGGAAGCGGCGCTCGACCCGCTGATGACGGGGCGCGAGCTGATCCGTCTGCAGGCGACGCTGCAGGGCCTGCCCCCCGCCGCCGGCCGCCGACGCGCCGACGCGCTGCTGGATCGGGTCGGTCTAGACGACGCCGCCGACCGCCGCGTCGGCGCCTACTCCGGCGGGATGAAGCGCCGGCTCGACTTAGCCGCGGCCCTGGTGCACGAGCCGCGGGTGCTCTTCCTCGACGAGCCGACCACCGGTCTCGATCCGGTCAGCCGCAAGACGATCTGGGAAGAGGTGCGGGCGCTGAACGACGAGGGGACCACTGTGTTCCTCACCACCCAGTACCTCGAGGAGGCCGACCAGCTCGCCGACAACGTCGGCATCATCGACAGCGGCCGCATCGTCGCCGAAGGGACGCCGGAGTCGCTGAAGGAGGAAGTCGGCAACCCGCATGTCGAGCTGCTTGTCGGCGAGGGCGCGCTCGTGCGGGCGG
>DASSVR010000042.1:0-12797 GCA_035705945.1 Solirubrobacterales bacterium
TGACCTCCGCCTCTTCGCGGTAGGCAAGGCCTTGCTCGAACAGCTGCAGGAAGATCCACTGGGTCCAGCGGTAGTACTCGGGAGTGTGGGTGGCGAGTTCGCGCGACCAGTCGATCGAGATCCCCCACTCGCGGAACTGGCGGCTGAACGATTCAATCGAGCGCTCGGTCGCGACCCGCGGCGGCTCGCCGGTCTTGATCGCGTTGTTCTCCGCCGGTAGGCCGAAGGAGTCGTAGCCCATCGGGTGGATCACCTGGAAGCCGCCGCGGCGGCGGAAGTGGGCGATCGCGTCGCCGACCGCGTAGCACTTGAGGTGGCCGACGTGGGGCTCACCCGACGGGTAGGGCAGCATCTCCAGCACGTAGGCCTTCGGCTTCGACTCGTCGAAGCCGGGCTGACCGGGGTTGGCGACCTCCCAGGTCTTCTCCTCGGCCCATACCTGTTGCCACTTCCGCTCGATCGCTTTCGGCTCGTATCCGGCCATCAGGGGAGCGATCTTACGAGGGCTAGCCGCGGCGGCGCGTCAGGCGCAGGCCTGACCAGGTGTCGTCGATCGCGCAGACCTTGGTGTCGACCATCTCGTGCGCCAGGGCGAGGTCGCGGATGACGTTCTCGGTGAGGTCGGTCTCGATGCCCGAGGAGCGCTTCGGCCACGCGGTCCAGAGGGTGCCCTCCGCGACCGCGGTGGCGACCCCCTCGAAGCGGCGGTCGAGCTCACGGCGTGCGGTGACGAACCAGATGGTCATGTCGCGCGCGCCACGGTTCCCACGGCGCAGCGCCACTTCGTCGGGCAGCGGCGCGAGGGTGGTCTCGACGCCGTCGGGCGCGTCGACCAGCACCAGCGTCGAACCAGGCTTGACGCCCAGCTTCTCGACCAGGGGGCGCCCCGAGCGCGGGCCGGAATCGGACCGCGGCACCACCGGGTCGGCGGGCGGCTTGGCGATCGCCGCCGCGACCGCGGCTCCGATCTCGTCCCAGTCCGCGTAGACGGCGTCGGGCAGCTCCGCCCGCACCGCTTCGACCTTCGCCGGGGCGCCGCCTGCGAAGACGATCGGGATCCGGCGCAGCGCTTTCGACTCACGCAAGGCGCGGGCCACCTCGCGGCCGTGGGACGGCAGGCGGCCGAGGTCGATGACGAAGGCGTCGGGCGGGTTCTCGCGCAGCCGCTTGACGCCGATGCTCGTCCCCGGCACCTCTCCGTCGACCTCGTAGCCCTCCGCCTCCAAGCGCGCGGCGCGCTCCGGCACCTCCTCCTCTTTCCAGTGGACGAGACGGATGCGAGGAGGCGGGCTCATGAGCCCGATCCTAGAGCCGCTTTCAGGCTAGTAGGACGGGAACGAGTAGTTGACCGGCGAGAGCTCGTGCAGGATCTGGGGCCAGAGGTAGACCTCGATCGTCGCCGCGAGAACCAGAACCGGGATCGCCAGCGTCACGGTGATGAAGGTGGCGGCAAGCAGCTGGTTCCACTCGCCGCGGCGGCTGGCGATCAGCCAGGCAGCGAGCGGCAGGAAGAGCGCGGTCAGCTCCGGCAGCGCGTGCGGTAGCACGCTGAGGATCAGCTCGAGGCGGGTGACGTCCAGCTGGTAGGCGATCGAAGAGCCCTGGAAGCCAAGGTAGAGCGCCTGGGTTCCGAGCGAGAAGAGGGTGACGGCGCAGACGAAGAGGATCGCGAACTCACCGGCCTTGACGTGGACCCAGCGGTTGAAGCCGGTCCGCTGCGCGGCGGCGATCGGCATCGAGGCGCCGGCGATGAAGCCGGCGATGCAGGCGGTGCCGTGCAGCGCCAGCACCAGCGAGTTGCGCCAGAGGATCGGCAGCAGGTCGTCGGGCTCGGAGGGATGGGTGAGACCGGCGATGTGGACCGGGGTGATGTCGGGCGCCAGCATCCCGGCGATCACCCAGACAGCGCCGAGCAGCGTCAGGGCAATCGCGAGGCCCAGAGCGATCCAGGCCCGCAGGACCTTCCACGGCCGCTGGCTCCAGTACTCCAGAGTCTCGCGCGTGTCCTGCATGCCATGGGAGAAGACATGCTGGTTCGCGGTGCTCATCCCCTAGAACATCGGCAACCAGGGCGGCAATTTTTAGGGGTGAGAAGTTCGGCTAGGCCCCGCCGAGCTTGCGCTCGAAGTCCTCGGCCAATTCAGCGACCCGCGGCAGCGGCACCTTCAGCCCGTGGGCGATCCGCCGCACGTTCCCCCAAGTCGGGTTGATCCGGCCCGACTCGATGTGGGAGATCCAGGTCGGGTGGATTTCAGCCCGGTGACCGAGCGTCTCCTGACTCAACTGGCCCTCCTTCCGGAGCTTCCTGATGGCTTTCCCTAGACCGGGCTGGGGATCGTCGCGCCGAGGCATCCAGCGCAGCGAATTGCCCCACCGCCCGAAGGTCCATAGAGGTGAACTCAAGCCCGGCCGAGGAACCCGCGATGTGCGTGTTCCGGTACGGCTTGATCTGGCCCCGCAGAGGCCCTACGGAGTCGGTGGGCCGAGGCGCGCATGCGGCTTACCGCGACGGCTGACGAGCACCGAAAAAAAGTCCGGCGGACATTTGTTCCGCATAGCGGTGAAAAAGTCCGGCGGACTTTTTTGCTTTTGAGGCGGAGGCGCGCTTGGCTTCGAGAGTGGAGCTGAGGGGGCTCGAACCCCTGACCTCGTCGCTGCCAGCGACGCGCTCTTCCAGCTGAGCTACAGCCCCAGGAAACTCGTAATTCGCCGCCGAGTTTAGCGCCGCTCTCGAGAACGAGACCGCAACAGAGTCCGCTATTCGGACTCTGTTGCGGTCTCGGTGCTGGATCAGGCGGCGTGCTGTTCTGGCCCGGAGTCCTCGTCAAGGTCGAGGATCAGGTTGTCCGGGGCGGTGTGGCGGACCTTGAAGTCGAGGGTCGAGAGCTCCTCTAGTTCGCGCAGGAGGTCGACGGGCTGGTTCAAGTTCATCGAGAGGGTGGCGCGGCCCTCGGAGAAGCGCTCGACCGATATATCGGAGGCGCCGAGCTGGCCGACGGCGTCCTCGAATCCCACCAGCTGGGAGAAGTCGCCGAGGGGGCCGATCTCGAGCTTGACGCGGCCCTCGTAGAGGCCCTCGCGGGCCTGTGAGCCGTTCATCTCGAAACTTTCCGCCTGCTGCGGCTCGTGCGGCGCTGCTTCCGCCTCGATCGCGGCTTCGGCGTCGGTCAGCGCCTTCACCTTCTTGCTCACCTCGACCGCCTCGCGCAGGGCTTTCATCCGGATCCGCGTCGCCTGCCCCCGTGCCTGCGCCTCCAGCTCCTCGAGCCGGACGGTGATCGCTTCGAGCGAGGCGATGCTGCGGTCGTGGCATGCGTTCGCCTCGCGCAGCCGCTCGCCGAGCACCCGGATCTCGCGCTCCCGCTCGAGCACCATCCCCGAGAGGGCCGTGGTCTCCCCCTCCAGCTCGTCAATCGCCGCCCGTTGCGCGTCGGCGTTCAGCTCGAGCCCAAGAATGCGCGCGTCGCGAGCGGAGATCGCGTCCTCCACCTCCGCGCGCCGGTACCCGAACAGCGAACGCCTGAACCCGGTCATTGGCGGCACCGTAAGGGGGCGCTCGGACGGTATTTCGTCACCTGGGTGCCGGATATGTCGAGTCAAGCGCCAGAACGTTCAGGCGCTCGCGGCCGAGGGTGCTTCCGGAGCATCGAGATCGAGTTCCAGCCGCGGCGCGTCGCGCCAGAGATCCTCCAGTCCATAGCGCTCCCGTGCCTCGGGCGTGAAGACGTGGAGGACACAGTCAAGGTAGTCGAGGATCGTCCAGCCGGCTTCACCGCCGCCGTCCACCCCGCCGGGCAACAGCCCCGCTTCGCGCTTGATCCGCAGGCGCACCTCGTCGACGATCGCCCGCGCCTGGCGCTCGCCGCGGGCGCTGCAGATCACCAGGAAGTCGGTGTAGGCCACCAGCTCCCTCATGTCGAGGACGGTCAGCTCCTCGGCTTTTTTCGAGTCGGCGATCGCGGCCAGGCGACGCGCAAGCTGCTCCGATCGCGCCTGGCTCATCGGTAGATCTCCCTCTCCTCGATGAACGTCGCAACCGCGTCCGGGACCAGGTAGCGCAGCGGCCGCCCCTGCTTGGCGCGCTCGCGAACGGCGGAGGAGGAGACGCCGAACTGCGGCATCTCCAGCATCGTCAGCCGGCCCTCGCAGCCGAGGCTACGCGTCACGGCGGCCACCTCGGCGTCGGCGACGCCCGCGCGGCGGGCCACGGCAAGGCGCGCCAGCCCGACCACCCGCTCCGGCTCGCGCCAGCTCTCGAGGCCGACCGCGGCGTCCGCCCCCATCACGAACACCAGCTCCCTGTCAACCCGTTCCTTTGCAAGCGCCTCCAAGGTCTCAAACGTGTAGGACGGCCCCTCGCGCTCGACCTCCAGGGCCGAGACCGAGAAGCGCGCGTCTTCGGCGGCGGCGAGCCGGGTCATCTGCATCCGTGCCTCCCGCCCCGGGTCCTTGGCGATCCGCTTGTGCGGGGCCTGGCCGGTCGGGACGAGGACCACCTCGTCGAGGCCGAGCTGCCAGAGCGCCTCCTGGGCCAGCGCCAGGTGACCGAGGTGCGGAGGGTTGAACGCCGACCCCAGGACACCGATCGAGGAGGCGTCAGGGTTACTCACGCACCTGGCCGTCGCCGCGCGCCACGTACTTGAAGGTCGTCAGCTCGCGCATCCCGATCGGCCCGCGCGCGTGCAGCTTCTGGGTCGAGTTGCCGATCTCCGCCCCCATCCCGTACTCGAAACCGTCGGTGAAGCGGGTCGAGGCGTTGATGTAGACGGCGGCGGCATCGACGCCGGTGGCGAAAGCCTCCGCCGCCTCCTCGGAGGTGGTGACGATCGCCTCCGAGTGGCCGGTGCCGTGGGTGTTGATGTGCTCGACCGCGTCCTCGACCGAGTCGACGATGGCGACCGCCATCTTCAAGCCCAGGTACTCGTTCTCCCAGTCCTCGTCAGCGGCGGGCCCGACCTCGACCTCGCCGGCCGCCGCGCGGACGCGCTCGTCGCCGACCAGCTCGACGCCGGCGGCCGCGAGGTCGGCGAGGATCGCCGGCGCGACCCGCTCGGCGATCGCCGCGTCGAGCAGCAGCGTCTCCGCGGCGTTGCACACGCCGGGCCGCTGGACCTTGGCGTTGTAGGCGATCCGCCGCGCCATCTCGGGATCGGCGTCGGCATGGACGTAAACGTGGCAGTTGCCCGCCGCCGCGTACATCACCGGCACCGTCGCCACCTTCTTGATCGCCGCCTTCAGGCCTTCACCCCCGCGCGGGATCAGCAGGTCGACGAGCCCCTCCTGCGTCGCCAGCTCCGCCCGCTCCTCGTGGCCGCCGCCCCCCAGCGAGAGGACCGCGTCGTCCGGCAGACCCGCCTCGACCAGCGCCTCGCGGGCGATCGCCGCCAGGGCGGCGTTGGAGCGCTCGGCGTAGCTGGAGCCGCGCAGGACGATCGCGTTGCCGCTCTTGATCGTCAGCGCCGCGCAGTCGATCGTCACGTTGGGACGCGCCTCGTAGACGACCGCGACGACTCCAAGCGGCACCCGCAGCTTGCGCAGGTCGAGGCCGCTGGCGAGCGTCTGCCGTTCCAGCTCCTCGCCGACCGGGTCCTCGAGCGCCTCGACCACCCGCACGCCGTCGGCCATCGCCGCCACCCGTTCGGGCGTCAGCCGCAGCCGGTCGCGCAGCGCGTCGGTGAGGCCGCCGGCCCGCTCGTCCGCGAGGTCCTCGGCGTTTGCTTCCAGCACCGCGTCGGTCCGCTCTTCGAGCAGCCGCGCCGTCGTCTCCAGCGCCGCGTTCTTCGTCGTCGTCGGCGCGGTGGCGATGACGCGCGCGGCGCGCTTCGCCGCGACGCAGCTCTCGGCGACGGTGGTCTCGGTCACTGCCATCGGCAAAGGGTAGCCGGAGGTCGCTCCAGCGCCTCCCTCAGAGCAGCACGAAGCGGTCGCGGTGGACGACCTCGTCGGCGGCGTGCGGCAGCAGCTCGCGCACCTGCGCGCTCTGCATCCCGATCACCTGCCGCAGCTCCCGCGAGGAGTAGTCGGTGATCCCTTTGCCGATCGTCTCTCCGTCGCTGGCGACGTCGATCGCGTCGCCGGCCTCGAAATCTCCCTCGACCGCCGCGATCCCAACCGGCAGCAGGCTGGAGCCGCTCTCGCGCAGGACCCGGGCGGCGCCGGCGTCGACCACCAGCCGCCCCCGCGCCGGCTTCGCGTACTTGAGCCAGAGCTTGAAGCTGGAGGTCCTCCCTTTTCCAGGGGCGAAGCGGGTGCCGCAAGCCTCCCCGGCGGCCGCCGAGAGCAGCGTCCCCCCCTCGGTGCCGTTGCAGATCACCGCCGGGATACCCGCCTCGCTCGCCATCTCGGCCGCGGCGACCTTGCTGCGCATCCCGCCCAGTCCGAAGACCGAGGTGCGCTCGCCGATCTCCAGCTCGTCCAGCTGGGCGAAGTCGGTGACTTCGCCGATCAGCTCGGCGTCGGGGTCGGTGCGCGGATCGCCGGAGAGCAGGCCCTCGACGTTGGTGAGCAGGACCAGCAGCCGCGCCTCGAGCAAAACCGCCACCTGGGCGGCGAGGAAGTCGTTGTCGCCGAAGGTGATCTCGTCGGTCGCCGTCGTGTCGTTCTCGTTGACGACCGGCACGACCCCCCACTCGATCAGCCGCCGCAGCGTCCGGCGCGCGTTCAGGTAGTTGGTCCGGGCGCCGATGTCGGCGGCGGTGAGCAGCACCTGGGCGGCGTGGGTGCCGTGGGTCGAGAGGCGACTCTCGTAGGCGCGGAAGAGGTCGCCCTGGCCCACCGCCGAGGCGGCCTGCAGCTCGTCCATCGCCCGCGGGCGCGCCGGCAGCCCCATCAGCCGCATCCCCCGCGCGATCGCGCCGGAGGTGACCATCACCACCCGCTCGCCCCCCCGCTCCAGCCCGCCGACCTGCTCGCAGACCGAATCGAGCACGTCGGCGCGCAGCTCGCCGTCGTCGGCGGCGACGATCGAGGATCCGAGCTTGACGACCAGGGTCATGGCGGGGAAAGTAGCCGAGATGGGAGCAGCGATCGGCTGGGGCGCCCTTGCCGCAAGTTCCCTCGTCATCGGCGCCGCCCTCAGCTTCGCCCGGCCGTGGTCGATGCGGCAAGTCGGCTACGTCCTCGCCTTCGGCGCCGGGGCGCTGATCAGCGCGGTCAGCTTCGAGCTCGCCGCCGAGGGGATCGAGATCGGCGGCGCCGCGATCACCGGGATCGGCCTGGGCCTCGGCGCGATCACCTACTACGTGCTCGACGGCATGATCGCCCGGCGCCACTCCACCGGCCGCGGCCGCAAAGGCCGGATCGAGGGATCGGGGAGCGGCACCGCGCTGGCGCTCGGGGCCTTCCTCGACGGCATCCCCGAGCAGCTGGTGCTGGGCATCACCATCGCCGCGGGGGAGGGCGTCGGCGTCTCGCTGCTGGTGGCGATCTTCGTCTCCAACCTGCCGGAGGCCCTCGGCTCGGCCCGCGACATGAGCCGGACCGGCAAGCCCCGACAGACGATCATGCGCCTCTGGCTCCTGGTCGCCGCCATCTGCGTCTGCGCGAGCGCGGTCGGTTATCTCGCCGCCGACGCCGTCAGCGGCGACGCCAGGGCGGCGATCGACGGCTTCGCCGCCGGCGCCCTGCTGGTAATGCTGATCGACTCAATGATCCCCGACGCGCGCAAAGACGCGGGGCGCCGCGCCGGCCTAGTCACCGTCCTCGGCTTCGCCGTCGCCGCAGGACTCTCGAGCCTCTCCTAGACGTGCAGCTCGAACTCGTGATCGCCTATCCGGACGTCGTCTCCTGACTTGAAGCCGGCGCGGTTCAGCGCCGCGATCACGCCCATCTCGCCGAGCCGCTGCTCGAGGTAGGCGAGCGCTTCCTCGTTGCCGGTGTCGTGGCGCTCGAAGAGCAACTCAACACCGCGCCCGAGGACGCGGAAGCCGCCGTCCTCCTCGCGCTCCACCCAGTAGCCCCCCTCGCCCGCGGGTCGGTAGATCCGGTGCTCGGCCTCGAATTCGTCAGCCGACTCTCCAGCGACCGCCGGCACCGGCGCCTGCTCGGGGACCTCGGCCAGGATGCGCTGCCGCAGCTCCTCGAGCCCCTCTCCGGTCGCCGCGGAGGCGGACAGAACCCCCAGAACCCCCTCGCCCAGACGCTCCCGCCACTCCTCCAGCGCCGCCTCGACTTTCTCGGGCGGCAGGAGATCCCGCTTGCTCAGCACCACCAGCTCGGATAGACGCTCGAGCCCGGCGCCATGTGCCGCCAGCTCGTCACGAACGGTCTCGTAGTTGACGACTGGATCTCCCTCCAACGGGGCGAGCTCAACGAGGTGAACGAGCATCAAGCAGCGCTCGACGTGGGCAAGGAACTCGTGGCCGAGCCCAGCTCCCTCCGCCGCACCTTCGATCAACCCCGGGATATCGGCGACGATCGCCTGCCGGTCCTCGCCCTCAATCGTCCCCAGGACCGGCGAGAGGGTGGTGAACGGGTAGTCGGCGACCTTCGGCGCAGCCCGCGTCAGCCGTCCCAGCAGCGACGACTTGCCGGCATTGGGAAGCCCGACCAGCCCGACGTCCGCGAGGAGTTTCAGCCGCAGCTCGATCCAGTCCGCCTCCCCGGCGGTCCCTTTCTCCGCAAATCGTGGCGCCTGCCGGGTCGAGGTCGCAAACCGTTTGTTCCCGCGGCCGCCGCGCCCCCCGCGTGCGACCACGGCGCGCTGTCCGGCGTTGACCAGATCGATCGAGCTGCCGTCGACCGCGGTCGCCTGCGTCCCCGGCGGCACCGGGATCTCCAGGTCATCTCCCCGCCCTCCGTGCCGGTTCGACCCTTCCCCATGCCGCCCCCGCTCCGCCCGAAAGTGCTTGCTCCCCCGCAACGCCCCCAAATCCCGCCGCGAGGAATCGCAGACCAAAACCACATCCCCGCCGTGTCCCCCATCTCCACCATCGGGCCCTCCTCGAGGCACATGCGCCTCGCGTCGGAAACTGATGCAGCCATTGCCGCCAGCCCCGCCCTCAACCCAGATCTTCGCCTTGTCGTACATCAGCTTTCGCTGAATTGTGGCCCCCGGAGGGGGCAAGAATCAGCGACCGCTGAGTTCTGGCCGCTAGTCCTCAGCGAGGACGCTGATCGTCCGACCCTTGCGAGCCGACTTGAAGTCGACGACGCCCTCACGGGTCGCGAAGATCGTGTGGTCACGGCCGATGCCGGTCCCGTCGCCCGGCCAGAACCGCGTCCCGCGCTGGCGGACGATGATCTCGCCGCCGCTGACCTTCTGGCCGGCAAAGACCTTGACCCCGAGCATGTTCGGGTTCGATTCGCGGCCGTTGCGGCTGGAGCCGAGTCCTTTCTTGTGAGCCATCTCTAGCTGTCCTCTTTCTCGGCTTTTTTGGCTGCTTTGGCAGGGGCTTTCTTGGCCGCGGCTTTCGCGCCTTTGACGGTCGTCACCTCGAGCCGGGTCAGCTCAGAGCGATGGCCGGCGCGCCGCCGGTAGCCCTTCTTCGCCTTGTATTTGAAGACTTTGACCTTCGGGCCGCGCAGGTGCTCGGCGACTTTCGCCTCGACTTTGACTTTCTCCAGCCCTTTGCCGTCGGCGACCACGTCGTCGCCGCGAAAGAGCACCGGCCGCAGGGCGACTTTGTCGCCCTCCTTGGCGTCGAGGCGATCGACGAGCAGGGACGTGCCCTCCTCGACTTTGTATTGCTTGCCACCGGTTTCGACTACTGCGTACATGCCTACTCGTCTTCCTTGCTGCCTTGTTTGGCGCGCGAACGCCCTCGGCCGCCTCGGCGACCGCGACTGCGTTTGCGCGAAGGAGCGCCGGATTCTAGCTCGGAGCGGTCGCCGTTGGCGGCTCCCGACCCGTTCGACGACTCGCCGCCCAGCAGCGAGGCGATCGCCGCCGAGCGCTCCACCTCGTCGATCCGGACCAGCTTCCGCTCGCCGACGTAGCGACCGCCGCCGGTGACGCTGACGATGTAGGAGTCGATCCGGGCGACCGCGTCGTCGGCGTTGTACATGTGCGGCTCGTCGATCTTGACCAGCACCTCCTCGCCGACCTTGAACGGCAGCGCCCGCTCCTCAATCTCCGCGCGGCTCCCCGACTCGATCAGCTCGAAGGTCTCGACCGGCAACGCGTCGCCGCCCTCAAAGTGGAACCGCTTGCCGGTTTCCTCCTCGAGCTCGGCGAGGCCGCTGTCCTCACCGGTCAGCTCATGCGCGACCTTGGGGTTGACCCGGACCAGGAAGGCCTCGGCCTCGGGGTGCTCGGCGGCGATGTCGCGCATCTCCCGCAGCCCCTCCAACGCCACGGTCTCGGCCGAGAGCACGACGCCCTCGCCCCGGCAGGTCGGGCAATGCTCAGTGAGGATCTCCCGCACCCCGTCGGTGACGTTCTGCCGCGTCATCTCAACCAGGCCCAGGGGCGAGACCTCGACCACGTAGCTCTTCGACTTGTCGGCGTCGAGCGCTTTGCGCATCACCTTCAGGACCTTGTCCCGGTTGCTCACCCGCGCCATGTCGATGAAGTCGATGACGATGATGCCGCCGATATCGCGCAGTCGCAGCTGCCGCACCGCCTCCTCGGCCGCCTCGGTGTTGACCTTGGTGATCGTCTCCTCTAGGCCGCCTTTGCCGCGGCCGGTGAAGCTGCCGCTGTTGACGTCGATCACGGTCAGCGCCTCGGCGTAGTCGATCACCAGATAGCCGCCCGCGGGCAGGTCAACGCGCCGGCTCAAGGTCGACTCGATCTCCTCGTCGATCTTCCATTTCTCGAACAGCGGCTTCTTGCCCTCGTAGAGCTCGACCCCGCCGACCAGCTCCGGCGCCGTGCGCTGGAAGAAACTGGTCACCCGTTCGAACTGCTTGGGCGAGTCGATGATCGCCTTCTCGAACTCGTTGAGGAAGACGTCGCGGAGGACGCGGATCGAGAGGTCTGCCTCCTGGAAGACCAGCGCCGGTGCCTTGGTGCCGTCGGACCGCCGCTCCAGCACCTCGTTCAGCTTCTGCAGGTAGCTGATCTCCCGCACGAAGTCCGCTTTTTTCGCCCCGTGGGCGGCGGTGCGGACGATCAGCCCGCCCGGCCCCTTGTAGGTGCGGTCGACCATCTTCCGCAGCCTGTCGCGCTCTTTGTCGGTCAGCCGGCGGCTGACCCCGACGCCGCTGCCCTGCGGCGCGAAGACCAGGTAGCGGCCCGCGATCGAGAGGTTCATCGAGAGCCGCGCGCCCTTCGACTTCAGCGGGTCCTTGACGACCTGGACGAGGATCTCCTGGCCGGGTTTGATCAGCTCGTTGATGCGGCGGCCGCTGCCGCGACCGCGTCTCGGCGCCTGCTCGCCGCCGGGCAGCAGGATCTCGTCGACGTGGAGGAAGCCGTTTCGCTCGAGGCCGATGTCGACGAAGGCGGCCTCCATACCGGGCAGGACGTTGTCGACCTTGCCCTTGTAGATGTTGCCGACGATAGAACGCCGGCCTCGCCGCTCGATGTAGAGCTCGGCGACGTCTTTCTTGCCGCCCTTCTGCTTTGCCTCGAGGACGGCGACACGGGTCTCACCGCGCTCGGCGGAGACCAAAATCGTTTTTTTCATTTGTTGTTCAGCTCAGTTCAGATAGGTACGCAATGCCGGACCCCTTTTCAGAGATCACCAGGCGAACCTTCCCTTCTGACCGAGATGCGCTTGGACGTTGATGCTCTGAAGAACGCCGACCGCCAAGAAGGTAGCGAGGACGGATGACCCTCCGTAGCTCATCAACGGCAGGGGGATCCCGGTGATCGGCATGATCCCGAGGTTCATCCCCACGTTGACGAATATTTGGAACAGCAGCGCGACGGCGATGCCGCCGGCCACCAGGGTCCCGTAGGAGTTCTTCGAAAGCGTCACGATCCGCAGCGCCCGCCAGAAGAGGAGGGCGTAAAGGGATAGGACGAACGCGGCGCCCATGAACCCGTAGCGCTCACCGATCACCGCGAAGATGAAGTCGGTGTGCCGCTCGGGAACAAAGTCGAGCCGCGTTTGGGTGGCTTTGTCGCCGCGGCCGGTCAACTCGCCGGAGCCGGTGGCGATCACTGATTGGTTCTGCTGGTAGCCGGCGCCACTCGCGCTCTCCTTGGAGTTGTCGAGGAAGCCAGTGAGGCGTTCCTCCTGATACCCCTTGAGGAGCGGGACCCCAGCCGCCGGAGCGGCGACCAGGATCAGCGCGACCAGCGCGGTAACCACGCCGCCGATCACCGCGAAGTGCGTCCAGGGGACGCCTCCGAAGTACATCACGGCGAGGGTGGCGGCCCCGAACACCAGGCTGGTGCCGAGGTCGGGCTGCAGGAAGACGAGCGCAGCCGGTGCCAAGCCGAGGCAGAGGTAGCGCACGGTGCGCTGGACCTGTGAGCCCCGCCTGGCGCCATCGATCACGAACCCGGCAAGCGCAAGCACGAGCAAGAGCTTGCCGAGCTCCGATGGCTGGAAACTGAAGAAGGGAAGTTCGAAGGCGCGCCGCGAGCCGCGGGCGGCGAAGCCGAAGACGAAGACGAGCGCGACGCTGACGCAAAGGAAGGTATAGACGCCGACCCGCAGCTCGCGGAAGCGCGAGTAGTCGATCCGGGTCAGCAGCAGCATCCCGACGATGCCGAGGCCGGCGTAGATCGCCTGGCGCTCGAGGAAGTAGTTGGGATCGCCGGGGACGTCGTTCTGGGTCGCCTGCCCGAGGGCGAGGAGGCTGAAGGCGATCAGCGCCACCGCCGAAAAGGCCAGCGGCAGGTCCATGTGGGCGAGCCCGAGCCGCTCGCCGATGCCGACGTGGACCGTGAATGGCTCCGGTCG
>DASSVR010000043.1:0-2025 GCA_035705945.1 Solirubrobacterales bacterium
TCCGCTGTCCAACCGTCGCGTCGCAGCGAGCCTTCGGGACGGTTCAACCAGCCTGACCCCTCGCACCAGATCCTCGCAGAGCGGGCCGCCTGTCGACCAGGCCGCCAGCAAGAGAAGAGGGGCCACGCGAAGCACAATCCCCTACTCCCTTTAGGCTGGACCATCACCGAGATGTGCCGACAGTTGCGGCTCATCTGGGTGCCTTCATCTTGTTGGCACCGTAGACGATGTCTGCCGGGATGCGGCCACGGGTGAGGCGGCCGTTGTGGACGCGGCGGAAGTTGTACTCGTCGACGTATTGGGCGAGGTCGCGTTTGAGGCCGGTGAAGCGGACGTGCAGGTAGCGGGCGAAGGCAGGCCGCCAGCACTCTTCGAGGATCAGACGGTGGAGCGCCTCGACGTGGCCGTTGGTCTGCGGTCTGCCGGCATGGATGAAGGTGTGCTGGACGTCGAGTTGATCGAGCGTTGTGCGGAAGTCCTGCGAGCGGAACTCGCCGCCGTTGTCTGAGAGCATGCGTTCCAGCCGCCAGCCTGCCTTGCTGAGGTCGGCACAGACCCGTCGGGCGAGCTTGGAGGTCTGGGCGCCGGTGGGGTTGCCGTGCGGGCAGGTCACGAGCTCGGCCCAGGCGTAGGAGGAGGCGACGTCGATCGCGGTCAGCTGCCAGACAGCGCCTTTGGTGCCTTGCAAGCGGCCGACGAAGAAGCAGTCGATCCCGACGAGCTCGCCCGGCCGCTCCACTTCGATGTGCCGCTCTGGTTCGGGCTCGCGCGGCGGCTGATACGGCGCCGCGTAGCCGGCGACCAGAGCAAGTCGCTTGGCGCGGGTGTTGAGGCCGTGCCGCTTGAGGCAGCGCCAGACGCCGTTGTGGCTGATCAGGATGCCGCCCCAGCGCGGCTGGCGTAGCTCGCTCGCGATCCGCTGTGGCCCATAACCGGGATGGCCGAGCGCGAAGGCGACGATCCGCTGCTCGAGAAAAGGCGAGAGCTGCTGCGGCATCCGCGGCCTGCGCCGCTCCCTGGGCCGCAAGATCTCCAGCCCGTGCCGCTCGGCACGCCGCTTCCAGACGTAGTAGGTCGAACGGTGGATCCCGAACACCCGGCAGGCCTCGCTCACGCTCGTCCGGGCCGCGTGATCAAAGACACGCAGCCGGTAGCCGAAAAGCACGTCATCCTCTGACATGCGGCTCACTCCTCTCCTTCCGACGTGGCAGTCGAAGGCGAGAGTGAGCCGACGCCCGGACGGCACCCTGCGGGCGCCGTCCGGGCGCAGATCAACTCAAAGGAGACCCGAGTGTCGGGACCACTCGGAGATAGTCCACTCTAGTCGGCAGCTAGTCCGCCGGCCTTGCCGGGCCGGTGAGGAACGCGCGGGTGCCCTCGAAGCGAACGTCCAGCGCGCCGCCCGGGAAGCGGACAGTCGTCGGCTGCAGGCCGAAGGCGGCGGCGACCGCCACGGCGCTCGAGCCCGACGAGGCAGTCTCCCCTGCTCCGCGCTCCCAGACCCGCGCCTCGATCTCGCCGTCCGACACCCGGCGGGCGACTTGCACGTTCGTCCGCCGCGGGAACCGCTCGTGCGTCTCGAGCAAGGGGCCGATGCGCGGCAGATCGGCCGGGTCGCCTTCGACGACCGCGTGCGGGTTGCCGACGTCGACGGCGACGAGCGCGATCCCTTCGACCGTCTCTCGCTCACCGACCTCAACCTCGCCGAGATCCTGCTCGACGAGGTCGCCCTCGAGCATGCGCGCGGCCACCTCGCGTGCCCCCACCCTGACGGTCACCTCGCGGGCGCCCGTCCGGGCGGCCAGCCACCTGGCTGCGATGCGCGTGCCGTTGCCGGACATCTCGGCGCGGGAGCCGTCGGGATTCCAGATCGCGATGTCCAGCCAGTCGTCGCCGGAGGCGAACACCTCGATCACGCCGTCGGTGTCGACCGCCTCAGCCCGAGCGCGCTCCGGCGTGACCGCGTCGGTCACCACCAGGTACACGTTCCCAAGCGCATCCCACCGCGATGACCCCATCGGCAAC
>DASSVR010000044.1:0-5225 GCA_035705945.1 Solirubrobacterales bacterium
CTGATGTGGCCGGGGAGGGTGACCCTCGCCAGACACTCAACCGCGAGCCATAGCGAGCGGTGTCTGGAGAGGGTTACCCTCCCCGGCCTTCTCACAGCCGAGCTATTTGATCACCGCTAGTACGTCGCCGCTTGATACGGCGGCGCCTTCGGTGACGTTCAGTTCCTCAACCTTGCCGGAGCGGTGGGCGGTGATCTCGTTCTCCATCTTCATCGCCTCGATGACGCAGATGAGGTCGCCCTCGGAAACCTCAGCGCCTTGCTCTACGGCGACCTTGAGGACGGTGCCTTGGAGGGGCGAGGGGAGAGCCTCGCTGGAGGCGCTGGGGCCGCCGCCGCCTTTGCGCTCGCGTTTCGGCGGTTTGCGCCCGCCCGGGTTCGCGGCGGCGACGCCGCCCGCGGGCGCCTCGCCGATCACCTTGACGTCGAAGAGCTTGCCGGAGACCTCGACCTTGTAGTCGCGCGTGACGAGCTCGGCCTCGCCGTCGGCCGACGCGGCGGCGGCTTCCTCGGCCGGCGCCGTCGTCTTCAGCCACTCCGGGTCCTCCATCAGGTCGCGGCAGGTCTCCCCGCGCGCCCACTGCTCGGTGGCGAGGATCGCCTTGTGGAAGGGGATCAGGGTGGTGAGGCCGCCGACCTCGTACTCGTCGAGCGCCCTCAGCATGCGCCGGGTGGCGTGCTCGCGGTCGACGTCCCAGACGATCAGCTTCGCCACCATCGGGTCGTACATCGGCGTCACCTCTGATCCCGCTTCGACCCCGGAGTCGACCCGGACGCCCGGGCCGGCCGGCTCGCGGTAGCTGGTGATCGCGCCCGGCGCGGGGGCGAATTTCTTGTGCGCCGCCTCGGCGTTGATCCGGCACTCGATCGCCCAGCCGCGCAGCTCGACGTCCTCCTGGGCAATCGAGAGCTGCTCGCCGGCGGCGACGAGGATCTGCTCGCGGACGATGTCGACCCCGGTGACCATCTCGGTCACGCAGTGCTCGACCTGGACACGGGTGTTCATCTCGAGGAAGAAGTACTCGTCGCCGACCTGCATCCCCTCGATCGTGCCGGCGCCGCGGTAGCCGACCGCGGCGGCTGCCTCGGTTGCGATCTTGCCGATCCGCTCGCGCATCTCCTCGTCAACCTGGGGGCCCGGCGCCTCCTCGACCACCTTTTGGTGACGGCGCTGCAGCGAGCAATCGCGCTCGCCGAGGTGGATCACGTTGCCGTGTGAGTCGGCGAGGACCTGGACCTCGACGTGGCGCGGATCTTCGAGGTAGCGCTCGACGTAGACCCGGGCGTCGGAAAAGAACTTCTCCCCTTCGCGGGCAGCGCCCTCGTAGGCGTCCTGCAGGTCGTCCGGCGTCATCGCCACCCGGAAGCCCTTGCCGCCCCCGCCGCCCGCGGCCTTGCAGGCGACCGGGTAGCCGGCTTCCTCGGCTTGCTGGCGCGCCTCGTCGAGGTCGGCCGCTGGAGCGGTCGCGCCGGGGACGATCGGTACCCCGGCCTCGGCCATGATCTCGCGGGCGCGGGTCTTCGAGCCCATCGCTTCGATCGCCTCCGGCGGTGGGCCGATCCAGGTGATTCCGGCCTCGGCGCAGGCACGCGCCATGTCGGCGTTCTCGGCGAGGAAGCCGTAGCCGGGGTGGATCCCTTCCGCCCCCGCCTCCTGCGCAGTCTCGATGATCTTCGGGATGTTCAGGTAGCTCTCGGCCGGGACCGCCGGGCCGATCAGAAACGCCTCGTCAGCCTCGCGCACGTGGGGAGCGTCGCGGTCGATCTCCGAGTAGACGGCGACCGAGACGATGCCCATCTCCTTCAGGGTGCGGGCGACGCGGATGGCTATCTCGCCTCGGTTGGCGATGAGGACCTTCTGGAACACGGCGGCGCAGTCTATTCAGCGTCCCAACCTCGCGCCTGCTCGAAAGCAGGCGACGATCAGATGACCAGATACCGCATCCGCTCGGCAGAAGAGACCGAGCTGAGCAGCTTGTAGATCAGGTCTCCGTAGCGCGAGGCCCTCTTCAAGGCTTCTTTTCGATTCTCACTGATCCGAAATTCCGCCAGCAACTCCTCTTCCGGTCGCTGAACCTGGGAAAGGAACTCTGTATAGACCACATGCAGCTCGCTAACGAGGCTGTCCGCGTCCTGGCCGTAATCGCGAATCCGGTCGAACCGCTGGGCCGGAGTGATCTGACAGAGCTCGAACACGTCGTCGAGCTTGACTGGCGCCCCCATCGCGCTCAAGTTCGTCACCATCGAGAAGCAGGTTGCGAGCCGGCTGACCTTGAGCTTGTAGTTCTTGAGGGCGCTATCGGCCTTCTCCTGCTCCAGGTCATCGCCCGTCAGGCAACGCAGCTTCAGGCGGTGATGCTCGTAGTTGAGGGTCAGCGTCCGCCAGAACCTGAGGATGTCGTTCATGAGGAAGGTCGGCATGAAGTTGTCGCCGTGATCCTCGAAATCCCGGTAGTAGAAGCCGATGATCTGCTTCAAGAGAGATGCATAGACCTCCTCGTCATGCAGGGGCTGGCTCTCCAAGATGAGGAGCATCCGCGCGGTGAAGGCGTTCAGTGAGTCGTCTTGGGGGCTTCCCAGCACTTCCTCCATCTCGCTCACGTACTGGAGCTCCAGGTAGCGACCGTCTCCGGAGAATGGCGGGAAACCCATCCCCTCGGTGACCTCGATCAGGCGGGCAGCCAGGCGTATGAACCGCGTCCAGGGGAATCGCTCGGTCTCCTCCGGGCTGGCGTCGAGGAAGAAGAGATCGATGTCGGACCCCTCCCAAGCCTCCAGGCGGCCATACGAACCGGTGACGTAAACGCATAGTGGATGCCCGTCGAGGAGGGCCTCTACCTCAAGCTCCTGGCCGAGCGCCTGAAGGCGGCTCAGCGAGTACTCTCGGGATTGCTCAGGCATTCCGGATGGAGGATATGTCCTCTCGCGGCCACGTCCGACACCGATTTCAATATGTCGCAGCCATGACCGACACAGCCGACCGACCAGATCTCTACATCTCCGCCGATGTCGAGACCGATGGTCCGGTACCCGGTTCGTTCTCGCTTCTTTCCTTTGCCCTTACGTTGGTTGGCAGATATGACGGGCGACGCTTCGAGCGCTTCCCGATCGGAAAGCACAGCATCTATAGGGAGCTGAAGCCGATCTCGGAGAGATTCGAACAAGAGGCGTTGTCTGTCAACGGCCTTGACAGGGCGCGCCTGGAGAGAGAGGGTCTTGAGCCCAAGGCCGCTATGTCCGAGGCGGCGGATTGGGTCGAAACGATGAGCGAGGGTTGCCGGCCGGTCCTGGTCGCCTATCCGGTCGCCTTCGACTGGTCGTTCCTCTACTGGTACTTCGAAACGTATGCACCGGGCGGTTCGCCATTTGGCCACTCCTCCTGTCTGGATATTCGGACGCTCTACCAGGCTGTGGCGGGCACCGTCTTCGATCGCTCCGGCAAGACGAAGATGCCCGAGTTCCTGCAGCCGACGTCTCCTCACACCCACCACTCGCTCGATGACGCGATCGAGCAGGGGGAGCTATTCGCGAACCTGCTCACCTGGGCGATCCAGCGCCGGGTTGAGGTTCTTGGTGAGCAGCGGCAGGGGGCCCCGGCCCCTTCATGGCTTTCGTCACATATCGTCTCGATCGCCTAGCGGCCAGGCATTTCGTCTTGATCGAGCTGCAATCGCATTCAACCGTCTCTGACGGGCAGCTCCCGCCCGCGGAGGTGGTCGAGAGGGCTGCTGACGCTGGCGTGACGACGCTGGCGCTGACGGATCATGACGCGATTGCGGGAATTGGGGAGGCTCAGGAGGCCGCGGAGCGGTTGGGAATCGAGCTGGTGCCGGCTATCGAGATGTCCTGCGTTCACGAATACGCCGAAGACCTCCATATCTGCGGTTACTGGGTGGACATGGGGCGGATCGCGGCCGCCTGCGAGCGGGCCCAGCACGAACGGGTGACCCGGGCGGGCGAGATCGTCGGGAAGCTGCGGGAGCACGGCTTCGACCTCCACCTCGAGGACGCGGTTCGCGAGGCCGGGGACGCGCTCTCGATCGGCCGGCCCCACATCGCCCGCGCCGCCGGCGCAACCGGCGACCTCGGCCCCTTCTTCGAGGAGTACCTGGTGCCCGGCGCCAAGGCCTTCGTCCCCCGCCGCTGGCCGACCGCCGAGCAGGCGATCGAGCTGATCCGCGCCGCCGGCGGGATCGCCGTCATCGCCCATCCCTACTGGGACATCTCGGCGCCGCACGAGGTCGACGATTTGATCCGCTCGCTCGGCGCCGACGGTGTCGAGACCTACTACCCGACGCACACCAGGGAGCAGACCGAACACCTTCTCGACCTCTGCGCCGAGCTCGGCCTCGTCCCCACCGCCAGCTCCGACTACCACGGCCCCACCCACAAGACCTTCGCCAAGTTCGGCGCGTACGACACCTACGGCCTCGGCGAGCCCCAGGTGCCGCCTAGGCCTTGACCCGTTCACGCACCCAGCGGACGAACTCGGCCAGGCCGATCTCGCCGGCCTCGACACGCTCCAACCTCTCCGCTACATCCTCCGCCTCCTCCATCGGCCGCGACCACCGACATTCGCCGAGAACGAGCATTTCGCGCATTGCCTCGTAGGCGATGAGCCTGTTGCCGAGAGGGAACGGGCGAGTGCGGATCAGCCGGTGAGCGCAGATCGCTGACCGGTCGACGGGATCGGGAAAAAGGAGGACGCCATAGATGCGGACAAAGGGAGCCGCCAATGCCGACTCGGCCCTGAAGATGCAGACCGCCTCCTCCAGCTCGTCGTAGGGGACCCCGAGCCTCTCCTCGGCGATCAGCAACAGTCTTTCCAAGCTCAAGCGATTGCGCATACCGTCAACCAGATTCAAGCAGATATGCCTTAACCAACACCGCAAACCGTATACAGACAAAGTATTACATTTCCCACTAAGATCGCCGCGAGCTGCCGATGGCGACCAAAGTCCTGAGCCTGCGCCTTCCCGAGGAGATCGCGGCGGAAATCGCCGCCGTGGCCCGCGCCAACGGCGTGTCGGTGTCCAGGGCCATCCGCCTGGCGATCGAAGACTATGTCGCCACCGAACGGGCTGACAAAGCCTTCAAAGCACGCCTCCAAAAGCGCCTCGAGGAAGACCGGGAGCTCCTCGAACGCCTCGTGGATTAGGGCGCACAGGAAAGGGGGCCGGGAGTCCCTCTCCAGACACTCAACCGCGAGCCATAGCGAGCGGTGTC
>DASSVR010000045.1:0-52297 GCA_035705945.1 Solirubrobacterales bacterium
CGCGGGGGGTGGCGGGGGCCCCCACCCCCGGCTCCCTACGCTGCGCGGTTGATCAGGTCCACCATCTGGGCGTGGGAGTGGTCCTGTAGGAGCTGCACCCGGCGCGGTGGCTCGTCGTCTTCAAGCCAGGTAACCGTTCCGGGCCAGTAGGAGTTCGGGGGCGTCCCCGGTTGGTGGAAGGCGGAGGAGAAGACCCAGCTGCCGGTGTTGTGGAGGCGGCCGCCGCGCGGTAGGGCCCACTCGGTTTCCGTCGAGAGGGGACCGCCGCGGTGGGTGTGGCCGGTGATGACATGGACGTCGTCTACGCCCAACCGCACCGCCATCTCGATCCCGGCGGCGACGCCGCTGCTGAAGATGTGGCGGGCGCTCACGTCGGGCTCGAAATCCGAGCGGAGCAGCCTGTTGAGGGCCGCGATGCCAGCGGGGAAGCCGGCGCGGGCGGCCCTGGCCCGCAGGCTCGGCTCCTCGATCTCACCCGCTAAGACCTCCCAGGCCCGCTCGAAGGGGCCGTTACGGCGGCGCCTGATCGTCATCACTTGGGCGAGGCCGTAGGCGAACCCGTAGAGGGGGCGCAGCACCCGCTCGTAGTCGGCCGGCGTGGCGCGGGCCGGCAGCGGCCCCAGGAGCCGGACCATGGTCGCCGCGGCAACGCACTCGGCGCGGGGGAGCGTCAGGTGGGTGTCGAGGTAGTGGCCGTGCGTCGCGTAGACGTCGCCGCGCAGCCAGACGCCCGGGTAGGCGATCTTCAACCGCGCCGACCCGAGCCAGCCGGCGAGCATGGCGGCGGGGCCGGGGGAGGGATCGTGGTGGTGCTCCAGCCCCAGCGGTGGCTCGCCGCCGATCGAGAGCTCGTCGAGCAGCGGCTCGGCGAGGCGATGGTCGTGGTTGCCGGGGACCAAGGTGACCTCGGCATCTCCCAGCGCTTCGCCGAGCTCTTCGAAGAACGGGCGGCTGCGCTCGAGCGAGGGGCCGATGGGGAGATTGCGCAGCTCGACCACGTCGCCGAGGAGGACGAGGTGGTCGGCAGAGCCGATCTCGTCGAACAAGACCCGCCGCACCGCCCGGTCCCGCAGCACGTCCTCGTCGCTTGCGACGCCGAGGTGGAGGTCGGAGATGATCGCCGTCCGCACCCGCGCGAGTATGACGTCTGGCTGGGCAGCCAGGATGGGTAACCTGGCCTGATGCACCAGTTCTCAGAGGAGCGGTTCGCGCCGGTCAACGGGGTCGAGCTCTGCTACCAGGAGATGGGGGACCCGGGCGGGCAGCCGCTGCTGCTGGTGATGGGGCTGGCGACGCAGATGATCGCCTGGGACGAGGAGTTCTGCGCGATGCTCGCCGACCGCGGCTTCCGCGTCGTCCGCTTCGACAATCGCGACATCGGTCGCTCGACCAAGGTTCGAGGTGCCGGCGTCCCCAGCTTCCTCGACATGACGATCGGCCGCCGGGGCACCGCGCCCTATCTGCTGCACGACATGGCCGCGGACACCGTTGGGCTGCTGGACCATCTCGGAATCGAGTCGGCCCACCTGGTCGGCGCGTCGATGGGCGGGATGATCGTCCAGAGCGTCGCCATCGATCGTCCCGAGCGCGTGCGCTCTCTCACGTCGATCATGTCGACGACCGGCAGTCGCCGCGTCGGCCACCCCAGCTACCGCACCTTCGGCCTTCTCCTCGGCAAGGCGCCGCGGGAGCGCGAGGCGGTGATCGAGCGCGTCGTCAAGACCTTCAGGTTGATCGGCTCCTCCGGCTACCCGTTCGAAGAGGAGCGGATCCGCGAGATCGCCGCTCGCTCCTTCGACCGCGGCCACAGCTCCGCGGGCATCGCCCGCCAGCTCCACGCGATCACCGCCTCCGGCGACCGCACCGCCGGCCTCCGCCAGCTCTCGCTCCCCGCCCTCGTCATCCACGGCAAGAACGACATCCTCGTCAACCCCTCCGGCGGCCGCGCCACGGCGAAGGCGATCCCTAACGCCCGCCTGAAGCTGATCGACGGCATGGGCCACGACCTGCCCCGCGCCCTCTGGCCGACCTTCGTTGAGGAGCTCGCCGCCAACGCGGCTCGCGCCCCAGAGCGCGAGGGCGCCGCGGTCAGCTGACGCCAGGCGCCGATGCGGCTGAGAGGAGTCGAACCTCCACGGAGTTTCCTCCACACGGACCTGAACCGTGCGCGTCTACCAGTTCCGCCACAGCCGCGGGAGCAGCCAATTTACCGATTGCCGCCCCTCCATCCGTCCCCGCCCCTCCCATCATCTGCCGCCGCCGGCCCGCTAAAGTGCCCCTACCTCGCCGCTATCGTCTAGGGGACTAGGACGCCGGATTCTCAGTCCGGAAACCCGGGTTCGAATCCCGGTAGCGGTACTCCACGAAAGCCCCGCAAATGCGGGGTTTTTGCGTTCTCGGAGCGGTTTTGATCGCAAAGCATGTCCCGAAACGTGTCCCGAAGTCGTGCTAGAAACCTGGGACACGTAGCTCCCGCGGCGCGGCAATTCGCGCCCGCGGTGGACACATAGGAGCAGAGATGCAGCGACAAGCGACCAGAGCCATCAGCGGTCACGTCTTCAAGGTCGAGCGCAAACGCGGCCCCCAGTGGTACGCGAAGTACCGCTTGCCGGACGGTCGCCAGGTGCAGCGACGGATCGGTCCGCACTGGACCGATCGCAAGCACGAGCCACCCGCCGGCTACTTCACGAAGACCACGGCGCGGGCGTGGCTTGACGAGACCCTCGCCAAGGCGCGGCGCGGCGACCTGCCGGGAATGGTCCGCACCGGAACGACCTTCGCCGTTGCCTGCGACGACTGGCTTGAGTACAAGCGCGACCGCAAGATCAAGCTCTCGACCCAGATCGACTACGAACACATGGCCGACCGGATGAAGAAGGTCTTCTGCGAGCGGTATGGCGAGAACCTGCGCTTGGAGGAGGTGACGCCCGAGATGGTCGAAGGTTTCCGCGACGCCCTGGTGGCCGAAGACCTCTCAGATCGGACCGTCAACAAGTACCTGACTGTGCTCCACGGCGTTTTCGTCTGGGCGCAGCGCCGCTACAAGTTGCCGGCGAATCCGGTGGCGAACGTAGAGAGGCGTCCGCACGTGAAGCGCGGCAACATCGACGTCTTCTCCCGCGAGGAGGTCTTGGCCCTCGTCCGAGCGGCCGCGTCGAAGCAGGACGGCACGATCTACCTCACGGCGGCGTTCACTGGCTTGCGCCTGGGGGAGCTGCTCGCCCTGCGCTGGCGTGATGTGGACTTCGCCAACAGCGCGATCCATGTTCGGCAGAGCTTCACCAACGGCCGGGTGGACACGCCAAAGAGCGGCCAGGAGCGCACTGTGCCGATGGCCGAAGAGGTCGCCCAGACTCTTGCCACCCTGGGACAGCGCGACGATTTCCGAGGCGACGACGATCTCGTCTTCTGCGGAGCCAAGGGCGGCCATCTCGCCGGGCACAAGCTGCGCGACCGCTACAAGGCCGCGATCAAGAAGGCTGGCCTACGTGATCTGCGGTTTCATGATCTCCGTCACACCTTTGGCTCTCACGCGATCCGCACCGCCGACTCCCGCGAGGTCATGGAGTGGATGGGCCACCAGGACTTGGCGACGACGCAGCGTTACCTTCAGTTCAAGCCGCGGCAGGATGCGGCCCGCCGGATATCTGAGGCATTCCAGACGGACTCAGTGGCCGCGCCATTCGTTACCGCCTGTTGAGAATGAGCGCACTGCGTGCAAGCCCCTAGACCTCGCGCCTGCTTTGACGGGTCGGTCCCACTTTCGTCGGACCGACCCAAATCCCGCTCTAGGCGGTCTTCGCGATCATCAGCGCAGGCACTACGCGCTCGCTCTTGGTCGGCTGCATACCGGCCTCACCTCCCTTCATTTTGCGGGGACAGAAGGGGCGCTAACCCCGCCTTAAACGGTAAGGGAGCATTAACCGGCTTAAGAGCCCTAACGGGTCTTTAGTGGATACGCTTTATTCGCTCAAACCTTCTGGAGAGAACTCGCCAATGACTTCTTCAAAAACCGAGCGCCGCAAAGCCACTCAGAACCGATTGATCGCGGTGTCTGATCCGCTCAGGGCAAAGATCCTCAGGATCCTCGTCGAACGGACTGCTAGTCCGGCGGAAATTGGCCGCGAGCTGGGCAAGCCCACTCCCAATGTCTCTTACCACGCGAAGCGACTAGTTGAGCTTGACTGCGCCGAGCTTGTAGAGGAACGGAAGGTCCAAGGATCCATTCAGCACTTCTACCGAGCAACCGAGCGAGCACTGGTTTCAACCGAGGAGTGGGAAGAAATGGATCCCCTTGAGGGACAGAGCTTCCTTGCCGAAATCATGCAGCTCGCATTGAATGATTTCTTAGCCTCTCAGCGAGAGGAACTTATTGGTGAGGATGCCAATTTCCACCTCACCCGAGACCCGATTTGCCTCGATGAGGAGGGGCTGCTTGAAGGACTGAAGATTATGGAGCGCGCGCGAGAGGCGCTGTTTGAGGCGCAGCGGCAATCCGTCGAAAGGAACGAGGGTGTAGATAACCCTTCATACCGCCTCACTTCGCTCATAGGCCTATTTAAGGTCCCGTCCCAAAAGTCCTCGTAGCGAACTCAACAATCGACAGCTGGTGCGGGTGGCTTTACCGATTAACGCTTGACACCCAGTTGTTGACTTAGGAACACTTCCGCAATCCGAAGGTACTGATCGGTTGGGGGAATGACGAGGAGACGGAAATACACCGGCTGGCAGATGCCTGCTCCTTTCCCACAACCTCTTGAGGCAATGGGGAATCATGAGAAAACGAACTGACCACCAAGGGCGGATCCTGTACGCCTTGAATCACGAGATACGACGCGACATCGTGAAGTTGCTAATTCACGGCCCGCCGCAGGCCAGCCCTATAAGGGTGAGCCGAAGCATGAACATGAAGGTTTCGAAGCTTAGTTACCACTTCAGAGTGCTTCACGACAATGATCTACTCGAACTTGTCGATGAGCAGCCGAAGCGGGGAGCTGTGGAGCACTTTTATGGGCTTGCCCCTCATGTAGCTGAAGATCCGATCGTCCAAGCGGTCTTGAACGGAAGATGAATGTGGGATGCGACCTTCCTCTTACTGGGGCTCGGCGAGTTGGACAGGGTGTAACGAAATGCAATTAGTTTCACTTTTCGGTATCCGCTCCGAATCCTTTTCTGAAAGCATGCCATCCGCCGGCAGGCACGTGCAGGGTCTTGCAAATTCTGCCTGCAGATGGATAGACAAAAACTGGAGGAACCTTTGCGGGCAGGCTTGAAGTGGATCGCGGTCTTTGCATTCTTACTAGGCCTTAGCTGCACGGCTTCCGTCTTCGCCGAAACGGCGCCCGAAGGTCCCATCCAGGTGACGCTGCCGTCACCGAGCGACAGCGCCGAACTTGCGCAGCTCCCCGACAACACCGACATGGCGGAAACCCTCGCCCAGATCCAGGCGGAGGATGAAGAAATACAGGGCCAGCTTGAAAGTCCTGCCGCGGTGCAGGAACGCGAAGAATCAGGCGAAATATATGCCGGACTTGGAGCGGCCCAAGCGGAGGAACTGCTGACGACGCAGTTCGCATCCGTGTTGGAAGCTCTGGACGACGAACCCGCAAGGTATCTCAGCGAGACTCAGCTGATACGGCGACTCGGTGAGGGCGGGGCTCTCGTCCTCGACGAAGGACGCAAGAAACTCATCGAGGGCACCGCCCCCGTGCTGGCCCCGGAAGGCGGGGGAAAGATCGACCTCAGCCTCGAAAGCACCGGTACCGGCTATCAGCCGGAAAACCCAATCGTCGAGATTCACATTCCAGACACCGCGGAGGAAGGCGTGGCGATAGGAGAAGAAGGTCTGGAAATTTCCCAGGCGGGAGCTGAAGGGGAACCGGAGGGACGGCTCGTCGAAGGGCTCAATGTCTTCTACCCCGAGGTCCATACCGACACCGACCTCCTTGTTTCGCCCACCGCAACGGGAGTAGAGCTCTTCGACCAGCTCCGCTCGGAAAACAGCCCGGACGAGCTGAGGTTCCACCTGCAGATGCCCGAAGGGGCGCAGCTCCAGTCGAGCGGGAATGGCGCCGTCGTGATTGCGGCGGACGGCTCGAAGCTGGCCAGCGTCCCGCCCCCCTTAGCTGTTGACGCTCAGGGGACCGAAGTTCCGGTGCAGATGCAGGTCGAAGGAAATTCACTCATCCTTGATGTACATCGGGAACCAGGGGAGTTCGCCTATCCGATCCTCGTTGATCCGATCATCGAGGAGTGGTACTACGCAAACTGGTACCAAGGCTACAACCTTCAAGCCCTCGCACCGGGAGGCCCATGGCACTGGAATACGAGCGAAGGCCCTAGTTCCTCCTACGTCTACGGGAGCACTTCCTGCATTTACACCTGCTGGGGCTCTCACCGCGGCCTGTACATGTCGACGCCAAACGGGACCATCCCCGCCAACAAGTGGGGCCAGTGGTCCTATTCCGCCCCCAATTTGGAAACCTATCTGGGGAACGCCTGGGTCTCTCCCTTCTGGCGAGACGACCATGTGAACTGCCCCTCGAGCGTCTATTCCCAGCCCTACGACTACGTGGGAATGTGGAACGAAACCTCTTGGAACCGCATCCTCTACAACGAATCGACGAAGAACAACAACCAGGGCTGGGCGGACATCCAATCTTGGGGCCGTGCCTTCATCATCGGCATGGGCGTATCGAGTCAGATATCGCCAACATGCTGGCGCGACATCATGGCTGGCGGTACCCGCATGTGGCTCGAAGACTGGAGCCGTCCCTACCTCACTACCAGCTCTTCCGGCACCTGGATGGACGCCAGTCCTATCCGCCTGAACGTCTCGGCCTACGACTCCGGGCTCGGCGTTCAGAAGTTCAAGGCAACCGCCACGACGACTTCCGGCGCAACCGGAGAATGGGAGACCAAACACTCCTGCACGGGGTTATCTCAAGCTCCTTGTCCCCATACCTGGAACCTCGGAGAAGCGTCCCAGCCACTGCTGAGCTTCGATCCCTCCGTGCTTCCCGAGGGGATCGACAAATTGAGCGTAACCGCCTATGACGCGGCTGAAAAACCCTCCTTCAGCACGAATGAAATGACCGTAAGGATCGACCATGCAGCGCCGGCGATCACCTTCACGGGAACTCTCACCGAACAGCCAACGCTCGGCACTGAACTGCCGCTCTACAAAGTTCTGGTGGTTGCCTTGGATGGCGATCCGACCGCCACTCAGAGCGAACCGTCCAAAAGCCGTTCCGGGGTCGTCTACATCGAAACCGAACTCGACGGGAAACTCATCGAAAAATTCACTCCGGAATGCTCCGGCGAACCCAACTGCGGCGCGGAAGAAGAAATCGGCTTCCAGGCCGCGGGCCTCTCGCCGGGACAGCATACGTTTACGGCGCGAGCCCGAGACGCTTTCGGCCACCCTACGACGAAAGAACTGAAATTTACGATCAGCGCTGACAAAACGGCGCCGAAAATCGGAGCGAACTCGCTTCCAGGCGCCTCCTCCTATGCCGAGCAATTCGGTTCCTTCGGCACCGGAAACGGTCAGCTCAAAAGCCCCGCTGACGTCGCCATCGACTCCAAAGGCAACGTCTGGGCCCTCGACAAAGGCAACAACCGCATTGAGCAGTTCAACGAAAAAGGTGAATTCGTAAAAACGGTTGGCTCCTCCGGGACCAGCGGCGGCAAACTCAGCGCTCCGGCCGGCCTCGCGATCGACCCGAGCGGCAACCTCTGGGTTGCTGATACCGCCAACAACCGCATTGAGCAGTTCAACGAAAAAGGCGAATTCGTCCTCGTCTTCGGCAAGGAAGTCAACAAAACGAAGGTCGAAGCGGGTGGCACGGAAGCAGAAAAGAACCTCTGTACCGCCGCTTCCGGCAACGTGTGCAAGGCCGGCGTCGCCGGCAGTGGTAACGGCCAGCTAAGCGCCCCGAGGGGAATAGCAGCCACCTCCGGTGGAAACCTGTGGGTTGCCGATACCGGCAACAACCGGATTCAGAAGTTTGGCTCCACCGGCAACTTCCTCAACGTCGTCACGGGGGAAGGCTCCAGCGCCGGAAAAATGAAAGAGCCGAGTTCAATCGCAATGGGTCCCGACGGATCGATCTGGGTCGCCGACTCGGGGTCGAACCGGATCGAGCAGTGGACCTCTGCCCTTGCCCTGCAGCGGGTGTTCGGAGGCGAAGGGACGACCGATGGTCAGTTCCAGCAACTGGGAGCCATCGATGTTGACGCTCAGGGGAACGTGTGGGCCGCAGACATCACCAGCAACAACGTTCAGGGTTTCAACGAAGTCGGCACGTTCATCGGCAAATTCGGCGTTGCCGGCAATGGCCCAGGGCAGTTCAACTTCAGCTCTCCGATCGGAGTCGCGGCTGACAGCAAAGGCAACATCTGGGTCACCGATGCGAACAACAACAGGATCCAGAAGTGGCAGCGGCCCGCGGCGCCCAGTTACACCAGTTCTTTCGGTAGCTCTGGTAGTGGCAACGGTCAATTTGCCCATCCCGCCGGGATCGCGGTTGATGCCGAAGGCAACATCTTTGTCGTCGACCAGAACAACAAACGGGTGGAGAAGTTCAATGACGCGGGCCAGTACGTGAGCTCCTTCGGGAGCCCTGGAACCGGAAACGGCCAGTTCGGGCGGCCTACCGACCTTGCCATTGACGCCAACGGAAATCTTTGGGTAACCGACGCCGGAAACCATCGCATTCAGCAGTTCAACGAAAACGGGCAATATCTTCGCCAGTTCGGATCCGAAGGGACCGCCAACGGCCAGTTCAAAGGCCCCGAATGCATCGCGATCGACCCGAAAGGGAACATCTGGATTGGCGACACCTACAACGGCCGCCTTCAGAAGTTCAACGGAAATGGCGAATTCATCAAAATCGCCGGCTCCAAAGGCACCGGACCGGGGCAGCTGATCGAACCCACCGGCATCGCGATCGGCCCAAGCGGAAACGTCTGGGTGGCCGACTGGGGCAATCAACGCGTTGCGGAGTTCAATGAAAACGGAGACTTCCTGCGCCAGTTCGGATCCGCAGGGACCGCCAACGGCCAGTTCAAACGGCCGGACGTCATCGAGGTCGACGGTGCGGGGAACATCTGGGTTGGCGACGAAGGCAACAGCCGCCTGCAGCGGTTCAACGAACGGGGCGAATTCATCGCCAAGCTGGGTAGCCCCGGGACGGGACCAGGCCAGTTCAGCTTCGGCTGGCCGATGGGGATGGCCATCGACAAGGATGGCAATCTCTTGGTTTCCGACACGGGAAACAACCGAGTGCAGAGATGGGCGGTTCCGGCTCTGCACATCGGCTCGGCCCTCTGGCCACTGACGGCAAGTGCAACCGACAAAGGCGGCTATGGGGTCACCTCGCTGAAGGTCAACCTAACCAGCGGAGACGACCAGACGGAAACGCTCGATTCGGCTACCCAGTCCTGCCCCGACGGTAGCTGCTCGATGAGCGAGGTCTTTGAAACTCTCGACTTGGCCGAACGGCCGGCCGGCCCCTACTCGCTCCAGGTCGAAGCCACCGACGGCGCGGGCAACTCAAGCCGCAGTGCGAGCAACTTCATCCTTGACCCCGGTCCTCCTGAGCTCACTCTCTCCGGTCCCTTGGCGGAAGGAGCTGGGCAGCCGATGACTGCCGCAGCCGGCGAACTCGCGATCAACGCGAGCGAGACGGATACGCCCACCTCGGGAATCAGGAAGATCAGCGTCGAAGTCGACGATCAGCGGGTTGCTTCCAGCACGTTCAACTGCGCTACCGATTGTCAGGAAGTGACCAGTTCCTACCGCTATAACGCTGCGCGTGAGGGAGCGAACCGCTCGATTGAAGCTGCAGCTACGCCGAGCGGTGCACTCTCGAAGAGCCTCAGTAGCGTTTCCTGCCTGAGCGCAAGTGACTGTACCGCCGTCGGCTACTACAACAAAATTACGAACCGGACCTTGGTCGAGCACTGGGACGGGAATGCCTGGCAGGTCGTCTCCAGCCCGAATCCGAGCGGAGCCATAGACAGCAGGCTAGAAAGCATTTCGTGCGTCTCTGCATCGAGTTGCGTTGCGGTCGGCTACTACCAGTCCAGCACCGGCCCTTCGACGCTGATCGAGAGCTGGAACGGTACCGCCTGGTCGATTGTCTCCAGTCCCAACGCAACGGGATTCGCCAGGAACTACCTCTACGGTGTTTCTTGCGTCAGCGCTTCGGACTGCTGGGCGGTCGGCAAATCTGCCTACACCTCGGCCGAAGAAGAAGCAGGCAAATCGCCGAAAGCATTGCTCGAGCGCTGGAACGGCAGCGAATGGACGATTGTCACGGCAGGCCTCCTGCCTTCTCAGCTGAAGTCGGTCTCCTGCTTCTCCGCCACGTTCTGCATGGCGGTGAGCGGCCAATCCGGAAGCTGGGCTGAGCGCTGGAATGGAACCTCCTGGTCTTGGGTCTTTCCATCGACCCCGAGCGGAGGATCCGGGGTGGCGCTGAGCGGAGTTGCCTGCACGGCCGAAAATAGCTGTACCGCCGTCGGCTCCTACACCATCAACGGGCGCACCGCGCCACTGGCGGAGCGCTGGAACGGCACCGGCTGGACCGCGCAGAAAACTCCCGACCCCAGCAGCGCGATCGAAGAAGTCACCTCCGGCTCGCTCAGCGCGATTTCCTGCTGGGGCGCCGACGCCTGTACCGCGGTTGGCACTCGCAGCGCAGGCTCTGAAAGCGCCCCGCTGATCGAGGGCTGGGACGGCACGGATTGGGCACTGCAGCCGACGCCAGTTCCCAGTGGCGCCAGTACCGCCATGTTGAACGGCGTAACGTGCATCGGCGCCTTCAACTGCTACGCGGTGGGAACCAAGGCGGGAACCAACGCCCTGATTGAGCGGGAAGTCCCCGACGCGGGAAGCAAGACGGTCACGGTTGAGGCCACCGACAGGTACGGCAACTCCACGACCAAGAGCATCAACGTCGACATTCCCGAATTCACGTCGCAAACCCCGACCTGCAACCAGGAAGCGACGTCCGTCACGCCCAAAGCTGTCGTGACCGCAACCGAAGCAGCCACTTCGCTACAGGAATCGGTGCCGGCGGCAGTGGAACAGTCCGTAGGTACGACCAACGAAGCAAACGGGGAAGAGGTAGACCCAACCTACTCTCAGCCGAATCCCAACCTCGCAAGCCTGGGAACGCCGACCGAAGGGGAAACCGAGGTCACCCCGGATGGCGGGTTCACCATCGAGGGCGTCGCTTGCTTCTCTCCCGCGACGGTGACCACTGCGGCGACCGAAGCGAAAGTCGTCAACGGCGATGCTGCGATCTTCGCCAACACCGCTCCAGAAACGGACACTCTGCTGCGGCCGAATGCGGCGGGGATGACGATGGTGCAGTCGCTGCGCGGAGCCAGCGCTCCAACCACCCTCTCCTGGAACGTCACCCTGAACCCGGACGAGAATCTGGTCGAGCTACCATCGGGAGCCGTTGCGATCACCCGCGATGGCACCGAAGCCACCGGAGAAACCCCTGAGGTGTCCGCTCCGGAAGGGATGCGATCTGAGGCAGTCCTGAAAGACGCAGAGCTCCAGCTGGAAACCATCCAGTACCAGCTGATCGAAGCTGAGTCGGAAACGACGGAAGAAGTCATCGCCGTTATCCCCCAGCCGTGGATAATTCTCAGCCAGGGCTCGATAATGCCATTGAAAATCGAAGTCGAACAGGACGTGGAAGTGCCGACTGAATACACGATGACCTACGAATACCCCCCCTTCGAAATCAACTTTACCCCCGTAGGGGTGGTAACTGAAGTAGGCGAAGCGGGTGGTGCCACGGCGAGCGCCAGTTCGATCAGTTGCCCGAATGGAAGCCCCTGCGGTCAATTCGTCGTCTCCGAGGCCGTGAAATACGCAAAACACTGGGGCAAACCCGAAAGGAACAACAAGTATCCGGACTTCGGATCCAACAACTGCACTAACTTCTTGAGCCAGATCATGGCCCACGGCGGCATGGCCTACATGAGGGCATTTGAACACGGAGACGGGTCCTGGTGGGTGAAGAAGTTCATCCGCGAACCTGGTGTGACCTTCTACGACTACACGGAGTCATGGAGCTTGGCAGACGTGCTTCCCCGGCACCTCTGGCGGTATGGCTTAATACGTATTGATACGTCAAACCAGCCCTCCGGTTGGCAGACGGGCGACATGCTGGCAGAGGACTGGTACGGAACCAATGGAAAAGGGGACTTTAACCATGTGCAGTTCGTTTCCGGAACGCGAACGGGGCCTGGAGGATCGCGAGAACCACTTATCGCCAATTCGTCCTCGCCGGCGCATTTGAACTATTCCGAAGACCCATGGATTCGAGTGAAAAAACGGATTGAGGAAGCTCATCCCGAGGGATGGAATCGCGTGCCTCTCGTCCCGAAGCATCGGTACGCGATATGGAATGAAAAAGGCGCAAAAAAGCATGACCCTGCAAATCTCTACAACGCGGGGGGAGTCTTCCAGGAATGAAAGTTGCCAACTCGCGGGTCTGGATGCCAATCCTTCCGCTGATTGCTTTGACCATGGTGGCTGGGGCCTTCGGCTGCGGATCTGGTGCAAAGGGCGAAGGCTCACCCGGTTCACCGAGGGTCATCAGTGTCGGCGAAACTAAGCGCCTGTTGCTCGAACTTCCCTACCAATACCGCTGGCGGAGGGTCGAGAATCCTAAAGGCGCTACGGGAGCTGTGGCCGGCACTGCCGTGGGTAGGCACGGAACCGTTATCCATTTCGGCGTCTCCCTCGGTACGGAAGGAGAGCCGGTGCCAGTTCCCCAATCCGGAACCCGTACCGCATACGACTATTCCAAGGGAGGAGGGTTCGTGTTCACCGACGACGTCATCGTGCCGGGGGGAATCGCCAAGCAGATTCAGACGGCGGCGCAGTGGCGCGAAGCTAACCACATGGTCGTGCAAATGCAGGAGAAGCTCTGCAAAGCCACCACCGGGGACGTCTGCCCGATATAGCATGCGTAGACAAAGAACCCGATGGATAGTTGGTGTTTCCGTTGCGCTAGGACTAGCGAGCCTTTCCGTCCTGCCCAATGGGGCATCGGCCTGCGCTTGCGGCGAATTCAAAAAGGTCGTAGTTGCCCATGGGAGCAGCCTTTACGGGGTGCCGTGGCGGATCAAGGCGAGCCGTCTGATGGGGATGAATCCAGACCAACCGCGCAGGCCGTACCTCCTCAGCACCTTCTCGATCGGTGACCCCAGTGACGGCAGCGGGTATAGCTCGGCTATGCCGCTTCCGATCTCCCAGCGCTTTGTATTCAATGCGAATGCGGGGGGCTACACCGGTGAATACCCGGAGAACGACCTGAGCGGTGTTACCGCCTCGCGTGCCGTTGAATTGCAAGTAGAAATGAATGACGGCGCGGTACTGACGGTCGTGCCAGTTCTCCCGCCGCGCTCCCTTCGGCAGCGTTTCGCCTGGCTGCGCGGCTTACGCTTCTTCGATGCCTTCTTCTCTGCTTCCCAGCGAGCGAAGGTGGTCACGGCCTTCAGTCAAAGCGGTGCCGTGCTTGGTCGTAGCAAAAGTCATCGTGGTCGCTTCTCTGCAGACCGTGGAGGGTGAGCGATGCTCGCCGACCTCGCCCTCTCTCGCCCCATCAAGATCGCGCTCTTGCTGCTGATCGCCGCCCTCGCCGCCCTGCTCGTCTGGAGTCTGCTGTTCGCGTCGAACGCCGCCGACCCGGCTCGCTCTGGCCGACCCAACACTGTTCCGCTGCCCGCGCAGATTGACCCTAGTCCAAGCGAGGCACCCGAAGTCCCGCCTGCAGAAACGCTCCGGCAGCGGTCGTTGCGCTGATCCAATCGGGGCGGGAGCGGCGAGATCTTTCGACGACGGCGGAGGGATCATTCGTCGGGCTTCGATTGTGCCGCCGCTCATGCCCGGATTGGATCCCAGGGCCGGGGACTTCCGGCAGATGTTTTCTACCTGCGGACCACAGACCGCAGCCCACCACCAGAAGACACAATCGAAGGTAACGCAGGAGAAGCGTTAGCCCGAACGCCAGCGACTCCAGTCAAGTCCTCGGTCCATCTTCAGACGCCGAGGCTCTTTGAGCCACAGCGAAGCTCCAGACCCGCTGCTTCTACCGAAGCAGAACCCCTCACGCCCTATCACTGAGTGATTCCTCTCCGACCCTGAGCGCCGGGGCCGGACGAATTGCCAGGGGCGATATGCCGCCCGGCGGCATTTCTCCTGCGTGCATTGCCGTCGCAGAGCGACGGGGCGCTTACCCCTCGCAAAGGACCGCAGGAAGCCGGCACAGCCGCGCCGCGCTCGGCACTTCGACGGCATGGACCCGATGCACTCTCCCGCCCCGCTGGACACCTGGGGCATGGCGCAGCGATCCCGCCCCGCCGCAGGACCGCGCCGATGATCTCCATCGGCAAGATGGGCGGCGGCCAGGAGCGCTATTACCTCGACAAGGTCGCCGAAGGCGCGGAGGACTACTACTCCGGCGAGGGGGAGGCCGAGGGCTACTGGCTCGGTGACGCAGCTGGTGATCTCGGCCTGCAAGGCAAGGTCGATCCCGATCAGCTGACGGGGATGCTGACCGGGACGAACCCGGCCAGCGGAGAACCGCTCGGACTTCGCCACGTCGAGGGCGGGCCGGTCCCCGGCTTCGACCTCACTTTCTCGGCGCCGAAGTCGGTATCGGTCATGTGGGCGCTTGGAGGGCATCCCGTCGCCGCCGAGGTCAAAGCCGCCCACGCCGCCGCCGTCGATGCCGGGCTCGCCTACCTCCAGCGGGAGGCTTGCTGGACCCGGCGCGGAGCGGGCGGGCGGGAATTCCTCAAGGGCAACGGCTTCCTTGCCGCCGGCTACGTCCACCGCTCCTCCCGCGCCGGCGACATGCAGCTGCATACCCACGTCCTCGTCGCCAACGCGACCTTCGCCGAAGGTCGCTGGACCCGGCTCTACCACCCGGCGATCTACGACCACGCGAAAACCGCCAGCTACATCTACGAGGCCCACCTCCGTGACGAGCTGACGCGCCGCCTCGGGGTCCGCTGGCGCGAGGTCCGAAACGGCATCGCCGAGATCGAGGGCTTCGACCCCGACCACCTCCGCGCCTTCTCGACTCGCCGCCAACAGATACTCGAGGCGGCGGGGGAGGGGGCAAGCCCCCGCGCCCGGCAGATCGCGACGCTTCAGACGAGGGTGGCGAAGGACCGCGACCTGACCACGGAGAGCCTTCGCGACCTGTGGCGGGAAAAGGCCGAGGAGATCGGCCTTACCCGCGAGTCGATCCGCGCCACTCTCGGACACGCCCGCCAGGCTCCCGAGGGCCGGGTCACCGTCGCCGAGGTGGAGACCGCCGTCACCGCCCACGCCTCCCACTTCGACCGCCGCGACGTCATCCAGGCGGTCGCGAACTGCCTCCCGGCCGGAGCGCCGGGGCATGAGGTCTGCGAGCTTGCCGACGCCTTCTTGGTGACCCCGGACGTGATCGGGATCGCGACCACCGCCAAAGGCGAGCGCTTCACCACTCGCGCCATTTGGGAGCTTGAGCGCGCCGCCCTTGATCGCGTCGAGGTCATGGCCGCGACCGAGGACCGCGCCGTGGTCTCGGAGATCGTCGTCTCTCGCGTCCTCGCCAAGCGGCCTTCGATGAAGCCCGATCAGCGCCGGATGGTCGAGCGGCTCCTTGGCGGCGGCGAGGGCGTGATCGTCGTCCTCGGCGAGGCCGGGACCGGCAAGACCTACGCCCTCACCGCCGCGGCCGAGGGTTGGTCGGCGGCCGGTACCAACCTGCGGGTCGCGGCGCCGACCTGGCGGGCCGCGAATGTCCTGCGCTCAGAAGGCTTGAGCGCCTCCAGCGTTGCCCGTCTTCTGGCCGAGCTGGATCGCGGCACCGCCGCCGGAGAACAGGCGCTCGCACGCGGCTCGGTGCTGGTGGTCGACGAGGCCGGGATGGTGGACTCGCGGGCGATGGCGCGCCTGGTTGCCCACGCCCAGGAGGCCGACGCCAAGCTGGTGTTGATCGGCGATCCCGCGCAGCTGGGGGAGATCGAGGCGGGCGGCCTGTTTGCCTCGATCGCGGCGCGGACCGAGCCGGTCGTCCTCGATGAAGTGATCCGCCATCGCCACGAGCTGGAGCGGGAAGGCGCGAAGCTGATCCGCGAGGGCGAGGGCCGCGAGGCCCTCGCGATCTATCAGGGCGCGGAGCGGGTCACCGTCTCAGACGATCCGCTGGCGCGGCGCGAGGCGATGGTCGCCGACTGGTGGCGCAGCTTCGAGCGCGGGGAGGACGCGCTGATGATCGCCAAGCGCAATGCTGAGGTCGCCGAGCTGAACGCGCTGGCGCGGGAGCGGATGAAGGCGGCGGGCCGGCTGCGCGGCGAGGAGATCGAGGTCGGCGAGGCTCGCTTCGCTGCCGGCGATCAGGTCATCACCCGCATCAACGACCAGCGCCAGAACATCTACAACCGCGAGCGCTGGAAAGTGGCCGAAGTCGATCCGGCTTCGGAGCGTTTGTGGTTGGTCGGAATCGACACCCGAGGGCGGGTGTGTGTCGATTCCGACTACTTGGGCCGCGTGAGGGAGAGGGACGGAGGGCCTGCGATCGAACACGCCTATGCCGCCACCACCTACCAGGCCCAGGGGGCGACGGTGGATACAACCTTTGTCATGGCCGACCCCTCGATGACGCGCCAGGAGCTCTACGTCGCCGCCTCCCGCAGTCGCGGTGAGACCTTCCTCTACGCGACCCCGGAGGTGCAGCTCGCACGCGAGGAGATCGCGCCGCCCTCGCCCTACCTGCGCGAGGGGCTTGAGCACATCGCCGAAGCCGCAGAGCGCGACGGCTCCCAGGCCGCCGCCCACGACGAGGCGCTGCGCTCGGAGTTCGCTCAGCTTTCCACCGACGAACTGGTTGCCCGACTGCGCGAGCTGCGCTCTGAGGCCGGAGCCGAGCAGCACAACGAATCTCGCCACCTCCGCGCCGAGGACACGATCAGCAGGGAGGCCGAGCGGCTGGAGACGATCCGCTCACAGCCCGGGCGCTGGCACCCGGCCAACGAGGAAGCGGCGCTGCAAGGGATCGAGGCAGCGAGGGCCGAGCGGCAGCAGCTACCCGAGATTGGTCATGACGCCCGGGCCAAGGCGGCGGTCGCAGAACACGTCCTTGCCGAGCGGGAGCGTGCCGCCGCGACCGCCGCCCGCCTCTCTCCTCCCGCCTACATCAAGGGCGAGCTGGGGGAGCGGCCTGCCGACCCGACGAAGGCGGCGGCTTGGGACAAGGCGGTGCGGGGGATTGAGACCTACCGGATCAGAAACGGCGTGGTGGACAGGGACAGCGCGCTTGGTCCGAAGCCGAAGGACCCCGCCCGCCAGCAGGAGCAGAGGCTTGTCAGGGAACGGTTGCTGGCTTCGCAGCGGCAGCTTGGGCTGCAGCGCCAGCGAGCGGTCGAGCGGTCACTTGGGATCGGCCGATGAAGCGACAAGCCGAAGAACGAAAGGCCGGGGACCAGTTCTCGGACCTCCTAATGGAGCCCCTGCTCAATGCTGCCGAAGCCGCCCAGTTGCTTCATGTGCCGCGAAGCACTCTTTACGAGCTGGTCCGTTCGCGCCACCTGCCGCATGTGAAGGTGGGCCGCTCACTCCGGTTTACTCGGGGCCATCTAACCCGATGGGTTGATGAGAACAGCTACCACTGAATTGGCGGTCTAGAGACGCCAGCAAATCGGTGTCGGCTCAGCCCGAATCTTGAGGCGGCTCCTGGTGCGCCACTCGCGGCAGCCCGATCAACCTCGCGAATTGCCTCTGGATCCATCGCGGTAGCTCCGTCGATCCCGAAATTCGGTGGGAAACCGATGAAAGGCCGGTGAACATCTGCATGCACCGGGGCGGATGGCGGGTCGGGGGAGCCGAGCCCAAGAATTCCACCCGTGATCACGACCGCGGTGGTGGTCTTCACCGTGAGCCGCACTGAGAACTCGCGTCCTGCTTCCATCGGCTGAGTATCGGAGACGAACCCGACGCACCTTTGTGGCATCAGGCAGGAATGGTCTGATCGTGCCTGATGCACAGAACTCGGCTCCGGAAACCGAGCGGAGTGAGTGCTGGCGCTCAGAGCGATCTATTCTCTTGTCGCGATGGCGAAGAAGGGACGCGGGGGGAAGAAGCGAAGCGCCGCCACCCGCCCGCCCGTCCTGGCAGATCATCGAGCGGTCGGAAAGAAGCGCATTCCACCCTTGATGCGATTCCCGCTCGCTGAGCTTGTCTGGCACGTTGAAGTGTTGCCTGATTTTCTCTGGATTGCCTACACCCTTGGCCGCCGGTCTGAATGGTGGGCGGTTCGTCGCGCTCTCGATGTGATCGACCGATTCGTCTATGAGAAGGGGGACGTGGTCGATGGACGTCTCAGCGCCTTCGACTTCGTACCGCCGGAGAATCGATCCTCGGCTAGGGCCGCACTGGAGGTCGAGGCGCCGGGCGCGTTTCCGTCCGCGTTTGGGCACGCCATCTGCCTCTTCCCGAACTGCGGGGCAATCTGGCTTTACGAGGACTGGCTACAGCGGCACACGCCCGACCCGACTGTCGGACTGCCGCTGCTTCGCAGCATCGTCGCGGATATCGCGGTGAAAAACAACGTGTGGAGCACGCGCGTGCGACTCATGTCCATGGCCCGCCAAGCCAAACACGGAAGATGGAGCTACCAGCGAGGCTCGATCTTAGATCTCGTTCCAAAATATCCGGATGGTTTGTCTACGTCCGAGCAGGGAATGCTCGAGTCTGCCATCCGCGCGAGCTGGATGGCCTGGTTCGGCGCCTACCTCCAGGATCATCAGGAGCCAAAGCAATGGTCGCGCAGCTTCTGGTCTCAAGCGCGGGATTTAGCACCATGTGCAGTTCCTGATTTCGAGAGGAGGGAACCGACGTTGTTCGATGATGAGAACGGGGCGCTTGATCCCGAGCCGCTGATGCGCCTGGAGAGCATGAGACGGATCATCGAGCGCTTGGACGACCTTGGAGAGGTGCTCCGCGGTAAACAGCTCGATCTCGCGAAGGACCCGGACAACGATGAGCCGAACGTCGTGATCCTCGGCTTCGCCTCACGGCTCTACCGCCAGCTCTATGGCCTCCTCGAACGACCATCGGCCTGGGTCCCCGACATCGCAGGACTGCATCTAAGGCCAATCGTCGATGCACGGATCGTTCTCGCGTGGCTGATTACCCGGGATGAGCCCGACCTCTTCACGGCCTACCAAGAGCATGGGCGGGGCAACCTGAAGCTGCTCCGCGAACACCTGAAGGAGGATATGAGAAATGACCCCGATCAAGAGGAAAAGGACTTTCTCGACGTACTCAACGCGAGGGTGAACGCCGAGAGGGACGAGTGGTTCCAGCCGGTCAACCTCGGTTCTTTCGCGGGCGTCAGTGCTCGCGAGATGGCGATCCAGGCTGGCCTTAAGCGCGAGTACGACCTGTTCTACGCCCCTCTTTCGAGCGGCAACCACGGGGAGTGGCCGACGCTACGAGAAATTGACACCGTGCCCTGTCAGGAGGTGCTTCACCGCGGCCACCGACTCGGCGCCTTTCAAGGTCCCGGCCGGACCCTCTCCAACGGGGCACCGCTGAGCGCGCTCGGGATGGCAAGGGATGGCATCACCCAAGCCTTCGGCTATTTCGACGTCGACGTGGAAGGCGCGTTTGAACCGCTTGAGGAGGCACTGCACAATGCCCTGCCGGAGCGAAAGGGCAGCGCTGATTAAGAACGCCGCCGAGTGCGGCGATGAAAGCGTGTCCCGAAATATGTCCCCGACTCCACCGAACTCGACCGAACTGGACTGATCTCCTTGGACGCCACAGGCACGAATCGGCCGCAAACGGCTCCACAGAGGCAATTCTCAGTCCGGAAACCGGGGTTCGAATCCCCGTAGCGGTACTCCGCCAGAAGCGCTTCAGGAAGCCAAAAGCCCCGGTTTGCCGGGGCTTTTCTCGTTCAGTGGCGGCAACAGTTCGGCAACAGCGTTGTTGCCGCGGGTGCAGGGCGCGACTCCTGTGAGAGGGTTTCTTCCCATGCTGGAGCGGATTCGTTGTTGCCGCGCGGTAACAGCGGCAACGGTTTGCGGCAACAGTCGCAACACCGATGTTCTGTTGCCTAGCGTCGCCGTGAGTGGCGACGGGGGAGCACAGTGATCGCGAAGGTGGCGGAGGCCTCGTGGATCAGGTCGACCGGCACCGTTGTCGTCTTGGCGGCGCTCCGTGGCGGTTTGCCCGAGCCGAAGAGAGCGATGGAGACCAGCTCCCCGCGTGGGTCGTGGCGGGCCTTGTAGCGGATGCCGTCATAGCCGGCGTCTTGCAGGGCGAGCGCCCAACCCTGGGTCAGGTCGTAGTCGGAGGTTGAGTGGATCTCGGCGGTGAGGCCAATGAGTCCGAGAACGGTTGGATCCATCAGGTCAACGACGTTTGCTTTGGGCGGGCGCAGCCTGGATAGCCGCTGCGTATCGACCAGCGGCTCAGGGATCACCCCACCCGGCCGCAGTAGGCGCCCGAACTTCTCGACGAAGGCGCCAACTGGCTCCTCGGCGAGGTAGCAAGTGCCTGACTCAGCAAGATTGAACCTGCCATCCGGGCCGACATCGAAGAACCAGGGCGCGACGTCGGCGGCATGGATTCGCCACAGAGGTTTCGTCCCGAGCTTCGTGCTGGGAAGCTCGGGCAGGTCGTCCGGAGGAGCGGGCAGGCCGCGCGGGCTCAACGCTTCAGGTCGGCCACGGTGCGGTGAGCCGAGAGAAGCAGGGGCTCGATGTCGGCGTCGGCGAAGGCTTCAACCGGCGCCCGGTTGCCAAGCTCTGGCTGGGGGGTGGTGGCAAACGAGGCAAGCGTCCATGAGTCGAGCCCCGCATCGCCAAAGACCTCGTTGAGCCTCTTGACTGCGCCGAAGGGCGCCCCAATGGCCCCATCGAACTGCCAGCGCGGGTAGCGAACCAGCCCAGCGTCGTCGCGCAGCGCGATCACGGACCCGCTGGCGACTCGCTTGCGCAGCGCCTCCCGGCTGATCCCTCCGAGCAGGACCCGCGCCTCAGCGCTGGTCAGCAGCTCTCCTAGCGCCCGCTCCCAAGCCCCCCCGGCAAGCACGACCATCGCCGCTCGCCGGCCAAGAACCTCAGCATCGTCAGCCGAGCTCGGCTGTCCACCGATCTCGGTGAGCGTGCGCCGAAACTCTTCGACGGTGCGATCTAGAAGAGCTGGGTCAGCTGGCATGAATCGCAGAGAATAGCGTCAACCTCGTCAACGTTCTAGGAAAATGGTGGTCGACAGCCCAAGTGTGGGGCAGATCCTGTTCATATAGAAGCTCGGCTGGCTCGGTCGACATCCGCTAATGCCTCGCATTACCCTCGCGTCGGCAAGTCCAGAATCCACCGCCTCCAAAAAGCAACGCTTATGCTCGGGTACATCGGCCACACTGATCACGGTTGGTGGCGCTTCCTGCGCGAGCGCTCCCATGTCCGTGAGGTCAACTTCTGGCGTCCAGGGGGTGGGCGTCGTTTTACCGCCCTTGCGGCTGGCGAGCCGTTCTTCTTCCGCCTCAAGTCGCCGATCAACCGGATCGGTGGCTTTGGTCTCTTTGCGCGCTATGGGGCATTGCCCGTCTGGCGTGCCTGGGAGGTTTTCGGCGAAGCAAATGGGGTCGCAAGCGAGGCCGAGCTGATTGATCGCTGTGGGCGCCTTGCGCGCAGGGAGGTCGAAATCGCGGATGTCATAGGGTGCGTGGCCGTCGCCGAGTGCATCTTCTTTGCACCGGACGAATTCGTCGAAGTACCGTCGAGCTTCAACCCGCAAAACCTGTCCGGCTCGCGCATCGACCTTGAAGCCCCAGACGGGCGACAGTTGTGGTTGGAGTGCCTTGAGCGCGCACAGACGCAGTCGTCGACCGAATGGGTCGTGGAGGCGGCCGGACGCGCCCGCCATGGTCAACCACAAATTGTTGTTCCACGCCTCGGTCAAGGCTCGTTCCGACTGGCCGTAGTCGACGCGTATGGCGGCGCCTGTACGGTCACGGGCGAGCATTCGCTGCCTGCGCTCGAGGCAGCGCACATCAGGCCGTGGCACAGGGGCGGAACTCACGAGCTGCATAACGGCCTGCTGTTGCGACGCGACCTGCACCGACTTTTCGATCTTGGCTACGTATCCGCCCGCCCCGATGGTCGCTTTCTCGTAAGCCCGCGCCTGCGGACGGAATTCGCGAACGGCCGCACCTACTACGCCCTAGAGGGCCGCCCGCTGATGTCGCCAACGGACTCAGCGGCCGCGCCGGACCCCGAGCTACTTGAGTGGCATGCGGACGAGGTCTTCCAGGCCCGTTGAGTGAGGGGAGGCACGGGCGCATGAAGACATCCGGGCGCGCGGAAAGAATGGCGCGATGACCGTGCGTGATAAATCATTGCTCACCGGCCTCAGTTGGTCTGACCTTGAGCAGCTCGTTCGGACTCAGCAACGGAACCGCGAGGTGCACACGCCGCCTATCTCGGCTTTCCGCTGGTGGGCCCGCCGCTCGCACGCACTGATCGGCGCGCTTCTCGACCAGGCAAAAGACACTGCCGAGGGACGGCTGACGGTGGCCGATCCATTTTCAGGTGGTGGCACCGTGGCGGTTGAGGCGGCGCGGCGGGAGCTCGACATTTACGCGCAGGATCTGCACCCCTGGGCGGTCGCGGGTCTCCGCGCAACGCTCACGCCCGTGGATCCTGAGGAACTCAAACTCATCTCGCGCAAGTTGCTGGCAGCTCTTGCGCCGGTGCGCGCGAAACTGTATGGAACGGTCTGCCCAGTGCACGGCGCCGATGCCGAGGTGCTGACCTCATTCTGGGTCCGCGTGGCGCACTGTCCTGCTTGCGCAAAGAAAGTATTTCTGTACCCCTATTCGCTTGTTACGCGCGCAAGTCGTCAGTCGAATGAGCCGCTTGCATGGTGGGGATGCCAGGCTTGCGGTGGTGTAACCGAGCAAGCCTACCCACAGAGTCACTGTGCCTGTGCTCACTGCGAAGCGCCTCTCGCACGCCACGACACTCCGCTGCTGCCCGGGCGCGTCGCCACCTGCCCTCACGACGGATGCGGTAAGACGTTCGACTCGTTTGCTGATACGCCGACTTTCGAACTCGCGCTTGTTCAGCGTTGCTGCCGCCGCGGTGGTCACACGCATGTGCATTTTGCAGAACCAACCGCGCGAGAGCGTGAGCAGGCGGAACTACGCGAGCGACGGGCGGTGCCACAGTCGCTGGCGACGAAGATCCCCGTTGGACTTGAGACGCGAGTCCTTCGACGAACGGGTTTCGAGCGTTGGGCTGATCTCTATGCACCGCGCCAGCTCGAGGTCCTGGCGGCGGCGATCCCAGTGCTTGAGAAGCTGCGGATGACAGCGGCGCTCCGGGCACGATTGCGGCTTGCGATTTGCGGGTGTGCGGAGATGGCGGGGTACGTGAGCCGCTGGGACCGCTACTACCCGAAGGCATTCGAGGCAGTCGCGAATCACCGCTTCGCGATCACGGGGCTAAGCGTCGAGACGAATCTGCTCGCTGAGCGCGGACGTGGGACGCTACCGCGTCGACTCGGCCATTCATTGCGGGCTGCGCGCTGGGCCGGGGAAGAGTTGCCCTCAGCACTCACCGTGAGCAGCCGGTCGGCGACAGCGGCTAGGGCGCTCCGGCCAGAAGGTGTGGTTGTCGCTCAGGGGTCGAGTGAGTCGCAGCGGCCGGCAGGTGGCTCAATTGACCTGGTGCTGACGGACCCTCCGTACTTCGATGACGTGCAATACGCGGAGCTTGCCGCTGTGTTCCTCGCATGGGCAAACGCCACCGGGCTCGTTGCTGACTCTGCGGCGCTTGACCTGCGCTCGGAGGCCGTCGCGAACTCAGTGCGTGGCACGGGGGCGGATCGCTACCGCGCGCTCCTGACGGCGATCTTCAGCGAGACGCGGCGCACCCTGGCCGATGACGGGGTCATGATTCTGACCTTTCACAACTCCGATGCGCGGGCATGGTGGGCGCTTGGAAGTGCGCTACGCGACGCGAGCTTCACTGTTGCCGCTCTAGCCGTGACCCATGCGGAGAACGAGCGAGACCACGCGAAGCGGGGACGACTCGCGTTCACACGTGATCTGGTGCTTGAGTGCCGACCTAGGATCTCCGACTGCGTTACAGAGCCAGAGATTGCTTGGGAACCAGACGCCGATGAGGCCAAGGAGTTGATTGCGGCCGGACGTGCGATCGCGGCAATGCCGGCTGACGAGACTTGCGAGAAGTTCCGTGAGCGCTTCCGTGCACTACGCGGCGACCTTCGGGAGGCTCGCATCGGCTACCGCCGGAAGGAGAAATCCGATGGCTGAATCGACGAAGCCTCTGTCGGAAGCCTCGCGAATTGCCTTGCTCAAGAAGCGTGTCGAGGCCGCTAGGAAGGAAGGTGCGCCGACGCAGCAGGTCCCATTTCGTGACGATCAGGTCCACCTGCCGCGTATCAAGATTCCAGCTGACTTCCCTCGCTATCGACTGCAGAGCGGACGAACTCACCGCAAGCAGGCTGAGTACATCGAGCAGCACGATCTGTCGTCGGACTTCTTTGCAGATCCCGAGAGCGAAGAGGCCCAGCTCGCCCAGCACCAGATCCTCCTCAGCGTGATCGACGAAGAGGGGTTGCGCGCCGATCTAGCCGAGCGCGCGCAGCTCTTCCCGCTCGTCCTTACGAAGGACGGCTACATCGTCGATGGTAACCGCCGCACTGCGGCGCTGCGCCATAAGGGGGAGGAGCAACTGGACGCGGTTGTCCTTCCAGACGACGCCGATGCGGTCGATCTCTACGAGACCGAGCTTGAGCTTCAGATGGCACGGGAGACGAAGGCGGACTACAGCTGGATCGACGAAGCGCTTCACGTCCGCTACGGAATCGACGAGCTTGATGAGCCGATCGAGAAGATCGCCAAGCGCATGCGGATGTCAAAGGACGACGTCAACGAGCTGCTCGCCCGTATCGAGCTTGTCGACCTCTACCTCGATTGGCTTGGCCATCCCGATAGCTATCACCTCGTCGGTCGCGACCAGACGCTCGACGAGCAGTCGTTCAGGGAGATCTACCTTCGCGAGCGCCGGCAGCGCTTCCAGCAATTGCCGACCCTTCACAAGCGCGCTGTACTCGAGGCGTGTTTCGCAGTGATCCGCGCGGGGGGTGGCTACAAGGACATCCGTGGCGTGGCCGATCACTCGATACAGCGGCTCGCTGATGTCACGGTGCGTGTACGCGACGCCGATGAGCTCCCCGATGATCTGCGTGATCGCTTCGACGAGCCGGTTGCGGTTGCACCAGAGGTAGGAGGCGATGGGCAGGGCCAGGATCTGCTTGGCGAGTTGGCTGATGCAGCCGGCGTAGAGACGGTTCCCGAGGGAGCCGAGATCCTGAATGTGATTGGAAACGCCGACAATGCATCAGTGATTGGGCCGATCCTGTCCGATGTCGCTGCGGATCTAACCGATCGCGAGTCCGAGCGGGACAAGCGCGCCCTACCGCTCAAGAACGTGCGCCGAGCACTTAAGCTCTTGCGCGATGTCACCGTCGACTCGAGTACCGTGAAGCGCGGTGAGATCGCGCGTACTCTCGCCGAGTTGATCGAGGAGACTGAGCGGCTCGAGAAGCAGGTCGAGGCAGCGAGCCAGGGCAACGAGTAGGTCGATGGCGGCGGTTGCGCTCAGGCTGCGCGACATGGGCCGTGCAGTTGAGGTCCGGTTCGAGGACCCTGCTGATGTCACGCTGGCGCAGGCCCGCCACACGCTGGTGTCGCTTGACGCAGAGCGTCGTGCGAATGGGTTTGTCCTGCCAACTCACACATTCAGGCGCGGGGCAGTGACGCTCGCACGGGCGCTGCGGGCGGCAGGCGCAGAGGTCGAGTTCGACGACGGTGTTACGACGATCCTGCGCACTCAACTCGAAGAGATAGAGGCACGACGGACGGCCGACACCAAGCTCAAGCCGCTCTCACCAGAGGACGTGGCTACGGCAGTAGGGGCGAGCGGACGTTTCCGACGCAAGTTGACCCGGCGTCAACTCGAGAACCTCGGTCGCCTGATCGCGCTGCGCCACGGCGCAAATTTTTCGGTTCCAGGTGCTGGGAAGACGAGCACGCTTCTCGCGCTATACGAGGCGCTGCGCGCACGGGGCGCCGTTGATCGTCTGCTCGTCGTCGCGCCGAAGAACGCTTTCGTCGCGTGGGAAGATGAGCTTGCGCTCTGCTTTTGTGAAGGGCAGCACCCGCTCTTGTGCCGGCTACAGGGTGGTGCTGCAGGCGTGGCAACAGCGCTAACCAGCAATCCCGAGATTGCCCTCATCACTTACCAGCTTCTGCCGAACGTCGAGGAGATCGTTAAGGCTTGGGCTACAGGGCACCGGACCCAGGTGGCGCTGGATGAGTCGCACCGCGTCAAGTCCGGTCACGTAGCGGTCACCGCGGCAGCCGCGCTCGATTTGGCCGGCGTTGCGGTGCGGCGCGACATCATGAGCGGTACGCCACTTCCTCACTCCCCAGAGGATCTCCGCCCGCAGCTCGATTTTCTCTGGCCTGGGCAACGTGTGCTGCCGGACGTTCGCGTGACCGCGGAGGCGGAACCGGGGGTGATCGCCGAGGTGGAGCGCGCGGTGCGCCCACTGTATGTGCGTACCACGAAGGAGGAGCTGGAATTGCCGCGGCTCGACGTCCAGCCCGTGCAAGTCGACCTCGGTCCTCTTCAACGTGAGCTTTACGAGCTCCTTCGCTCCGAGGCTGCGCGCGCCGCGTCGGGGATGCAGGGACGCGACCAGCGCTTCTTCCGGATGCTTGGCCGCCACGTCGTGCGCCTTCTCCAAGCCGCAATAAACCCGATGCTCTTGACTCAGGCGCCGCTGATGGACAATCAAGATCCTGCTCCGGCCCCAGAGGGCAAGCGCGCGTGGGAGCTCTTGCGGGAGTTCGCGCGCTACGAGCGACCGGCGAAGATCGAGGAGGTCATACGCAGGACTGAGGTCCTCGTGGGTGAGGGGAAAAAGGTGCTGATCTGGACGCAGTTCGTAATGAACGTGCTCTCGCTTGAGCGGCTCCTCGCAGAGCACGGCGCAGTTGTTCTCTACGGCCAGGTCCCGACGGGCGACGACGATGACATCTCGACGCGCGAGGGGAGAATTCGGGCCTTCCACAATGACCCCGAAACGAAAGTCATGATTGCGAACCCGGCCGCGGCAGGAGAGGGGATTAGTCTCCACCGCGCTTGTCACCACGCGCTCTATCTTGATCGCAATTTCAACGCCGCGCACTACCTGCAGTCGCTCGACCGAATCCATCGGCTTGGGCTTCAAGGTGTCGAGCCTGAGGTGCGCATCGTCGTCGCACGGGAGACGATCGACGCGCGTGTCGAGGACCGCCTCCATAAGAAGATCATCGCCATGAGCCAGGTTCTAAACGACCATGGGCTGGCCGCACTTGCCTACGACCCCCTAGACATTGGTGAGGGTCTGCCGGCGGGCATTGAGCCGGAAGATGTCGAGCAGATCCTCGATCACCTTGAGGAACCGGAAGACCACTAATGCCATCGGTGCGCTTGACCCCCGGACGGCTGACCGCGCTCTGGCTTGTCTTACAAACCCTCGGGGAACTGGGCGGCCACGCCGAAACGTCGGACTTGCGCGCGACCGCGCGGCGCAGTGCATTGCGTGCCGGCGGTCTGCCGGTGCCGGATGGTCTCAGGCTCGCGCTTGAGGGCGGCTTCGCCGTCGAGGAAGAGGAAACGTGTGTCCTCGAGCCACTCGGTGAACGCGCGCTTGGGATGAGCGACGAAGAGGAGCCCCCGCCTGAGGTCCTGCGGCTCTTCATCACGGTGCTGTGCCTGCAACGTCCACCGTCTTGGGTCGCGTGGTGGCAAGGTTCGCCCGCTGACATCGACGCGGTCATCCCGGGCGACGAACGACGTGTCATGCGGGCCGCGGGCTTGCTGCCGCAGCCGCCCGTCGAGGATCTAGGCGGCTGGGCGTGGTGGCTGGCGCTCGGCCGCGTCCCACTTCCCGACCACGCAGCAACCGAGCGTAAGCAGATCGGTGACGCTGGTGAGGAACTCTCGATGGCGTTCGAGCGCGGGCGCCTCCGCGCGCAGGGCTACAACGAGCTAGCGGATGCGGTCCGTTGGATCGCGCGCGAGTCCGACGCATATGGGTTCGATGTTCTGAGCTATGCGGGCCACGACCACGCGCCGCTTGAGCCAAATGACCGGATCGCGATCGAGGTGAAGGCGACTGCGCTGCCCGTGGTCGAGCACTTTCCGTTTTTCTTCACGGCACATGAGTGGGATGTGCTCTCGGCCCTTGGGCCACGTGCGGTTCTTCACCTTTGGCCTGCGGTTGACGCAGGCCCGCCGTCGCGCTCTCGCGTCGAGCAGCCGATCGTCTGTGCCCCTGGCGCGCTCGCCGAGCACCTTCCGGCTCCCCCCGTCTGTGGCGAGGAGCTTTGTGGCTGGCAGAGCGCCAAGTTACGGGTAAAGGTGAATTGAGCGGTCGTTAAATCGACGATCCCCAGAATCGACGCCAAAGTGCTGGTGCTGACGCTAATTTGGCGCTACTCTGGTTCAGATGCCAAGCGTGCAAATCAAGAACGTTCCCTCCGATGTCCACCGCGTCCTACGTCGGCGAGCTGCTGACGCGGGGCAGTCTCTGCAGGAGTATCTGCTTGCACAGCTCACCCGGCAGGCGCGAGAGGAGACCCTCGATGAGGTGCTCGATCGCGCTGGTGGGAGGGCCGGTGGCTCGGTGGGTCTCGGCTTCGCGGCCGAGACGCTGAGGACCGATCGCAAGCGCGCGGCGTGATCGTCGTCGACGCTTCGGTACTGGCGCCGGCGTTGGCTGACGACGGTGCCGATGGGGATCGAGTTCGACTGCGGCTGCGCGGTGAACAGCTCGTAGCGCCGGAGCTTGTCGATCTCGAGGTTCTGTCGACCCTTCGCCGGGCGGTTCGTGCTGGGCGGCTCGACGAGAGGCGGTCAGGTCAGGCGCTTGACGACTTGGCGGCTCTTCCGCTGCGACGCGTTCCGCATCTGCCGTTGTTGACTCGCGCTTGGGAGCTTCGCGACAACCTCACCGCATACGACGCTGCCTATGTCGCCTTGGCGGAGTCCTTGCGTGCCTTGCTGCTGACCGCCGACGGAGGGATCGAGAAGGCCATCGGCGTTCGCTGCGATGTCGAGGTTCTGGCGTAGAGACGGTTCGCCGACGGGCGTAGCATCGACTCCGTGGAGGATCCGGTCGACGTCAACCGGCGGATCGAGCAGCTTGTCGCTCGAGTTCGGCGGCGCGATGTCTACGGCAGGCTGCTCGCTGCGGGTGAGGTGATCCTGCCGCTGGAAAAGGTGCCTGATCCGGATGTGTGGCGGGCGGAGATTCGGAGGCAGGCGCGCGCGGATCGCCTCAAGGTTCGGACCGGGGTGACTGCCGGCAAGGTCTGGGCGATGCTCGCTGGCGACATTCCCGAGGCCCAGCAGGAGGAGAACCTTCGCTACTTCCATCTCTTTCATTCCGATCTCAAGCCGCAGGCTGAGGCTCACGGCCATCAGGTCCGAGTTGTGATCCGCGATGGGAAGGAGGCGCTGCTGATATGCCGCGCCTGTGGCGCGCGCGGCTATGCGGACGCAGCCGCAGGCCCTCTGATCGGTGGGCCGCTATTCGAGGACGAGTGTCCGGAGGGCGACCCGCTCGACGACTGACGTCGAGCGGGTCTGGGGTGCTTCAGGCTCTCTCTGGACCCTCTGCCCAAGGTCCACGGCCGACTTCGACTGCGTCATCGAGGAAATCGGCGGAGCCGACGCCCTCTTCAAGCAGATGGACGTAGGTGCGCAGCGTGAAGCCCGCATCGGCGTGGCCGAGCCAGGTCTGAATCTGCTTGATGTCCTTGCCGTTTGCGAAGAGCAGCGAGGCGCAGGTGTGGCGGAACGTATGGAAGCTGACCCACGGCATGCCAACGAGGGCTCGGGCGGGTTGAGCACGCGATCGGCGACCTTGCCGCGGATCAGCTCGGTCCCGACATCGGAGGTGAAGACGGGCTCCGTCGGGCCGGAGTAGTTCGCCTCTCGATGTGCGATCAGCCTTGCCGCCATCCGCGGTGCCAGTGGGATGTCGCGCCGTCCGGCGCCGCTCTTCAGCCGCCGGCGCTGGCAGCGGTAGAACTGCTCGCGGACCTTCACGTGAGGATTGGTCTCCAGCTCCATGTGCTCCCAGGTCAGGCCGATCATCTCGGAGATCCGCAGGCCGGTATGGACGAGGAACTCGAAGAAGAGGTGCCAGTCCTCGGGGATGGCTGAGAGCAGAGTCGCCAGCTCGGCCCTGGTCAGGGCCTTGGCTCGATCCTCGTCTGGAACCTCTTCCACCAACGGCGCGGGGATGCGGACGCCGCGGATCGGGTTCGTGCCGATCAGCCCGTCCTCGAGCGCGGTGGCGAAGAGCGTCGAGAGCGATGCCCTCGTCTTTCTGATCAGCGACGTGCTCTTGCCTTCGTTGCGCATCGCCATGAGGAGCTCGCGGACATCCTTTGGCTCGATCTCGCTGAGCTTCAGGGTCTTCCAGCGCGGCAGCGCGAAGTTCTCGATCGTGCGCCGGTACTCCGGGCGCGTCGTCTCTGAGAAGCCGCGCTGGGTACGTCCGGCGTAGGTCTCGATCCATTCCGGGAAGTAGTCCCCGAAGCTGGTCCGCTCGACCGGTTTGCTGTCGACCGAGTCGCGAAGCGACTTCTTCTCACGCGCTTCGTTGAAGGTGCGGCAGGTTTCCTTGTGCTGGCGGCCGCGGTGGCGCCACATGATCACGTAGGGGCAGTCGCAGCGACTGGTGCCGTTGCACTTTGCTCCGTGGGCGCGATAGATGCCGGGGGAGGAGGTTCTCGCTAGCTGGGTCATCGTCATCTCCTTTCGCGCAGGGCGTTGCCCTGGCGAGTGGTCTCTTGCTCCTCACACGGACGAGCTGGATCCAGCGCCACCCCTCGGGTAACAGCATGCCGCTGCTCGGCAACAAAAAAGCAACAGGACGTCCATTGCCAGCCGCAAACAGCCGCAAAGGATCGTTGCCCAGATGCCCTCGTTTTGCCGCTATTCCCGATCAGACTGCGAAATCGCGAACCGACCGCAAACAGCCGCAACGCATTCAGGCTTTTCTCAGTCCGGAAACCCGGGTTCGAATCCCGGTAGCGGTATAGCAGCCCGCGGGTGACAGAGCAGACTCGCGCGTGGCTTCTCGCTCTCGGGTGAACGGGCCGTAAGTCAGGCACGCCATCGGTTGCATATAGCGTCCAGCCGAGCGATGGCGCGGAAAGTTGAATATCCCGAGGGTGCTTCAAACGCCATGATGCGGGCAATTCGTATCTACGGCTCGGAATCGCGCTGGGGTGATGACCTTCGGTGGTCTCCGCCCGAACAACCTTTCAAGTCGCACAACTTTCCTCGGGACGGTTGGGTTGGCAGGGTGTTCGTAGGTGCGGTGCCGGCTGAGATATGCGGGCAGATTCAAGCCCGGCAGGCCTTTGCGAATGCATTCCTGCAGCGGCAGTTCGGCGGTGCTTCGTCACTTGATGCGGCCGCAGAGGAGGCCCTGAAATCGGAGCCGATGCCTGTCTACGACGACCATGCCTGGTACGTAACCCTGGTTATCGATTCGCCTTGTCACTTGCCTGAGAATCCCGAGTCAGATTCGGCCTATCTGTCGTGGGACGGCGCCTCGGCGGCGAAGGTCGACGAGGATTTTCGATCTACCTCAGACCATGCCCTCAATGCTCTTGCTGCACAGGTTGGAATGGCCATCGAACCGATGTTCTTTGAGACGCGTGTTTCTGAGCGCGACTTCTTTTTGATTCTCGCCGAGAATCGGCCCGTCTCGGTCTTCCCCCGTCTCTCAGGAAGTGCCAAGGCCTCTATCGGCAAGAGCGCTGACAATTTTCCGGCGACGGAGTTGCAGGATCGTTTGGAGGGCCTGGGTGGACCGTCGCGTCAGATTCACCACACGCTTCGCCAGGCAGTGGGCTGGTGGACTGCGTCCCTGAGCATGGACAACAACTGGCAGCGCTTCCAGGCTGCATTCCTCGCTCTGGAACTATTCGTGGGAAAGATGGCGCCGCGCTATCGGAGTGAGGTGCTGGATCGCCTTGAATTCGGTGGACTAGGAAACCTAGGCGCCTCTTTGTCCGAGCTCGTCATTTCCGAAGATGTCAAGCCGATGCCACTTGCCGCAAGATTCGCGGTTGTTGCGTTGGCTCTTGATCCTGAAAACGCAAGCCGGGATCTTGCTGAATTCAAGGCCGCGAAGAAGGCGCGCGACGGCTTGGCGCACGGTGCCGTCCTGCCTGCCGACGATCTCCCGGTGGGTCAGATCGGGTCGCTGGCCCGGAAATACCTTGACCTGGGGCTAAGAAGGCAGATGCCCCCAGCTGCTGCTGGACTTCTAAGAGATTGACCAAGCTCAGTCAGTCAGCAGGCGCTCGACCTCGGCAATGAAGTCGGCGGCTCCTCTGACGAATTCAGCAGCTTCCTCAGGACTAGCCGGCGCGGCCTCGTAGTCGCCTTCCTCGCGGGCGGCTTTGGCCCGGCGGGCAAGGGCACTGAGATGCTGGTCGAACTCACCAGGCGCAACGAAGACTTGACTGAACAACGTCCAGATGCCGCTATGGGTCTTGGCGAACTCGCCTCTCTCGGAGAGGGCGGCTCGGGCGGCGTAGAGCATTCCGTAGTAGGCAGCGCTGACAACCACAGCGGGATGCGCCGTCCCGAGGATCGCCTCGGCGTCCGCCAGGCGGTCGCGCGCCTGCTGCATGAACTCCTCTGAACGGGGGCTCAATCCAGTCCGCTCCCGGCGAGGACGACCTTATCCCGGTCGACCTCTTGGATGAAGAAGGACTCGATCGCGCGGCGCTCTTGTAACCACTCGGGATCGTGGACGTGGACCGAGAAGTTGAAAGGGCTCTCGCCCTCGGCGATTGCGACTTCTTCGCTGAGGTCGCCGGCGATTCGCCCATAGCGATCACGGCCGCCCTCGGCGATCACGAGGAGGTCGACGTCGGACTCCGGGTGGGCCGCCCCGCGAGCGCGGGACCCGTAGAGCCAGAGACCGTGCAGATTGTCGCCCAGCTCGTTGTCCATGCGCGATACGAAGCGCTCGACCACTCGGCGCTCACTCTCGGTGAGCTGCGCTGCCTTCAGCCGATCGACGGTTGCGTGCCCCATGGCTTTCAAGGATAGGCCGGGAGCAGGCTGAGAAGCCAGAAAATCCGTGTCCCGAAATATGTCCCCGACTCCACCGAACTGGATCGAACTCGCCTGAACTAACTGGACGGAGTCGTCCTAGATCGACCCCAAATGGCTTCGTAGAGGCAATTCTCAGTCCGGAAACCCGGGTTCGAATCCCGGTAGCGGTATAGGCAGCGGGAACCGGTGTCGCACCAAGTAGTCGTGACTCCTGAGGCTGAGGAGCAATGACCAACTAAACGTCGGGCAGATCCTCAAGACGGACAACCGGATCTCGGAACTCGACCAGCTGCTTGTCCATCTTTACCCGGGAGGTGTCCTCCGGCGATCCTGGGAGAACCACCGCCTCGACCCTGACGTGTCCGTCCACCGCCTGACCAGTGTCGATCTTTCCGAGTCGGGCAAAGGCCCATTTGATCCCGTCCCAGTCCGCTGGCTCGGCTTTACGCAGGTTCATCGCCTCGACCAAGACCTTCCCGTTGAGGACGGTACGCAGCCGCACTGGGTTGACATCGCTGAATGAAGTGATCACGCGGTGGTCGTCTCGGACCAGAAGACCTTCTCTGGCGAGATCGTGCAGTTCGAAAAGGATGCCTATCTCTGCGTGAGTGAAAAAACCCGTCGGATCGAAGTCGGGTATATCCATGGGGCGGCTCCCCTCTTCCAAGAGACCTAGGAGTAGGAGCTGCTGGTACGTAAGTCGATCAGTCAGCCCTAAGAGAAAGTTCGCATGTGCGGGGCTGACGTCGACATGGAGGGCAAAGTACGCATACAGCTCACCCATCCGTTCCGCCTTCCTGGACTCGTGTGACTCTGCTGCTGCCCGCAGCACCCCTTCGAAGATCTGCTCTGCGTCAGACGGGGTCTCATCATCACCTTGATCGAAGAAGCCGTCGTTGCGAATCGCGCACTTCTCATCTAGCGCGGCGGCCAAGGTCTCGATCGCTTTTCTGAAAGCCGCTTCGGCACGCTCTCCCCGCCGGCGCTCGAATCGTTCCGTGGCGTTGGTGAAAAGTTGATCTAGATGCGTCCAATTGAGCAGCTTCCGAACGGTCGAGGAGGTGCCCAAACCCACGAGCCCGCTGCCGGGACCCGCAACCGGGGCAGACGCCGCTCCCGCTCCCGCTCCCGCGGCAGCGGGGATCGCCCGCACCGCCGCTCGTCCCGCCCTACGGCGAACTTCCCGCCGACGCTGCCTATACGACCTGCTACTCCTTCTGGACGGCAAAGCAAGTTCCTTTCGAGACGAGAGGCCCCGCCTCTAGTCGGGGTGCCGAGCCGAGGGTCACCGGCTCAATCCTTGTGGCCGGAACGTTGTCGAGCGCGGCGGTGTGCTTGTAGTCCAGCACGTGGAGCAACCGTCAGCCAGTGGCACCGGCTGGGGAGCCATCGGTGGGCTCGTTGCGGTAGATCAAGCGGAAGCGCGGCTTCGCCTTGTGGGTCGGGATGTCGAATCGAACCCGGCGGCAGTTGGCTAGCTCGGGATGGAGACCTGGCCCCATCAGCTCGCCGACAAAAGGATTGCCCTTGCATTCGACCAGTAGCTCGGCGATGCGACGCTTCAGTGCCTCGGCTTCGTCCTTTCCGGCTTGGTCGCTGTCGGCGGCCGGGGTAGTCAGTTCCGCAACGTCGTCAAGGACGCCTTTGGCAAAGGTGACGCCCACTGCGCCGGGGCGCTTTGCCGGTCATTCCTCGCTGGGGATCTCGATGCCTAGTTTGGCCAGCGCTTCGGCGCCGTCTTCCTTGTGATCGCCGGCGCCGCTGCGGATGCGCTCGGCGGCAATCGCTTCAGCTTCGTCGTCGGCGCGTCGGGACTCGAAGGCTTCGGCCATCTCGTCGATCCTCGAGTTCATCGCTCGCATCTGCTCTTCGAGCCGATGCAGCTTGTCTTGAACCTGTTCCGATCTCCTGGGAAGAAGAGGCATCTCAGCAAGGCTACCTCGCCCGTCCGATGCTCATTCCTCGGCCTCGAGAAGCGTGTCCCGAAATATGTCCCCGACTCCACCGAACTGGATCGAACTCGACTGAACTATCTATCTAGACGCAGTCATCCTGGATCGGCCGCAAATGGCTCTACAGAGGCAATTCTCAGTCTGGAAACCCGGGTTCGAATCCCGGTAGCGGTACTTCACGGTCGGGAGTTAAAGTCGCTTGTGCGCCCGACCGATGCCATGGTGTGGCTGCACCGGTTGAGGTCAGGAGCGATAGGCGCCTGCGCCTGGTTCTGCTCCTAGCGATTCTGGGGGTGCTGGCCGCTTACGCGGTGACGCACGTTCAGGGTGAGGAAGGCGGGGAAGAGGAGGTCTTTGCATCGCCTGCGCCCTGCTCGCTCGAGAACGTGCCGGATCTCAGGGAGGTTCCTTCGCAGAGGCTCATCGAGCTGCGCGAGGGGATCACCTCGGAGGTCCTCTTTGGCTCCTTCTTCCATCCTTACGAAGAGGGCACCGTGGGGCCTCTTTCGGCTTGGACCGATAGCGAACCTGTGAAGTTGACCGCGAACCCGGATGAGGAGGTCGAGGCAGGCTACGAGATGCGCTGGTGGGTGCCGAGCGGGCACGATGTCCTCGCTGACGTGTTGGTCTTTGCCGACGCCGGCAGCGCTCATGACTTCGTCACCCGCGCCGCAAGCGTGCGGTGCCGTCAGGAGGCCACCGCGCAGCCGGCGCCTTTCCCCCACGGTGGCCGCAATCTGGAGTGGCGCAACCCGCTCGGCTGGATGCAGCAGGACCTTTTCCTCGCTCGCGGCCCTCGGGTCTATCGGCTGACGGTCGTCCCCCCGGGCGAAATCGAAACGCCTTCCACCTCGATCCGAGATGAAGGCTTCGCGATCGTCAACTCGCTTGGCTGCGCGCTTCTGGAGATCGAATGCGGCTCCCCGGAGGCCGCGGTAACTCTTTAAGGGAGGCACCGGCCGGCGTCGATCACGCTCCTCTCCAGCGCAACGAAAAGTGTTGCGCTACACTGAGCCCGTGCCTGTAGCCACCGCGGAGAAGATCACCGCCCTCAGCCACGACCTCGGCTCTCAGCGGCGCCTTGCCGAGCTGCTCGGGGTCAGCCCCGCCCAGATCACGCGCTGGCGCAAGGGCGGTGGGATCGACCTGCAGAACGCGGAGCGGGTGGATTTGCTGGAGCTGGTGGTGGCTAGCCTGCTGCGCCTCTACCCAGCGGAGGCGGCGGAGCAGTGGTTGCTCGGGGTGAATCCCCACCTGGGGGACCGGCGGCCGATCGACCTGGTGCGGGCGGGGCGGGCGCAGGACCTGCTCGGTGCCCTCGGGGCGGAGCGGGCCGGCGGCTTTGCGTGAGGCTCTGGCGGGCGCTGCCGCTCGATAGGAAGGCGAGGGCGGAGGAGGCTGGGGGCGCGCTCTGGTTCCCGCGACTGCAGCAGGGGGGAGGCCGGCACGACAACCCCGATCTCTATGGCTGCCTGTATGTCGCCGAGGAGGCGATCTCGGCGGTGGCGGAGCTGCTGGCGCCCTTCCGCGGCACCGGAAAGCTCCTGCCCTCGATGCTGGTCCGCTACGAAAAGCCGCTGGCGCTGGCGGCGCTGGAGCTGGCGGACGGGTTGACCGTCGTTGACCTCGACGATCCCGCCACCCTGATCGCGACCGGGTTGCGGCCCTCGCTGGTCGCCACCCGTCGTCGCACCGTCACCCAGCGACAGGCGGCCGAGGTCCATGAATCGCACCCTGACGCGGTTGCGCTTCGCTGGTGGTCGACGCTCGAGTCGAGCTGGATCAACTGGACGCTCTTCGACCGCGCCGCCGGCTCTCTGGAGGTTGCCGAGCTGATGGAGCTGACCGTCGAGAACCCGGTCGTAGCGGAGGCTGCCGATCTGCTCGGTCTAGCTGAATAGCTCAGCTGCCGGGCTCTGCGAAAGCTCCGGCGCGGCCTCAAAAAAAGGCGCCCGCCATATGGCGGGCGCCCAATGTGCGTCAGTTGACGTGTACTTATTCGCTGGCTTTCACTGCAGCCGGATCGCCGAGCTTGATGACGCCTTCAAGCACCGCCGTGTTTTTGCCCGCCGCCGAGGGAACGCCGAGGATCGAGTTCACGAAGGGGTCAATCAAGAAGGCAAAGAGCCCTCCGCAGCCTTTCGCGCCTGGCGAGGCGAACGAGTTGTCCACCAGGCGTCCACCGGACAGCGTGATGATGGTTTCGGCTTCGTTGAACTCGAATTCACCAGGGTCGCCGCTGATCGGTTCGTTTGGCGGCGGCGGCGAGGTAGTGCCGCTGGTGAATTTGAGGTTGATCGGGTTGCTGTTCGAGCCGATGTAGCAATTGTTCCCGAGGAACGGGTTGCCCAACTTGACCTTGATCGGCAGCGTCAGGGCCGTGCCCGTTGCCCCCAATAGGTTCGCTGCGTTGAGTTTCACGGAGCTGGCCGGCGCCGCCAGTTCGACGGTTGCGGTTACACCCGTGAAGCCGTTGTTGATCGTTTCGTTGAACAGGTCCTGGAGGAACTGTGGCCACCATTTGGGGGCCGTAACGCCCAGCAGGCCACCTGGAACTGGCTGCGGCGTCGGGGGGAGCGTGTTTCCGTCCTCCGCCGCGAACAGCGGCAGATCACCTTCGAACAGCGATTCTTCGAATTCGAGTCCGCCCTGGAGAATCTGCGGGGTTTTCAGAGGAACGGTCTTGGTGCCGATCGTGAAGAAACCTTCACTGGATTCCGAGAACACGCAGAGCTCCAACGAGGCTCTGCTCAACGGGCAGTCGTTGAACTGCGCGTATTCACCGGTTGGATTGTGCGGTGCGGCGATTGCCGCTGACGTAGGTAGCAGCAGCATCGCCCCAAGGCATGCCGCGGCCAAAAACAGCCTTTTCATGACTGTCCTCCCTTTCGACTGGTTTCCCGTCCACGTGCCTGCTCAGCTTGCGCCGCACAGCAAATAGTGGGACGGCTGGTTTCCCTAAGGGGATGCGTATCAGAGTGAAAAATCCTGCGCATCAGCAAATCTAGGTAATACTCAACTTGTAGCGTGTATTCGGTATGCCCGCTTGCGCATCCAGCAGCGCATAGAGTCAGGCGATGCAAGGGAACCGGCTCGGGTAGTCAGATGGGCCTGTTCGATCCCGCGCCGCCGCCGTTCGAGGTCGAGGAATGGCGGCGCCTGCGGCATCTGGAGCGGATCAAGCCGCTGGCGCAGGACTGGGCGCTGAACGGGTTCGGGACGCCGGTCGCGGTCTATCTCCTCTATGTCTTCAAGCTCTTCGCCTACGCCGTCGGTGGCTACCTGCTGATCTCGGCGACGAGCGGCTGGCCCGGCTGGAGCGAGCCGATCGTCTTCCAGAAGGCGGTGATCTGGACGATGCTCTGGGAGGTGCTGGGGCTCGGCGCCGGGTCGCTGCCGCTGACGTTGCGCTTCTCGCCGATGGTCGGCGGCTTCCTCTACTGGCTGCGGCCGGGGACGACGCGGCTGCCGCCCTGGCCGGCGGTGCCGGGGACGAGAGGGACGAGGCGGACCTGGCTCGACGTCGCCCTATATGGGGGATTGCTAGCGACCGCGCTCTACTTACTGCTCGCGCCGGGAATCGACGGGCGGGCGCCTTGGCTCGAGGGCGAGGTCGCGCGGCTCGATCCCATCGCGGTGGGCGTCCTGCTGGCGGTCCTGATCGCACTTGGCCTGCGCGACAAGGTCCCTTTTCTGGCCGCGCGGGCGGAGATCTACGGCACCCTTTCGCTGATCTTCCTCTTCCCGCTGACGAACCTGGTGATCGCCGCCCAGCTCGTCTTCTTCTGCATCTGGTGGGGGGCGGCGTCGTCGAAGCTGAACCGGCACTTCCCCTTCGTCGTCACGGTGATGATCAGCAACACGCCCTGGAACCGCTGGCGGGCGGTGAAGCGGCGGCTCTACCGGCGCCACCCGGACGACCTGCTGCCCTCGCGGCTGGGGGTGCTGACGGCCCACCTCGGCACGGTGATCGAGTTCACCCTGCCGCTGATCCTGCTGCTCACTAGCGGCGGCCCGCTGGGGACGATCGCCCTTGCCGGGATGGTGATCTTTCACGTCCACATCCTCTCCACGTTCCCGCTTGCGGTGCCGCTGGAGTGGAACGTGTTCATGATCTTCGGCCTCTTCTTCCTCTTTGGTCATTACGCGGACGTGCCGTGGTCGACGGTCGACGACCCGCTGCTGGTGGCGATCCTCGCCATTACCTGTGTCGGGTTGCCGCTGCTCGGGAACTTCCGTCCCGATCTCGTCTCCTTTCTTCCCTCGATGCGCTACTACGCCGGCAACTGGGCGACGAGCCAGTGGCTCTTCCGCCGTGAGGGCGGCGCCGAGATGACGCTCGACCGCGAGATCGTCAAGGCGGCGCCGATCGTGGGCGAGCAGCTGCGCAGGTTCTACGAGCCGGACCTGATCGACGTGCTCCTCTACAAAGGGCTCGCCTTCCGCTCGATGCACTCGCACGGGCGGGCGCTGAACGCACTCTCGGCGCGGGCAGTCGAGGACATCGAGGACTACGAGGTGCGCGAGGGAGAGCTCGTCGCCGGCGTCGTCCTCGGCTACAACTTCGGCGATGGTCATTTCCACGACCACCGCCTGCTGGCCGCGGTCCAGGAGCGGTGCCGGTTCGAGCCGGGGGAACTGCGGGTGGTGACCCTGGAGTCCCAGCCCGCGCACGTGCAGCGCCAGCGCTACCGGATCTGGGACGCGGCCGACGGGCTGATCGAGGAGGGGTGGGTCGACGTGCGCGAGATGGTGCGGCGTCAGCCCTGGCTGGGGGACGAACCGCTGCCGGTGCACCATGGCTGAGGCAATCGTCGTCGGCTCCGGCCCCAACGGCCTCGCCTGCGCGGCGACGCTGGCGAGCCGGGGCGTCGCGGTGACGGTAATCGAGGCGGAGGAGACGATCGGCGGCGGCACCCGCAGCTCCGAGCTGACTGTCCCCGGCCTGCTTCACGACGAGTGCAGCGCCACCCATCCGATGGCGGTCTCCTCGCCGGCGGTGGTCTCCCCGGGTCTGGAGCTAGAGCGGTACGGGCTCGAGTGGGGCTGGCCGGAGGTCGACCTCGCCCATCCGCTCGACGGGGGTGGGGGAGGGGCGATGATGCGCTCGCTGGAGGCGACGGCGGCGGGGCTGGGCGAGGCGGGCGCGCGCTGGCGGCGGATCTTCGGTCCGCCCTCACAGGGATACGACGAGCTCAGCGAGGACTTCTACCACCCGCTGATCTATTTCCCGCGGCATCCCCTGAGACTGGCGCGCTTTGGGCTGCCGGCGGCGCTGCCGGCGACGGCGCTGGCGCGGCTGTTGGGAACGCCGGAGGCGGCGGCGCTATTCGGCGGCGTCGCCGCCCACTCCTACGCGCCGCTGCATCGGCCGCTCAGCTCGGCAATCGGGATGGCGCTCGTCTGCTCCGGGCATGCCTACGGTTGGCCGGTGGCGAAGGGCGGCTCGGTGGCGCTTGCCAACGCCTGGGCGGCGGTGATCCGCGAGCATGGCGGGCGAATCGAGACCGGCCGGCGTGTGCGTTCGCTCGATGAGCTGCCGGACGCCGATGCCGTCGTCCTCGACCTCGCCCCACGCGGCGTCCTTGATCTGGCTGGAGAGCGGCTGCCGGGCCGCGTCGCCCGCGCCTATCGCCGCTACAAGCACGGTCCCGCTGCCTTCAAGCTCGACCTCGCCGTCGAGGGCGGGGTGCCGTGGGAGCAGGAGGCCGCGCGGCGGGCGGGGACGGTGCACGTCATCGGTGGCTTCGAGGAGCTCGTCCAGGCCGAGCGCGAGGTCAACCGCGGTCGGATGCCGGAGCGCCCCTTTGTCCTCGCTGGCCAGCAGTACCTGGCCGATCCGGGCCGCTCCCAAGGCGACCTCCACCCGCTTTGGGCCTACGCTCACGTCCCCAGCGGCTACGACGGCGACGCGAGCGAGGCGATCCTCGACCAGATCGAGCGCTTCGCCCCCGGCCTGCGCGAGCGCATCGTTGCCCGCTCCGTCCGCACCCCCGCCGAGATCGAGGCCGCCAACGCCAACCTCCTCGGCGGCGACATCCTCACTGGCGCCAACACCCCGTTGCAGACCCTGCTGCGCCCTCGCGTCGCCCCGGTTCCGTACTGGACCGGCATCCCCGGCGTCTTCATCTGCTCCGCCGCCACCCCGCCTGGCGCCGGCGCCCACGGCATCTGCGGCTTCAACGCCGCCGAAGCCGCGCTCCGCACTCTCTAGAAAGCGCTCCCCGAAGACGCCTCGTCCGAGCCCAGCGGTCCGTCGACGACGAGGTCGGAATCGGGGAGCTGGACGTCCGGTTTGGCCCCGTAGGCGAAAAAGTCCATGCGCATGTCGATCGTCATCGTCGGATCGCCCGGATCGCTCGGCATCACCATTCGCAACCGCCGCAGCAGTTCGGCGCGGTCCACCCAGGCTTCGATCCTGATTCCCGTCGGCGCCACCCCCTCGAGTTCCCCATAGGCATCGGCGATCTCGTCCTCACCCGCCTCCCGGAGGAGCTCGGCGAACTCGCCGATCTCGATCGCGCCGCGGTAGCGATGGGTCATCCGGCCGTTGATCGATTGCCGCCCGACGTCGTGCACGCCGCCGGAGGTGGCCAGTATTTCCAGCGTTTCCTCGAGATCGAGCGACAGCGACCCCTCGTCGGCCCCCGACTCGGTCCGCACCCATGCCTTCCCCGGCGGCAGCTCGTCGTCGACCGTGTCGCCCCGCTGGTAATCGAACTCGTCGTCACTGATCTGCACGAAGCGCATCGGGCCCGTGAACGGGCTGTTCAGCGAGAGGCGCATGCGGGTGCGTTCGGTCGTGCCGTTGTAGGCGCCGGAGCCGCTGGCGACGATTGGCTCGGGGAAGGCCGGGGAGCTGTAGACGATGTAGAGCGAGAAGCGCGCCCCCGGGCACTTTTCCGCCTTTTCCGCCGCCGCGGCCACCGGGTTGACGACGCTCTCACCCTCGGCGAGGAGGTAGTTGGCGACGACCGCAATCAGCAGCACCGAGAGCAGCCCGGTGAGCTGGAGCAGGCGGCGGGATAGCGGATCCAGCCCGCTGTTCACGGCGGGGCGGGCGTCGGCGGCCGAAGACCGGCTTCCGGCGGCGGCGGAGCCGCCGCCGTGTGACCCCCAGAGGGAGGTGGCGCCGGGGGGCGGGGCGGATGGCGGATTCTCGGCCAAGGTCCGAAATCCATCGGCGTTGCGGTCGATCGCCTTGAGCATTTCGCTCGAGCCCAGAGGAAGAGGAGATGTTCGTCCAAGGGTGTGGTTGAGAGTTGGCCTCCTATAACGCGCCAAAGCTCAACCACACCCCTGCGGCGAGCGGTCATCTCCTCCCGGTTAACGAAGCTTCGCCGCGGGGTAGCTCGCCCTCACAAAGCAATGGGGACTTCATCCAAAACGGGGAGCGAGGTGGCGGGCCGGGAGCACAGGTTCGGCTCCTCGACGCCGCTGACGATTGGGGTAGAGGAGGAGCTGCTCCTGGTCGACGAGGACTGCGGGCTCGTCGCCGAGGGTGAGGCGCTTCTGGAGCGGATCGACCCGGAGCGCCGGACGGCGGTCTCGACCGAGATCTTCTCTACCCAGATCGAGCTCAAGACCGGCATCTGTCTCGACGCTGGCCAGGCCGTGGGGGAGCTGACCGAGGTGCGGCGGGCCGTTGCAGCCACCGGAACGACCTTGATGGGCTCGGGCCTCTACCCGGGCGACTCGGGCGAGGCGACGCTCGTGGAGAAGGCCCGCTACCAGCCGGTGAAGAAGGACCTGGCCAGCCTGCTGGCCACGCCGCCCTGCGGTCTCCACGTCCACGTCGGGATCCCCGACCCCGAAACCGCGATCACGGTGGCGAACGCGATGCGCCACCACCTGCCGCTGCTGGCCGCGCTTACGGCCAACTCGCCCTTCAGGGACGGCGTCGACACCGGTCTCGCCAGCGCCCGCGCCGCCGCCGTCCGCAGCTACCCCCGTTTCGAGCTGCCCCGCGCCTTCCGCGACTACGAGGAGTTCCTCCACGTCGCCAACCAGCTGATCACCGCGGCCGGCGCCCCCAACTACACCTACATCTGGTGGGACGTGCGGCCGCACCCCAACCTGGGAACGGTCGAGGTGCGGGGGATGGACGTGCAGCCGCGGCCCGAGCAGAACGCCGCCGTCGCCGCCCTGATCCAGGCTCTGGCAGCGAAGGAGATCGACCGGCCGGGCGCCCCCGGCCTCACTCGCGAGGCGATCGAGGAGTCCTACTTCCAGGCCGAGCGCTACGGCCTCGAAGCGCGGCTGATGGTCGACGACCAGACCGCCGCCCCGGCGATCGAGGTCGCCCGCGGCACCCTCGAAGAGGCCCGTCCCTACGCCGCGGACCTGGGCGGCGAGGACGCGCTCGAAGAGATCGAACGCATCCTCAGCGACGGCAACGGCGCCGCCTGGCAGCGGCGGGTCCACGAGCGGGGCGGAATCGAAGCACTGCTCCGCAGGTTGGCCGCGCGGACGCGGGTGTAGGACCGGAGGCGCGCCTAGCTCGGCGCCGGCAGCTTCAGCCGTTTGCGGGCGGCGACCACCGCGGCGACCGAGGAGCGGCAGGCTTTGGCGATCTCGCCGTTGCCGTGGCCGGGGCGCCGACGCACCTCGAACTCGATCAGGGCGGTGCGGCGCAGTTTGGCCCGGTCCTCGAGCGCGCAATCTTTGGGGGCGGCGTCGAGAGCGGCCTGGGCGGCGCGCTCGCGGCGGCAGTGGAGGCAGAAGGTGCCCTTCTTCGAGCTGACCCAGCTTGCGGGCAGCACGACCTTGTCGCCGCTGACGCGGCTGACCGTTACCCCGCAGTTGTCGCAGGTCCACTTCTTCGCCGTAGGTGCACTCATAAAGGCTGGGAGGGGGCGGGAATCAAGCTGCCGAACCCGTGTACCTACGGTAGCAAGTCGTCGGTTTTTACCTGGTAGCACGCACGATTCGGGCCCGCATGACGCGCCTCCTACACTAGGTGGATGTCGAAGCAGGGAGCCCCCGAGGCCACCTACACGCTCTACCGCCGTGGTCTCGAGCTGCTCGAGGACGGCGATTTCGAGCACGCGACCGCGCCGCTGGCCGAGGCCGCCCGCCGCGCACCCGAGAAGACCTCGGTCCGCGAGGCGCTCGGCCGAGCCTACTTCCGCGCCGGCCGCTTCGCCCCCGCCGCCGTCGAGTTCGAGGCCGTGGTCGAATCCCACCCGGTCAACGATTTCGCCCACTTCTGCCTCGGCCGCGCCCTCAGCAAGACCGGCCAGACCCGCCGCGCCCGCCACCATCTGGCCCTCGCCTGCAACCTGCGGCCGGAGCGCCGCGACTACCGCTACTACCGCCGCCTGCTCGAGGCCGAGACGGGCTGAGCGGGTGCGGGACGGCCCGGGTGGACCGTCCCGCCCGCCGCGTCAGCCGACCAGCGGGATGACGCAGCGGAATTTCTTGGTGGAGGTGGATAGAGCGTTTTTGATTTCGCCCGTGGAGGCAACCGTGGCAACTCCGTAGAGGTTGTCTCCGCTCATCACAGGGATATCCCCCGACCACTCATCCCCAGCCGCCAACACCACCCCCGGCTGCTGCGAGTACGCAGCCAGCGAGAGCGCATCCGGAAGCTCGCCGCCCTGGCTGGCGCAGGCGAGCGCCGCGGCGGGCGCGTTCAGCGCCGTTCCGCTTGCCGCAACCTGCCAGCAGGCGCCGGCGAACGGCTGGGTCCCTGCTTTGCAGCCCGCTTCGTAGCCGTTAACGGTGTTGGCGTTCTCCGCGTTCGCCGCGTACAGCGCCGTTTCCGCGTCCTCGGCCGACTGCGCCTGTTCGGCGTAGCTCGCGGAGGGGACCTGACCGAGGGTCGAAGCGTCGATCTGGATCCCCGTGATCGACCCCGGTGCCAGCTGACTGCCCCGAATCGCCCCCGGTCTCAGCCGGTTTCCCGGCACCGATCCGACGGCCAACCGGTTCCCCGGCATCGACCTCACCTTCACCGCCCGCCCATTGATCTTCCCCGCCGCATAGACGGTCCCACCCATCGCCGCCACCAGCGCCAACCCCGCGACAACCAGCGCCGGCGCCTGCCGGCGTAGTCCCCCGCTCATCCATCTCCCCCTTAGCTGTAGCTGACCAAAAGAAGCCCAAGCACCGCAAGGGCCATCAAAAGTGGCGGCACCCTAGTCGCGGGAAGTGGGAGCTTGGACGAATGTCAACACGCCGGTTCGTCGAAGATCCGATCCCTCGGGAACTGGCTTGACGGGACGAGAGACGCCTGCCGCGGCGATAGCTTGCCGCCTGTGCCCGACCTGCTGATCCTCTTCCTCGCCGCCTGCGCGACCGCGCTCGCCACCGGGCTCGGCGCGATTCCGGTCTGGTTCCTCGGGCAGCGGGCGGCGGCGCTGACGCCGTTCCTGCTCGGGGTGGCAGCGGGGGTAATGGGGGTGGCCTCGGTGGTCGGGCTGCTGGCTCCGGCCGCCGAGGAAGGGTCGGCGCTCGAGGTCCTCGGCGGGCTGCTCGTCGGCGGGCTGCTGCTCGGCGTCGCGCGGCGGCGGCTCGACCACGAGCCGGTCTTCATGGGGCGGAGCGGGCCGGGGGTGAGGACCTCGGCGCTCGTCTTCGGAGTCCTCTTCGTTCACAGCTTGCCGGAGGGTCTGGCCGTGGGAACCGCCTATGCCTCCGAGCGGGAGGGGCTGGGTCTGTTCGTGATCCTCGCGATCGCGATCCAGAACATCCCAGAGGGGACGAGCGTCTCGATCCCGATGGAGGCGGCGGGGTACGGCCGCTCGCGGCAGTTCTGGGCGGCGGTGGGGACGAGCGCGCCGCAGCCGGTCGGGGCTCTGGCCGCCTTCCTTGCGGTCGAGCAGGTGAGCGCGCTGCTGCCCTTCTCCTTCGCCTTCGCGGCCGGCGCGATGCTGAGCCTGATCGTGGTCGAGCTGCTACCGCAGGCCTACGCGGATCGGCGCCGCTGGGCCGGTCCCACCGCCGGCTTGATCGCCGGCGCGGCGGTGATGATGGGGTTGGACTTACTGCTGGGCGTATAAATCGGTGGAGCCCGGTGCTGCTGGGTGTATAAGACCACCATGTTGCTGCTGGCGCGGGATGTTCTGGAGGTCTTCGAAGAGGAGGCGCGCCAGGCACTGAAGGCGGGCTGGGCCGAGCTGCGGCTCGAGGAGGACGACATCGGCCCGACTCTCTACCTGGAGCCGATGAAGCTCGAGGCCGCGCCGCTGGAGGTCTACTTCGACTCCAACGAGCTGATCATCTGCTCGCCCGGCCGGAACGGGATGGTCGTCGAGTTCTTCTCCGACGACCCGGCCGAGATCAAGGAGCAGGTGCGGGCGCTCGCGGCCGCGGCGGTCGCCGGTCGCTACGCCGAGCGGCTGAGCGAAGGCGGCGCGGTGACGATGGCGCAGTGGCCGGGCCCCGAGGGGCCGCAGCGGGCGACCCGTAGCGGGATCGGTTGGCCGCAGCGAAGAGGCTTGCGGACCGTCACCTACGAGCCCTACTAAGCGCTCGCGGACGCGTGCCGACGCCGCGGCGGGATAGACTCGCCGCGTACATATCGGTCGGTGGTCAAGGGAAGTCCGGTGCAAATCCGGCGTGGTCCCGCCACTGTGACCGGGTGGAGGAGTTCGCGGGCGCCTCGCGCGCCAGCCACTGGGGGCGACACCTCGCCTCCGGGAAGGCGCGTCCTCCCTGATCCCGGAAGCCAGGAGACCTGTCCCCGGCCTAGCCAAATCAACCCTCGAGGAAAGGGTGGCGTAAATGCCAAGAATCATCCCGTTCCGGCTAGCGGCCGCGTGCCTTCTGGCCCTCTCTCTGACCCTTGCCCTGGCGGCGAGCGCCTCGGCCTTCAAGGCCGACCTGCGCGTGGTCGGCTCCGGCGGCAAAGTGCTCGCCGAAAAGACGGTTCCGACGGCGAGTCTCTCCGTCAAGACCAGCCCCAAAGCGACCTGCTTCGGGCCGGGTAACGGCGGCAGCGGCGACAAAGTCCAGCTGAAAGGGAACACCGCGATGGGGCTGCTTGCCAGCGGCGCCCAGAGGATCGCTGCGCTGCGGCCGCTATTGATCAGCGACGCCTTCAAATTCGGGCTCGCGCTCTGTGGCGTCGGAGGGAACGTCGCCAAAGGCAGCGCCTCTTGGTACCTGAAGATCAACCACAAATCGCTGGAAGTCGGCGGTGATTCGGCGAAGATCAAGGCGGGCGACGAAGTGCTGTGGACGCTGGCGCCGTCTTTCCCCTACCCGGACGAGCTGGCGCTGTCCGCGCCCGACGGGGTCAAAGCCGGGGTACCGTTCACGGTCCGGGTCTGGGCCTACGACGAAAAAGGCAGGCGGACGCCGCAAAAAGGCGCCAAGGTGACCGGGGCGGAGAACCCGACCGGCGCCGACGGGCGCACCACGGTGACGCTGAACGGGCCGCGGCGGCTGATCGCGCGCTCGGACGGCGAGATCCCCTCCGCCCGCGAGGCGGTCTGCGTCGGGGGCAAGTGCCCTAAATGACCGGACGCCGCGGCATGGCGGTCGCGACGGCGCTGCTCCTGGCGGCGCTCGCGACCGCCGGCTGCGGCCTCGGCCCGGGGGCCGGCGTCGGCGAGGTGCAGCTGACGGTGACGCGCGAATACGGGCGGGTGCCGGTGCTCGACCGCCCGCTCGAGGCGAACGAGTCCGACACCGTGATGCGGCTGCTGGAAGGCGAGGCGGAGATCGCCACCCGCTACGGCGGTGGCTTCGTGCACTCGATCGAGGGAGTCGGCGAGCGGCAGCGCGGCGGCGACCCCTACGACTGGTTCTTCTACGTGGACGGGACGGAGTCGCCGATCGGGGCGGCCGAGTACGAGCTCGAGGGCGGCGAGCGGGTCTGGTGGGACTACCGCGACTGGTCGGCGACGAACCACGTGCCGGCGGTGGTGGGCTCCTGGCCGGCGCCGTTCAGCGACGGGATCGGCGGCAAGTCCTATCCGGTGGCGGTGGAGTGCCGGGAGGCCGGTGAGGCCTGTCAGCTGGCGCGGGAGGCGCTCGAGCGCGAAGGGGTGAGGGTCTCCTCCGGAACCCCCGACGGGGCGATCCGGATGCTGGTCGGCCCCTGGCAGCGGCTGCGCACCGACCCGGTGGCGCGGCTGATCGAGGGCGGGCCGGCGGAAAGCGGCGTCTACGCGGAGCTCGAGGCGACCGGAGACGGATACGAAGTCGTGGCGCTGGACGAGGACGGCGAGGTCGCGGACCGCCTCGGCTCGGATGCGGGTCTGGTGGCGGCGACGAGCCGCTACGAAGGCCCGCCGGTGTGGGTGGTCACCGGGGGGACGGGAGCGGCCGTTCGCGACGCCACCCAGGCCCTCGACGCTGACCTCCTGCGCGACCATTACGCGGTGGCGCTGGCGGGATCGGTCGCGATCCCGCTGCCACTGGAGGAACCTTGAAATCCCCCTTTGCCTACCAGCCGCGGCCGTGGCCGCTGCAGCTCTCCTCGCCAGGCGCCGCGGTCGCCTACCTGGGGGCGATCGTCGCCGTCGCCTTCCTCTACTCGAACCCGCTCGTGCTGGTTGGCGCCGGCGTGGCGGCGACGGCCGCGGGCCTGCTGGCAGGCGCCCGCCGGGCGGTTCGGCTGGCGCTGAGGATGGGAGCGGCGCTGGCGCTGCTGATCGTCGTCGTCAATGCCCTGGTGGTCAGCCGCGGCGAGACGGTGCTGGCGCGCCTCGGCGACTGGCCGCTGTTGGGGCCGGTCGACGTAACCGCCGAGGCGATCGTCGCCGGCGCCTCGGGCGGCCTCCGCGCGGCCGTGGCGATGATCGCCGCCGCCGTCTACTCCGCCTGCGTCGATCCAGACAGGGTGCTGCGGGTGCTGCGGCCGTTTGCCGGACGCTCGGCGCTGACCGCGACGCTGGTCTCCCGCCTGGCCCCGGTCGCCGCCGCTGACGCGTCACGCCTGCGGGACACCGCCCGCCTGCGGGGCCCGGGCGCCGCCGAGGTCGGCAAGGCTCCCCTCGCCCGCCGTCTCCTCGCCGGCTCCTTCGACCGCGCCGTCGACGTCGCCGCCACCCTGGAGCTGCGCGGCTACAGCCTCGACGCGCCGCGCGCCCGCAGCCGTCGCGCCCGCAGCCGCTACGACCGCCGCTTCTATGCCGTCGCCGCCATCGTCCTCACCGCGGCGATCGCCGGCAAGGCCGCGGGCGCCGACGACTTCAACACCTACCCGGAGATCGAGGTCGGCCTCGGCCCCAGCACCCTCGCCCTATCCGCCGTCGTGGCCCTCAGCGGCCTAGCCCCATGGCGCCGCAGCTCCAAACGCCGCGCCCACCATGTCGATGGGCCGAAAATACCCCTATATGTAGGGAAATCGGCCCGTCGATCTCTGGGCACGGGAAGATCGGCCCGTCGAGAGGGGGTGGGGCGTGTCTGAGGTGGCGATACGTAGGGGGGTGGCGCCGGCGCTTGCGGTCGAAGGGCTTAGTTACTCGTATCCGCACGCGACTTCGCCAGCACTTGAGGACGTGTCGCTCGAGGTCGCCCCCGGGGAGTTCGTCCTTCTGGCCGGCCGTTCGGCCTCGGGGAAGTCGACCCTGCTGAAAGCCGCCTGCGGCCTAGTGCCGCACTTCCACGGCGGCGAGATCGAGGGCGTGATCCGCGTCGCCGACATGGACGCGATCGCGGCCGGGCCCGGCGAGCTGGCGGCGGCGGTCGGCTACCTCGCCCAGGACCCGGAGACCCAGGTCGTCTCCACCACCGTCGCCGCCGAGATCGAGCTGCCGCTGGAGATGCGGGGTGACGGCCCTGACGACCGCGCCCGGTCCGTCGAGGAGGTCGCCCTCGCGCTGGCGATCCCACACCTGCTCGACCGTACGGTTGACACGCTCTCGGGAGGCGAGCTGCAACGGGTCGCACTCGCCGCCGCGCTCGTTACCCGCCCGCGCCTGATACTCCTCGACGAGCCGACCTCCCAGCTCGACCCCGTCGCCGGAGACGAGCTGATCTGGCTCCTGCGCCGGCTGAACGAGGAGTGGGGGGTGGCGGTGTTGCTGGCTGAACACCGCTTGGAGCGTTGCCTAGCCGCTGCTGACCGTGTAATCGCGATGGAGTCCGGACGGATCGCCTTCGACGGCGTCCCTTCGGACTTCCTTAGTTGGGCCAGCCGCGCCGACCCGGCGCTGGAGACGCCAGCAGCTCGGCTCTTCTCGCTCGTCGGCATCGAGCCGTTGCCGATTGGAGTGCGCCCCGCCCGTCAACTTCTCGCGGGCAGCCGCGCAGGCTCGCAGGAGGGCGGGACCCCCTCCGAACGGCTTGTACCTCTCGGTCGCGCGGCCCTCGGAAGGCCGCAGCCGCCCCACCCGAGCAAGTTGAGAGAGGAGGGGGTCCCGCCCTCCCTGCCGCCAGTGCTCGAGGCGCGTGGACTGTGGGTTGAGCTGGATCGTGGGGAAGACCTACGCGATGTCCTCCGCGGCACCGATCTGAGCATCCACAGCGGCGAACGAGTGGCGCTGATGGGTCGCAACGGCGCCGGAAAGAGCACGCTGCTGCGGACCGCGGCCGGATTGCATGAGCCCGTCGCCGGGAGGCTGGAGGCCGACTCGATCGCGCTCCTCACCCAAAACCCGAGTGATTACCTGGTCCGCGAGCGGGTGGGCGACGAGCTGCCCGGAGATGAGGGGATGGCGGCGTTGCGGGTGGTGGATTTGGAGCACACGGTGGACGCCGACCCACGCGACCTCTCTGGTGGCGAGCGGCAGCGGCTGGCGCTGGCGATCGCGCTCGCGGGCCGGATGGAGGGCGACGCGCTGCCCGGGGTTGTCGCCCTCGACGAGCCGACCCGCGGCATGGACCGCGCCCGCAAGGATGAGCTCGTCGCGCTGATCGAGAGCCTGGCCGGCCGCGGCGCCGCAGTCGTCGTCGCCACCCATGACGTCGAGTTCGCCTCCCGGTTCGCGGAGCGGGTCGTGCTGCTCGGCGACGGCGTCGTCATCGCCGACGGGCCGATGGCGGAGATCCTCTCCGGCGGCTGGTACTTCGCCACCGAGGTCGCGCGCGTGCTCGACCTTCCCGGCGTGGTCACCCCCGAGCAGGGGGCGGCCGCGCTGATCGCCGGTCCCGAGGGAGGGGAGGGACGAGCATGACCTGGGAGATCGCCAGCTTCCTGATCATCGGCGCGGTGATCGTCGCCGGTTTCACCTGGTACGAGCGCTCGAAGCCGCCCTCGCAGGTCGTCGCCCTGGTCGCGGCGCTCGCCGCGCTGGCGATCGTCGGGCGGATTGCCTTCGCCCCGTTTCCCAACGTCAAGCCCACCACCGACATCGTCATCTTCGCCGGCTACGCGCTCGGCGGCGCCCCTGGCTTCGCCGTCGGGGCTCTCACCGGACTCGTCTCCAACTTCTGGTTCGGGCAGGGCCCGTGGACGCCCTGGCAGATGGCCGGGTGGGGGATGTGCGGCGTCCTCGGGGCCGCCGTCGCCGTCGGCAGCCGCAACGCGAACCGGCTAGTTCTCGCCGCGACCTGCGGTTTTGCTGGCATTTTGTACGGCGCTCTGTTGAACTTCTCGTTGATGGCCACCTACGGAGGGGACCTTTCGCTGCGGCACTTCCTCGTGCTCGAGGCACGGGCGATCCCGTTCGACGTCGCCCACGCGGTCAGCAACGTGCTCCTGGCGCTGGTCGCCGGCCCGGCGATGGTGCGGATGCTTGTCCGTTTCCGCGAGCGCTTCGAGTGGGAGCGGCGGGGGAGCGGTAAGCACGCGCGCGACCCACGCCCGCTGCGACCGCTGCGGAGCGGCGGTGCGGCCACGCTCTTCCTGCTGGCGCTTTTCGTCTTCGCCCCCGTCCCCGTCACCGCCGAGGCCTCAGCGGTGACCAGTGCCGCAGACTGGCTCGAAAAGCAGCAGCGCCCCAGCGGAGGCTTCGGGGCCGCGGGGGGCCTCGAAGCGGGGGCGGAAATGACCGCATGGTCGATGCTGGGACTGGCCGCCGCTGGTCGCAACCCGCATGACGTGACCAAAGGCGGCAAATCCCCGGTCGACTTCCTGCGCAGACACCTGGACGAAGTCGGGGATGCGGGCGACGTCGCCCGCACGATCCTCGCCCTCGGTGCTGCCGGGGTCGACCCGCGGGACTTCGGCGGCGAGAACCTGGTCG
>DASSVR010000046.1:0-27084 GCA_035705945.1 Solirubrobacterales bacterium
TGCTGCTCGCCGACGACTACGACGGCCTCGTCCAGGTCGCCGAAGACCAGGTCGAAGGCGGCGCCCACGTGCTCGACGCCTGCGTCGCCCTGACCGAGCGCCAGGACGAGGACGAGCAGATGAAGGCGGTGGTGAAGCGGATCTCACTCACCCAGCCGGCACCGATCCAGGTCGACTCGACCGAACCTGAGGTGATCAAGGCCGCCCTGGAGCAGATTCCTGGCCGGGCGATCGTCAACTCGATCAACCTCGAGGCCGGGCGCGACAAGGCGGATGTCGTAATCCCGCTGGCGAGGGAACACGGCGCCGCCCTGATCGCGCTGACGATCGACGAGGAGGGGATGGCGAAGACGGCGCAGCGCAAGGTCGAGATCGCCGAGCGCATCCGCGACATTGCCTGCGAGGAGCACGGGCTCGACCCCGAGGCGCTGATCTTCGACGCGCTCACTTTTACGCTCACCACCGGCGACGAGGAGTGGAAGCCCTCGGCGGTGGAGACGATCGAGGGCATCCGCCGGATCAAGGCGGAGATCCCGGGCGTCAAGACCTCGCTCGGCGTCTCCAACGTCTCCTTCGGGGTCTCGCCGCGCCCCCGCGCTGTCCTCAACTCGGTCTTCCTCCACCACTGCGTCGAGGCCGGGCTCGACTTGGCGATGGTCAACCCGAACCACATCACCCCCTACTCCGAGATCCCCGATGAGGAGCGGGAGCTGACCGACGACCTCGTCTTCAACCGCCGCGACGACGCGCTCGAGCGCTTCATCGCCCACTTCGAGTCGAAGGGCGAGGAGGCGGAGGCCGAGGCGGCCGACCCGACCGAGGGCATGGAGCCCGAGGAGGCCCTGCACTGGCACGTCCTGCGCCGCAAGAAGGACGGCGTCGAGGACTGGATCGACCGCTCGGTCGAGAAGATCGGCGCTGTCCCCACCCTCAACGACGTGCTGCTGCCGGCGATGAAGGAGGTCGGCGACAAGTTCGGGGCCGGCGAACTGATCCTGCCCTTCGTCCTGCAGTCGGCGGAAGTGATGAAGCGGGCGGTTGCGCAGCTGGAGAACTACCTCGACCGGATCGAGGGCCATACCAAGGGGAAGGTCGTGATCGCGACCGTCTTCGGCGACGTCCACGACATCGGCAAGTCACTCGTAAACACGATCCTCACCAACAACGGCTACACGGTGATCGACCTCGGCAAGCAGGTTCCGGTCGACACGATCATCGAGGCGGCGGTCGAGAACGACGCCGACGCGATCGGCCTCTCCGCCCTGCTGGTTTCGACCTCGAAGCAGATGCCGACCTGCGTCGCCGAGTTGCACGCGCGCGGATTGGCGTTCCCCGTGCTGATCGGCGGTGCCGCAATCAATCGCGACTTCGGGCGCCGCACGCTCTACCCGAAGGGCAAGGAGTCGGACGAGCTCTACGAGCCAGGCGTCTTCTACTGCAAGGATGCCTTCCAGGGTCTGGACACGATGGACGCGCTGGTCGACGACGAGGCCCGTGCCGCCCTCCTGGAGCGAATCAGGGCCGAGGCGCTCCAGCTGCGCGAAAAACCGGAGGTGGTCGACGACGCGCCACCCACTTCGGATGCCAGCGCCCGCTCCGCGGCGCGCACGGACGTGCCGGTCCCCGACCCGCCGTTCTGGGGCGTGCGCGAGGTCCCGATCGACCTCGACGAGGTCTTCCCCTACCTAGACCGCCACGTGCTCTTCAAGCTCCACTGGGGCGGCCGAGGGATCAAGGGCGAGGCCTGGAGGGAGCTGGTCGAGGGCAGCGACGAAGAGGAGGGATTCGCCCCCCGGCTGGAGCGGATGTGGCGGGAGCAGGACTACCTCCACCCGCGCGCACGGCTCGGCTACTTCCCCTGCAACGCCGACGGCAACGAGCTGGTCGTCTTCGACCCGGAGGACCCCGAGCGAGAGCTCGAGCGACTCGTCTTCCCCCGCCAGCCGAAGCACGACCGGATCTGCCTGGCGGACTTCTACCGCCCACTCGACTCAGGCGAACGCGACGTCGTCGCCCTGCAGGGAGTCACCGTCGGGCCAGAGGTGACCGAGCTGATCGGAAGGCTGGAGAGCGAAGGTGAGTTCGCCGAGCAACTCTACGCGCACGGGCTCGGCGTGCAGGCGGCGGAGGGCCTGGCCGAGTGGCTGCACTCAGAAGTGCGCCGCGAGCTCGGTATCGATCTAGACCAGGGGCGTCGCTACTCCTGGGGGTATCCCGCCTGCCCCGACCAATCCGAGCACGAGAAGGTCTGGCGGCTGCTCGACCTCGAAGAGATCGGGATGACCCTTTCCGGGGGCTACGCGGTGATGCCGGAGCAGTCGACGGTCGCGATCGTCGCCCACCACCCGCAGGCCGTCTACTTCGGGATGAAGTCAGGCTTCATCCCAGACGAGAAGGTGTCGGACGAGCTGATCGCCGGCACCGAGCGCGGCGGCGACCTTCCGCCGGAGTCCGAGCCGGACTCCGGCGACGAGGGCGAGGACGCCGAAGCGGCCCCCGCCCCAGAGCTCAGCCGCTAGACAGCCCTGTGAACGTTCGCGGGGTGCAGGGCTGGCCGCTGCCAGTTGCGACCTTCGTAGGCCTCCTCGAATCCCGCCCGCCGCAGGTTCTGACAGAGAGCGGACCATGATCCGAGGTCGCATTCGCCGATCTCGACGAAGACCGTGTGACATCCGGCCTCGTGCGCGTCGAGCAGCCGCCGGTACAGCAGCGCGGCGTTGCAGCCGCGACCCCTGGCGTGCTCCAGCGTCGTCCCGGCGCCAAGCTGCGCGACGCCATCGGTGATCAACATCGATCCGGTCGCAACCGGCACCTCGTCGGGACCAAGGGCGGCGGTGTAGCAATGCCAGCCCTTCCTCTGCGGCAGCGAGAAGAACAGCGTCCCCGCGACCAGCGGCATACCGAGAGCTTCGGCCGCGATCATGCTCAGACCTTCGCCGTCGGCTTCGTCCTCGCCCAGCTTGTAGACGCTGATGCTGGGATCGACGCGGAATTCCGGCGGCGCACCGTCGCGGACGAATTTGGCCCAACCGGAGCCACGCTCGTATCCGCGCTCGTCCAACCAGCTTTCAGCTTCCGCCGCTCCTGGCCTCCCCGCGGCTACCGGGATCCGGTAATCGACTTCCCGCGCCCGCATCCATTCGACCGCAGCCGGCAAGTGGCCATCCGCCACTGCGTTCGGCTCCGCGGCGCCCTGGATCTGCTGCAACAGGTGGACCTCAGGCAGCTCGCCGAAGGCGGTTGCCTGCACCGGCCCGAACTTCTGTACTTCGACCCCCGATTCGGAGATCGCTTCCGGAACTACTGAATCCCACATATCGCGCCGGAAGCGTTGCGCGACCTGCTCCAATACTGCCGAGTCGTATCTCACGGCTCCCATCCCCCAGTTTGCGTGAGTGTTTGACCGATTGCTCGACTCTATGCACATTACTGGGGACCCGTCAAGGAACCTTGTCGATCCGGCTATGAAGAATTTCGCGAGAAGGCGGGCCGGCGGCCGATTGGATGGAACCAGCGCCGGCCGCTCGCTCTTCTCGTTTGTCCAGGAGTGCCGGCCTGGGAATGGTGGCGGCACGCCTCCTCTCCGAATCCTAACCAAATACACCAGAGTTTTTTATCGATCAGCGCACGTCTGCCGTAACGGCGAAGTCGATTCGATGCGTGCAGCGGGCGCTACTCGGAGCGCGAGGCTAAACCTGCCGTCCTCTGCGACTCCCGCTGTCGCCTGTAGGGCTCGATCCGGACCGGAGCCGTGGCGAGCGCCTGAACTCGAAGGTCGCTCCAGGTCAAGCCCTCCCGCACCAGAGCGGGCAAGCCCAGGGCAACCGCGGTGGCGATCTCGACCGCCTGCAGGATCACTCCGTAGGCGAAAGCGTCGGCCGTACCGATTCCGAAACCGGTGTGGAGCACGCTGATCACGGCGAGCTGGAAGACCCCGATGTTGGAGGGAGTGGCAGGGACGACGGCGGTTACGTTGACTGCGAAGAGGACGGCCGCGGCGGCCCCGAGCCCCGCTCGATCGTCGAGGTTGAGCGCGTAGAGCAGCGCCCAGCAGGCGGCCAACTGAATCGCCCAGGCGCCAAGCTGCGCGGCGGCTGCCGCCGACCCACGCCGCGGGTCGCGGAACACGACGAGCCCCGCCCGAACCTGGACCAGCGCCCGGTGCAGCGTCGACCCCAACCGGGCGAGGCGACCGTTCCCATTGCGTCGCATCAGCAGCGGCGCGACCAGCACGACGACGAGAATCACCAGCGGCACGAGGCTGAAGGCGAAGATCTGCTTCGTGCCCGAATGGAAGAGGGGAGTGGTCGCGACGATGATCACCCCCAGCAGGACGAGCGCTACCAGGTTGAGCATCGTCTGCGAGACGAGCGTCCCGAGCAGGACCGGGAAGGTTTCCCGCATTCGGCCGGTGCGACGAGCCAGGGTCAGCGCCCGGGCGGGCTCGCCAAGCCGTGCGGGCAGGGTCGCAGACATCAGCACCCCGATCATCGTCGCCGAGGTGACGTCACGCCGGCGAACCTGACGTTTGGGGAGCGCGGCGCGGGCGATCCAGTACCACGACGCCGCCCGGAAGAAGAGCGAGCTCGCCATCAAAGCGCAGGCGATCAGGACCAAGGTGAGGTTGGAGCGGACGATGTTCTTGACGACGCTGTCGATTCCGATCCTCTGCGCGGCCAGGAGGGTGAGGCCGACCCCCATCGCTCCCGCAACTCCAAGACCAATCCGCCGGGCCGCCGCTCGACCCCTCGCCTTTGCCTGAGCTGGCGCCGGGTCGAGGGAGGGCAGTCGCTCGGCGCGCCGCCTCGGGCCCCCGTCGGCAGGTCGCAGCCCCGCCCAGTGTCCGATTCGCTCTGCGGCGGTCTCCGGGCGAGGAGCCTCGACCGCGCGCTCGTAGACCTCGGTGACCTGATCGGCAACGTGGGGCCAGGCGAAACGCTCGGCGCTGCGACGGGCCGCGCTCGACATCGTCTCCAGCAGCTGCGGCTCGTGCCAGACCCGCTGCAGAGCCTCGGCCAGGGCCTGGGCGTCGCCCGGGGGTACGAGCAAGCCGTCGACCCCGTCGTTGACCACGTCGCTGTAGCCGGCGATCCTGGAGGCGATCGGAGGCGTCCCGCAAGCAAAGCCCTCGGTGAGCACCATGCCGAAGCTCTCGCCGGCAAGCGAGGGCGCGCAGAGAACGTCGGCCGCACCGACCTCCTCCCAGAGCTGTGCCCGGTCGACCTTGCCGTGGGCGTCTATCTTCGCCTTCACCTCGGTGTCGAGCGGATACCGGTCGAGGTCGGCGGCCTCGAGCCCGATGATCGAGAGACGGGCTGGGACGTGCTCGCTGAGCGCGTTGAACGCGGCGAGGAGCACCGGGATCCCCTTCCGCTCGTCCGTCCTGCCGATGCAGACGATGCGAAGATGATCGGCGGGCTGGTGGCGAGTGGTGGCGGCAGCAGCCACGTCGACGCCGTTGGGAATGATCGTGTACTCACCGCCGAACCAGCGCCGCCCAGTCCACGCCGCGGCCTCGGAGACCGCTATCCGCGCGGAAAGTCGGTTGAAGAGGCGACGGGCGCCGAGAGCGTTGGCTATGTAATTCGGCAGCGGCTTCGTCGAGTAAGCGTGGAAGGTGCCCACCACGGGATCGTTCGCACCCAGGGTGGCGTTCCAGCCGACCAGGGGCACGAGCGGCTCGTGCACGTGGATGACGTCGAATTCCCCCGCCCTGACCAGACGCCGGGGAGCCGCGACGCCCCCGGCCGGGAAGGGGGCGAGGTTGGAGACGGAGCCATTGGCGCCGAAGCCCATCGTCCGCCCCAGCGGAACCAGGTAGTCCGGTATCTCCCTGCGTTCCGGGGCCGATCGGTGCAGCAGGCGGCTGACCCGACCAGGCGGATCAATTGGCGCGAGAACGCGGACATCGTGGCCGCGCCGAATGAACTCCTCGGCGAGAGCCTCGACGTGCCGGTTCACGCCGCCCTGGTAGGACCAGGAATATGGCGAGACGAGGCCTATGCGCACGCAGGGTTAAGGGTAGATCATCGCTCGGCAGGCGCTGCCGATGAACTCCTAGCTAAGTAGGTGCATCTCAGAGCTGGGTGCCGATCAGACCCAGCATCCCGATCACGAGCGTGCCGATCAACCCGCCGCCCAGCTGGATCATCGTACGCTTGAGGTCGCCGATTTCGCCACGCACAGCCTGGAATTCGGTCCGCATTTCCTTACGTAGGTCCCGAACGCCTCCGTGGATCCAGTCGACTCGTTTGTTCAGGTCGTCAAGACGAGAGTCGGTCCAGGTCGATCTCATTGCCTCCATGCCTCCAGGCTAGGGAGAAAGGTCATACGTGTGGCGCACGGAAGTGTAACTTTTCGTCTTCGGTGCTGCTTTTCGCCGAGTTTCCGGCACTCTCGGCCCAGGCAAAGCCGGTGAAGACCAGGAGATAGGCGGCGCCGATCTCGAGCATGAGAGCACCGGAATCGTTGGCGAGGGTCGCTACGGCGATGGCTGCCAGCGCTCCCGCGAGGCCGGCCCGCATCGCCGGCACAGGCTCGAGCCACATCCGAAGCCGGTCCCGGCGCAGGTAGGCGAGCACCGCCACCCCCATCACGAGCGGCAGGAAGGCCAGCAGGACCGGCCTGCCGAAGCTGCGGGCGGACAGCTGCAGCCGCCGCTGGGCGACATCGGCGAGCTCCCCCATCCCCCCCGCGTCGAGCACCGAGCGGGTCAGATGGGCGTTGGCGCCGCTGAGCAAGTCGCCCAGGGCGAGCAGCGCGAGGGCAAGCAGCGGAGCGGCGATCGTCGCGAGCGCCAGCGGCCGGCCGCCGCGGCCGGCGATCGCGACGGCGGCCACCGCCGCGCCGAGCGGGAAGACGATCGCCGCTCCCACATCGGCGCCAAAGCGACCGAGGGCGAAGACGAAGGCGGCGGCCAGCCCGATGGCGACGAACGCCGCCGCCCACTGCCGCCGGGCCGCACTCGACGCGAAGGCGGTCAATCCCACCCCCGTCCCAGCGATCACCAGCACCGCGAGCAGCGCCTCGAGCTCGTTGCCGATTCCGTAGAAGCGAACGCCGAGTCCAGGATTCGGCCCCAGCAGCGAGAGCGACGTCAGCGGCGAGCCGGCGATCACGTCAATCGCGTGCGCGAGGACGGTCACCGCGGAGGCGACCGCGAGCGCGCGGTAGCCGCCCAGCGATGCCAGCGTCGCCGCCGCCAGCGCCGGCGCCCCAATCCCCACCAGCAGCGCTTCCGCGGTCTCACCCGGCTCCACAGCCGCACCCAGCAGGAGCAGTAGCGGCAGGTAGACGACGCTCAGCCCCAGCGCGCGAACAGCGGGTCGCCCCAGCGCCCCCCGGCTGGCGAAGGCAACGAGCAGGGTCAGCAGCAGCCATGCGGCGATCGGCAGCCCGATCACGGTTCCCCGCCGCGAGGAGATCACGTCCATCCTCGCCGTCAGGCTTTCAATCGCGGCAACGTCGATCGCCCCGTCGGCGTAGATCGGCTGCCCCGACATCTCCGCCGGCGTCTCGATCCCGAGATGCCCGAGAATCGTCGGCGCCACATCGGTCGAGAGGACGTAGCCGTCGGTCCTCGTACTGTCGGAGGTGAGGTTGCCATCGAATCCCGGCCCCGCGATCCCGATTGGCAGTGGCGCGTCGCTCCTGCCGGTCGGACGGGCAATGGCGATCACCGTGTGCTCGGCGGGCCGCGCGGACAGCCGGCCCAAGGAGGCTTCACTGGTTTCGACGAATGGGGAAGAGGCTCCCTCCGCCTTCACGGTGGACGACAGCAGGCCCGGAACGACGTCCGCGGGCGCGGATTCCGCCCGTTCCACCACGGCCAGCCACCAGAGAGAGCGATCTCCCTTCAGCTCCGGCAGTGGGCTGTCGTAAAGCGAATCGAAGACGCGGTTCCCCTGCCCGACGTCGAGATAGGTCTGCTCGGGCGGCACGGTCCCCAGGCCCGCGCTCATCACCCCAGGCGAGAAGCCGGCTTCCGCCAGCTCGGCCACGGTCGTGTCGCTCGGCAGCCAGGCGAGAACCACCCGCTGCTCCTCGGCTGCTGCTCGCGCCGGCGCCAGCGCCAGCAGGAGCAGCGCTATCGTGACCCCGATGGCCGACCGCACGTTCGCCAAGTTCACGTTTTTCAAGATCGATCCAGCCTGGCGTCGTCGGGACCCGGAGCTTCGTGCAGCCGACAAGCGGGAGTTCCTCGCCGCCTGCGAGGACTTCGCCGTCGATCGCTCGCTGCGCGCCTACTCAACCATAGGCACGCGGGGCGACGTCGACCTGGTCCTGCTCAGCCAGAGCCCAAACCTGAACGACATCCACACCTTCCACGTCGTGCTCGGCCAGAGCGGGCTGGCGAAATGGTCGACCACGCCGCACTCGTTCCTCTCGATGACCAAACGCTCGCCCTACTCCGAGGAGCGGGCGCGCCCGGAGATCTGCACCTCCGAACGCAAGTACCTCTTCCTCTACCCGATGGTCAAGCAGCGCCGCTGGTACGGACTGCCGCCGGAGGAGCGGGGCCGGATCATGAAAAGCCACATCGAGGTCGGCCGCCGCTACCCCGAGATCACGATCAACACCACCTACTCCTACGGGATCGACGACCAGGAGTTCGTCGTCTGCTTCGAGGGCGACGACCCAGGTGAATTCCTCGACCTCGTCAACGAGCTGCGCCCGACCGAGTCGAGCGAGTACACCGAGCGGGAGACGCCGATCTTCACCTGTGTCGCGATGTCCGTGGCGAGGGCGCTCGACGCGCTCGACGGCACTTCGAGCGCCGTCAGCGCCAGCGCCCCGGCCCTCGGCTGAGCACCCGACTTCCCTATTCTTTCGCGCTCCCATGAGCAAGATCGGAACCGAAGAGAACCCCCTGCGCGTCGCCATCGTCGGCGCCGGGCCCTCGGGCTTCTACGCCGCCGAGCACATTCTCAAGGACGGCGACCTGCACGCCCAGGTCGACCTCTTCGACCGTCTGCCGACCCCTTTCGGGCTGGTCCGCGGCGGCGTCGCCCCTGACCATCCGAAGATCAAGTCGGTGATCCGCGTCTATGAGAAAACGGCAGCGCGGGATGGCTTCCGCTTCTTCGGCAACGTCAAGGTCGGCCACGACATCGAGGTCGAGGACCTCGAGAGGCTCTACCACGCGATCGTCTTCACGGTCGGTTGTGAGACCGACCGCCAGCTCGGCATCCCGGGTGAAGACCTGCCCGGCAGCCACGCCGCCACCGCCTTCGTCGGCTGGTACAACGCCCACCCCGACTACGCGGACAGGGAGTTCGACCTCTCCTGCGAGCGGGCGGTGGTGATCGGCAACGGCAACGTCGCGATGGACGTCGCCCGGATGCTCGCCCTGACCGACCACGAGCTGCGCCAGACCGACACCGCCGACCACGCGATCGAGGCGCTCGACGGCAAGCAGATCCGCGAGATCGTCGTCCTCGGCCGCCGCGGCCCCGTCCAGGCCGCCTTCACCAACCCCGAGATCAGGGAGCTCGGGGAGATGGAGGACGCCGACGTCGTCGTCGACCCGAAGGAGGTCGAGCTCGACCCCGCCAGCCAGGCTTATCTCGAGTCCGAGGACGCGGACAAGACCACCCGGGTCAACGTCGAGACGCTGAAGGAATTCTCGCAGCGCCCGCCCGAGGGCAAGAAGCAGCGGATCGTCCTCCGCTTCCTCGCCTCGCCGGTCGAGATCAAGGGCGACGGCAATGTCGAATCGATCGTCATCGGCCGCAACGAGCTGGTCGAGGAAGGCGGGACGCTGCGCGCCAAGGACACGGGCGAGCGCGAGGAGCTCGAGTGCGGACTGGTCCTCCGCTCGGTCGGCTACACGGGCATCCCGATCGAGGGCGTGCCCTTCGACGAGAAGCGCGGCCTGATCCTCAACGGAGGCGGCCGCGTCCTCGACTCGCACGACGCCGGGCACAAGGTGGGCCACTACACCGCCGGCTGGATCAAGCGCGGCCCCTCCGGCGTTATCGGGACCAACAAGAAAGACGCGCTGGAGACGGTTCAGAACCTCTTCGAGGACGTCGACTCCGGCACCCTGCTCCGCCCCGAGAATCCGGATCCCGTCGCGGTCGAGGACCTCCTGCGGGAGAAGGGCGTCCGCTACGTCAGCTTCGAGGACTGGCAGGCGATCGACCAGGCCGAGGTCGGCCGCGGCGAGCCGCACGGGCGCCCGCGGGTCAAGTTCGTCCGGGTCGAGGAGATGCTTGAGACCCTCGGCGAGCGCCTCCCCGGGTAACGGTGGCCGCCGACCTCGCCGAGTTGAAGGGGATGATCGAGGCGGCCCTCCCGGGCGCCGAGGTCGAGGTGATCGACGAAACGGGAACCGGCGACCACCTGCGGGCGACCGTCAGCGCGCCCCAGTTCGAGGGCCTCTCGCGGATCGATCAGCACCGGCTGGTCAAGGCCGCGGTCAAGGAGCGCTTCGACGACGGCACGATCCACGCGCTGTCGGTGAAGACCAGCGTCCTCAGCTGAGTCGGCACGTTCTGCGACAAAAAGTTACACTTCCGTGCGCCACACGTGCGAACTTTCCTTCTACGCTGGAGGCATGGAGGCGATGAGATCCACCTGGACCGATTCACGTCTAGACGAGCTGAACGCGCGGGTCACCGAGATGGACACGCGCCTGACGGCCCGGATCGATTCCCTTCAGCACACGTTGCTGCAAGCGTTCATCGGGCTGATGGTTTTGATAGCCACCGGCTTCATGGGCCTCGCTGGGCTGATCATCACCCAGATTTGAGAGCGACGAGGCCGCCTCCCTACAATGCCCCCATGGCCGACCCAGAGCTGAAGTCCAAAATCGAAGAATTGATCGCCGCCAACCCGGTCCTCCTGTTCATGAAAGGGACGCCGGACATGCCGCGCTGCGGGTTCTCGATGCGCGTCGTCCAGGTGCTCGACCAGGTGGACGTCGAGTACGGGGCCATCGACGTCCTCCCCGCGCTGCAACCGCTGCGCGAAGTGACGGCGGAGATCTCCGACTGGCAGACCTTCCCGCAGCTCTACGTCAACGGCGAGCTGCTCGGCGGCTGCGACATCATCGAGGAGATGTTCGAGTCCGGCGAGCTTGCCGAGGCCCTCGGCGTCGAGCAGCCGGAGGCCGCCCAGGTCCCGAAGCCGGAGCCGAGCGCACCGCAGCAGTCCCCACCGCTGCAGATCGAATAAGAGCTAAACGGCAGCGGCCTGTTCCGCCGCGTCCTCTTTCACCTGGAAAGAAGATCCGCAGCCACAGGCGGCGACAACGTTGGGGTTGTTGACCTGGAAGCCGGCGCCCTGGAGGCCTTCCACGTAGTCGACCTCCGAGCCGAAGACGAACTGCATGCTCACCTTGTCGACGACGACCGAGACGCCTTCGACCTCGAAGACGTGGTCATCCTCCTTCGGCCTGTCGAAGGCGAGCGCGTACTGGAAGCCCGAGCAGCCGCCCCCGCGAACAGCGACCCGCAGCGCCTGATCGGCGCTGTCGCCCTGGGAACCGAGCAGCTCGCCGATCTTCTCGGCGGCCTTGTCGGTGAGGGTGATGGCGGCTTGCGGAGTATCGCTCACTTCACAAAGTGTAGCGTGATGGGTCGGCTTCCAAGTTGGTCTCCGCGTCTAGAATCGCGATGTGAATCCGCCTGCCGCGACCGCGGTCGTCTGCGACACGACCGCCTATCTCCCCGCCGAGACGCTGGCAAAGCGGGAGATCAAGACGATCAGCCTCTACGTCTCGGTTGATGGCGAGCAGCAGCGGGAGTCGGAGATAACCGACTACGACGAGTTCTACGAGAGGTTGCGCGCCTCGGAGAACGGCGCGACCACCTCGCAGCCCTCGATCGGTGACTTCCTCGAGGTCTACGAACCGCTTTTGGCCGAAGGGAGGGAGGTCGTCTCGATCCACATCTCAGCCGGCATCTCCGGCACCTTCGAGGCCGCCGGGCAGGCCCGCGAGCGGCTGATCGAGGAAGGCAAGGGAGGCGAGCGGCTGCACCTGATGGATTCCCGCTCGGCCGCCGGCGGGATGGGACTCTGTGCGCTGGGGGCGGCGTCAGCCGCGGCGGCCGGAGCCGACGCCCAGGAAGCGCTGGCGCGGGCCGAGGAGACCCGGAATGACCTGAAGATGTGGTTCGCGATCGACACCCTCGAGTACCTCCGCCGCGGCGGCCGCATCGGCGGCGCGCGTGCCTGGATCGGTGGCGCCCTGAAGATCAAGCCGATCCTCACGCTCGAGGAGGAGATCACGCCAGTCGAGCGCGTCCGCACCCGCGCCCGCTCGCTCGAGCGCCTGCGCGGCTACGCCCGCCAGCGCCACGAGTCCGGCCGCGACGGGTGGGTCGTCCAGTACATCCAGGACAAGGAGACCGCCGACGCGCTGATCGAAGACTGTTACGAGATCTTCGGCGGCGACCCCGTCTTCATCTCCGAGGTGGGCCCCGTCCTCGGCGCCCACGTCGGCCCCGGCCTGCTCGGCGTCGGCAGCGTCCGCACCGAGCTCGTCGCTTAGTCGCGCCGGCGACGGCGAAGCATCGCCCGGGCACCCACCAGGAACCCGACTGCTGCGGCGCCGACGATCAGCTGCTGCTTGTGCTCCTCGGCTTGGCGACGCCAGTCGGTGAGCTCGTTGACGCGCCTCCGCAGAGATTCCACCGAGGTCCCGAGCTGATGGCGCTTGAGCTCGATGTCACGGCGGATCTGCGCCGGGGAGCGGCCTGGTGCGCCGGTGGTCACGAAACCTCCCTTTCGAGCATCTCCTTGGTCTTCTTCGCCTCCTCGATCGCCTGCTCCGGCACCGGCGGCGCGCCGGATTTCAGGGCCTTCGAAGCGATGAATCCAGCAAGGGCAGCGATCAGCAGGAAGAGGGCGGCCTCGATGAAGAAGCCGGGCCAGGCCTTGCCATCGAAGAGCTCTTCAGCCAGTACCCAGGCGATGCCGTGCATGATCAGGATCAGGGCAAGGAAGGTGAAGACGCCGGCGGCGACGCCAATGGCGGAGCCACGCAGGATCTTGCCGACTTTCTCGGAGACCTCGGCCTTTGCGAGCTCGATCTCCTCGCGGACAAGCGTCGAGGCGTTCTCGGAGACCTCGACGACGAGATCGGCGAGCGAGCGGTCGTCGGGCGGTGGCGGCGACGTGGGCGGCGGGATCGGGGGCGGGTTTTGCGCTGGCTCCTGCATCGGCTCTCCTACTCCGGCGGGTCCTCGTTGTAGAGGCGGCGATAGGCAATGGCCGCGGCCCGCGAAGCGACGATGCTCGCCAGTGCTCCGGCGGCGGCCAGCAGGCCGCTCCAGACCAGGCGCTTGACCAAGTCGTTCTCCACTAGCTCAAACCTTTCCCCATGGGCGCTCGGCAGTAAACCACGTCAGCGCGGCTCCAGGCCGTCGCAGATGGTGGTGACAAGGAGATCGCGCGCCTCCTCGAAATCGGTGTCGGAGGCGGGGATGGTTTCGAAGATCCATCCGGAGAGCAGCTGCTCGATCGCCCCGTAGAAGGACATCGAGGCGAACATCGGCGAGACGTCGCCGCGGAAGTCGGCGCCCGCCTGCCCCTCCGCAACGATCTTCGCGATCCCCTCGTAGGCCCGCCGGATCTCCTCTAGGTGGGTGCGGCCAAACGAGTTCGCGGCCCGGGTTACCTCGACGATGATCACCTTCATCAGGTCGGGGTCGTAACGGTAGGACTCGAAGATGAAGGTCGCGACCGCCCCCAGCTTCTCGCGCGGGCTGGCCGCCGTTCGGTCGGCCTCCTCGATCGCCGCCAGCAGCAACGACCAGCGCTCGATGAAGAGTTCGTTCAGGACCTCGTCCTTGGAGCTGAAGTAGTGGTAGACGAGCCCGTAGGCGACTCCCGCCTCGTCGGCAATGTCGGACACCCGGGTCGCGTGGAAGCCCTGGCGGGCGAAGACGCGGACGGCCGCGTCGAGGATCAGGCGCCGCTTGTCGGCGGGAGGTGCCTGCGCCATCAGACGCGGTTCTCCGTCGGCTGCGGCCAGAGGTAGGCCTGGGGCTGACGGTTGGCGAGCGAGGGCAGCGAGTTGCGAATCTGCTCTAGCACGGTTAGGTCGAGCTCGGCGCTGACGAAGCACTCCTCGTCCGGCGCCGTGGCGAGGACGACCCCCCAGGGGTCGACGATCATCGAGCGCCCGAAGGAGCTGTAGTGCGGCGGCGCTTCGCCGACCTGGTTGGGGGCGATCACGAAGAGCTGGTTCTCGATCGCACGCGCCCGCAGCAGCACTTCCCAGTGGTCGCGCCCGGTCGCCAACGTGAAGGCGGAGGGAACCGCGATCAGCCGGGCGCCGCGCAGGGCGAGGATCCGAAACAGCTCCGGGAAGCGCAGGTCATAACAGACGGTGAGGCCCGCGACGAGCTCGCCGACCTCTGCGATGACCGGCTCGCCCCCGGGGCGCTCGTGCTCGGACTCGCGGTAGGAGACGCCGCCGGCATCGACGTCGAACATATGGATCTTGCGGTAGACGGCAACGTCCTCGCCGTCAGGCCCGATCAGCACCGAGGTGTTGGAAGCCTTCTCCCCCTCCCCTCCGCTCTCGGAGATGCTGCCGGCGAGGAGGTGGACGCCGAGGTCGCGCGCCCAGCCGCGGGCGGCGCTGAGGCTAGGGCCGTCGAGCGTCTCCGCGCCGGCCAGGAGCTCCTCTCCAGATGCCAGCAGGTTCCACTTCTCAGGCAGGGCGACGAACTCGGCACCGGCCGCCGCTGCCCCCCGCACCAGCCGCTCGGCGGCGGCGAGGTTCCGCTCCTTCTCACCAGTGGAATTAAGCTGTACGGCAGCGACTTGCAATGGGGGGTTGCCTTCTGTTGATTGACTAGTCAATCGGCACCGGCAGTATAGGCGCGGCCGCCCGGGCCGATGAGTGTCGAGGCGTAACCTGTGCTGACGTGGTCTCTGCCCTCAAGGACGATGCCGAGCGCAAGCAGGTGACGGTCCTGTTCGCCGACGTCAGCGGCTCGATGGACCTCGCCGAGCAGGAGGACCCGGAGGAGTGGCGCAAGATCATGCAGCGCTTCTTCTCGACCCTGGCGGAGACGGTCACCCGCTTCGAGGGCACCGTCGACAAGTTCACCGGCGACGGGATCATGGCGATATTCGGCGCCCCGATCGCCCACGAGGACCACGCCAGGCGCGCCTGCTACGCGGCCCTGCGGATGCTCGACGACGTCGCCGAGTACGCGGCGGAGCTGCGGCGGGCGAAGGGACTCAACTTCTCGACTCGGATCGGGATCAACTCCGGTGAGGTGGTGGCGGGCGCGATCGGCGAGAGCGGCGACGGCTACACCGCGATCGGCCACACGGTCGGCCTGGCGCAGCGGATGGAGGCACTGGCAGAGCCAGGGAAGGCTTACTTGACCGAGCACACCGCGAAGCTCGCCCGCGGCTTTCTCGATCTGCGGGACCTAGGCGAGTTTGAGATCAAGGGCGCGAGCCGACCAGTGGAGGTCTTCGAGCTGGCCGGCGTCGGCCAGGCGCGCTCGCGGCTCGACCTTGCCCGCGAGCGCGGGTTCACCCGCTTCGTCGGACGGGAGACAGAGATGCGAACGCTTGGGGAGGGATTCGAGAAGGCACGGTCGGGCGACGCGATCGCGATCGGCGTCGTCGCCGAACCGGGAGTCGGCAAGAGCCGGCTCTACCACGAGTTCGCACAGCGGTGCCGCGGCGACGGGGTGGAGGTCTTCGAGACGCAGGGCCAGGCCCACGGCAAGTCGATCCCCTTCATGCCGATCCTGCAGATGCTGCGCTCCTTCTTCGGGATCAGCGACAGCGATCCCGAGCAGCTGGCGCGGGAGAAGATCGCCGGCCGCGCGCTGCTTCTCGACCCTGCCTTCGCCGACGACCTTCCCCTGATGTTCGACTTCCTCGGCGTCCCCGATCCAGATCGCCCTGCTCCCCAGATGAGCCCTGAGGGACGCCAGCGGGCCCTCGCCGAAATCCTCTGCCACCTCGTCAGCCACCCCTCCCGCCAGAAGTCACTCGTGCTCGTCTTCGAGGACCTTCACTGGATCGACGAGGGAAGCCAGACGATGCTGAACGGCCTGATCGAGGGGTTCGGGGGGACGAAGACGCTGGTCCTCACCAACTACCGCCCGGAGTATGCGCCGCCCTGGGAGGAGTCGGCTGCCTTCCGGACGCTCTCGCTCACGCCGCTGCGGCGGGAGGACACGCGGGAGCTCCTCCTCGACCTGGCCGGCCAAGACCCCTCCTTGGACGGCCTCGACGAGCCGATCCACGAGCGCACCGGCGGCAACCCTTTCTTCATCGAGGAGATCGTCCGCGAGCTGGCCGAGTCCGGTCACCTCGAGGGCGAGCGCGGCGCCTACCGTCTGGCCCGCCCGATCGAGAACGCCGGGGTCCCGGCGAGCGTGCAGGCGGTGCTGGCGGCGCGGATCGACCGCCTCCCCCCCGCGGCCAAGCAGCTCATGCAGGTCGCCTCGGTCGTCGGCAAGGAGGTGAGCGGTCAGGCCCTGGGACTCACCGCCGGCCTCGAGGAAACCGAGATGGAGGGGGCGCTGCGCGACCTGATCGACAGCGGCTTCCTCTACGAAGCCGAGATGTACCCACAGCGGGTCTTCGCCTTCCGCCACCCGCTGACGAGGGAGGTTGCCTACGGCACCCAGCTCGCCGAGCAGCGCGCGGCGACCCACGCCGCCGCCGCGCGAGCGCTGATCGAGCTGAACCCGGATCGCCTCGACGAGCTCTCGGCGCTGATCGCCGACCACCTGCGCAAGGGCGGTGAGACCCTCGAGGCCGCGCGCTGGTCGGCGCGCGCCGCCTACTGGGCGGGGCACAGCCGCCCGGGTGACGCGCTGCGGCTGCTGCGGCAGGTGATGGAGCTGGTTGCCGAGCTGGAGGACGGTGGGCCGACCGAGGAGATCGACGCCCTCGCCATCGCATCCCGCCTGGCCGCGCTGCAGTACGCGTGGCGGGTGGGGATGGACCTGGACGAGCAGGCCCGCCTGCTGAGCGAGGCCGAGGAGATCGCCAACCGCCGCGACGACTTGCACTCGCTGGTCCTGCTGCGCATGTCCACTTACGCCCGCCCCGGGGTCCAGCACCACACCCGCGACTGGCTGGCGGCCGTGGAGGAGACGAACCGGCTCGCCGACGAGACGGGCGACCTCCATCTCCAGGTGGCGATCCGGGCGGCGGGCGCCTACCCCTATCTGTGTGCCGGGGACTTCGCCGGATTCGAGCACGCCCTCGACGAGATGATCGAGCTGACCGGAGGCGATCCGTCGGTGGGGGCGGGGATCATCCTCCACAGCCCGATGGCCTGGGCGCAGATGGGGAAGGGAATGTCCCGTCGTGAGCGCGGCGACCTCGATGCCGCCGCCGAGTTCTTCGACCGCGCCCTGCGAATGGCGCTCGACGCCGACGACGCCGAGACGGCGAGTTGGATCCGCAGCAACCAGGCTGGGCTGCTTGCGATGCGGGGAGACGCCGAGGGAGCGCTGGCGGTCGCCAGGCGCAACTGCGAGCTGACGGAGAGGATCGGCGAGGTCTTCTCGCGCAGCCTCGCACTCGCCAACCTCGCTTGGGCGCAGCTGGCGACCGAGGAATACGAGGACGCGCTGGCTTCGATCGAGGAGGCCGACCGGATCTACCGCGAGGCGATGAAGGTGGGTGGCGAGATGGAGGCCTGGCGGGCGCAGCTCCGCGCCCGGGCGCTGACCGGGGTCGGCCGGGTCGACGACGCCGTCGAGGTGGCGGAACGGGCGGCCGGCGTGGCCCGCGAGCGGGGCCTCGGCTGGAGCCTTCCGCTGGCGCTGCTTGCGCTAGCCCGCGCGCTGAACACCGCCGGGCGCGAGGGGGCGGCCGAGGCGCTCGACGAGGCGGAGCGTGTGGCTCGCGAAACCGAAGCGTTCATCTGCCTCGACGACATCGAAGCCGAGCGCGCGGCGATCGGCTCGAGCGCCGGCGATCGCGGGTGACCCGCGCCGCCAGACGTGCGCGGGGGTTTTGCCAACCCCTCCTAACCGCGCCGCTCGAGCTCGGCGACCATCAGCTTCGTGTGCAGGGCCGCGATCAGGTCCTTCAGCGGCTGCGCCCCGACTTCGAGCATCTCGACCACCCGCTCCGGCGGCACCTCCCCCGCCAGCCGCTCCATGACGATGTCGACCTCCTGGCGGACCAGCTCTTCGAGGGCGGCTTTGTAGCGGAGGGTGTCGTAGACGGTGAAGCCGATCGCCTCGTCGTAGCCCCCCGCGCGGAAGCGGCTGATCGCCTCGATGATCGTCACGTCCGAGGGCGAGTAGCCACGGCTGTTGGGGGTGAGCACTTCGAGCTCGGCGAGACGGTCGAGGACCTCCTGGGGGACGCCGTAGCGCTTGCGGACCTCGGCGGCGCTGGTGCGCGTGCGCTCGCCGGCAAGAGCCCGCTCGAGGATCTGGTCGCCGAGCTCGAGCATTGCGTTCGCCCGGTCCGGGCCCTCGTCGAGGACATTTTTGATCGCCTTCAGCGGCAGGTAGCGCTCCTCCTGCAGGCGCTTGATCAGTTTGATCCGCTCGACGAACTCGGGCGGGTAGTAGGCCATGTTGCGGCTGGTCTTGACCGGCTCCGGCAGCAGGCCCTCGCGCAGGTAGTGCTTGATCGTCGGCGCGGGGACCCCGGAGGCCTCGGCCAGCTCCCGCATCCGCAGCAGCTGGTTCTGTTGGGTATCGGTGTTGCCGTTCGCGCTCACGCGCGGAACTCTCCCTGAGGCTCGGCGGTTGGACCGGCCGCAACGCCGGCCTGCTTCAGCGCGGTGATCTCGTCCTCCGAATATCCGACCTCACGCAGGACCTCGTCGGTGTGCTCGCCGAAGGCGGGTGCGGGGCGCTTCGGGTCGGCGGGCGTGCGGCTCAGCTTGACCGGATGGCCGAGCTGGCGCACCGTCCCCAGCTCGGGCTGCTCGAGCTCGACCACCATCTCCCGCGCCCGCACCAGCTCCGAGTCGAGCGCCTCGTCGAGGTCGAGCACCGGCTCGATGCAGCAGTCGTTCTCGTCGTTGAAGGCGAGCCATTCCTCGCGCGTGCGCGTGCGGAAGATGCCCGCGACCTCGGCCCATGCCTCCGACCCCGGCGCCTCGAACTGCTTCTCGATCAGGTCGGGACGGCCAACGCCATTGCAGAAGGCGGCCCAGAACTTCGGCTCCAGGGCGCCGCAGGTGACCCAGCCGTCTGCCGCCTCATACGGCAGGTAGCAGAGCAGGCCGCCGGCGAGCTGCTGCTCGCCGCGCCGCGGCACCTCACCGTCGCAGAAGTAGCGGCCGGCGACCAGCGCCAGCCAGGAGAGCGCGCCGTCGGCCATCGAGACGTCGACCATCTGCCCCTCGCCGGAGCGCTCGCGCTCATGCAGCGCCGCCATCACCCCGAAGGCGGCCATCAAGGCGCCGCCGCCGAGGTCGGCGATCTGCCCCGCCGACTGGACTGGCGGGCCGTCCTTCGAGCCGGTCAGGCCGAGTAGCCCGACGAGGCCGAGGTAGTTCATGTCATGCCCGGCCCGCTGCGCGTAGGGCCCGTCCTGGCCGTAACCGGTGATCGCGCAGTAGACGACCCGCGGGTTGACCTCCCGCATCCGCTCGTAGCCGACGCCGAGCTTGTCGAGAACCCCAGGCCGGAAACCGTCGAGGACGACATCGTGGGAGCTGACCAGGCGCAGCAACGCCTCCCTACCCCCATCACTCTTGAGGTCGAGCCGGATCGAGCGCTTGCCCCGATTGAGCGAGAGGTAGAGCGAGGAGCGGGTGCCGAGCGCCTGCTGCTCCTCGCCGCCGTAGTAGGGAGGCGCCCAGCGGATGTAGTCGCCCATCCCGGTGTCCTCGACCTTCAGCACCTCTGCCCCGAGGTCGGCGAGCAGCAGCGAGCAGAAGCCGCCCGGCAGCAGGCGCGTCAGGTCGAGGACCTTGACGTCGCTGAGCGGAAGGTCGCGGCTCACCCCGGCTCGACCTCCACCGGGAAGTTGACCGAGTTGGCGATGAAGCAGAGCTGGTGGGCGCGGTGGTGGAGCGCTTCGATCGCCTCCGGAGGCGGCGGGTCACCCGCCCAGCGAACCCGCGGGCGCAGAGTCGCCACCGAGAAGCTCTTGCCGTCGAGCGTGCCTTCGGCGTCGTCTTCGTAGGAGGCGACCTCGAACCCTCGTTTCCGCGCCAGGGCCAGGAACCACAGCATGTGGCAGCTGGAGAGCGCCGCGACCAGCAGCACCTCGGGGTTGGACTTCGAGTCGTCGCCGCCGAGCTCGGCCGCCGAGGAGCTGGGCAGAGTTTGGGTGCCGAGCAGAACGTCGTGGGCACGGACGTCCCCCTCCTCACCACCGTCCCAGGAAACGCCGGCGCGGTGGATCGAGACCGCCACGTTCAAACCCCGGCTCGCCTCGGCACTCCGAGCAGCTCGCGCGCCTCGGCCACGCTGGCCGGGCGGCGGCCGACGTCTTCGGCCATCTGCCGCGCCTTGGCGATCAGCTCCCCGTTCGACTTCGCCATCTCGCCGTTCGGCAGGTAGAGGTTGTCCTCGACCCCGGCGCGGACGTTGCCGCCCAGCACCAGCGAAGAGGCGAGCAGCTTCCACTGGTCGCGGGAGATCCCGATCACCTGCCACTGGTTCGGCCCCTCCGGGCCGCCGGGGATCTGGTCGGACATCAGGTTTACGTTGCGCGGGGTCGGGCGGATGCCGCCGGTCACCCCCATCACCAGCGAGATCTGCAGCGGCGGCTCCAGCAGCCCCATGTCGACCAGCGGGTCGAGGTTGGCGACGTGGCCCGAGTCGAAGCACTCGTGCTCGGGCTTGATCCCGAGGTCGCGCATCGCGGTGAGGAACTCGATGATCGTGTCGAAGCTGTTCTCGAAGACGGCCTTGAAGACGAAGTCCTTGCGGCGCGGCGAGTACTTGGCGTAGTTCATCGAGCTCATGTTCAGCGCGGCGACGTCGGGCCGCAGCGCCCGCAGGTACTCGAGCCGCTTCTCGATCGGGATCCCGATCGCCCCGGTCGAGTAGTTGACGATCACGTCGCCGACCTCGGCCAGGATCGCCTCGGTGATCGCCTTGAAGTCCTCAACCTCATACGAGGGGGTCCCGTCGGGCTTGCGGGCGTGGATGTGGATCTGCGAAGCGCCCTCGTCGACCGCGCGGCGCGCCTCCGCCGCGTACTCCTCGGGGGTGTAGGGGATCGCCGGGCACTGGTCGCGGTTGGCGATCACGCCGCTGATCGAGCAGCTGATGATCACCGGGTCGTCGAAGCTGCTCATACCGGCATCACCCCGTGCCGTTTCTTCGGCTTCTCGATGTGCTTGTTACGCGCCATCCGCAGCGCCTTCGCGATCGTCGGCCGCGTCTCACGGGGGTCGATGATGTCGTCGATTAGGGCGTTGCCCGCGGAGAGGTAGGGGTCGATCTGCTGGCGTACGGCGTCCAGCATCGCCTCCCGGGTCGCCTCCGGGTCGTCGGAGGCCTCAATCGCCGAGCGGCCGATGATGTTGACGGCGCCCTCGGCCCCCATCACCGAGATCTCGGCGCCGGGCCAGGCGACGATCAGGTCCGGCTCGTAGGCCTTGCCGCACATCACGTAGTAGCCGGCGCCGTAGGCCTTGCGGACGACCACCGTCACCTTCGGCACCGTGGCGCGGCTTACCGCGTAGAGCATCTTCGCGCCGTGGCGGATGATCCCGGCGTGCTCGACCTTCGAGCCGACCATGAAGCCGGGCACGTCCTGGAGGAAGACGAGCGGGATGTTGAAGGCGTCGCAGAGGTTGATGAAGCGGGCCGCCTTGTCGGCCGAGTCGTTGTCGAGAACGCCGGCCAGGTGCTTGGGCTGGTTGGCGACGATCCCCGCCGGCTGGCCGCCGAAGCGAGCGAAGCAGGTGATCACGTTGCGGGCGAACTTCGGCTTCAGGTCGAACCAGTCGCCGTCGTCGACGATCTCGCGAATCACGTCGTACATGTCGTACGGCTGCCGCGAGGACTCCGGCACGATCTCCATCAGCTTCTCCGACATGCGCTCGATCGGGTCGGATGCCTCGGTGACCGGCGGCTTCTCCTCGCAGTTGGCCGGGAAGTAGGAGAGGTACTTCCTGACGGCGGCGATGCACTCCTCGTCGTCCTTCACCTCGAGGTCCCCGACCCCGGATTTGCGGCAGTGGACCTTGGCGCCGCCGAGCTCCTCCATCGAGATCTCCTCGCCGGTGACGGCCTGGGTCAGGTGCGGGCCGGCGAGCGCCATCGCCCCCTGGCCGGAGACCATCGGTACGAAGTCCGATAGCGCCGGGATGTAGGCGGTGCCGGCGGCGCAGGGGCCCATCATCGCCGCCACCATCGGGATCACCCCCGACATTTCGACCTCCTCGCGGAAGAGGTGGCCGGAGCCGGCGAAGAGCGAGCCCGCCGCCTCCTGGATGCGGGCGCCGGCGGAGTCGAGCAGCCAGATGAAGGGCATCCGCTTCTGCAGCGCCATCTCGCGCAGGCGGGTGACCTTGAGCTCGCCGGTCATCCCCATCGAGCCAGCCATCACCGTGAAGTCGTAGGCGGCGATGCAGCAGGGGCGGCCGTCGACGTCGCCCCAGCCGGTGATGACGCCGTCGGCGGGCGCCTCGACACCGTCCATCGCCCGCTGGGCGAAGTGGGGGCGGCCGTGGATCCCCATCTCGACGAAGGTGCCCTCGTCTGCCAGCAGGTCGATCCGCTCCCGGGCCGTCATCTTGCCGCGCTCGTGCTGCTTGGCGATCTTCTCCTCGCCGCCGCCGAGCTTGGTCTTCTCCCGTCGCTGGTGCAGCTGCTCGGTCAGCTCGCTCAGCGGGGCGGTGCCCGGCAGGAGGTGCTTCGGCTCTTGCTCGGTGCTCGCCATCAGCTACCTCCCTTTCCACTGCGGGTCGCGCTTCTCGAAGAAGGCGCTGACCCCCTCGACGATGTCCTCGGTGGTGAAGGTGAGCGAGAGCTGCGAGCGGAGGAACTCGAGCGCGTCGTCGAGCGCCATATCCTGCTGCCGGTACATCGCGTCGTGGCCGAGCCGCATCAGCACCGGGCTCTTTGAGGCGAGCTTGGTCGCCCACTCCTCGACCGCGGCGTCGAACTCGGCCGCCGGCACCACCTTGTTGGCGAGCCCGTACTCGACTGCCTGCTCCGCCGAGAGCCGCTCGCCCAGCAGCATCATCTCGTTGACCTTCTTGCGCGGGACGTTGCGGTAGATGATCGACATGATCATGTAGGGGAAGGCGCCGACGTTGATCTCGGGCGTGCCGAAGGTCGCGCCCTCCTTGGCGATCACCAGGTCGCACGAGAGGGCGAGGCCCATGCCGCCCGCGAGCACGTGCCCGTTGACGGCGCAGAGCGATGGCTTGCCCAGCCGCGGCATCAGCCGGAAGAACTCGAGGAAGAGGTCGGAGGCGAAGTGTTTGGCGATCAGTGGCGCATCGGCGGCGAAGCCGCCGAGGTCGGCGCCGGCGCAGAAGGCCTTGTCGCCCGCGCCGGTGAGGACGACGGCGCGGACCTCGCCGTCGTCGCGCGCCCGCTTCATCGCCTCGACCAGCTCAACCAGCATCTGGGCCGAGAGCATGTTGCGCTTGTCGGGATCGTTCAGCGTCACCGTGGCGACGCCGTCCGCGACCCCGTAGGCGATCTTCTCGAAGTCTCCCTGGCTCATCCGGATACGGACCATAGCTTAACCTCATCGAAAGTGAGAAGTGCTACTGTCCACTTTGCCAACGACGAGGAGGAGAGACAGTGGCGACCGCGACCAGCGACAGCTCCAGCGTCATCAAGCCCGATTTCGAAGCCGGGCGCAAGCACTTCATCTTCACCCAGGAGCACGAAGACCTGCGCGAGTCGATGCGCTCGTGGGTGGAAAAGGAGCTGTGGCCGCATCGCAACGAATGGGAGGACACCTACTGGCCGACCGAGAAGCTGAAGCGGGCCGGCGACCTCGGCTTCCTCGGCCTCTGTTTCCCGGAGGAGTACGGCGGCCAGGGCGGTGACTACTTCTACTCGCTGGTGCGAGCCGAGTGCATGAGCTACTCCGGCTCCGGCGGCACCAACATGGGCTTCGCCGTCCAGAGCGACATGGCCCTCCCCCCCATCCACTTGCTCGGAACCGAGGAGCAGAAGCGGAAGTACCTGGAACCGGGACTGAAGGGCGAGAAGGTCGCCTGCCTCGGGATCACCGAGCCCGGCGCCGGCTCGGACGTCGCCGCCATCCGCACCACCGCGATCCGCGACGGCGACGAGTACGTGATCAACGGCTCCAAGACCTTCATCACCAACGGGCCGCGCGCCGACTTCATCGTCCTCGTCTGCAAGACCGACCCGGGCGAGCGCCACGCCGGCATCACCCTCTTCGTCGTCGACCTTCGCGACGAGGAAGGCAACCACGTGCCCGGCTTCACCGTCTCCGCCGAGCTGGAGAAGATGGGGATGCACGCCTCCGACACCGGCGAGCTCGCCTTCGAAGACGTCCGCGTCCCCGCCGACGCGATCCTCGGCGAGGAGGGCAAGGGCTTCTACCACATCGCCTGGGAGCTCCAGGGCGAGCGGCTGGTCGCCGCCGCGGGCTGCCACGCGGGGGCGGAGCGGATGATCGAAAAGACCCTCGACTACGCGAAGGAGCGCGAAGCCTTCGGCCGCCCGATCGGCAAGTTCCAGGCGATCCGCCACAAGTTCGCCGAGATGGCGACCAAGACCGAGGCGGCGAAGCAGTTCACCTACGCGACCGCCTGGCGCTTCGCCAACGGCGAGTACCCCGTACGCGAGATCACGATGGCAAAGCTCTTCGCCTCCCGCATCGCCTGCGAGGTCGCCGACGAGTGCGTCCAGATCCTCGGCGGCTACGGCTACATGAAGGAGTACGAGATCGAGCGCGCCTACCGGGACGTCCGCCTCAACCGCATCGGCGCCGGGACCGACGAGATCATGCTCGACGTGATCGGCCGGAGCTACGGGCTGTAGGCGAGCGCGTCAGCTGCTGGTGACGATGACGGTGGCGATCGTGGCGAGGATCGCAAGCATGTTCGTTCCCCACAGCTGGAACATCAAAGTGCGGACTTCACCGATGTCGGACCGCAATTCTCGAATGTCGGCATCGACCCGCTCGAATCCGGCATCGACTTTTTGGGCCAGGTCGTCGAGTCGCTCGTCGGTCCACATCGTTCGCTCCATGCCCTCCACGCTATCGAGCAAAGTCATACGAGAAATGCGTTGTCTGCAAATTTATAGCAACAACTTCGTCACATGACTGGCGCAGAGCGTGTCCGCGCCTATTACGAGGCCCTCAACACCGGCGATGCCGAAGCGGTCTCCTCGCACTTCACCGAGGACGCCGTCCACTACTACACGCGTCTCGGCCCCCACGAGGGTGCGGAAACGATCGGCGGCTATGCTGCTCTAGGCGTCTCGACGATCGACGCCCAGTGGTACATCGAGAACCTGATCGAGCAGGGCGACCAGGTGGCGATCGAGTGGACGATGACCTGGCGCGACCCGAAGAGCGGGGCGGAGCGCCTCGACCGCGGCACCGAGTGGTTCCTGATTCGCGACGGGAGGATCGCCGAGGTGCGCGCCTACCACCACGGCGGCAAGAAGAACCCGCAAGGCGACCTGCTCGGCTTCGACCATGAGGGCAGGGGCTACAGGATGCTCGAGGACTGGGAAGCGCCCGCCGCGGGCGCGGAGAAGGCATGACCGTCGTCAAGGACAGCGGCGTCCGCGCCCCCCTTCCGCCGTTCGGCGAGGAGCACGAGGAGCTGCGCGAGGCGGTCTCCCGCTTCGTCACCAAGGAGATCGCGCCCCACGTCGACGAGTGGGAGGCGGCGCGAGAATTCCCCCGCGAGCTCTTCGCCCGCTGCGCCGAGCTCGGCTTCCTCGGCCTCAAGTTCCCCGAGGAGCTCGGCGGCCAGGGCGGGACCCACCTGCACGACGCAGTCTGGGTCGAGGAGCTGGCGCGCTCGGGCGGCTCCGGCGGCGTCGCCGCCGGCCTCAACGCCCACACCTCGATCGCGATGCCGCCGATCTTCAACTTCGGCACCGAGGAGCAAAAGCGGCGCTGGCTGGTGCCCGGGATCGCCGGCGAGAAGATCGGCGCGCTGGGGATCACCGAGCCCGGCGCCGGCTCCGACGTCGCCTCCCTCACTACCACCGCCAAGCGCAATGGCGACACCTACGTCGTCAACGGCGCCAAGACCTTCATCACCAACGGTGTGCGCGCCGATTTCCTCGTCTGCGCCTGCAAGACGACCGAGGAGGGCGGCCATGGTGGGATCTCCTTCCTCGTGCTCGAGCGCGAGATGCCGGGCTACGAGGTCAGCCGCAAGCTGGAGAAGATGGGCTGGCACTCCTCCGACACCGGCGAAATCTCCTTCAGCGACGTGGAGGTCCCGGCCGAGAACCTGCTGGGAGAGGAGAATGGCGGCTTCAAGCTGATCATGGCCAACTTCGCCTGGGAGCGCCTGCTGATGGCGATCGGCGCCGTCGGCGCCATGCAGCGCCTGATCGAAATCACCGTCGCCTATGCCCTCGACCGCGAAGCCTTCGGCCGCCCGATCGGCAAGTTTCAGGCGATCCGCCACCACGTAGCGGAGATGGCCACCCGCGCCGAAGCCTGCCGGGCCCTCACCTACAACGCCCTCCGCCTCTTCCACACCGGCCAGGACTGCATCCAGGAGGTCTCGATGGCCAAGCTGATGACCCAGCGCGCCGTCCTCGACATCGCCGACCAGTCCCTCCAGATCCACGGCGGCTACGGCTACATGCGCGAGTACGGCATCGAGCGCGCCGTCCGCGACGCCCGCCTAGGCCCCATCGGCGGCGGCACCGACGAGATCATGAAAGAGATCGTCGGCAAGACGATGGGTTTGTAGGGATTCGTAGGGCTTCCTGTGGTTCCTCCGTCGATGCGCCGCTCAGAGCGACCCCAACCGGCCCTCGGCGAGACTGTCCGCCAGCTTCGCGAGAAGCGCGGCGCAACCCAGGAAGCATTCGTTCGCGATGCCGGCATTACGACCGGCACCCTCTCCCTAATCGCGGCCAGGGCAACCCAACCTGGGACACGCTAGGAAACTCGCAGCCGCCTCGGCTCCTCGATGAGCGAGCTAGGAAGACCGCCGACAACTACGAAAGTAGAGGGGTTTTG